>CAYGJH010000047.1:0-1870 GCA_964350385.1 uncultured Aquiluna sp. | reverse complement strand
TAACCCACAACTTGAACTTTAAGGCGGTAATAACTCCCGCGTGTCGGGACTTGTTTACCCAATTTCCAAAAACTTAAGTTCTACAAACTGTAGAATTAGTGCTCGAGGCTCAAGAATTATGCGCCCAGACACTGACATCTAGGAAAAGAAATGCGGAAGATCTCCCTACTTTTTGTTTCAATTGCCCTTTTACTCTCGGGCTGTGCCTCTTCTGGCGAGGTGGTCGCCCAGGATCTCTGGGTTAAGTCCTCTGAGATGAGCACCAAGGGAGGTATGACCGCCGTCTACGGAACCTTGACAAATAACACTTCTCAAGACGTGGTGCTGGTTGGGGGAACCACGGAGATTGCAGCGGTTGTTGAGGTTCATGAGATGAGCATGATCGGAGGCGAGATGAAGATGCAGGAGATTGATGGTGGACTCACTATTCCAGCCGGGAAGTCAATCGTTCTAGAGCCCGGTGGCAATCACCTCATGCTTATGATGCTCACCGACGACCTTGAGGCCGGGGAAGAAATCTCGGTTACCTTTGATTTCGATGGTGCAGAAGACATAACCGTTGATGGAGTAGTTGCCAAGCCGGCCGAAGGCGGCGACGAGGAGTACCACAGCGGCGAGATGGAGTCGGACGACTAATTGGTTTCGCGTAGAGGGTTTCTTGCAAGCGGTGCCGCAGCTGCGGCAGCTGGTGCAGTGGGCGCTGTTGCTGGAGCTTCCGCTGCAGACATGGCTGCCCAGCAAAACCTAGAAACCTTTGCGGCCAATAGAGAAGAACGGTTCTTTGGTCCCCATCAGAGCGGCATCGAGCTAGAAATTCAAGCCGTTACAAACATGGTGGCCTTAGACATTAAAGAGAGCGTCACCAAGGCAGACATGCTGCGCTGGATGCGACTGCTCACCGATGACATCTCCAGGCTCACCCAAGGTGAACCCGTGCTTGCTGACCCCGCGCCGGAGCTTGCGATAGGGGCCGCTAGGTTCACCGCCTACGTCGGCTTCGGACCCAGCCTCTTCGCGAAGCTCGGCCTCAACTCTCAGCTACCCGCAGGATTTGCCGAGCTGCCAGCTTTTGGTGTGGACCAGCTGGAGGATCGCTACTCGGGCGGTGACGTTCTAATTCACATTGCCGCTGATGATCCAGTTGTGCTGGCGCATGGGACAAGGGGATTGGTAAGAGACTCGATGCCCTTTGCTTCGGTGAGGTGGGTGCAGCCAGGTTTTGCGCACTCACCGGGAATGATTCCCGCTGGGCTGACCCACAGAAACCTAATGGGTCAGGTCGATGGCACCGCAAACCCAGAGCTTGGCTCGGAGGACTTCAATTCGGTGGTGTGGATAGAAGAGGGCCCTGAGTGGATTAGGGGAGGAACACTGATGGTGTTCCGGAGAATCGCTATGCAGCTTGATACCTGGGACCAGCTCGGGACCCCCTCGAAGGAGGAGGTCATCGGGCGCAAGCTTTCAAATGGTGCACCACTGACCGGAACCGAGGAAACAGATGTGCCTGATCTTGGCGCAAGGCACCCCAACGGCTTGCTAGTCATTCCAGAGTTTGCGCACATCAGAAGAGCTGCGCCAGCGGCCGAGGGCGAGCGAATCTTCCGCCGGCCGTTCAGCTATGACAATGGCATGAATGAGCGCGGCACGATGGATGTGGGGCTCCTTTGGACCGCCTACCAGAGGAATATCTCAAAGCAGTTCTTGCCGATTCAAAGACGGCTCGAGAAGCTGGACCTACTCAACAAGTGGACTGTGCCAATCGGGTCCGGTGTGTTCGCGATTCCAGGTGGGGTTCAGGGTTCTGAGCTCATCGCTGAGCCACTATTCTCTTAGGGTGCCCCTACCCAAGCTCCCCGTCGTAAAGGGCAGG
>CAYGJH010000046.1:0-1907 GCA_964350385.1 uncultured Aquiluna sp. | reverse complement strand
TTCTTGCCCTGGTTTTTGATTTTCTGAGCGCACTAGCCCAAAAGTACCTGAAGCCTAAGGGGCTATAAAAAAGCGGGCCGAGTTTCCCCGGCCCGCCCCTTCATATTCGATTATTCGATGTCTCGCCTAAGGCTCGTAGCGATTGCCAAAGTGGCAAACACAGCACCATAGCCCAGCAGCACCACCGTCGCGGTTAGCGGCGGTAGGTAGGCGGTGGTGTCGATACCAAACTCCGGCGCCTCAATATCTAGAGCCAGCATGGCTGTAATGAGTCCTGCTGGTAGGTACTTTCCTGCATCCGGTGCCAAAGCCAACAAGATTGGGTCAATCACGAACAGGTACAAAAGTGCTCCAGTGATGGCAAGCATTTGGTTTCGAACCAACGTTCCTAGCGCAACCCCAACGATTCCCAGGATTGCTCCGGAAACTACAGCGGCGAGCATGGTGTTGATGAAGACCTCATTCGTCGGGCTTGCAGCATCTGGGAAGAACGAGAGAGCTACCCAACCTCCAGCGAGACCCGCAGCCGTCGAGATCACCATTACAAGCATGCCGCCGATAGCAGCGATGGCCAGCTTGGTGGCAAGGACTGTGCCGCGCTTTGGAGCGGTTAGGAAGGTTGCAACGGCTGTTCCGTGGCGGAACTCACCCGACATCAACATGATGCCGATGATGATTGCGAAGAAATAGGCCGAGATGGCATTGGCGTAGACCGCGTCCACGGTTTGGGTCTGGTCCAATCCCAACCCAAATCCCGAGTCGGGGTTATCAAGGATCACCGGTGTTACCGCGGTGCCAAGACCTGCAATCAGAATTCCTGCGATCAATAGTCCCCAGTGGGCGCGAGCATAGATGAGCTTGCGCCACTCAGATTTCAGTAGTGCTCCCATTAGAGCTCCCCTCCCGTCAGTTTCAAGAAGGCGTCTTCAAGGCTGCCGTCTCCAATTACCTCTTTCATGGAGCCAGAGGCAATCAGCTTGCCTTTATTTATGATGATTACGTCGTCCACGGTGTTCTGCATCTCAGCTAGCTGGTGAGAGGAGACCAGGATTGTCCGCCCGCCTTCGGCAAGCTTTCTCAGGAACTTCCTAAGCCAGGCGATACCCGCGGGGTCAAGGCCGTTCGCGGGTTCGTCCAGGATAAGAATCTCTGGATCACCAAGGATCGCCCCAGCAAGCGCGAGGCGCTGCTTCATTCCCAGTGAGTAATTCTTCATTCGCTTTCCGGCAGCGTCACCGAGCTCCACCATTTCAAGCACCTCATCCACCCTGGTGTCAGGTATTCCGGCGGCAGCGGCGACAACCCTGAGGTTTTGTTTGCCGGTGAGTGCCGGGTGGAAGCCTCGGCTGTCAAGCACGGTTCCAACCTTGCTCAGAGGGTTGTCCAGGTCGCGATAGCGCTTGTCGTAGATCAGAGCGGTTCCGCTGGTCGGGGCTGATAGCCCGACAAGACAACGAAGCGTCGTCGACTTTCCGGCGCCGTTGGGACCTAGAAAGCCCGTGATTCGCCCCTTTTCTATGTTGGCCGTCAAGTTGTCCACGGCATTTTGTTTCCCGTAGGTCTTGACCAGGCCAGAAATGGCAATTGCAGCCATTAGTTACCTGCTTTCTTATTTGTAGTGCCGGACGGGCTAAAGATACCGTCCCGCAACATCTCGTTGTTGGCGTTCATGAGCCTGGTCGCAACCGGCTCTGATGCAATTGGTCCGCCGAGGGTCTTCTCGATGTGGTCCATAAAGAGAACCGAGCCAAGCCCGCTTATTGTCATTAGTAGAGCGGTTGTTTTTCTATCCGAGACCTCTTTGAGCTTGCCGGTTGCCTCCATTTGGCCAAGAAGGGTCTCGGACTCAGCCACCGCAGCGTCGAAGAGTCGCTCAGAGTACTCACCGCCTGCGATTAGAACCTGGC
>CAYGJH010000045.1:0-2360 GCA_964350385.1 uncultured Aquiluna sp. | reverse complement strand
ATATCCAAGTCGGCATCCTTGACGGCCAAAAACGCAGGAACTTTGCCGCGCTTGGGGTATTCGATGTTGAGCCCCCTCATGCGAAGCACAGGCTGCTCAGACTCTTTGCGCTCAATTACTGGCTTGGTCTCGGCGGCTCCCAACTTGGGAACTGCGGCAAGTAGGTCCTTGGTGTATTGGTGCTTGGGAGTCTTGAAGACATCAAAGGTGGTGCCGGTCTCAACAACTACACCGTCCTTCATGACAATCATGAAATCGCTAAGCTCTGCCACGACACCCATGTCATGGGTGATGAGAATTACAGCGGAGTTCAGGCGCTTGTTGAGATCCCGCATCAGGTTCAAAATCTCTGCCTGGACAGTCACATCGAGCGCGGTGGTCGGCTCGTCGGCAATCAGTAGCTGTGGATCACAGGAGATGCTCTGAGCAATCATGGCCCTTTGCCTCTGACCACCCGAGAGCTCGTGAGGATAGGAGTTGAAAGCCTTCTCGGGATCGGGCAGCTCCACCATCTTCAGCAGCTCTAGGGCTCTCACCTTGCCCTGAGCCTTGGTCATTGACTTGAAGTGGACCTGGAGAGCCTCGACAATCTGGAAACCAACGGTGTAAACGGGGTTCAGCGCAGTCATCGGCTCCTGGAAGATAACCGCTATCTCCTTGCCCCTAATCTCACGAAGCCGCTTCTTGTCTGCTCCAATTAGCTCCTCACCCTGCAGCTTCACAGAGCCCGAAGCCCTTCCGTTGACGGGCAGAAGGCCCAAAAGACTCATCGCGGATGTCGACTTACCGGAGCCAGACTCACCCACTATTGCAAGCACATCCCCCGGCTTCACGCTGAAGTTAACACCGCTTGCGGCCATTACCCACTCCCCGTCGACCCAGAAGTCGACTGAGAGCTCGCTGGCCTCAATGATTGGTTTTGATTTATCCAAAGCTCAAAACCTCCTGCCAGCATGCAAGACTTCTGGCGTGCAGGTATTCAGATCCAGATCCGGCAGGGCCATCGCTCTCGCAAGCAGTGTCATCATGGCTCTTGCCTGGGTGGTAATTCTTGTGGGCGAGGGGCTCGCTGTCGCACTTATCTCCCTGCCTGGTGTCGCGCTGATAGTGGCTATAGCGCTGCTCCTCTTTTGGTTTCCCAGAGTTGAAGTTGGAGAAGACGGAGTCAAGGTTGTAAACGTCTTCAGGGAGCACCAGATTGGTTGGGGTGCCATAAAGCTCATCGACACTCGCTGGGCATTGGCCATAACCACCGAAAGTGGCAAGATCACCGCTTGGGGTGCTCCAGCTCCCGGACGCCACAGCAGCATCTTCGCCTCCCGTGACCAGGGACAGCACCTCCCCGAAAGCACCTACATCGCCGGCACCGTGCGCCCTGGCGACCTTGTCACTAGCGACTCTGGAGCTGCTGCTGCTCATATCCGACGCCTCTGGGAGCAGCGCAGAGAACAAAGCGGTGAGGTTCTCAGTCGTTGGAACCTTGGCAAGATTGCCGCAATTGCGATTCTGGTAGTGGCTACCGCGCTGAGTCTCTAGCATTAGTTCCCCCTGCGCTTTGCAATCAGCTGCTTGAGCTCAGAGATAGCCCCACCAGACTTGGGTAGTCTCCGCTGACGCGGATCAAAAGCATCACGCAGACCATCACCGATGAAGTTGATGCAAAGCGCAATCACCACGATGAACAATCCCGGATACCAGAACAGCCACGGCCTAGTCCTAAAGGCCTCGTTGTACTCGCTGATGATCTGGCCAAGAGAAATATCGGGAGACACAATTCCGAACCCAAGGAAGCTAAGCGATGTTTCAATCAAGATGGCAGCTGCCATCAAGAGGGTCGCGTTTACAACGATGACACCGATGGTGTTTGGCAGGATGTGCTTGAAGATGATGCGAGAGTTTTTGGCTCCCGCGACCCTAGCGGCATCAACAAACTCGCGTTCTCTGAGCGCCAAAAACTCGGCCCTCACAAGCCTTGCAAGACCTGTCCAAGCCAGCGCACCGAGCAAAAGCGCGAGGCTGACAGCGTCGCCACCGAAGCTGCGGCTCAGCACAGCACCCACAACCAAAATCGGAAGGATGATTACCACGTCGGTGGCACGCATCAACAGCGTGTCCAGCCAGCCTCGGAAGTAGCCGGCGAGCGCGCCAACGATAGTTCCAATGACCGTGGAGAGCAGCCCAACGATAAACACCACGATCAGCGACTGCTGAATACCGCGCATTACCCGAGCAAAGATGTCCTTGCCCAGAGTGTCCTGCCCAAAGGGGTGTTGACCTGGGTCAAATGGCCAAACATTCAGCGTTGGTGTGCCGCCTGGGTTATAGATGTCGTAGTTCTCATACCAGTTCAGCTGCCACCA
>CAYGJH010000044.1:0-2530 GCA_964350385.1 uncultured Aquiluna sp. | reverse complement strand
AGTGCTCCCATTAGAGCTCACCTCCAGTTAGCGCCAAGAAGGCGTCTTCTAAGCTTCCGTCTCCGATGACTTCCTTCATCGAGCCAGAGGCAATGAGCTTGCCTTTGTTGATAATCAGCACGTCGTCCACGGTGTTCTGCATCTCAGCGAGCTGGTGTGAGGAAACCAGGATTGTCCTGCCACCCTCCGCAAGCTTTCTCAAAAACTTCCTCAGCCAGGCAATGCCCGCAGGGTCCAAGCCGTTGGCTGGCTCATCGAGGATGAGAATCTCTGGGTCTCCCAGGATCGCTCCCGCTAGTGCCAGTCGCTGCTTCATGCCCAGCGAGTAGTTCTTCATGCGCTTTCCAGCAGCGTCCTTGAGCTCGACCATCTCAAGAACTTCGTCAACCCTTGAGTCTGGGATTCCGGCCGCTGCGGCAACAACCCTTAGGTTTTGCTTCCCAGTAAGTGCTGGGTGGAAGCCTCGGCTATCAAGGACCGTCCCGACCTGGCTAAGCGGGTTATCAAGGTCGCGATAGCGCTTGTCATAGATCAGAGCCGTGCCGCTTGTTGGGGCCGATAGCCCCACAAGACAACGAAGCGTCGTCGATTTTCCGGCGCCGTTGGGGCCTAGAAAGCCCGTGATTCGCCCTTTCGCTATGTTGGCCGTCAAGTTGTCCACGGCATTTTGCTTGCCATAGGTCTTGACGAGGCCAGAAATGGCAATTGCAGCCATTAGTTACCTGCTTTCTTTTTAGTTTTGCCGGCCGGAATGAATATTCCGTCCCGCAACATCTCGTTATTGGAATTCATCAGCCTCGATGCCACGTGATCTGAGCTGATTGGTCCTCCCATGGATTTCTCTATTTGGCTCATCAAGAGCACTGACCCCAGGCCACTGACTGTCATGATCAGGGCCGTGGTTTGTTTGTCGCTGATGTCTCTAAGCCGCCCCGCCTGTTTCATTTGATCAAGTAGGACCTCTGACTCGCTGACAGCTGCGTCAAAGAGCCGCTGGGAATACTCGCCTCCGGCAAGCAGCACCTGCCTAAAGAAGTTCAGGGGGGTAGTCCCCTTTTCCATGAGCGCCCGCCAGTTCTGTAGCTGCTTCGACTCGTCATCGAGCATCGCCGCCTTCTCGCCTGCAACCCAAGCACCGAGGGTCTCCGAGATGGCCTCTTTTATAAGGGCCTCCTTGGTACCAAAGTGGTGAATCAAGAGCGCAGGCGAGACCCCTGCTTTTTTGGCAATGGACCTTAAAGAGGTGCCGGCAAAACCGTTCTCGGCGAACATCTCAACGGCAATCTTGAGTAGCTGCTCCCTGGTCGTCTCGGCTGAACGCATGTTCAAATACTAAACAACTGTTCAGCAAATATCAAGCACCCGATTCGTGACACAATGGAGCAATGACAAATCCCACCTCAGTAGCTACCCTGCACACCAATCACGGCGACATCAAGGTCAACCTCTTTGGCCTGCACGCCCCGCAAACAGTCGAGAACTTCGAGGGTCTCGCAATGGGTGCCATCGAATGGCGCGACCCCAAGAGCGGCGAGATGAAGACCGGACCTCTCTACGAGAACGTAATCTTCCACCGCATCATCCCAGACTTCATGATCCAGGGCGGTGACCCAACCGGAACCGGAATGGGAGGCCCCGGCTACCAGTTCAAGGACGAGATTCACCCCGAGCTCAACTTCGCAGAGCCCTACAAGCTCGCCATGGCAAATGCCGGACCGGGCACCAACGGTAGTCAGTTCTTCATTACCGTTGCGCCAACCACCTGGCTGCAGGGTCGCCACACCATCTTTGGTGAGGTGGCGGACGATGCGAGCAAGAAAATCGTCGACAAGATTGCAGCAGTGGAGACCGCCGGTCAGGACCGCCCAGTTGAAGATGTAGTGCTTACCTCGGTCTCTATCGAAACTCTCTAAATTGGCAAGAAGGCTGGCTAGAGCCTCGCAGGCGCCGATAACCTCGGCGCTTTTGATTGTGAATGTCCTGATTTGGCTCGGCCAGATCTCACCGCTTGGCTACATCTTCACCAATCAGTTCTTCTTTGCCCCGCTGCTTGCGGCTTTTGAGCCCTGGAGAATGCTCACCAGTGGGTTTGTACATGACTGGTCTGGCCCGATGCACATCCTCTTCAACTCCTACGCGATCTGGATATTTGGTAGAGCACTGGAGCCAATGCTGGGAACCTTTAGGTTCCTGGCGCTGTATTTGACCTCGATTGTTGGAGGATCGCTCGCGGTTTTGTGGCTTTCGAATCCGCAGACACCTGTGGTTGGGGCCTCTGGAGCGCTATTTGGGCTGATGGGCGCCTACTTCGTCGTGATTCGAAGCCTGGGCGGCAATGCCTCACAGATCTTTATTTTGGTTGGCATCAACTTCGCCTTGGGAATCTTCATCCCCGGTATCTCATGGGAGGGCCACCTCGGCGGCCTGGTCACCGGGCTGTTGATTGCGGGTATTTACGCGGCAACCAGAAAGCCGAACCAAAAGCTATTGCAACTGGCCGGGGTTGGAGGAGTGTGGGTGGCTATCTATC
>CAYGJH010000043.1:0-2947 GCA_964350385.1 uncultured Aquiluna sp. | reverse complement strand
CTCAAGTCCACAACGACCAGACTGGGTTTTTCCGGCGCTATCTTCTTGAGTTGACTCAGGGTCAGCTCTCTGACATTGGTCCCCTCAACGTTCACAACTCTCGAATCAAGCTGCAACTCGGGTGAGAGCTGATCGTGCCCAACATCTATAGCTATGACCTTCTCGGCGCCAGCTTCCAAGAGCACCTCGGTAAAACCTCCGGTGCTGGCACCGATGTCGAGACACACCCCTTTTGGGGTAATACCAAACTCCTCGAGAGCAAAGGCGAGCTTGCCACCTGCCCTCGAGACTGCCATGACAACGTGGGCCTCTATCGAGTCGCTCTCTGTGACAAGGTGCGAAGGTTTGGTTTGGGTTTCGCCATTGACGGTTACTGAACCCTGCTGAATGAGCCTTGCGGCTTGGTTGCGGCTTCTACTTAGACCGCGGGTGGTGAGCGCTACATCAAGCCTCAACTACCCAGCAGCTCCTCGAGCTCGGCCACGAGCTTTTTCAGGGCCTCGATCTGAGCCTCTGGTTCCATTTTTTCAATCTCTTGAATTCGAGCCTCGTAGTCCTGGTCCACCTAATACCTAGCCCATCAATTCTTGCTCTACCTGCAAACCATATATTGGCCTGCCACTAGTCCAGATTAGGCTTGTGGCGGCCCGGAGGGAGTCCAATTCCTCAGGGTTTTGAGAACTGCAGACGATCTTGTCTCCAAGTAGCTCTACCTCGCTACCCCTGCAACTAACCCCACGCTTGGTGGTTTTGAGTTGCGGGTAGTCGAGGAATAACTCAGTAAGGTCCTGGAGGATGAAGGTGGGACGCTCATCACTTTTCGCACCGAGAAGCTCTTTTTTCGTGGCAATACCGGTTAGAACACAGGCCGACTGAAGCCCCGCACCGATTGCCCCCTTGATGTCGGTGTCGAGTCGGTCTCCTATAACAAGCGGTGACTGAATGTTCAGCTGCTCGAGGGCTGAATCAAAAATGGGCCTGAACGGCTTGCCGGCAAAGTCCGGAAGCTGACCGACGGCAGTGTGGACGGCACCAACCAAGGTTCCGTTGCCGGGGGCAATGCCGGCCTCTAGAGGGATGGTCCAGTCCTGGTTCGTTGCAATCCAAATCGCCCCAGCCTGAATCGCAAAAGCTGCCTGGGCGAGATGCTCCCAACCGACACCGGGGCTAAACCCCTGAATCACCGCGGCTGGAGAATCAGCTGCGGACTCAACCAACTCGAACCCGAGCTCGGATACCTCGGACCTAAGCCCCTCTCCGCCAACTACCAAGACCTTGGAGCTTGGCGGGATGCGCTGGGCAAGAATCTTGGCTGCCGCCCTAGCGGAGCCAATAATCTCTTCTGCCTCAACCCTTAGGCCAAACTCTCTGAGCTGCTGAGCAATCTGCTCAGGTGTTCGGGAGGCATTGTTGGTGATGTAGCCAATCTTCTTGCCTTGCTCTTGGGCGCGGTTTATGGCTTCCACAGCTCCAGGTATTGCCTGCTTGCCTCTGTAGACAACACCATCTAGATCAAGTAGCAGTGAGTCAAAACTATCTAGCAGCATCGCCTGGCCTTCTTGCGGGCCTTCCCTCTGGCCTTCTCGCTGGCCTTGCCTCAGCCTTTCTGGCGGGCTTCTTTTCGGGGATGCTTAGCTCCTCGATGAGATCAATGACCTCACCATCCACTTCTGCTAAGGCCTTGTCTGCCAAATCAGCCCAACGGTCCCAGTCTCCAGGGTCTTTCCCCAGCTCCCTAAGCAGCTCTGCATAGGAGCGGAACAAAAGCGGAGATTGCTCAAAAACGGTGTTTGGGCTGAGCTCTTTGATCTCAAGCTCCTGCAAAGCCTGCTGAGTTTGACCCAGATCAAGCCTTGCTCCACTCAGGGCAATTGCAAGGTTAATCCGGACCCCAACCTCCAGCTTTGATCGGTCAATTCCGCTCGCCGCTTCAATTGCTCTCACCGGCCTTCCGAGTCCTCGCTCGGAGTCAACAATTAGCGGCAGCTGATCATTAGAACCAGAGATTCGTCTGTGGGTGAGGAGCTCGCGCAGAGCAAGGGCATAGTCGCCGGTGGTATAGGCGGTGACGCCCAAAGTTTCCCGAACTACTGCAATTCTCCCGGCCTTCTTACTTGCCGCCAAGGCGTGCCGATGCGCAAGCTCCGGATCTGTCTCGATCAGCATCGAGACCATAAGTAGGTGCCGAGCAACCATCTCCTGGTTCTCATCACTTAGCGTCTTGAGCTGGGCCCTAACGGAAATGTGGAGGTCCTCGGCAAGGATCTCATCTGGAATTAGCGGGAAATCAAACTTTGGCCGAGTATCCTCGCGCTTCTCGCGCTCGTCCCGCCTTGGAGCTGAGCTCCGAGGCCTGCCGTCTCTACCTGGACGATCGCCACCTGGGCGGGGTTTTCCCTTGCCCTTGAAACCTCTGGAGGGTGCGCCAGATCCGCCCTTGCGCTCAGGCCGTTGACCTCTTGGTTTATCCATGATTCTCCAGTTATTAAATAGAAAAGGCCACCCTCTCGGGTGGCCATTTCTAAAGTAAGTCCGGCGGTGTCCTACTCTCCCACAAGGTCCCCCTTGCAGTACCATCGGCGCTGAGAGTCTTAGCTTCCGGGTTCGGAATGAGACCGGGCGTTTCCCTCTCGCTATGGCCGCCGAAACACTATTGAGTTTTTAGTCTTTCGAAGATCTTTGTCTTCGGTTCTCGACCGTAACTCGAGAACCACACAGTGGACGCATTGCAGAAAAATAGTGATTTATCAAGTTATCGGGCTATTAGTACGGGTCAGCTCCATGCCTTTCAGCACTTCCACATCCCGCCTATCAACGCAGTAATCTAGCTGCGGCCCTCTCGACATAAAGTCATGGAAATCTCATCTTGAAGCAGGCTTCCCGCTTAGATGCTTTCAGCGGTTATCCCTCCCAAACGTAGCTAATCAGCGGTGCCCTTGGCAGGACA
>CAYGJH010000042.1:0-3123 GCA_964350385.1 uncultured Aquiluna sp. | reverse complement strand
AAGACCTCCGACTTACCACCCCAGGTAGCCTCAGCTCCGGAGTGGCCAACGACAAAAGTCATCGCGCTTGCTCCAATTGCTGCTGAGACCATGAGGAAGCCAAGGGCTTGCGACAATAACTTGGGCCAGTTGTATTTGATCGAGAGCCAAACGGCGACAGCAATAGCCAGGGTGCCAAGGGCTATCGGCATCATCATCTCGCCATACTCCGAGTGAGGCTCAGGTTCGTAGTAAACGTCCTCCAAGGCTTCACCTGATTGCACTGCAGCAAAAACAAATGGAACTGTGAGTGCCAGGGCAACCACTGACGCGCCGAGAAATCGTGAACGTAGCTTTGGTATTGCCACTATGGCCGCAACGCCAAGGGCTGCAACCGGGAAAAGCACTACTGCGAAGTGAACCAGAAGGGGGTGTGCAGGAAGACCCAGCACCATCAAGAAAAGCTCTTCCAACTACTTCTCCATCTTGTAGCTGGGGAACTTCTCGGTAATTTTTTCCGCCTTGTACTCAGGGAAAAGCATTCCCGTAGGGCAGTAACCCATCAGAGCCGTGAAGATCATGAAGACTCCAAACGGGGCAAGCAGCCAATACCATTCGCCCATTGTCACAGCACTGATAATCAGTGCCGCCCCCAACAGGCCGCGAACAACTCTTCCTAAATTGCTTGACATGAACTCAATGAACTTTCGATTTGCCGGTGTTAGCTTCATCATTGCCTCCGCCCCAAAAATAGCAGCTGTTATCTGAACGAAGTTTCATAAATAGCTGAGGGTTGGCTGTTAAGTAGGGACCCCTCGCGCACCCGACAGAGCTTCGCTACCCTTGCTATCTTTCGATCCTGGGGGATTTACCAAGGTGACGCCACGCGAGGAGTCCCTTAGATTCTATTGCTGACTAGTTCTGGGGGAAACCCAGGTTGAGTCCTCCATGAGAGGGATCAAGCCAGCGCGAGGTAACGACCTTTGTCTGGGTAAAGAACCTGAAACCCTCTTCGCCGTGGGCCCTTGAGTCTCCAAAGAGTGAGTGCTTCCAACCGCCGAATGAGAAGTAGGCGACAGGTACGGGTATCGGCACGTTGATGCCAATCATCCCTACCTCGACCTCGTGCTGGAAGCGTCTGGCTGCTCCCCCGTCGTTTGTGAAGATCGCTGTTCCGTTGCCAAAGGCTCCAGAGTTGATAAGCCCTAACCCCTCTTCATAACTTGAAACTCTGACCACCGACAACACAGGACCAAAGATCTCCTCCTTATAAACCTTGGAGCTCAATGGAACCCTGTCGATAAGGGTTGGCCCGAGCCAGTAACCGCCAGCATCGCCGTCTGGGTTTACATCACGGCCATCCACTACGACAACTGCGCCATCCTTGGCAGCTATGTCGATGTAGCTTGCGACCTTGTCTCGATGCTGCTTTGTCACCAGAGGCCCCATGTCGCAGGAGCGCCTGCCGTCACCAACCTTGATCTGCTTCATGCGCTGAGAAATCCGTGGTATCAAATCATCGGCCACAGGCTCAACTGCAACGACAACCGAGATTGCCATGCAGCGCTCGCCGGCTGAACCAAACCCAGCGTTGACAGCCGAGTCAGCAACCAGATCCAGATCGGCATCAGGAAGCACGAGCATGTGATTCTTGGCTCCACCAAGAGCCTGCACCCGCTTGCCGTGCTTTGCTGAGGTCTCGTAGATGTACTGTGCGATCGGGGTTGAGCCAACAAAAGATATTGACCTCACCTCAGGATGCTCAAGCAGGCCATCAACGGCGACCTTGTCGCCGTGAAGAACATTGAATACTCCGTCGGGCAGTCCCGCCTCAGCTAGCAACTTAGCAATCCACATCGCGCTTGATGGGTCTTTTTCGCTGGGCTTTAGCACCACCGTATTACCCGCAGCGATTGCGACAGGGAAGAACCACATCGGCACCATTGCGGGGAAGTTAAAGGGGCTAATGATCCCAACAACACCCAGCGGCTGCTTCATGGAGTAGACATCAATCGAGGTTGAGGCATTCTCGGAATATTCGCCCTTTAAAAGGTGCGGAAGGCCACACGCAAAATCTACGACCTCAAGACCTCTGTTTATCTCCCCCAAGGCATCGGAGACGACCTTGCCGTGCTCCTCGGTGATTATCTCTGCAAGCTCAGCCTTCTTTGCATCAAGTAGCTCGCGGAAGCGGAACATGATGGCGCTGCGCTTGGCAAGTGAGGTATCCCGCCATGCGGGGAAAGCACTGCTCGCAGCTGCTACCGCAGCTTCGATATCACCCGCGTCTGCAAAGACGACCTCTTTGGTCTGAGTGCCCTTAGCCGGGTCAAATACCTCTCCGCGGCGTTGGCCATTGCCAGAGAACTCTTTGCCCGCAACCCAGTGAGAAACCAACTTCATCGTCTACCTCGCTTCACCAAAGAAGACTACCTTTATCGGTGTCAGGCGAGTCGGAGTAAGAGTGACGGAAATAGCAAAGCAAATTGAGACGATCATTGCCTCTCATCCGACTGCCCAGGCCAAAGTGCTCTTCTCGCTTCGCAAGCTGATCATGGAACTCGCCCCTGGTGCTAGTGAAAGGATCTCCTACGGCATGCCCACCTTCGAAATCTCAGGCCAAATTCTCATTCACTATCAGGGTTTCAAAGACCACAACAGCGTCTTTCTGGGTCCTGAGGTCGGCATTAGGTTGGCTGAGGAGCTTGGAAACATGGTCAAATCCAAAGGTACGATTCAGTTCGACAGAGAAAAGCTCCCTCCAAAAAGCCTTGTGAAGAAGCTGCTCAAGACCCGAATTGCGATCCTGAACGAGAGCTTTCCTAAGAAAAGCGGCGAATACCTTTCTTTCTATGACAACGGCTTCCTCAAGTCCAAAGGCAAATACAAGGACGGCCAAATGCACGGCTATTGGCGCTTTTATCGCAAGGACGGCACGCTAATGCGCGAGGGCAAGCTCAACATGGGTAAACCGGAGGGCGAATGGACTACTCACGTTCGGCCCTAGGGTTGGTCGTTGGCTTGAGATGCAACTAAACTCTTGCGGGTACCAAGGAGAATTCGCCTAGTGGCCTATGGCGCACGCTTGGAAAGCGTGTTGGGTGCAAGCCCTCGGGGGTTCGAATCCCCCATTCTCCGCCAGCA
>CAYGJH010000041.1:0-3527 GCA_964350385.1 uncultured Aquiluna sp. | reverse complement strand
GCTATTTCGCTTCCCTCACGGAGAATCGCAATGCGATTACCCATCTTGATTGCCTCGTCGATGTCGTGGGTGACAAAGACGATGGTCTTCTTGAGCTCCTGCTGGAGCCTCAGGAATTCGTTCTGGAGGCGGTCTCTGGTGATGGGGTCGATAGCGCCAAAGGGTTCGTCCATTAGCAGCACGTCTGGGTCAGCAGCCAGTGCCCTGGCAACGCCAACACGCTGCGCCTGACCTCCGGAGAGCTCCTTGGGGTAGCGGTCGCGATAGATTTCGGGGTCCATGGAAACAAGCTCCAACATCTCGTCGATGCGGCTTTCAATCTTCGCCTTGTCCCAGCCCAGAAGCTTTGGAACAGTGGCAATGTTTTCAGCGATAGTGCGGTGAGGGAACAGCCCCACCTGCTGAATCACGTAGCCAATCTTTCTTCTCAGCTCCGAGGGGTCGACGTCCGTTACGTCCTCGCCATTTAGGAAGATCTTGCCCGACGTGGGCTCGATGAGTCGGTTAATTAGTCTCAGGGTCGTGCTCTTGCCACAGCCGGATGGTCCGACCAGCACCAGCACCTCGCCCTTCTCGACCTCTAGAGTCAGCTTCTTGACAGCAGGCTCAGCGCCCGAGCCATAGCTCTTGCTGACGCTCTCCAATCGGATTAGCGGTTCGCTCATCGAATTCCCTTCGAGATAGTGGCCAATCTTGCGGCCTGAAGAATTAGGTCAATAACTAGTGCCAGCAGAAGGCACAAAATGGTTCCCAGCCAGATTGCCTCTAGCGAGTTTGGAAGTGGCAGTCTTGCAAGACCGCTCTTAATAAAGTCACCTAGGCCACCTCCGGCAACCAAGGTGGCGATGGCGGCGATGCCAACGATAAGCATTGAGGAAACTCGAATACCTGCAAGTATCACGGGCCAAGCAAGCGGCAACTCAACCCTGAGCAGCACCTGCAGCGGACTTAGGCCCATGCCCTTCGCGCTCTCCAATACCCCTGGGTCAATGCCGTCGAGACCAGTAATGGTATTTCGAAGAATCGGTAGCAGTGAATAGAGAAACAGCGCGATGAACGATGGAGCAAACCCCAGTCCAACAAGCGGGATAAAAATCACAAATAACGCAAGGGAAGGAATGGTCAGAAAGACCGACGCAATAGAAAGAGCCAGCTCCCTCGCAAGCTGGTTGCGTCTGGTCACGATGCCGGTGACGATGGCAAAAAGGCCAGCCGTCACCAGCACCGAAACCACATAGCCCGAATGTTGGGCCAATGCTTCTAGAACTTGCTCCTGGCGACCAAGAGCAAATTCAAGAAGGCTAAGTAGAAAATCCACCGATCTATTAGTCGATCAGACCTTCAGCGACTAGGAAGTCGCGTGCGACATCTGCTGGGTCTTCACCCTCTGCTGATACCTTGCCGTTGAGCTCGGCCATCTTGATGTTGTCCAGCGGGGCCAGTATGGCCTCGATGATGCCATCGAATGCCTCAGGTGCCTCGTTGTACTTGTCCTGGCGAATGGTTCCCGAGACGTTGTACAAGATGTTTACGCCTGGGTCGGTTACCAGAGTCAGTCCAAGTGCTGGAATACGGCCGTCAGTGGTGAATACCTCACCGAAGTCGCAGTTGTTGTTTGCGGTCTCGGTGTAGATGATTCCGGTGTCGAGAATGAGCTGCTGGTTGTCCGGCAGTTCAATGCCTGCGTGAGTCTCGGTGAGAATCAGGCCGTCGGGACGGCTTGGGAACTCAGACTCCATGCAGACCACGGCGTCGGAGTTGTCACGGACATACTCCATCATTGACTTTAGATCGAATGCGCCGCCATTAGCCTCAGTAACCTCTGGGCTCGATGCGAAGCCGTAGGTGTTGTTGAATGGTGAGCGACCAACCCAGACAATGCCGTTATCGGCGAGGTCCATGTCGCGAACACCAGAGGTTAGGACCTCTGGGTCAAAGCTTGGGTCGGACTGTCCGAGGTGGACGGTCCAGCCGGTGCCGTTGTACTCCATGTAGATGTCGATTTCACCCGACTCGAGTGCTGCGCGAGCGACGTTGGTACCGCCGAGGTTTACCTTGTTGTCTACCTCTGCACCTGCAGCCTCAAAAGCTGCAACCATCATCTCGCCAAGAATTAGCTGCTCGTCGAAGTCCTTTGATCCGACAGCAATGGATACGCCTGATAGGTCATACTCCGATAGGGATCCGCCTGAGCTGGACTCCTCCGAAGCGGCGCACCCTGAAAGCGCCAACGCTGCAACAGCGCCAATCGCCAACATTGAGAATTTCTTTGAATGCTTCATGCTTCTCTCCTTTGGTTTGGCCCTAGGGTAAGCGGACAGCCGGGTAGCTACTAAATTGAGTTGTGCAAATGTCAACTAATTGAGCTATCGTTTAGCGATGAGGACTCACAGCTCCGGACTTACCCGTGATCTCGAGGTAATCGAGGCCCTTTCGCTTGCGGAGTCTTTTACCCAGGGTGGTTTGGGAGTAAATCGAGTCGCAGAGATCACAGGTCGGGACAAAGGTCAGATTTCGCGAGTGCTGTCCACCCTCGCATCAACAGGCCTTGTAGACCGCGACCAGAAGACGAAGCGCTACTCCCTCGGACACCGCTTCTACTCGCTGTCTATGAGAACTCGCGAGGCTCATCTTGCACTTCAAGCGGAGTCACGCCTTGCGGAACTAGTGGCGCAGGTGCAGGAGACCGCCCACCTAAGCGTTCTTAGGGGTGGTCGGGTTTTGACGGTAAAAACGGTGGTTGCTGCCGATGCGGTCCGCCGCTCTGGTTGGGACGGCATACTCTCGAATGCCGGGATTACCGCTTCAGGTCGAGCGATGCTTGCGGGCCTCACGGACAGCGAGATTGAGCTTTGGTGGCAAGAGCATGCCCTAGATGATCCACTTCCTATCCTCACAATCGATATGCCCGACCCTCCAGAGCCGATCAACCCAAAGACAAAGCGGGCCAGGAGGCCAGCACGCAGCCTCAAGCAGTTCATGACGATGCTTCAGGAGGTTAGAGACCTTGGCTATGCCATCAGCGATGAGTTCCAGAGCGGCATTATTGATGCCGCTGCTCCAGTAAGAGACTCAAGCAACGTCGTAGTCGCTGCAATCAGCGTTGGTGCATCTGTTGACCGAATTGGCGACCAGACCGACCAGCTGGGTCAATTTGTATCGGGTGCCGCGATTCGGCTCTCGATGGACCTAGGCGCTCCTATTGTTGGTCCCGCATAAGCGTGAAATGATTCATCCATGACCAGCGTCGCTTTCATAACCGGAGGAGCCTCCGGGTTTGGCCTGGAGCTATCAAAGAAGCTCAGGGCGCTCGGCTGGACCGTTTACGCCGCTGATAAAGATTCCAAAGCAGTCGCACTCACAAAGGAGTTTGGTGCGGTCCCGGTTACTTTGGACGTCACCGACGCCAAGAAGACCAAGTCGGCAGTGGACGCACTCATAAAGAAGGAGGGGCGACTAGACCTCTTGGTCGCAAATGCCGGCTTCGGCAACTTCTCCACAGTTGAGGAAATGACCAGCGAGCAGGT
>CAYGJH010000040.1:0-3529 GCA_964350385.1 uncultured Aquiluna sp. | reverse complement strand
TTGATGCAGCTCCTTCAACCCTTCTCGAGGGTGCAAAGAAGGAAGCAGCTGAGGACGCTAAGGCCAAGATTGAGGCCGCTGGCGGCAAGGTTACTCTCAAGTAACTTTGATTCTTTGATAAACCCCACCGGTATCGGTGGGGTTTTTCATTTAAAGTCTGAGCAGCACCAGGCTTGCAGCCATTATGGCCATACCGGCAATAACACCGTAAACAGTGAGGTGACCTCTCGCTGAGTTTCTGGCAGTTGGCAGGAGGGTGTCGATTGCCAAGAACACCATGACTCCCGCGACCATTGCAAAGATGACGCCGAGGACGAAGTGGTTTAGAAACTGGGCCAGTATCAGGTAGCCAATTACGGCTCCGGCTGGTTCTGCCAGGCCCGAGAGGAAGCTCAACCTGAAAGCTTTGAGTTTGCTCTTTGTGGCGTGGTAGACCGGCACCGATACGGCAATACCCTCAGGAATGTTGTGCATGGCAACCGCAATCGCAAGCGCGATGCCAATCTCGGGGTCATCGAGAACCAATAAGAATGTAGCTAACCCCTCGGGGAAATTGTGGATGGCTATCGCCAGGGCAATGAATACCCCCATTCGCAATAGCGCTCTGTCCCTCTCTTGCTGCACACCCTGCAGGGGAGTCTGGGTCTCGCCCATGAGCTCAACCTGGGTGTTTTCGTGAGGGTTAGCACCAGAGGGCACCAGCGCATCAATGACCGCCATTAGGACAAGGCCAGCGACCAATGCACCCGCAGCAATCGCCGCCGCTTCGATCTCCGAGACATACTCTGAGATGTAGATTGTGGACTTTGGAAGGATCTCCACAAAGCTCAGATAGATCATCACACCGGCGGAGAAGCCCATGGAGACTGCGAAAAAGCTTTTATTTGTGGTCTTGGCAAAAAAAGCGATGGTTGAACCGATGCCGGTCGCAAGCCCAGCGCCCAGGGTGACAGCGAATGCCAGAAGTAGCGCGCCGTCCATGTTCATTCCTTCACTCTAGGGACAAAGAAGCCGGGTAACCAATTGGTCACCCGGCAGCTTTTTAGTTGACTTAGTGCTTGCCGCAGTTGCAAGAATCCTTACCGCAGTTGCAGTCCATGTTCCCTCCTTAGAAGTCCCAGTCGTCGTCGGTTGTGGCCTCGTGCTTACCAATGACGTAAGACGATCCAGAGCCAGAGAAGAAGTCGTGGTTCTCGTCGCTGGCTGGGCTTAGGGCGCTGAGGATTGCAGGGGAGACCTCTGCGTCATCCTTCGGGAACAGTGGGTCAAACCCAAGGTTCATCAGCGCCTTGTTGCCGTTGTAGTGGAGGAACTGCTTCACATCGTGAGTCAGTCCAATCTCGTCGTAGAGGTCGGCTGTGTACTTGACCTCGTTCTCGTAAAGCTCGAGAAGTAGGTCGTAGGTGTAGCTGCGGAGCTCTTCCTGGCGTTCCTTGCTTGCCTCGTTGTAGCCAAGCTGGAACTTGTAACCGATGTAGTAGCCGTGGATAGCCTCGTCACGAATGATGAGGCGAATCAGGTCGGCAGTGTTGGTTAGCTTTGCCCTGGATGACCAGTACATAGGCAGGTAGAAGCCTGAATAGAACAGGAAGGACTCCAACAAAGTGGAGGCAACCTTGCGCTTTAGCGGGTCATCACCGTTGTAGTAGCCGAGCACGATCTCTGCCTTCTTCTGCAGGTAGGGGTTGTCCTCTGACCAGCGGAAGGCCTCTTCAATCTCTGTCGTCGAGCACAGGGTTGAGAAGACGCTCGAGTAGCTCTTGGCGTGAACAGACTCCATGAAGGCGATGTTGGTGATGACAGCCTCTTCGTGCTGGGTCCTGGCATCAGGCATCAGGCTCATGGCTCCAACGGTGCCCTGGATGGTGTCGAGCATGGTCAGGCCAGTGAAGACGTGCATCGTGAGCTTCTGCTCGTGTGGGCGCAGGGTACCCCAGGACTGAACATCGTTAGATAGTGGCACCTTTTCAGGCAGCCAGAAGTTCTGAGTCAGCCTGTTCCATACATCGAGGTCTACCGAGTCCTCAATCTTGTTCCAGTTGACCGGACGGCTTATTAGCTTTGTCTTTTCCATAGTTATTTCCTTCGGCCTAGAGCATGCAGCTGACGCAGTTTTCAACCTCGGTGCCCTCTAGGGCAGCCTGGCGAATCCTGATGTAGTAAATGGTCTTGATGCCCTTGCGCCACGCATTGATCTGCGCGCGGTTGACATCACGGGTTGTTGCGGTGTCCTTGAAGAACAGGGTTAGTGACAGACCTTGGTCCACGTGCTGGGTTGCAGCCGCGTAGGTGTCAATGATCTTGTCTGGCCCGATCTCATAGGCGTCCTCGTAGTAGTCCCAAGTCTCCTCGCTTAGGTAGGGAGCTGGGTAATAAACGCGGCCCAACTTACCCTCCTTGCGAACCTCAATGCGTGAGGCGATTGGGTGAATCGAGCTTGTGGAGTTGTTGATGTAGGAGATTGAGCCGGTTGGCGGCACAGCCTGCAGGTTCTGGTTGTAGATACCGTGCTTCATGACTGACTTCTTGAGCTCTGCCCAGTCTTCTTGGGTTGGGATGTGAACCCCGGCCTGCTTGAACAGCTCCTTGACCTTCGGAGTTGCAGGCGCCCAGGTCTGGTCAACGTACTTGTCAAAGTACTCGCCGGATGCGTACTTGGAGTTCTCGAAATTGTCGAAGGTCTGCTTGCGCTCCTTGGCAATCTTGTTGGAGGCAGAGATGGCGTGGTAGTTCACGGTGTAGAAGTACATGTTCGTGAAGTCCAGTCCCTCTTCCGAGCCGTAGTGGATTTGCTCCCTGGCTAGGTAACCGTGAAGGTTCATCTGGCCTAGGCCAATGGCGTGGCTCTTGTGGTTACCGTCCGAGATCGAGCGAACGCTTTCGATGTTGGACTGGTCGCTTACGGCAGTCAGGGCCCTGATGGAGGCCTCGATGGTCTTGCCGAAGTCCGGACCGTCCATAGCCTTGGCGATGTTCAGCGAGCCTAGGTTGCAGGAGATGTCCTTACCAATCTGGTCGTAGCTGAGGTCTGCGTTGTAGGTGGTTGGGGTGTTTACCTGGAGGATCTCAGAGCAGAGGTTCGACATGTTGATGCGGCCCTGGATTGGGTTTGCATTGTTCACGGTGTCCTCATACATCACGTATGGGTAGCCGGACTCAAACTGCAGCTCCGCAATCTTCTGAAGCAGATCACGCGCCTTGATCTTGGACTTGCGAATGCGTGGGTCGTCGACCATCTCGTAGTACTTCTCGGTTACCGAGATGTCGCCAAATGGCACTCCATAGACCTTCTCCACGTCGTAGGGGGAGAAGAGGTACATGTCCTCGTTGTCCTTGGCGAGCATCATGGTGATGTCCGGCAGCACAACCCCGATGGAGAGGGTCTTGATCCTGATCTTCTCGTCCGCATTCTCGCGCTTGGTGTCTAGGAAACGCATGATGTCTGGGTGGTGAGCGTTGAGATAGACGGCACCTGCACCCTGACGAGCACCCAGCTGGTTCGCATAGGAGAAGCTGTCCTCAAGAAGCT
>CAYGJH010000039.1:0-3567 GCA_964350385.1 uncultured Aquiluna sp. | reverse complement strand
CGCTTGCTCATCGCATAAAGAGAAATGAGCCCGCCCATTGAAGCACCCATAACTGCTGTGCGATCGGGCTCATGCTCAATCGCGTACCTATCGAGAACAAACGGCAAGATGGCGTCCGCAATCAAGGAGACATAAGCATCACCGAGGCTGTCGGTCCCGGTGGTCTTGTATTCATCCGCAAGCGCGTCCCAGAACTCGGGATGGCGGTCCAGGATGCTCTGAGGTGAAAGCTCTCTCATTCGAGTCTCCGCGCTCAGACCCCAGACTCCAACCACCAAAGGCTTTTCGCCTCTGACCTCGTCGCGGATTGCCGGGATGACCTCCCAGGTTTTCCCGGTGAAGCTCTCCTGTTCATCAAAGAGATTCCTACCATCGTGCATAAAGACGATCGGGGTCTTAGCGTTCAGCGTCTCTGGCACCCAAACATCGACCCTGTGGTTGTCGAATTCAAAGCGCTGTAGCTTTCCCCCGCCAAGGCGAATACTCAAAAGCTTGCGCTCGCGGAAGAACATAAACAGCGGGAATGTAAAGGCGATTGCCGTTATCCCAGAGAGTAGGAAGTAGAGCCAGACTCGCTTCATGCCCAGTCGTCTTGCCTCGCTGATCATAAAGATTGCCACAGCCACACCTACGACCAGAAGATCCACGGAAAGCACCCAGTCAACCGCACTGCCAAACCAGGCAGCCAGATAGTCAGCCTCTTCAAATACGGCCAGGGCATTCAGGGTCCAGGCGGTGATTAGTCCGATGGCTGAGGTTGCGAGGTAGAGGGCGGCTTTCACTGAGTGTTTTCTGAACATTTAGGAATCTTTTCACGGAATCTGCAAATGTATTTAGTTCAGACTCACTAAGGAACATCATGCGCCGCATCGGCAATCTCGTGGTGAGGCGCTCAAAGCTAATTTTGTTTGGTTTTGTGAGCCTTGTCGTCCTCTCCTCGTTCTGGGGCTTTCAGGCTTTTGGGGCTCTCAAGGGTGGTGGCTACGACAACCCAAACTCCGATTCGACCCTGGTAACCGAGTTACTTCAGAGTGAGTTCGGAGTTGATCCGGCAGAGGTGCTAGTGCTGGTTGATCTGCCATCTGATGCCGATGAAACAAATGCAAATGGTTTTCCCGTTCACTTTGAGCTCGTGCAGGAGCTGAGCGCAGACCTACTGGACATCGAGGGCGTAGATTCGGTTCTCAACTACTACACCCTCGGCTCGCCACCGAACCTCAAGAGCGAAGACGGCAAGCTCATTTACCTGCTAGTCGACCTGGATAACAGTGTGGACCAGACCCCGGTAGTCGCAGAAATCGTCGATGAATACACCGGCGACTACCAGGGTGCACAGGTTCACGTCTCAGGCTTTGGGGCGGTGACAAAGGCCATCAACGAAACCATCTATGAGGACATCATTAGGGCCGAAATAGTGGCTGTTCCAATCGTGGTGATCTTGTTGATATTTGTTTTTGGCTCGCTTGTTGCAGCGGGTCTACCGCTCTTTGTTGGCGGTCTTGCAATTGTTGGGTCGTTTTTGATCATCTGGATTGGCAGTCAGTTCACCGACGTGAGCATCTTCGCGCTCAATCTGGTCACGGGCCTGGGTTTGGGGCTGGGTATTGATTACAGCCTCTTGGTTGTGAACCGCTTTCGTGAGGAGCGGGCTGCGGGCAACGATGTTGCAACTTCGGTTTCGAACACCGTGGCATCAGCTGGCAAGACAGTTTTGTTCTCGGGCCTGACTGTTGCACTCGTGCTGGTCTCAATGGTGTTTTTTCCGCAGTACTTCCTGCAGTCTTTTGCGCTCGCTGGTGTTGCGGTGGTTATTTTCGCAATTTTGGGAGCTGCGGTAGCCGTTCCGGCCATGCTGAACCTTTTGGGCGACAGGGTAAACAGCATCAGGCTCATAAAGCGGGATTTGGCTCCAAAAGATACTGGTGTTTGGGAGAAGATCGCGCGTTTTACGATGCGGCGGCCGCTACCGGTTCTGTTCGTTGGCCTTCTGTTTTTGGCATCTCTGTTTTCTCTCTCCAGCTCCGTGGTGTTTGGGCAGTCGGATGACCGGGTGCTCCCGGCTGACTCCCCAGCAAGGGTCGCGAGCGATCTGTTGAGAGAGCGCTTTGAGGGCAGAGAGACTTCCCCAATCGAGATATTGGTGAAGGGCACGGACGAACAGGTGAATGAATTCATCGACGTTGTCGCTGACCAGCAAGACATCGTTCGGGTTGCGATTGTGCCAACTCAGGAGGAGTCGGAGTGGGTGAGAATCAATGCCATAACCGATCTTGAGCCAAGATCTCCGGAGGGGCTGGAGCAGGTTGTGGCCTTGAGGTCTTTGGATGTTGAGGTTGATCAGTACCTCATAGGTGGCGGTGGCGCCTACTACACCGACAGCCAGCAGGGTATTGAACAGGCTTTGCCAATTGCCGCGCTCTGGGTCTTTATCTCGACGTTCATACTCCTCTTTCTATTCACCGGCAGCCTTATTTTGCCGCTCAAGGCGATTGTCTTGAATGTGCTTTCGCTTGGTGCTGTGTTTGGCCTTATCGGTTGGATCTTCCAAAACGGTGAGCTGCAGTGGTTGATTGGCGAATACTCTGTCACCGGCACTATTGACACATCCTCGGTGGTGATGATTGCGCTGGTGGCATTTGGTTTGTCGATGGACTATGAGCTGTTTCTGCTCAGCCGCATCAAGGAACAGCACGATGCCGGCTTCAATACTGTGAACTCGGTTGCTCTTGGTCTGCAGCGCTCGGGGAGAATCATCACGGCCGCCGCACTTATTTTGGCTGTGACGTTCGGGGCATTTGCCTCGAGCGGTGTTTCGATCATGAAGATGCTGGGTTTGGGTATTGCGGTTGCGATCTTGCTGGATGCGACTTTGGTCAGAGGCTTTTTGGTTCCGGCAATCATGAGGCTTTTAGGTGGCGCGAACTGGTGGGCACCAAAGTGGCTCAAGCGGCTCTATGAGAAGGCCGGGCTTTCTCACTGATAACCTCTACCCATGCTGCTCTCAGATGGTGATATCAGAAGACAAATAGAGGCCGGTCGCATCGGCCTAGAGCCATTGAACATGGAGCTCTTGCAGCCCAGCAGCATTGATGTTCGACTGGACAGGTTCTTTCGGCTCTTTGATAACCACAAGTATCCATTTATTGATCCACGTGAGCAGCAGGACGATCTAACTAGGTTTGTTGAGGTTGACTCAGACGAGGCCTTTATCTTGCACCCGGGAGAGTTTGTGCTCGGCTCTACGTTCGAATATGTCTCACTTCCAGACGACATAGCCGCAAGGCTAGAGGGTAAGAGCTCGCTTGGGAGGCTGGGCCTCCTGACCCACTCAACGGCAGGCTTTGTTGATCCTGGCTTCCAGGGGCATGTGACCCTCGAACTTTCAAACGTTGCAACCTTGCCAATTAAGCTCTGGCCAGGCATGAAGATTGGTCAGCTCTGCTTCTTCCAGCTTTCGTCTGCGAGCGAGAATCCCTATGGAAGCGAAAAGTATGGCTCTAGGTATCAGGGGCAAAGGGGACCGACTGCCTCTCGCAGTCACCTGAGGTTCCACATCACCGATGTTGG
>CAYGJH010000038.1:0-4668 GCA_964350385.1 uncultured Aquiluna sp. | reverse complement strand
GGCTTCTTCTCTTCCTTTGGAAGAATTACGGACTTCTTCTTGGTGTCCGCTGCGAAAGTCTCTTTTGTTGCTTGGGGCTTGACGGTGTTCTTCTTCTCACCCTTTTCGTTGGCAACGTCACCGGTCAGCTTGAGGATGACTGCCGCTGGTTCGGTTGGCTGGGCGCCAACGGATAGCCAGTACTGAGCGCGCTCAGAGTTGACCTCAATGATTGACGGATCAGTGGTTGGTACGTAGCGACCAATCTCCTCGATGACTCTTCCGTCACGGTGTGTTTTTGAATCTGCTACCACGATGCGGTAGTGGGGGTTGCGCTTCTTACCAATGCGCTTTAGGCGGATCTTTACAGCCACAATTCTCCTGTGAGTTTAGGGGCGAGGCTCCACCGTGAGCGTGGGGGCACACTCGGAGGCTTCTCAGGGTTTTTCGTACGTCTTGATAGAGGGTCGAGACGCTCGAACAAGGGAAGAGTCTGCCAGAAAATTCGCCATTTGGCTAGTTTCAAAGCCCGAAAGAACTGCCTTTTGAGTTGTCAGTGCCAAAGCTGAGTCCGGCATTCTCGGCAGCGCGCTTCGCTGGGTTGCCGCTCTTGGAACCTTTTTTCTTCTTATCCTTCTTCTTTCCTCCGATGTAGCCGCCGCCTTTAGCGCCTCCCATCATCACGGGATTGGTTCCGGGAAGGGTTGGTGCTCCGCCTTTGGCCATGGTCTTCATCATCTTTGCGGCCTGCTCAAAGCGCTGCATTAGCTGATTCACGTCGGTAACAGTGGTTCCCGATCCCTTTGCAATCCTCATGCGCCTGGAGCCATTTAGAAGCTTTGGTTGTTCACGCTCCTTTGGGGTCATTGAACGAATGATGGCCTCGGTTCGGTCGATCATCTTCTCGTCGAAGTCCTCTAGATTTTGTTTCATCTGGCCAGCTCCAGGGAGCATGGCCATGATGCCCTTCATGCTGCCGAGCTTTCTTAGCTGCTGCATCTGGTCCAAAAAGTCCTGCAGTGTGAATTGATCCTGGGCAATCTTTTGGGCGAGCTTCTCGCTCTCCTCTTCATCAAAGGCACGCTGTGCCTGCTCGATGAGAGTAAGGATGTCACCCATGTCGAGAATGCGGCTAGCCATGCGGTCTGGATAGAAGGGCTCGAAGGCATCCAGTCCTTCGCCTGTTGAGCTAAAGAGAATTGGCGCGCCGGTGATGGTCGCAACCGATAGTGCCGCACCACCGCGCGCATCACCATCGAGCTTGGTTAGAACCACTCCTGTCACCCCAACGCCATCCTTGAAGGCGTTTGCAACGTTGACGGCGTCCTGACCGAGCATGGAGTCAATTACAAAGAGCATTTCATCGGGAGCGGTAGCGTCGCGAATGTCTCGCGCCTGCTTCATCATCTCCTCGTCAATACCTGTCCTGCCGGCGGTGTCGATGATCACGACCGAGTGCTGATCTTTCTTCGCTTTTTCGACTCCCTTTTTCGCCACAGCCACGGGGTCACCTTTGCCGTTACCTGCCTCGGGAGCAAAGACTGGAACCCCAACCTTCTCCCCGAGCACCTGGAGCTGGTTTACGGCATTTGGTCTTTGAAGGTCACAGGCGACCAGCAATGGTGTCTGGTTTTGCTCTTTTAGCCATTTGGCTAGCTTCCCGGCAAGCGTTGTCTTACCCGAACCCTGAAGACCTGCGAGCATCAGCACCGTGGGTGGGTTCTTGGAAAATGAAAGTTTCCTGGCCTCTCCTCCGAGAATGCCAATCAGTTCGTCTTGGACAATCTGAACTACCTGCTGAGACGGATTAAGCGCCTTCGAGACCTCGTCTCCCATCGCGCGTTCACGAATTCTGGAGATGAAGTCCTTGACCACCTCGAGAGCGACATCGGCCTCGAGAAGGGCACGACGGATGTCCCTAAGGGTCTCGTCGATATCGGCCGCAGAGAGCTTTCCTTTGCCTTTGAGGCTCTTGAAAGTTCCACTTAGGCGATCCGAAAGATTGTCGAACAATCCATTTCTCCTTCGCTTACCGCCAAAAGCCTAATCTAGGGCGATACCAATAGTCTTGACTGGTGAGCAATGCGGGAAGACTGGGGCTAATTCTTCGGGGTGTTTTCGCAGGGGCCGTGTTTGCGATTCTTGGCACGATCTTTCACCTCAGCGTCCTCTCGGGTCTGCCGTTTGGTCTTGGGATGGCACTGTTTTCCCTGCTTGTGTATTCCGTTTCCCTCAGGGCCCACAAAACAGAGTCATGGGCCTTTGCCCTAACGGTTTCGGCCTTGGTATTTGTTTTTGCCCAGGACATTGGACAGGACAAGCTGATCCCAGCAACAACGCTTGGTTACCTGTGGTCATACGGGTCGATAGCGGTCGTGCTACTCGTCGCCATGTTTCCAAAGTTTCGCTAATAAGCCTTTAGCGTCGCTGGCACCTCGGGCAGAAATACGATGACCTGTTTGCCCAGGCCTCTCGTTTGATTGCGCTGCCGCACCTCACACAGGGCATTCCTGCACGGCTGTAGGCGTTGAGGTCTTGGGAAAAGTAACCAGATTCGCCATTTACGTTTTTGTACTGCTCGTCAAAGCTTGTTCCGCCTCGCTCAACCGCCTCGCGAAGAACTTCTATGGCGACGTCAATGAGCTCATTCAGCTTCCGCACCGAGATCGCACTTGCAGGCCTGTCGTAGTGAAGTCTTGCCCTCCAGAGGCTCTCGTCGGCATAGATATTCCCGATGCCGCTCAGAAGGTTTTGATCGAGCAGCACCCGCTTGATGCCCGAGTTTCGCATGCGCATTTTCGAAACTACTAACCCAGCGTCAAAGTATGGGTCTAACAGGTCTCTTGCGATATGGGAGACGGAGGCTGGTATCGACGTGCTTCCTTCCCCTTCTGGAAAGTAGCCTGCGGGGTAGTTGTCGCCAGTGTCCACAAGATCATCAATTTGCATGCCACCAAATAGCCGCTGGTCCACAAACCGCATCTCGATGGGTTCACCATTTGGTTTTTCTAACCTCAGGGTGATTCTCGTGAGCTTGTCCTCACCAAAGTCATTGGACCGAACTAATACCTGTCCACTCATGCCGAGGTGGCAGACAACTGCGCGGGTTTGAGTTATGGGTAACCAAAGGAACTTGCCGCGCCTAATCACACCTTGCAGGCGCTCACCTGTGAGCTCCTTGACGAAGCC
The DNA here is from genome assembly GCA_964350385.1 of uncultured Aquiluna sp. Lineage (GTDB taxonomy): Bacteria > Actinomycetota > Actinomycetes > Actinomycetales > Microbacteriaceae > Aquiluna. The sequence goes on along the minus strand of CAYGJH010000038.1, from coordinate 1,500 downwards.
ATCTTGGCCAGAAAAGTTGCGCTTCAGGCTCCGGCTGTCATGGACTTCGATGTCTCTTACCAGAGCGCCAATCACGTGACTTGCGAGACCGGCGCGAACAGTCTCGACTTCGGGTAGCTCTGGCACTAGAGCTCCGAGAGCGTTCTCAGGGCACTAAGTGCCGCGTCGGTCTCGGCTTTGCGTTTGGTGCGTCCCGAACCTGACCCAAGGCTCACCTTGCCTGAAAAACATGTTGCGAAATAGATGCGCTCATGCTCAGGTCCAGATTCTGACATTTCGTAGGTGGGCTCTTCACGGCTTAGTTTCTTGAGCTTGACGGCTAAGGAGGTCTTTGGGTCGGCAAACTCTCTCAGTGCATCGGAGTCATCAAGTAGCGGCAGGATGTGACCGGTAATTATCTTGCCTGCGTTTTCAAGTCCGGAGTGAATGTAGGCAGCACCAATCAGGGCCTCGAAAGCGTCGGCGAGGATGTTTTCCTTACGCCTGCCTTCGGTCTGCTCCTCACCTTTGCCAAGAAATAGATACTTTCCAAGATCTATGCGGTTGGCGGCAACTGCGAGTGCCTGGGCGGAGACAACACCGTTTTTTAGCTTGGTTAGCTCCCCCTCGGAGAGCTCTTGGTGAGCGGTGAAGATGTGGGATGCGACCAGATAGCCGAGCACTGAGTCACCAAGAAACTCTAGGCGCTCATTGTCAGAGCCGCCGTTTTCGTAGGCGAATGAAGAGTGTGTGAGGGCGAGCTTGAGAAGCTCGGGTGAAATTTCAGCCCCGAGCCGCTCCAGCAGCTCGTCAGACATTTGTTAGCTGTCGGCTACTTTGCGACCCTTGTATTCCATGTAGAGCTCGGTGCCGACTGAGTCGGTAACTACCTTGGCCCTGTGAGGAAGGCTGTAGACGGTCTGTCCGTTCTCAACGGTCTTGACCAGGGTTACTGGCTCTGCCTTCCACTGCGAACGGCGTGCGTGAGTGTTAGCACGTGACTTGCGCCTCTTTGGTACTGGCATCTGTAGCTCCTCGATTGGCCCGCTCTGAATAGAAGCGAGAAAAGTCTTTGGGGTTTGAAGGCGTCAAACCTTCTTCCAAACCCACGAAAGCTTACTTGAAAAGTCTCTTCTTTCCAAGAAAAACCTTGGGATTACTGGTCTTGCTGGTTTGGGGGTAGTGCTGCCACTAGGGGGTGATCACCTGGGATTGGTCCAGTCTTTGCGGCTCCACCGGGAGATCCAATTTCGTTGAAGAAATCCACATTCACTGAGTAGTAGTCGCTCCACTCCCCCGGAAGGTCATCTTCGTAATAAATAGCCTCTACGGGGCAAACCGGCTCACAGGCACCGCAGTCAACGCACTCGTCTGGGTGGATGTAGAGCATGCGATCGCCCTCGTAGATGCAGTCCACGGGACATTCGTCAATGCAGGCTTTGTCCTTGAGGTCCACACACGGTAGCGCGATTACGTAGGTCAACTTTTTACTCCTTGAAAGCCCTGTAAGTCTAAATCAGC
>CAYGJH010000037.1:2326-4702 GCA_964350385.1 uncultured Aquiluna sp. | reverse complement strand
ATGATTACCCAGCAGCCGCTGGGAGGTAAGGCACAGTTTGGTGGCCAGAGGTTCGGTGAGATGGAGGTATGGGCTCTTCAGGCCTATGGCGCAGCTCACACCCTCCAGGAGCTACTAACCATCAAGTCCGACGACATCGCAGGTCGCGTTCGCACCTACGAGGCAATCGTCAAGGGCGACAACATCCAGCCGCCAGGAATCCCGGAGTCATTCAGGGTCTTGGCCAAGGAGATGCAGTCACTTGGTCTCAACGTCGAGGTAATCGACGACGAGGGTCGGGTTGTAGTGCTGAAGGACGAGGAGTTCGAGTCCGACCGCGCAGCCGAGGAGCTCGGCATCAACCTAAGCCGCAATGAGAACCTGTCCGCCGAATCCGACTTCAACACCTACCAGTAGACCTAAGAGGAACTAGAGAAAATGTCAGTAAGAGTAGAAAACTTCAGTGCCCTTCGCGTAGGTCTAGCCACCAGCGAAGAGATTCGTTCTTGGTCATCTGGTGAGGTAAAGAAGCCAGAGACCATCAACTACCGAACCCTAAAGCCAGAAAAAGACGGCCTTTTCTGCGAGAAGATCTTCGGTCCCACCAAGGACTGGGAGTGCTCTTGTGGAAAGTACAAGCGAGTTCGCTTCAAGGGCATCGTCTGTGAGCGCTGTGGCGTAGAGGTCACCAAGAGCTCAGTTCGTCGTGAGCGCATGGGTCACATCGAGCTAGCTGCTCCGGTGACCCACATCTGGTACTTCAAGGGTGTTCCTTCACGCCTTGGCTATCTGTTGAACATGGCTCCAAAGGACCTAGAGAAGATTATTTACTTCGCCGCCTACAGGGTCATGGACATCGACCGTGAGCTTCGCGATGGCGAGTATGACCTGGTCCGTGAGGAGTACGTCGACCGAATTCGCGCTCTAGTTGCAGCTCGCAACGAGGAGTTCGAGGCGGCAGCGTCTGAGGAAATGGCAGAGCTTCGTGAGCTTGGCCTAGAGCTGCAGATCTCAAACAAGTTCTGGGAGACCCCTCGCTGGATCGAGAAGCAGTTTGCCAAGAGCGTTGAGCAGCTAATCGACTCCGAGGAGAAGGACCCAGATGGGTTCTGGTCTGCAAAGTCGCTTGCTGTCGAGACTGACGAGGAGCAGGAGGACGCAGTCGTCCGCACCTCAGACGAGACCAAGAAGATCAAGAAGCTCATGGCGGACTTCAAGAAGAAGACCGACAAGATCGTTCGCGAGTATGCCCGCCTAGAGCGCCCTGCCAACCTTCACAAGGAGCAGATCGCCTGGAGGATGTTCCTCACCGCAGAGGTTGGACAGCTACTTCCAAACGACGTCATCTTCGATCACTTTGACTACTACTTCTCCGACTACGTAATCACCGAGATCGGTGCCGAGGCTGTCATGCAGGTCCTAGCTGCATTCGACCTAACTGGCGCTGCGGCTGAGCTACGTGCAGAGATTGCAACAACCAAGGGCTCAAAGCAGACCCAGGCCATCAAGCGCCTGAAGGTCGTCAGCAGCTTCGAGCAGTCTGGAACTCCTCCAACTTCGATGGTGCTCTCGGTATTGCCAGTGCTGCCTCCGGAGATTCGTCCGATGGTGCAGCTTGATGGTGGCCGCTTTGCGACCTCCGACCTCAACGACCTCTACCGCAGGGTTATCAACCGCAATAACCGTCTGAAGAGATTCGTTGACCTAGGCGCTGTGCCAAAGACCATTTTGAACAACGAGAAGCGCATGCTTCAGGAGGCTGTTGACGCACTGTTTGACAACGGCCGTCGCGGTCGCGCCGTTACCGGAACCGGTAACCGTGCTCTCAAGTCGCTCTCTGACCTGCTGAAGGGTAAGCAGGGTCGTTTCCGCCAGAACCTTCTGGGTAAGCGCGTTGACTACTCAGGCCGTTCGGTAATCGTTGTTGGTCCTCAGCTGAAGCTCCACCAGTGTGGTCTGCCAAAGCTGATGGCCCTCGAGCTGTTCAAGCCATTTGTGATGAAGCGACTTGTTGATTTGGGCCTCGCTCAGAACATCAAGAGCGCCAAGCGCATGGTTGAGAGAAGCCGCCCACAGGTTTGGGGCGCTCTAGAAGAGGTAATCAAGGAACGACCAGTTCTTTTGAACCGCGCACCGACCCTTCACCGCCTCGGTATTCAGGCAGTTGAGCCAGTTCTGGTCGAGGGTAAGGCTATTCAGCTGCACCCATTGGTTTGTACGGCATTTAACGCTGACTTTGACGGTGACCAGATGGCGGTTCACGTTCCTCTGGGACAGGAAGCCGTTCTGGAAGCCTCCATGTTGATGCTTTCGTCGCACAATATCCTTAACACTGCCAACGGAGCGCCAATTACGGTACCTTCGCAGGACATGGTATTGGGACTATACTACGTAACC
>CAYGJH010000037.1:0-2316 GCA_964350385.1 uncultured Aquiluna sp. | reverse complement strand
TGCAGCGTTCAACGCCGACTTTGATGGTGACCAGATGGCCGTTCACCTGCCGCTATCGGTTGAGGCGCAGGCCGAGGCCAGGATCCTCATGCTCGCTTCAAACAACATTTTGAAGCCTTCCGATGGCCGTCCGGTTGCAACCCCAACTCAGGACATGATCATTGGTCTGTTCCACCTAACCGAAGAGGTTGAGGGTGCAAAGGGCGAGGGCCTAGCCTTCAGCTCGATGGCAGAGGCTCAGATGGCATTTGACATCCACGAGCTAGCGATTAGCGCCAAGGTGCGAATCCGCGTCGATGGAGAGCTTCGCGAGACCACCTTCGGCCGCGCGCTGTTCAACGAGACCCTGCCTGAGAACTACCCGTTCGTCAACGAGCAGGTTGGCAAGAAGCAGCTTGGCCAGATCGTCTCCGACTTGGTTGAGATGTATTCGAGGACCGAGGTTGCCGCCTCTCTTGACAAGCTCAAGGACGCCGGTTTCCACTGGGCCACCCGCTCTGGTGTCTCAATGGCTATCTCGGACGCTAACTTCGATCCGAAGGGAACCTTCGACAAGAAGCGTGCCGAGATGATCACCAAGGCTGAGAAGCAGCACACCAAGATTCAGGAAGCCTTCGACAACGGACTCAAGTCTGACCTCGAGCGTCGCGATGAGCTTGGTGAGCTTTGGTCCAAGGAGACCAAGGAGATTCAGACCCTGCTCCAGGAGTCGATCCCGCAGGACAACGCGATCTACAAGATGGTTACATCTGGTGCCAGGGGTAACTGGCTACAGATTCGTTCCATCATGGGTATGCGTGGTCCGGTTGCGACCTCTTCCGGAGACTTTGCGCCGATGCCTGTGAAGGGTAACTACCTACTAGGTCTAACCGCTCACGAGTACTTCACTAACGCAACAGGTGCCCGAAAGGGTAACGCTGACACCGCCATGAAGACTGCAGCTGCTGGTTATTTGACCCGTCGTCTAGTTGACGTGGCTCAGGACGTAATCATTCAGATTGAGGACTGCGGCACGTCTAAGGGTCTTGAGAAGGACCTTCTAGATGACGAGCAGGTCGAGCTATCCATTGTTGGCCGCACCAACCTTGCCGATGTCAAGGTAGGCAAGGACGTGCTGGTAAAGGCTGGCGAGAACATTGATCACGCCACGGTTCGCAGGCTCAAGGAAGCCGGAGTCGAAACCATCGTGGTTCGTGCAGTGCTTACCTGTGAGGCTGAGGCCGGAATCTGTGCAGCCTGCTACGGAGTATCGCTTGCTACCAACCAGGAGGTGAACGTCGGTGAGGCTATCGGCATCATCGCCGCTCAGTCCATTGGTGAGCCAGGTACCCAGCTAACAATGCGTACCTTCCACACCGGAGGAGCTGCCGAGAACACCAAGAAGCAGACCATTTTGAAGTCGATCGGTGGTCAGAAGGTTCGTGTTGAGCGTCTGATCTCCTACGACATCACTCAGGGCCTAAACGGTGTTACCGACCTTCTAGAGGCTCGTGTTGGTTGGCGTCAGGCCGGCAAGGTTGCAGTCATGGCCTTCTGGGACGGAAAGGTGGACCTCGTAGAAAAGGTCTCCGCAACCGGTACCAAGAGCTATGAGGTCTTTGTTCGCCCACAGGGAGAGAAGGCTGAGAAAGAGGCTGAGGCGCTAGCCATGCAGTACAGCTTCTCCAGAACCGCTTCGAAGACCTTCAAGAAGCTCAGCCCATACCTACCTATCACCACCGTGTCATCTGCCGATGACCTACTGGTTGAGAAGGGTGAGATGGTTGAGGCCGGAGACTACCTGGTTGATGGAACCCCAATTCCTCACGAGGTGCTGATGATCAAGGGAAGCCGCGAGGCTGCCGCTGAGATCATCCGCGGTGTTCAGGCAATCTACGGCTCACAGGGTGTTCCTCTGCACGACAAGCACCTCGAGGTGATTGTCCGTCAGATGCTCTCCAAGGTCACAGTTATCGACTCTGGAGACACCGACATGCTCCCAGGTGAGATCATCGACCGCCAGAGGTTTGCAACCAAGAACCGCGAGGCAGTTTCGAAGGGCCTTCGCCCGGCAAGTGCTCGTCAGGAGGTCATGGGTATGACCCGTGCATCACTGGCGGCCCAGTCCTGGCTATCGGCGGCCTCCTTCCAGGAGACCACCAGGGTCCTTACCCAGGCAGCTTTGGACCGTCGCGAGGACAGGCTCGTGGGTCTAAAGGAGAACGTCATCATTGGAAAGCTGATCCCGGCTGGTACTGGTATGGCTCGCTACCGCAACTTCGAGGTCGATGGCACCGAAGAGGCAAAGGCAGAGCGCTACCCGAACCGCATCTGGTC
>CAYGJH010000036.1:0-5053 GCA_964350385.1 uncultured Aquiluna sp. | reverse complement strand
CGCAAGCGACCGCATCAGTGCCTTTGATCACATTCACTCCCCTGACATTCCCGGCAAAGGCAAAAACCTGACCGAGGTCAGCTCTTGGTGGTTTGAAAGGCTGGATATTCCAAACCACCTCTCGAACGAGATCAAGGTCCCAGAAGAGGTTAGGGAGAGGGCGGTAATCGCCCGGAAGCTGGAAATGTACCCCGTGGAGTGTGTGGTGCGGGGCTATTTGTCAGGCTCTGGACACAAGGAATATCTAGAGACAGGCAAAGTCTGCGGCATTGAGCTACCTGAGGGACTGCAAAATGGGGACCGACTTCCCCACCCTATTTTTACCCCCGCCTACAAAGCACCCCAGGGTGAAAAGGATGAGAACATCAGCTTCGAGCAGGTGGTCGATCTCGTCGGTAGCGCAATTGCTGAGCGACTAAGAGACAGCAGCTTAGAGATATTCATCAAAGCCTCAGCGCTTGCCGAGAGGGCGGGGCTGATACTGGCAGACACCAAGTTCGAGTTTGGCAACGACCCCAGAACCAACATGCTCACCCTCGGTGACGAGGTCCTAACTCCTGACAGCTCGCGCTACTGGGATAAGTCGGAGTGGGAGAGCGGGAATCGTGACCAGAGCTTTGACAAACAAATTGTCCGGAACTGGCTCGAGCAGAACTGGGACAAGGCCTCCAAGCCACCAGAGCTTCCGAAAGAAATTGTGGCTCTCACTGCAGACCGCTACCGGGAGCTCGCGCAAAAACTGACCAGCATTAGCAATTAGGGTTGTTCTGTGCTTAGAACACCGCTGTTTGACGAACACCAGGCCATGGGTGCGGCCTTCACCGACTTTGGGGGCTGGGAGATGCCCGTGCGTTATGGGTCCGACCTGGACGAGCATCACGCCGTAAGAAACTCAGCCGGGCTATTTGACATCAGCCACATGGGAGAGATCCGCATTCGGGGAGAGGCGGCAGAGCTTCTTGACTACGCGCTGGTCTCGAAGCTCAGTGGCATGAAAGATGGCAAAGCCAAATACAGCATGATCTGCAACGCAGACGGCAAGGTCATTGACGACCTGATCGTCTACAGAATTCAAAGTGACGAGTACCTGATCGTCGCCAATGCCGGCAACCGTCACGCGGTGCTGGTTCAGCTTCAAAATGCTGCAGAGCATTTTGATGTCGAGGTAAGGGACGAATCGGACGAGTGGGTATTGCTTGCACTTCAGGGCCCCAAGGCCACAGCAGTACTAAACGAGTTTGTCGATATCGATCTTGATCCACTTTCTTATTACTCAATCGCAAGCGGCAAGATTGGTCAGACCGAGGTGCTTTTGGCCCGCACCGGCTACACCGGAGAAGACGGCTTTGAGATTTTTATCCCCGACACCGAAGCTCTCAAGATCTTCCGAGCACTTGCGGTCAGGGAAGAGGTTAGGGTCTGCGGCTTAGCGGCGAGGGACACGCTTCGACTGGAGGCAGGCATGCCGCTCTACGGTCATGAGCTCACTTTGGATGTAAACCCCTTCGAGGCAAACCTCGGCAGAGTCGTGGCTCTAGACAAGGACGACTTCGTGGGCAAGGTCGCCCTAGAGGAGCTAAAGACGCATAAGGCTTGGAGGCTTTACGGGCTCAAGGGCGAGGGGAAACGCGCTGCCAGAGCGGAGTATGAGATTTACCTACCAGGTGGCGAGAACCCGATTGGTCAGGTCACCTCGGGAGCACTTTCGCCAACCCTTGGCTACCCGGTGGCAATGGCTTTTCTCGATGGTTCGCTGGAGCTTGAAATTGGTAGCAAACTAGAGGCAGATGTAAGGGGCACGAGGATCGGCTACGAGGTAGTTGAGCTTCCGTTTTATAGGAGATAGAAATGTCAAATCCGACTGAGCTGCAGTACACCAAAGAGCACGAGTGGGTCCGCGTCGAGGGTGACGTGGCGACTATCGGCATCACCAAGTACGCGGCCGATGCCCTTGGCGAGATTGTCTACGTCGACCTTCCGAAGGTCGGTTCTTCCACCACCCACATGAAGATTTGTGGCGAGATTGAGTCGACCAAGAGCGTCGGTGAACTCTATGCGCCAATGGACGGCGAGGTTGTCGAAGCTAATGATTCGCTGAGCGGATCTCCCGAAACGATAAATGATGACCCATTTGGGGAAGGCTGGCTGGTTAAAATTCGTTTTACCCAGTTACCGGATCTTCTTTCTAGCTCCGAGTACGACGCCTTCATTGGAGAGTAATTGCTAGCTGACCATCATCAGTTTCGTTTCCGCCACATCGGCCCCGATGCCACCGAGCAAAAGGCCATGCTCGATTACCTCGGGCTCTCGAGCCTTAGCGAGCTCATGGAGAAGGCCTTGCCCGACGCCATCAAGTTTGAAGGCGACAGCAAACTACCTGACGCGATAAGCGAGGATGACGCGTTAGAGCGTCTGAGGGAAATTGGTTCGAAGAATCGCATCACACAGAGCTTTATCGGACTCGGCTACTACGGCACCAGAACCCCTGGTGTCATCAAGCGCAACGTTCTAGAGAACCCCAGCTGGTATACCGCCTACACCCCATACCAGCCCGAGATCTCCCAGGGTCGCCTCGAGGCAATCATCAACTTCCAGACGATGGTGACAGACCTAACCGGCATGAAGACGGCGAACGCATCCATGCTCGATGAGTCCACCGCGGTTGTAGAGGCCATGCTGGTCGCAAGACGCAGCGCGGACAGCAGCAGCGACATCTTCTTCGTAGACAGCGACATGTTCCCCCAGACCAAGCAGCTGCTTGAGCACAGGGCAGAGCCCATGGGCATTGTCATCAAGTACTTCGACGCGGCAAAGCCAGAAGAGCTAGACGAGGAGTGCTTTGGTGCTGTTATCCAGTACCCAGGCGCCTCGGGAAGAATCATCGACTTTGACAACCTCTTTGCAAAGGTCCACGAGTTTGGTGGGCTTGCAATTGCTGCGGCAGACCTCATGGCACTCGCTCTAATCACCCCTCCGGGTGAGAAGGGTGCGGACGTGGTGTGCGGCACTACCCAGCGCTTCGGAGTCCCAATGGGATTTGGTGGCCCACACGCCGGCTACCTGGCCGTCCGCGACAAACTTGAGCGAACCATGCCAGGCAGGCTCGTGGGTGTCTCGGTAGATGCCGAAGGAGCCCCCGCCTACAGGCTCACCCTGCAAACCAGGGAACAGCACATCCGGCGCGAGCGTGCCACCAGCAACATCTGCACCGCTCAGGTACTGCTTGCTGTCATGGCGGGCATGTACTCGGTTTATCACGGCCCCGAAGGACTAAAGGCGATAGCCAAGGAGATCCACGGCAAGGCAACTGCCCTCGCCAAGGTTCTGACAGAGGTTGGCTTTACTCTCCAGCACGAGAGCTTCTTTGACACCATCAGGCTTGTTGACACCGATGCAACCAAGTTCTACGAGGCCGCCAGAATCAAGGACCTAACTCTTCTCAAAGTGGACGAGCAAACCATTGGCATCTCCCTGGACGAGAGCACAAGTTGGCAGCACCTAGCCGAGCTGGCAAGTGCTTTTGGTGCAAGAGCTCCAAAGCCAGAGGACGCGGAAGACAGACTCAGAAACCATCGCGAGAGTGGGTATCTCGAGCACCCAGTGTTCAATACCCACCACTCAGAAACCGCGATGCTGAGGTATCTGAAGAAGCTTGCAGACTTTGACTACGCGCTAGATCGAGGCATGATCCCACTTGGCTCCTGCACCATGAAGCTGAACTCTGTAACCGAGATGGAGGCTGTTACCTGGCCAGAGTTTGCCTCTCTTCACCCCTTTGCCCCAGCCGAGGACACCCAGGGTTACCTAGAGCTAATAGACGAACTAACCAGCTGGCTGAGTGACATCACCGGCTACGAGGCAGTGTCATTGCAGCCAAATGCGGGAAGCCAGGGGGAGCTGGCTGGACTCTTGGCAATCCGCGGCTATCACCGCTCCAGGGGAGACTTCCAGAGAAACATCTGCCTAATTCCATCTTCTGCCCACGGCACCAATGCCGCGAGCGCCGTGCTCGCAGGCATGGATGTGGTGGTTGTAGGTTGCGACAACGATGGCAACGTCGATGTCCTGGATCTAAAGCAAAAGATTGCGGAGTATCAGGACACCCTCGCCGCTCTCATGATTACCTACCCCTCCACCCACGGCGTCTATGAGGAGGCCGTGGTGGAGATTTGTGACCTCGTTCACGCAGCCGGTGGTCAGGTCTACATCGACGGAGCAAACACCAACGCGGTGGTTGGCTACGCAAAGTTTGGTGAGTTTGGCGGAGATGTAAGTCACCTCAACCTTCACAAGACCTTCTGCATCCCTCATGGCGGTGGCGGTCCAGGAGTAGGACCAGTTGTCGCAAGGCCACACCTAGCCCAGTTCCTACCTGGTCACTCCATGGCACAGGCCGAACTCCCTGGCTATGGACCGGTCTCAGCAGCTCCATTTGGCTCGCCAAGCATTCTCCCCATCTCCTGGGCCTACATCCAGATGATGGGCTCGGGTGGTTTGCAGGATGCAACGGCAGTGGCGGTCTTGAGCGCAAACTACGTTGCCAAGAAGCTCTCCGATGCCTACCCACTTCTCTACACCGGCAAGAACGGCCTCATCGCCCACGAGGCAATCATTGACATTCGGCCCCTGCAAAAAGATGCAGGCGTCTCAAACGATGATGTTGCAAAGCGCCTGGTTGACTATGGCTTCCACGCCCCAACCATGAGCTTCCCGGTTGCGGGAACCCTCATGATTGAGCCGACCGAGTCAGAGCCGATGGAGGAGCTGGAGCGCTTCATTGAGGCAATGCTTGCAATCCGCGCAGAGGCCCAAAAGGTGCAGGACGGTCAATGGCCACAAGATGACAACCCGCTTGTGAATGCCCCTCACACCGCCAGCCACCTCACAAGCGAATGGACTCACCCATACAGCCGCGAAGAAGCAGTCTTCCCAACCGACAGCCAAAGAAGAAGTAAGTACTGGCCTCCAGTTAGAAGGATTGATGGAGTCTTTGGTGACAGGAACCTAACCTGCACCTGCCCACCAATTGAAAGTTTTGCTCGCTAACTAAGTG
>CAYGJH010000035.1:0-5066 GCA_964350385.1 uncultured Aquiluna sp. | reverse complement strand
GTTCTGGCGTTTGTTCCGCCTGAAACAATCTCCATCGCCTTCTTGTCATAACCCTTGATCTTGCCCTTGGCGTCTCGCTCCAGAAGCTTGCCGTGCTCGGCTAGCTTGTGCAGATTCTCGCTGGCATAGAACCGCTCGCTGTTGAAGGCATGCATCGAGTCGAGCACGTGTGCGCCAACCTTCAGTCCCACCAGCTCCAGCAAGTCAAATGGATTCATTGGTAATCCCAGTGGGGCGATCGCGGAAGCAACCTCTTCAAAGCTGGCTCCCTCGTCGACGGCCCTCATGGCCTCGCCTAGTAGGTAGCCGAGCAGTCGGTTTACAACAAACCCAGCCGAGTCTGAGGTAATCACGGCTGTTTTCTTTAGGTTCTTGGCGACCTCCATGGCCGTGGCAACTGCCTCATCGGAGCTTTTCTTGGCCCTGACAACCTCTACCAGAGGCATTACCGCAACCGGGTTAAAGAAGTGAAATCCGACCAGACGGCTTGGATGCTTGAGGGTCTTCGCCATCGCGTCAACCGACAGCGACGAGGTGTTTGTGGCCAGGATGCACTCCTCGCTAACAACCTCCTCGATCTTGGCGAAGACCTCTTGCTTGATCTTGAGCTCCTCAAACACTGCTTCGATAACCCAGTCGCAATCGGCGAAGGCGGCGTAGTCCAAAGATCCTGAGAGATTACCGACATAGCGGTTTCTGTTGTCCCTGCTCAGGCGACCCTTTTCGACCAGCTTGTCTAGCTCGTTGGTTATGTATTCGAGTCCCTTGTCGATGCGCTCCTGGGAGACGTCGGTGATTACTACCGGCACCTCAAGCCTTCGCAAGAACAGCAGCGCAAACTGCGAGGCCATTAGGCCCGCTCCCAAGACTCCAACCTTGCTCACCTTGCGAGCAAGGGCCTTGTCAGGAGCTCCGCTTGGCTTCTTAGCGTGCTTCTGCACGAGGTTGAATGCATAGATTGAAGCGCGGAACTGATCAGAAGCAATCAGCTCCTCAATTGCGTCGTCTTCGCGCTTGAAAGCCGCCTCTTTGCTGCCGCTCTTGGCGGCTGCAATCAAGTCGAGTGCGAGGTATGGGGACAGTGGCACCTTGCCAAGCTTTTCTTCCACGGTGGAACGAGCAATAGAAACCGCTGGCCCCCACATCGTTGCCTTTTCGACGGCCCCAGGCTCGTGCTTGCGCTTGACCTTCTTGCCTCCGATGACTTCGTCGGCCCAGGCGAGAGATTCCTCCAGGAACCTCGCGGAGCCAAACATTTTGTCCGCGATACCGAGCTCCAAAACCTCTTCGGGCTTGAGCATACGATTTTGCTTCAGCGGGTTTTCCAGAATCACCTTCAGGGAGTTGCGAATACCGATCAGATTTGGCAGCAGGTAGGCGCCACCCCAGCCGGGAATCAGGCCAATAAAGACTTCTGGGAGAGCGACGGCAGGAGCGGTCTCATTAATGGTTCGGTAGTTGGCGTTAAGCGCAATCTCCAGGCCACCACCCAAAGCCAGGCCGTTAATAAAGACAAAGCTTGGGACTCCAAGATCGTCTAGCTTTTCCAGCGAGTAATGCCCGAGCTCTGCAATGAGCCTTCCGATCTTGCGATCCTTTATGTCCTGAACGTGTGAGAGGTCGGCACCTGCTGCGAGATAGTAGGGCTTGCCAGTCACGGCAACACCGTGAATCTCTTTCTTCTTTGCCCGCTCCTTAAGCGCATCGAGCTTCTCGGCAAACTGCAGGAGGGTGTGGGGTCCGAGGGTGTTTGGCCTGGTGTGATCCTTGCCGTTGTCGAGCGTGATCAGAGCAATTGTTCTGCCCGATGGCATCTTGACGTCCGAGACATAGGAGTGCGTTACTACCTCGTCATCGGCCTCTAGAAGTGGCGCGTACTTTTCCATTATTAACCTTTGTAGTTTGAGTTTTCCCAGATGACGGTGCCGCCCATTCCCAGGCCAATGCACATTGTTGTCATTCCGTAGCGAACCTTCGGGTTGTCCTCAAAGTGTCGCGCGAGCTGGTTCATAAGCCTGACGCCTGAAGATGCGAGTGGGTGGCCCATCGCAATGGCACCACCCCAAGGGTTCACCCTAGGGTCGTCATCTGCAATACCAAAGTGATCTAGGAAACTGAGAACCTGAATGGCAAATGCCTCGTTGATCTCAATGAGGCCGATGTCGTCAATCTTCAGTCCGGCTTTGTCCAGAGCCTTCTCGGTCGCAGGGATTGGACCTATGCCCATGATTTCCGGCTCGACACCAGCGAATGCAAAGCTAAGCATCTTCATCTTTGGCTTCAGCCCGTGCTTCTTGACGGCAGCCTCACCTGCGATCAGCGACATCGTTGCGCCATCGGTGAGAGGCGAGGCATTTCCTGCCGTAACTTTGCCATGAGGCCTAAAAGGTGTCTTGAGATCCTTCATTCCCTCAACGGTTGAGTCTGGTCTCAGAAGTTCGTCAGTGGTAACCAAGCTCCAGCCCTCGTCGCTAGCCGCGGAGACAGGGATTAGGTCCCGTTGAATTTTGCCTTCTTCGTAGGCCTTTGCCGCCTTCTTTTGGCTGGCGACAGCGAAGGCGTCTGAGCGCTCTTTTGTCAGATGAGGAAAGCGGTCGTGAATCTTTTCTGCAGTGTTACCCATGTTCATAGCACTTGGGTCCACCAGTTTCTCTGCCAGGAATCTCGGGTTTGGGTCTGCTCCCTCACCCATTGGGTGGTGGCCCATGTGCTCCACACCTCCGGCAAGTGCCATGTCATAGGCCCCAATGCCGATGGCGCTGCCAGTTGTGGTGACAGAAGTCATTGCCCCTGCACACCACCGGTCAATCGAATATCCAGGCACCGAGAGCGGAAGGCCCGCGAGAATGCTTGCCGATCGGCCTATCTGAAGACCCTGGTCCCCGTACTGAGTCGCAGCAGCAATTGCAACATCGTCAATGGACTCTTTTGGCAAATCTGGGTGGCGCTCTAAAAGACCGATCATTGCCTTGACCACTAGGTCATCTGCCCTGGTCTTCCAGTAGACACCCTTTTCTCCGGCTTTGCCAAAAGGGGTCCGAACCCCATCAATGAAGTAGACGTCTTGAGTCTGCATTTAGTTCCTCACTAAGTTCTTGCGACTAGCCTGCCTAGCGGCCTCGTCGCGGGCAAGAGTTGTTCTGACAAGCTCGGGAGGCAGCTCAAATGCATCAACTAGGTTCTCTACGTGTGGGCGAAGCCTTGGTAGCAGCCTGGTGTCAATGTATTCGGTGATCGCCTCAGCTCGCGCAGACGAGAGCCTGCCGTTAATCAGGTACCAGTCCAGGTTGTCCTCCAGAAGCGTGAAGCCATAGAGGTCTCTGAGCCAGGTGAGGATCTTGAGCGAGTCTTGGTCCTTGATGGTCTTGAGGGCCGAAGTGAAGGCCTCCCACATAATCAGTTCTGCGTGCGCTTTGGCTGCCTTGATCAGGTCATTCTGATAGCGGTTGAAAAGCTCCGCCTGCTTTGCCTTGTCGCTGCCTGCTGCCTTGAGCTTGTTAGCAATGGTGGCAACCATTGTGTGGACGCGATCGGTCAGCAGCTGATGCTGGTGCTCCTCTTCCTTGACGAAGCCAACGGAGCGAGCAGTCGAGCCGAAGTCCACGATGTTTTGAGCCAGGCCTCTTAGGCCACCACGGTTGATCGTCGCCTCACCAAATTGACCGGCAACATACTGGGCAAGGGTGCCAAAGTCTGGTGATTTGAAGGCCTTGGCATAGTCACTCAATAGACGCTTGGCAACGAGCTGGAGCATCACGTTGTTGTCGCCCTCGAAGGTGACATAAACGTCGAGGTCTGCCCTGAGGCCAGTTAGCCTGTGCTCGTCCATGAACCCTTGCCCCCCACAGGCCTCGCGGCACTCTTGCACGGTGTTCAATGAATACCAAGAGCTCAGTGCCTTGGCCGCTGCCGATACGGTCTCCAGGTCAGAGCGTGACTCATCGGTGTCGTTCTGACCTGTGAATACCGCGTGATACTGGTTCAGCATCTCTTGGTGAGTAAAGATCTGGGCATAGGTTCTCGCGATTAGCGGGATGAGCCTGCGCTGGTGACGACCGTAGTCCATCAGGGTGGTCTCTTCACCCTCAGCTCCTGGGAACTGCTTCCGGGCAAGTGAATACCTGACTGCGATATCGAGTGCAAGCTTCTGGGCATTAGTAACGGCGCCGGTTAGCGAAACCCGTCCCTGGACCAAAGCTCCCAGCTGGGTGAAGAATCTTCTTCCACGGTTTTCAATGCTCGAGGTGTAGGTGCCGTCAGGCATGACATCCGCATAGCGGTTTAGAAGGTTGGTCCGAGGGATTCGAACCTGGTTGAAGTGGAGCCGGCCGTTGTCAATGCCGTTGAGGCCGCCCTTCAGTCCGTCATCTTCCGCTCCAACTCCCGGTAGAAGCCTTCCCCGCTTGCGAAGTGGGACGTAGAAGGCGTGAACGCCCTGGTTCTCGCCCTCGGTGTAAAGCTGTGCGAATACGACGGCAGCCTCGCCATGGAGCGCGGCATTGCCGATGTAGTCCTTGTAGCTGTGGCGATCTGGGGTGTGGATCACAAACTCTTCGGTGGCTGGGTCATAGGTCGCGGTGGTGCCGATAGAGGCAACATCTGATCCGTGGCCGGTCTCTGTCATCGCGAAGCAACCAGGAGTGTCTAGCCTGGTAACAGCGGGCAGGAAGGTTTTGTGGTGGTGCTCGGTGCCCAGATTCAGAATTGCCGATCCAAACAGTCCCCACTGGACACCGAATTTTATTTGCAGAGAAGCATCCCCGAGGATC
Organism: uncultured Aquiluna sp.; assembly: GCA_964350385.1. GTDB lineage: Bacteria > Actinomycetota > Actinomycetes > Actinomycetales > Microbacteriaceae > Aquiluna. The sequence continues at coordinate 297 of CAYGJH010000035.1, read as the reverse complement.
AGCTCCTCAAAGCTCGAGAGTGAGCCCCCCGGGTTCCGCTGCCCGCCGAGCTCTTCGGGAAAGCCGTACTGAGTCGCACCCTCTTTGACCAGTGTCTTCAGTGCTTTCAAGGTCCACTCGCGGTGCTTGTCCATCGTGGCGCCGCTTGGCTTGAAAAGTTCTTTGTCGACTATGACGCTGCGGGTGTGGCGACGAATTTCTGCCCACCTACCTAGGATTTTCTCCCCTACTTCGGCAACGTCTAATTGAATGTCTTCGTTGAGATTCATTTCTGTCCTCCGACAGATAGTCAACCCC
>CAYGJH010000034.1:0-5087 GCA_964350385.1 uncultured Aquiluna sp. | reverse complement strand
TTTACGCAGCTGGAGTCGTTTGCTGGCGTGAAGCGGATCAAGACATTGAGATTCTCCTTGTGCATCGCGAGCAATACGACGACTGGGCTTTCCCCAAGGGCAAACAAGACAGTGGCGAATTTCTGCAGGAGACTGCCGTCCGTGAGGTCGAGGAAGAGGCAGGGATCAAGGTTCGTTTGGGCCGCAAAATCGACATCATTCACTACAAAGTCGGCAAAGGTGAGGACAAGTTCGTCAGCTACTGGGCCAGTAAGGTTTCGAGCAAGGCGATGTCGAAGTCAAAGTTCAAGCCAAACAAAGAGATTGCTGACATTGAATGGCTGCCCTCCGCGAAGGCGATGGCACGTCTGACTTACGAGCATGATCGAAAAGTTCTGGCTCAGGTGCTGGCGCTTCACGAGAACCATGAGCTTGAGACAAGAGCTTTGGTTCTTCTGCGCCACGCAAAAGCCACTCCAAGAGATCAGTGGCATGGAGAGGAGGCTAAGCGCCCCCTACTTCCAGAGGGACAAAAGCAGGCGAAGCGGCTGGTGAAGCTTTTGGATGCCTATGGACCGAAGCGTCTGGTAACGAGTCCTTGGACGAGATGCAAAGACACCGTGAAGCCCTATTCGAAATATCGAAAGCGTACGCTGATCCTCCGCTCACAGCTCACCGAGCTCAGAAGCGCGCTAAACCCAAAGAAAACCAAGGATGCGGTTGAAGATCTCTTTGATCAAAAAGGAACGGCACTGCTCTGCTCTCACCGACCAGCCCTACCAACTATCACCATGACATTGGCCTCACGAGCAGACGGCGCTGTGAAGTCCGCCATTTTGGAAGCTACTACCTTGCACCCAGGCGAGTTCGTGGTGATGCGTTTTTCAATTGGCAAGAAGCCGAGGTTCGTTGATGCCGAGAGGGTGTCCTGGACAGTCAAATAACAATTCATTGGCTGTTTACTTAGTGTCCAAATGCCGTTTGCCACTCCTTCCTAGCTTTACCTTGCCTCACAAATCTAGAAAGGTATCCAATTGTCCAAACTAATCAGGCTTGCCGCTCTGGCCAGTGCCAGCGCGCTCGTACTCTCTGGTTGTGCCGCCAACGAAGCTGAGACTCCAGTCGCGACTTCAACCACGGGCCAGTCATCAAATAACGACAATGCAGTGGTGCAGCTGAGCGGAACCCTTGACGGCTCCGGCGCTTCTTCCATGGCAGCGGGCCAAGAAGCGTGGGTAGCAGCTTTCCAAACTGCCAATCCAGGTGTCACGGTCAACTACAACCCAACTGGCTCCGGCACTGGCCGCGACCAATTCGAGCAAGGTCTTACCTTCTTCACTGGTTCTGATGCCTATTTCAAGGATGAGGAGCTGGCCACTAACCACCCGAATTGCGCTGGAGAAACAGACGATGTCTTTGAGTTCCCAATTTGGATCTCTCCAATCGCCGTGATTTTCAACCTAGAGGGCTTGGACACGTTGAACATGTCGCCAGCCACTATCGCCAAAATTTTCTCTGGACAGATCACCAACTGGAACGACATGGAAATTCAGGCTTCGAATCCAGGAGTATCGCTTCCTGACCTAGCCATCACCTACGTTCACCGTTCGGACGAGTCCGGCACCTCGGAAAACTTCACCGACTGGCTAGCAAAGGCAGCTCCCTCCGCATGGGTTGACACCGCTGGCGCACCTCTAGGAGCGATTGAGACCTGGCCATCTGACGTTGCCGGCGAGGGTGCTCAGGGAACCTCGGGCGTGGTGGCTGCTGTAGCGGCGGGTAACGGAACTATCGGTTACGCGGATGCATCTCGAGCCGGGGATCTTGGAACGGTTGCTGTGGGTGTTGGAACCTCATTTGTGCCCTTCAGCCCAGAAGCTGCCGCCAAAATTGTTGACGTCTCCGACGTAGTCGAAGGACGCCCGGATACCTCACTCGCCTACGAGCTCCGACGCGACACGACCGAGAGCGGCGTATACCCAGTGGTTCTGGTTTCCTACCTTCAGGGTTGCATGGACTACGTGGATGACGCACAGGCAGAGCTTGTAAAGGCGTACGCCGGCTTCATCATCAGTGCTGAGGGCCAGCAGGTTGCATCAGCCGCGGCTGGTTCGGCACCGATTTCGGACTCACTGCGTCAGAAGGCACAAGCCATCTTGGATGCAGTGAAATAAGTTAGAAAAACCGTCCAAAAGGATGGCCCAGTCTCCTAATCTAAGTTGTGGAGACTGGGCCTCCACCTTCTAAGCAAGAAATCGACCAAGAGGGCACCTAATGGCATCGACCGATTCGAAAAAGACGGTGACCCGACTCGGCGACCGAATCTTTTCGAGGAGCGCAACTTTCGCAGGTGCCAGCATTCTGCTCACCCTCGCAGCTGTGGCTTTCTTTCTGTTTCTTCAGGCCTGGCCAGCGCTTCTGCCGGATGCCGATTTCTCAGGTAAAGCTGAAGATGGTCCGTTCGCGTATGTGGCTCCGTTTGTTTTCGGAACTCTTTACGGTTCATTGATTGCGCTAGCTATTGCCACCCCGCTTGCGATAGGAATCGCGCTCTACATTTCTCATTACGCACCACGACGCTTCTCCCAGGCTCTGGGATATGTCGTTGACCTCTTGGCTGCAATTCCCTCAGTCGTCTATGGACTCTGGGGGATTCTTGTTCTAGCGCCATTTTTGACTCCCTCCTACCGCTGGCTAAATGAGAATCTGGGATGGATTCCTTTTTTTGACGGTCAGGTATCAGCGACTGGGCGGACAATGCTGACGGTAGCGGTTGTTCTTGCAATCATGATCCTGCCAATCATGGCCGCCATTATTCGGGAGGTCTTCCTTCAGACCCCGAAGCTGCATGAGGAAGCGGCTCTGGCCCTTGGGGCAACGCGCTGGGAGATGATTCGCATGGCTGTGCTGCCGTTTGGTCGCCCCGGAATCATTTCTGCGATGATGCTGGGTCTAGGGCGTGCACTTGGGGAAACCATGGCGGTGGCGATGGTTTTGTCTCCAGCCTCAGTCATTAGCTTTGCTCTTCTGACATCCCAGAACCCAAACACAATTGCGGCCAATATCGCGCTGCAGTTCCCTGAATCTGGGGGTGACTATAGGTCTATGTTGATCGGAACGGGACTGATGCTCTTCTTGATCACAATGGTCATAAACATGATTGCCCGCTACATCATTAGTAGACGCGCTGAGTTTTCGGGGGCGAACTGATGACAGCTAGCACATCGAGTCTTCAGGCATCGGCGTCGCTGCCACGCTGGTTCTCTCCAGCTGTGCTCGTGGGAGCTTTCACGATTGCTATGTCAACCCTTACGCTCTCGGGCTTTTCCGAGGAGGGAGGCGGAACAAATCTGGCTGCTGTAGCAGTACTTGGCTACCTCCTATACATGCTGATTACTTTCGTCAGCTCGAGAGCTGTTGAGGGACGGAGGAAGTCGGTGGACCGAATGGTGACCGGCCTAGTCACCGCGGCATTTACGCTCGCTGTTGTCCCACTGCTTTCTCTTACCTACACAGTCGTGAGCAATGGGCTCGCGAGACTCGATGGCACCTTCTTCTCTAACTCAATGCGAAATGTCGTTGGAGAAGGTGGAGGGGCACTTCACGCCATCGTTGGGACCCTTGAGCTGACGGGCATAGCCACACTTATCTCGGTTCCGGTAGGCATCATGTCGGCCATTTATCTGGTCGAGTATGGGCGCGGAAGATTGGCAAAACTCGTCACGTTCTTCGTAGATGTCATGACCGGGATTCCGTCGATTGTGGCAGGGCTTTTCGCCTTCACGCTCTTCTTAGTCATTCTTGGTCCGGCCAATGCCATTAACGGTATGGCAGGAGCTGTTTCACTGAGCGTTCTAATGATCCCAGTTGTCATCAGGGCAACAGAAGAGATGTTGAAGATTGTCCCCAATGAGCTGCGCGAGGCTTCCTATGCGCTTGGTGTGCCCAAGTGGCTAACAATCATCAAGGTAGTTATCCCTACCGCGTTAGCTGGAATTGCCACGGGCGTCATCATTGCAATTGCAAGGGTCATTGGCGAGACAGCTCCACTGCTTTTGGCCGCCGGCTTCACAGCTTCGATGAACTACAACCCACTCAGCGACAAAATGATGACCCTCCCGGTTTTCGTTTACACATCCTTCGCTAACCAGGGTGTTGACGCTCAGGCCTATATCGACCGAAGCTGGGCTGGGGCGTTGACTCTAATGATCATCGTGATGGTTCTAAATCTTGTTGCGCGAGTCATTTCCAAAGTTTTCTCACCGAAGGGATAGCCATGTCAAAGCGAATCGAACTGAAAGACCTAAATGTCTACTACGGAGACTTTCTAGCGGTCGAAGGCATCAACATGGTCATCGAGCCAAGGGCTATAACTGCCTTTATCGGACCCTCGGGTTGCGGCAAATCAACACTTATCCGAACTCTTAATCGAATGCACGAGGTAATTCCAGGTGCTTACGTTCAGGGTGAGCTGACGATGGATGGCGAAAATATCTACGCGGCTGACGTAGACCCAGTGAAGGTAAGGCGCCAGGTTGGAATGGTTTTTCAGCGACCAAACCCCTTCCCAACAATGTCAATCAAAGACAACGTTCTGTCCGGCTACAAGCTAAATAACAGCAAGATGAGCAAGTCGGAGGCCGACGAAATCGCAGAAAAAGCTTTGGTCGGCGCCAACCTCTGGAATGAGGTTAAGGACAGGCTTGAAAAGCCAGGGTCGTCCCTATCCGGCGGTCAGCAGCAGAGGCTTTGTATCGCTCGTGCTATTGCCGTCGAGCCCGACGTAATTCTTATGGACGAGCCGACCTCTGCCCTAGATCCGATCTCAACCGCCGCAATCGAGGACCTTGCTGTTGAGCTCAAAGAAAAGTTCACTGTCGTCATCGTCACCCACAACATGCAGCAAGCTTCTCGCATCTCGGACATGACCGCATTTTTCAATATCGCCGGAACGGGAATGCCCGGAAAACTGATTGAGTACGACGCGACCGAGAAGATTTTCTCCAACCCATCCGAGAAGCAGACCGAGGACTATGTCTCGGGAAGATTTGGATAGAAACAAAAGCAGCTAGTTCTCGGTTAGCCCTCTCATGATTGAGACGGTGACC
>CAYGJH010000033.1:0-5295 GCA_964350385.1 uncultured Aquiluna sp. | reverse complement strand
ATGATTACCTGCCACTCCTATGGCATACCCTGCGCGCTAGTGACCTTCGAGGGCTACGAAGAGAATGTCCATGGCAGCGGAATCAAATACGAGGACTACGCGCTCGGAGCAGGTGTTGAGGTAATGAATCCGGTTGTGCTACCAACCGACCTCTCAAAAACCAACCTCAAAAAACTCACGAAGACCATCAAGGTCTCAGGTAAAAAAATCAAAGAGGTCGAGGGGCATCTGAAGACAGCAATCGAAATGGTCCTCAAATGAAGCGCATGACATCGCTGCTCTGGAAGTCATCCAGGCAACTTGTGCCAAAGGGCAAGTACCGCTGGCAGCTGATTCTGCTCGTGCTTATTGCGGCCGCGATTCCGGTAACAGAGCTGCTTGTTGCAAAGCTCTTCACCGACCTCGTCGTCTCGGGTGCCGGCATGCCGGTGGCAGAGATCGTCGTCTCAGTCATCCTCTTTGCACTGCTCTTTGCCACGACCCGAATCGCCAATTACCTGCAGAAGACCTACCGAGTCAAATTCTTTGACAAGGCTTTTGGGGCAGACGAAAGGCAAAAGACCGCGAACACCGAAAGCTGGGAGTGGGCGATGGCCCTAGAGCTTGTGAACGTGCTGTCCTTCCTGACCCAGATGTTCGTCATAGCAGCCTTCTTCTTCTTTCTAAACCCAGGTTTTGCAGCAATAAACCTCGCCTTCATTTTGATCGTGCTGCAGGTAATGGGGGTTTTGTTTGTCAGGCAGTTCAAGACCCAGCGAGGCTTTGTCCAAAAGCGCAGGGCCAAGGAAACCGTCACTCCCGCGGAGCGCCTCGGCACAAGAATCCAGCAGGCAGAGTTTGGCACTCTGCTAGCGAGCTTTGGCGTGGTGGTCTTGTTCGCAATACTCATTTGGCTCAGCATCGAAGGCCAGATCAGCCTTGCCAACACCATCGTTTTCTTCCTTGGCCTGCGGCTCCAGAACACCACCTTTAGCTCGGTGTCCTCAGCGCTTATGCGTTTTGCAAGGGCCAAGGCCAACAGTTTCTAATGAGCACAAAACTCACCATCGGCTACTCCGTGCTTTACGAGCGCATCCAAAACATCACGCCCCCAGCTGAGCGTCCCGACTGGGAGACCGTGATTGTGGTTCAGAACCCGGGCGATAAAAACTTTCAGTTAGCAGACTTTCCAAATCTCCAAGGCCGAGGAAACTTAAGCTTTGAAGAGCTTCGGTCGACTGGCGTGGCAAAGAGTCGAACCCGGGCCATCTGGCTCGCAAGCGGCGAGTACCTAGTCTTCGCCGATGACGACATTGTTTTTAGCGAGAGCGGCCTCGAAGAGGCCATCAAGTACTTGGACGAAAACCCGAGGCTCTCGCTTCTGCTTACGCAGGCTCAGGATCCCAGCGGAAGACTTCGCAAGCAGTACCCAAAGTCGCGGACCAAGCTAAGCGTTTGGAATTCGGCACGAGCAGCCACCTACGAGATGATCATCAGGGTCGATGCCGTTAGGCAGTTTGGTGTGGTGTTTGACGAGCAATTTGGAGCCGGCAGCGAGAACTACCTCGGAGATGAATACATCTTTATTGCAGACCTGCTGAGGGCCGGCGGTAAAGCAGAGTTTGTCCCAATAACAATTGCCACTCACCCAGAAGTCTCCTCAGGCTCTGGCTGGGGCACCGACCGTGACCGAGTTGCAAGAGCGCGGGTCTTCACAAGAGTCTTTGGTCCCCTGGCGCCTCTAGTTCGTGTTGCATTTGGACTTAGAAGAATGCGGGAACTTGGAGGACCTACAAACCTGCTTCGCTTTGTCCTAGCGCGTTAGAACCGAGTCCTCTGCCTTCAGAACCCCGTCTATGTAAACCTCGACGTTTATTTGATACCCGGCGCCTGTATTGCGCTTTGTGAGGGAATAGCTCTTGCCGGGAGCGAGAGTGATCGGGTCTACTTTCAACCATCTACCCGCCACCTTCGCAGTTAGCTTGCGGCCCTCATAGCCCTTGGTATAGATGGCGATGTAGCCATTGAAGGTTCCGATGGTCACCTTTTGCTCGAGGTTTTCCTCTGGTGTCTGCGGAACATTCGCTTGAGATGCAAGACGCTCATAGGCGGCCGCAACATTTACCATCGGGATGTCCTTGCGGATAACGTCATCGACCATGGTGCCAGTGGCCTTCATTGCGCTCAGCACCTGTTCGCTGGTCTTTTCAGGAAATGCCTGCTTCAACAAAGTAAAGGCGCCGGCAACCATTGGCGTTGCAGCACTTGTTCCCGAGCTCATCAGATACCCGAGTGTGTCCGCGGAGCGAGTGAAGTCCGGGGCTAGAAGCTCGATCTTCTCGGACATCGTCACATACCAAGAAATCTCTCCTGAGGAGTTCACCGAACCCACTGCCACCACATCCTGGAGGCAGCTAGGAAAAACGGAAGTCGCGATGTCCAGCACAGGAGTGTTGCCGGCTGCCGCGAAGGTAATGATTCCGCGGTCTCGCATGTCACCAATCAATGTTGCAAGCTCGGCAAGTGCTGGGTTGTTATCACAGAGCAACCAGCTCCTTGGCATCTCCGAAAACAAGCCTCCGAAGGACAGCGAGACGGCAACCGTGTTGTTGGCTGCTGCTCGGTCTGAGATGTAGCGGGTGGCAGCTGTGATGCCCTCAAGGGTGAGGTCAATGTTGGCCATCACGATCTTGGCGTCGGGAGCAATCCCGCCCGCGGCAACACTGTTTGGTTTGCCGGCAGCGATGCCGGCGACCATGTTCCCGTGGTTCTCTGCGAAGACCGGAAAGTTATTGACGATTCTTTGAGAGGCGGCAATTAGGCCGGTCTGACTCTTAGAACCATTTGGGCAGAAGTTATTCGTGTATGAGGCGTAGAGGCAAAAGCCATCAATCACCTGACCCTGGAAGTACTCGTGGGTAAGGTTCACGCCCTGATCAATAAATGCGATGGATGCGCCAGAGCCGGTGTGGCCGGCATCCCAAACCGAGCTCACCTTGACCATGTCAAAAGCTGGCTCAGCAACGTTCGCTTTCGCAGGAGCAGCTAAGCCAACTACCGCGAGCGCCGCCACGGAAAACACCGCAAAGAATTTTCTAACCAAGTTTCTTTCTTCCCCTAGTTCGCACAAATCCTAGACACCTAAGGTGAGCATCTGCTGAAAACTGAGTCTAGGCTTTAGCCATGTCTGAGAGCAGTTACCTCGTCCGCAAGGCGGTAATTCCGGCAGCCGGTCTGGGAACCAGATTTCTTCCGGCCACCAAGGCAATGCCCAAAGAGATGCTGCCAATTGTCGACAAGCCCGTCATCCAGTACGTGGTCGAGGAGGCAGTAGCTGCAGGCCTCTCCGACCTCCTAATGATTACCGGCCGCAACAAGAACACCCTCGAAAACCACTTCGACCGCGTCGCTGAATTGGAGCAGGCGCTTTCTCTAAAAGGTGACGAGAAGAAGCTATTTTCTGTGCAGGCTTCAAACCAGCTTGCCGACATCCACTACACCCGCCAGGGTGATCCTCGCGGCCTCGGCCATGCGGTGCTGAGAGCCAAGAGCCACGTCGGCCACAACAGCTTTGCAGTCTTACTTGGCGACGACGTGATTGACGCAAGGGATGCCTGTCTCTCACAGATGCTCGCTCTCCATGAAAAAACTGGCGACAATGTCGTGGCCCTCATGGAAGTTCCCAAGGAGCAGATTCACCTCTACGGCGTGGCGAGCATCGGCAGCCAAGAAGGCGATGTCGTGGCAGTAACTGACCTGGTTGAGAAGCCAGAGCCAGACAAGGCGCCCTCAAATCTTGCCGTTATCGGCAGGTACGTACTCCGGCCCGAAATGTTCGAAATTCTGGAGCAGACCGAGCCTGGAAGAGGTGGGGAGATACAGCTGACCGATGCCCTGCAGCATGCCGCAAAGCACCCCGAAATCGCAGGGGGAGTTAGGGGGGTAATCTTCCGCGGCAGGCGCTATGACACAGGTGACAAGCTCGACTTCATAAAGGCCACGCTCAGGATTGCTGTTGACCGTGAGGACATCGGGGATGAGCTGAGAGATTGGCTAAAGGGCTTCTCTAAAGAGCTTTAGTTCTTTTGCACTTCTCAGAGCAGTACTTGACCTGATCCCAGTTTTTAGCCCAAGACTTTCGCCAAACCATTTCTCTTCCGCAGCGCTCGCAAGCTTTTTTCGGAAGGTCAGCCTTTTTGACCCCTCGCAACGACTAGGCCTCTGGCTCTGTGATGGTCAACTTGCTCTTTGGAACATCCATCATCTCGACCCAGGTATTGCCCATCGCGAGCTTTAGCGGCTGACCGTCGGTTGTGCTGAGCAGTATTGGATCGCCACTGTCTGCCTTGGACCAGGCGGCCTGGAGATAGTAGCCGTCGGAGAAAATGTGGGCGATGCCCTCGTTGTTCTCAAGCATTGCCTTTGGTATGGCTCCATATTTAGGGTCCACAAAGCTCAAATCGTGGGCCACCTCCATGACCACAACGTTCTTGGCAATGACGCGCTCGCCCCCCTCTTGGGTGTGCTCACTGCCATCCTGAGTTCGCAGCCACGCAGGCTCCTCGGCAACTGACCAATCAAACATGGCAGTGCCAAGTTCCCACTCGGAGTGCATCTGCGGATATTTGACGCCCAACCCAACTACCGGGGTGCCCAGGGACACTGCCGTTGGTATTGCGTCAAATTCAAATCCGGGCAGCGGTGCTGGCTGCTCGGGAGAATAAAGCTGTTGGAGCTTGGCGGCCTCAAAAAATAGATTCCAGGGAGCGACTCGAGACTTTTCGCGGAAATAGGTCTCATTGTTCATCTCGGTGTCTTCGTCGCTCATGATCAGACCCGTCGCCTTAGCAGCCGACTTGAAAGGTGCCTGGCCCCCCGAGTAAACAAAGATGCCGTTGAAGGGATCGACTATTGCCGCATCCACGGGCCTAACTGACCTGACAGGACCTATTACCTCTGGGGTGCGGGAGTGCCAAACCGGCAACAGTCTCGTGAGTCCAATCTCGACCCTGGTGACATAAACAATGTCAGCCGAGTTCAAAGCTAGCTGTGGCCTGCCTGGAGTGGTGTTGTCAATCTTGGCTGAGACCGCGGGAAGCTCAAGCAGAGTATTTGTGCCCTCCTCATAGAGAACGCCAGTCAAGGGAGCTGCGATGAAAACCGGTTCGGGCTCTGGCTCCTCGGTCGGCGTCGGTGTTGCGGTCTGGGTTTGCGTTGGCGTCGGACTAATGGTTTCCTCGGGCTCTGCGCTACAACCTGCAAGGACAATTGCCGTGGCAATCAGAAGGGCTATCTTCCGCATCTGAACAAGTGTAG
>CAYGJH010000032.1:0-5475 GCA_964350385.1 uncultured Aquiluna sp. | reverse complement strand
CAACCAACTCGCTCGCAAACTATGGATGCAGCGACATTGGCCACTCTCGCGGCCTCACCAAGTTCGGCATCTCCCAGTCTTGAAAGGCGACTAAGGGGTTTGTCACCCAATGCATCGAGAGCCCTAAGCTCACCTAAGAAATTAGCCATGAAAGTGTCGCCTGCGCCTACGGTGTCCGCGAGTACAACTTTTTCTCCGGGGACATCTAGTCTGGTGCCGTCTCGGTAGAGGCTCACCCCGTCGCCACCCTTAGTGACGACCAGCAACTTACCCCGTGACCAGTCCGCTGCAACCGCATCAAGGTTGGCGCCTGGCTCAAACCCATAGAGCCACTCGATGTCGGCGTCTGAAGCCTTGATGATGTGGGACTGGGCATTCAGTGCGGTCACTCGCTGCAGCTCATCCTGTCTATCAAAGCCGAGCGCGGGGCGAATGTTGAGATCATGCGAGAGCGTGATTGAGTCGGCATCAAAGAAACCTCGGAGCCATTTCTTGATTACAGCATTCCCGGGGCCAATGGCCATTCCAAGACAGCCATACTGAATTGCCTTTGCTCCAAGATCTGCGACCTTGCTCTCTGAGGGAAGCTCACTCGGGGTCCAGCCCCAGTCCGCCGTTTCTTTTGTGTAGAAGGCATAACTGGCTACCCCTTGGGCATCAATGGTTGCCACAGCAAGCGTGGTTTGCTCTTGGGCCTCAATCGACAGCGACAGGTCCACACCGTTTGATGCGAGGTGATCATGGATTTGCTTTCCAAAGCCATCTACCGAAATTCGCCCTAAAAAACGTTGGGGTTCTCCCCTTACTGCGAGGGCAAGAGCCACGTTTGCATTAGCGCCCCCTACGACTGCGGTGTACTGCCCCCCAGAACCCTCTTCGCCGATTAGGTCAATGAGCGCCTCGCCAATTACCAAAATCATGCGGCAAGTCTAGGCTTTAGCTATGGCTCCCACAGAATCCGCAAAGCGTGCAATCAGAAACCCATTATTGGCATTGATTGTCACCTGGGTTCTGTTCATGTTCGGCAGCTATCTTGATTTAGTTGCCCCTGATACTCAATGGACCGATAGCGGAGAGCCAAAGTATCCAGACCCAACCATCCAGTGGCAGATTTATGTGTTCCTTCTTGCAATCACGCTATTCGCACTGGTCTCGCTGCGCTCGCTACATGTGGCTGTGGGACTGCGATCGAACACCGAGCTCGCGATTGCTAAGTCGGCTCACAGGTTCACCAACCTCACCGTGATCTTGTCGCTAGTTGCCGGGGCCGTCTTTGGCGTCGGCAACTTCCTAGGTGCCTGGAATAGCTATGACATCCGAGAAGAACCGGTCTGGATGCGCCTTATCAACGTCTATGTGCCGATCGTGCTGGCAACGGTTCTCGTTGTCTACACCCTCCTCTCAGCATTTGTGTTTAGGAGCAATGCGCCCGATATCCCTGAGGGCGAGAAAGACGAGGACAGGCTCAAGTTGCAGCGTGCGGTCGGGCTGGCCTATGCCGTTCCCGTCATTGGCACGGCAATCGCCATCATCTTTGGCCTAACAGTCTTTGACATAACTAAGACCTCTTTGGACGCTTGGATCTGGGTAATCATCCAGGCGATTATCGGCATTTCGATTGTTTTAGGCACCACGTTCGCTGCTCGGGCTCGCTCCGCGAGGGCCTTGCCTCCCCGGGAGCGCAAGAGCGGAGTGGCGGCTGTCAATCTCAACTTCGTTCTCTCGATAGTTTTTGCGGTGGTCGTTTTGATCATGGCCTTCACTCTGGGCTTCTCCGGCATAGGTGAACTCATGTCCTACTCCGACACCATGGAGATTGTCGATGGTCGCGAGATCTACAACTTCGAAAGCACGCTTATGGCCCCATCCTTTGGGTGGCTAATCGAGGAGATGTTGCCCCCGATTTTGCTTTTGTTGCTAGCTGAGTGGGGCATCTATCGAACAATCGTGATTCGCAACCAGGAAGCCAAGACCAACTAGATGATTCTCCAGGCTCGCGGCCTGCTCTTTGATAACGATGGAGTGCTGGTCGATTCGATGGGGACGGTCGACGGCTCATGGGGCAAGTGGAGTCAGGAGTTCGCGCCGGGTTTCAAAATCTCCTACGCCCACCACGGCAAACGAGCCAGTGAAATCGTCCGCTCGTTGGTGAGCGAGGACAACTATGAGCAGGCACTCGAGCGAATAAACCAACTTGAACTTGACCTTGTCCACCTCACCACTGCAATGCCGGGGGCCAGGCAACTACTCGAGGCTCTCGAGCCCGGCAGCTGGACCGTGGTCACATCGGCGGGGCGAGAGCTGGGAAAGGGAAGGTTAGAAGCTGCAGGACTTCCAGTTCCTGAGCTTCTGGTGAGCGCGGATGAGGTATCAAAAGGAAAACCCGATCCTGAGCCTTATCTAATGGGCGCACGAAAGCTTGGACTCAGTGCCGAAGACTGCATCGTCTTTGAAGATGCCCCCTCGGGTGTTGCAGCCGCTGTAGCGGCGAGGGCCAAATATGTGCTGGGGGTAGGGCCGGAGGTCTTGGATTCTGAGGCAGACTTCGTGCTTACCAGCCTCGAGGGAATTAGTTTTACAGCTGGCGAATTGATAGTGCCAGAAGAGAATTTACTGAGGTAGATATGGCTGAAATCGAATATTACGGAGCACAGTGGTGCGGAGATTGCCGCAGGTCCAAGTCGCTTATGGACACGCTCAATGTGGATTATGACGAGTTCGACGTTGAGGAGAGCAAGGAGAATGCCGACAAGGCACAGGCAATCTCCGGAAGGACAAACATTCCAGTAATCCGCTTCAAGGACGGCACACACTTGGTTGAGCCAAGCGATGCCATCCTCCATGCCGAACTCAAGGTTCGCGGCCTGATCGACTAGACCTATCCTTTTTGGGCGGCAGGGCCTAGGCTTGAGGTAGTGATTTCGGGCTCTCCGGTTTCACCGACGAGAGATAACCCCCCAAAGATGCCAAATAAATCATTTTCTGCTGCCCCGACCAAGAGCAATGGCCGCAAGGGCTACGCTTCCAAGCGCGCAGACTACAAACCACGCCACAAAGCGTCCAAGCCTCAAGGGCAGAGCCCAGCGGCAAGAAGCCCCAAACCCAATTTTGCGAAGCAGGAGCGCTTCGAGTCATCCCAGCAGCACGCCAGCTTTGAGACTTTTCAGCAGATGGAGCTCCCAGAGCGAATCACTCAGGAGCTAGCCAAGCTGGGAGCAGTCACCCCGTTTCCGATCCAAGCGGCAACTATTCCTGCAGCAATTGACGGCCACCACGTCCTGGGTCGAGGAAAGACCGGTAGCGGCAAGACCATCGCATTTGGAGTTCCGCTGGTTGTGAAGCTCGCTGCAGGTGGTAACCAAACTCGTGTTCCGGGTAAGCCACGGGCTCTGGTGCTCGCACCAACAAGGGAACTAGCGGAGCAGATTAACAAGACCCTTTCACCGCTTGCAAAGTCAGTAGGGTTCTTCACCACCACGATCTACGGCGGCGTCTCCCAGTTCAAGCAGGAGCAAGCCCTCAAGCGCGGCGTTGACATTGCCATCGCAACCCCCGGCAGACTCGAAGACCTAATCCGTCAGGGACTGGTTGACCTCTCCGACTGCACCCAGGTGGTCGTTGATGAGGCCGACCACATGTGTGACCTCGGCTTTATTGAGCCAGTAACGAGAATCTTGGAGCAGACTGGCGAGAGCCAGAAGCTACTGTTCTCTGCCACTCTGGATAAAGAGGTATCGGCACTTGTTCGCAAGTTCATGCCGTCTCCTTTTGTTTATGAGGTGCCCGGTGAGATGCAGGAAACTTCTGACATTGACCACATCGTGCTGGTTATCGAGCCAGGCCACCGCTCAAAGGTCTTCCACCGCCTGGTTCAAGGATCGGGCAGATCAATCGTTTTTGTGAGGACCAAGCAGACCGCCGAGGCTTTGGCCCAGTCGCTCAACGACACTGGTGTCCCAACGGCGAGGCTCCACGGCGACCTAAATCAGGCTCAGCGAACCAGGAACCTCGAGCGTTTCACCAAGGGCGCAGCAAGAGTAATGATCGCAACCGACGTTGCTGCACGCGGCATTCACGTCGATGATGTCAAATTGGTCATCCAGCTGGATCTCCCAGAGGACTACAAAACCTACCTCCACAGAGCAGGAAGAACTGGTCGCGCAGGTCGCAGCGGGAGCGTTGTTTCAATCGTGCCCGTTGGCCGCACTCGCAAGGTCGAGACCATCATGCAAATGGCAGATCGCGAGGCGATCTTTCACCAGGTAGCTCCTGCGGACCCGCTGCTCGAAGAGCTAGCTGGTCCGATTGCCCCACCACCTATTGTGGATTCGCTGGACTTTGGTGACTCTCGCTTCGATGCGCCTAACAAGAACAAGGTCAAAAAGGACTTGCGGGCAAAGCACCGCCCAAATAAGCTATACGCAGCCAAAGACCGCCGGTTTAGGTCCAGGTAATCCAAAGAAGCAATTCTCTAGATTCGCCTGGTCTACGAAGAGTCCAAAGAGACGGCCCGCGCAGGTGAGTATTAGAGCTTCAGCTCCGGTGTTCATTTGCGCCGGAGCTTTTTTGATTTTTCAGGCCGGCACCAACTAAAGGAGTGCCATGGCAGACAAGAAGGAAAAGGTTGCAGAGCTGAAGCAGCTATTTGCTGACTCAAGCGCAATCTACCTGACTGAATACCGCGGACTCACCGTGACGGAGCTTAAGACCCTCCGTCGCTCAATGGCTAATGACGCAACTTACGTCGTTGCAAAGAACACCCTTCTAACCATTGCAGCCAAAGAAGCCGGAGTTACCGCTTTCGATGGTCAGCTAATTGGACCAACCGCCATGACCTTTGTTCACGGCGACCCAGTTAACGCTGCAAAGGCTCTGAAGGAGTTCGCAAAGACACAGCCACTGCTCGTAGTGAAGTCCGGCCTCATGGACGGCGTTTCACTATCTGATGCAGAGGTCAAGAAGCTAGCCGATCTTGAGACCAGGGAGGTGCTGCTCGGCAAGGCCGCAGGCGCCTTCAAGGCATCTCTGTTCAAGGCTGCCTACACCTTCAACGCACTGCCTTCCAAGGCGGTTCGCGTTGTCGACGCGCTGCGTCAAAAGCAAGAGTCCAACTAAACGTAAAAACTAGGAGAAAACAATGGCAAAGATGACTGCCGACCAGCTCATTGAGGCTTTCAAGGAGCTAACCCTTATCGAGCTCTCTGACTTCGTAAAGAAGTTTGAAGAGGAGTTCGACGTAACAGCAGCAGCTCCAGTAGCAGTTGCAGCAGCAGGCGGCGCAGCAGGCGGCGCAGCTGAGGCAGCCGAGGAAAAGGACGAGTTTGATGTCGTTCTCGAGGCAGCTGGTGACCAGAAGATTCAGGTCATCAAGGAGGTTCGTGGCATCACCGGTCTAGGACTAGGTGAGGCAAAGGCCCTCGTTGATGCAGCTCCTTCAACCCTTCTCGAGGGTGCAAAGAAGGAAGCAGCTGAGGA
>CAYGJH010000031.1:0-7932 GCA_964350385.1 uncultured Aquiluna sp. | reverse complement strand
AGTAAAAACCCGCCTCGCGGGCGGGTAGTTACTACTTCTTATTGCGACGCTGGTGGCGCGTCTTGCGAAGAAGCTTGCGGTGCTTCTTCTTCGACATGCGCTTGCGACGCTTCTTGATTACTGAACCCACAAAAACCTCACGTATGTTCTTTTTGCCCGAGTGGGCAACCTGCCAAAGTCTAGCCCTTGCGCTTCAGGCGCTCAACCTCGGCATCGATTTGATCTTCCGTGATTGGCTTGCCGCCCAGACGACCATAGGCGTCAAGTCCAACAAAGATTGCGGCAATTCCCATGCCCAGGACAACCCAAATGGGCCAATAAGGAGCGTTCGGTGAAGTTATGAACCAGACCCCGGAGGTGAGTGCTACAACTGCCGCGTAGACCCACATGTAGGTTCGAAAGTCCTGCTTCTTTTTTAGCTGCCTCTGGGCAAACGTCCGAAGGGCATCGGTGCTATCAGACACTATTTCTTCCCTACCTTGCTCTTGACTTCTTCAGCGAAGTGGGTGGCCTCACTGCGAACATCGTCGACTACTTCCTCCACCTTTTGCCTGGCTAGCTTCTCGAAATCCTTGGCGCTCTTCTCAGCCTCAACTCTGGTTTCGGCTAGCTTCCTACCGAGCCGCTTACCAAGCTCCTTCGGGTCAACGTCAACGTCAAGTTCCTCTGCTCTGCTGCGAAGCTGCTCACCAAGCCAAGCGGCCTTCTCGGTGATCCAATTGCCAAGCTTTTCCCCAGCTTCACCCAAATTCTTTGCCAGGTCCTCTTCGCCCTCTGCCTCAAAGCCGAGAGATAGAAAGTTGATCATCCAGTCTTCGATTTCCTCAAGCGGCTCCGGAGTGACTGAGTAAAAGCGCTTTTGCCCGTCTTCTCGGGCAGAAACTAATCCGACCTCGCGAAGGGTTTTCAGGTGCTTTGAGACTGTGGGCTGTCCCAAGCCGGTTTTCTGCACCAGCTCACTAACTGTTAGCTCTGAGCCTGCTACCTGTGCCGAGAGCAGAGTCTCCATAATGTTGCGCCTTGTTGGGTCGGCGATTGCCTCAAAAATGTCTGCCATGACTCAAGCCTAATCCTTTGCGGCGGCTATTTCATTTGCCCTGTTGACGGCTGCATCCAGGGCACTAGAGAAGAGCCCCTCGAGATTCGCCTCATCCAACGTGGCGATGATGCGCTCGGTTGTCCCGCCGGGTGAGGTCACGTTTTTCCGAAGCACGCTTGGCTCTTCGCCACTGTCTGCCAACAGAGCGGCAGATCCAAACAAAGTGGAGCGCACAAGCGTCTCTGCCTGCTCCTTGGTAAATCCCCTCGAGATAGCAACCTTTTCCCATTGCTCAATGATGAAGTAAATCCAGGCAGGACCTGAACCAGAGATTGCGCTCAGCGCATTGATCTGCTGTTCGTCGACTTTGACCACCTCACCCACGGATGAGAAAAGCCACTGCGCGGCATCTAGGGCATCGGCGCTTGCGGTGGAGTGCGGAGCCAGCCCTGTTACCGCCTGACCAACCATCGCGGGAGTGTTCGGCATCGAACGGATCAGGTTCTTATGTTCAGGGAGGGCTGCCGCCATGGTCTTTAGCTCAATACCCCCGGCCATGGAAATCACCACGGAGTTCTTGGGGAGCTCTTCGGAAATCTCAGCGAGCACATCGACAATTTGGTAGGGCTTCACGCCCAGCACGACCACATCTGCATCCCCCGAAAGCAAGGCATTGGCGTCTGGCGACTGCTCAACCGAAAGCGCGCTAACCCCAATTGCCCTGAGGCCCGTGGCGCTCTCTTCGCTCTTAGTGGTCGCGGAGATGAGTTCAACAGGGTGCCCCGAGTCGATTAGACCTCTCAGCACCGCCGACCCCATAGATCCGGTGCCCAAAAAACACACTCTGAGGTTGTCCATGGGTAAATCCTAGATTGGTAGGTATGGGGCAACCAACGGATAGCCAATAAAGACGGCGGTATTCATGGTGGTGTGCGCAATTACCAGAGGTGCGACCCGGCCTCCCCTGAGAAATAGGTAGGCGAAGACTAAACCCATAAGGAAGTTGCCCAAGAACGCTGAGAATCCTTGGTACAGGTGGTAGCTGGCCCGAAAGAGGCTAGAGATGAGAACCACGGCAGCAATAGTCAACCCCGGTCTGATCAACTCAAGTTTCTTAGCCAAAAACGCAACCGCAATCACCTCTTCCTGGAGTCCCGCTCGCAGTGCCGCAAGGAACAGAATCAGTGGCGTCCACCAGTACTCGCCAAGTGAGCTTGGAATCACCCTCGCGGTGAGACCGAGTTGGACAGCGAAAACATAAAGAGCAATACCCGGGATTCCAATCGCAATTGGAAGTCCGAGACCAAAGAGCAGGTCTTTTGCCTTTGGGATCAACCCGATGCTGATTCCATCCAGCCTCAAAAAATAAAGTGCCAGCAACACAGGGACCAGAGAAAGTGAGATTGAGGCTAATTGTGAAAGTAGGTCGAGCCAGCCCTGCTCAGCAAGGGGCCTATTGATTGTGGTGGTTGAACCCGCAAGGCCCTGGGTTGAGTTCAGCTTTCTCAGCAGGCTTAGCACGGCATAGATAGTGCTTGCCCCCAAGGAGACCATCAGAGTTAGCCATAGCTCGAAGGAGTGCCTGCGCATAAATAACCCTCCAAACCCAAAAACTGTTGAGAGAAGAAGTTTAGGTGGGGGTGGGTAGCGGTAGTTTGGTTTGATGGCCAAGACCAAGAGTGAATATCGCTGCAGCGAGTGTGGTTGGTCAACGGCAAAATGGGTTGGCCAATGCAGCAGCTGCCAGGCCTGGGGAACTGTTTCAGAGACCACCTCCGTCACCAAGGCAAAGCCTGCCCAAATCAGCTCGGCTCGTGCGGCAAGGCCCATTACAGACATTGAGACCAGCGGCGAAGGCCACTACCCCACCGGGGTTCACGAGTTTGATCGCGTTCTGGGAGGCGGCCTGGTGCCGGGAGCGGTGGTGCTGCTCTCGGGCGAACCGGGTGTGGGCAAGAGCACCCTGCTCCTAGAGGTCGCCGCAAGACTCGCTAAGGGCGGTAAGAAAGTTCTCTACGTTTCTGCCGAGGAGTCAGCTTCTCAGGTAAAGCTTCGTGCTACCCGAACCTCCGCACTCTCAGAAAACTTATTTCTTGCAACCGAGACGGACCTCTCGAGCGTGCTGGGACAGATTGCCCAGGTTGATCCCGAGCTGATAATCGTGGACTCGGTCCAGACCGTTTCCAGCCTCGACCTCGATGGTGTTGCCGGAATGCCAGCCCAGGTTAGAGAAGTCGCTAGCAATCTGATTCGGGTTGCTAAGGAGAGCTCAACACCTCTGGTGCTGGTTGGACATGTGACCAAAGATGGTTCCATTGCCGGCCCACGGACTCTGGAGCACCTGGTCGATGTCGTTTGCCACTTTGAGGGCGACCGCCAGACGTCTCTTAGGTTTATTCGCACCCTCAAGAATCGCTTTGGCCCAACCGATGAGGTTGGCTGCTTTGAAATGAGTGGCGAGGGCATCATCGAGGTGCCAGACCCATCTGCTCTGTTTGTGTCGGAGCAGCAGACCAGCGTCTCTGGAACCTGCATCACAATCACCGTCGAAGGACGCCGGGCCCTGCGGGCTGAGATTCAGGCTCTGGTTGTGAAAAGTGGCTCCCCGCAACCCAGGCGGGTGACCAACGGAGTTGATTCTGCGCGGGTAGCAATGCTCCTAGCTGTTTTAGAGCGCCGAGCCGGACTGAGCCTCTCAGACCGCGATGTTTACGTCTCAACCGTTGGCGGCATGAAGATAACCGAGCCCGCCGCTGACTTAGCGATTGCCATAGCGATTGCGTCTGCGGTGAAAGATAAGCCAGCCGCGCAGTCCCTCGCAGCCTTTGGAGAAATCAGCCTCAGCGGAGAAATTCGTGGAGTAACCAACCCTGCACTTAGACAGTCTGAGGCCAAACGCCTTGGGCACAAAAAGGTAATTGACTCTTCAAGTTCACAGCTGGCTGCCGCCATCGCCGCAGCCCTTAGTTGAGAATAAAGCGCTTTTCCTCGGAGATGACTCCGTTGACCTCAACCTTGATTTTGTAGGTGGCACCTGCGGTTGGGACCAGGTCATTGCCACTTGGATTGCAGCCGTTTTCTGAGGAGTACGACTTCTCCCAGGGACTCGCGGCTGCCTCCTCAGGAGTATTTGACCCGAGGGTGACGTAACGGTCTGTGTCATCGCTGCGGTCACAGTCTCGTGAGGACCAGTAGGTCTGCTCGCCCGAGGTAATAGTGAAGAACGTCACTCGAGAGCCGACGTTGAACTTGCAATCGACCAGCCCGTTATTGGTTATCTCGTACCAAATATCTGGGTTTGTTCCAGCCGCAAAGGAATTGAATGTCTCGACAACCTGAGAGTCGCCATCGCCGCTTATGAGCTTGCCGATCATTACCTCAACCGACACTACCCCGGGGGCGCAGTTCGTTATCTCAGCCGGGATGGCCTCCTCGGTCTCAGTGACCTCGGCAGTCGGTAGGGCCTCTTGACCAGTATTCGCCAAAAGCTGGGGTATGCCCCAGATGCCTGCGATAAGAGCTGCTAGGACCACCAAGGCGCCGATTCTTCGAGTGCGATAGACGCTTTCGTCGGTAGCCATAAGGTAAATCTAGTTAGAGGTGCCTCAGCATTCGGCTGTTTCCAAGCGTGTTCTGCTTAACTCTTGCGAGATCTAAGAACTCCGCAACACCCTCGTCGTGAGAGCGAACCATCTCAGCGTAGGTATCTGGGTCAACCGGGATATCGCTAATTTCTTCGAATCCGTGAGAGGCAAAAAAGTCTTTCTCGAAGGTCAGGCAGAAGACCCTCTTGATGCCCAGAGCCTTTGCCCGCTGCAGCAGCTCGCTCAGCAGGGCTGTCCCCACGCCCTTTCGCTTCGCACTCTCAGCAACCGCAAGGGTTCTAACCTCGCCTAAATCTCGCCACATCACATGCAGGGCGCCAAAACCGACTAGCTCCCCATCGAGCTCGGCAACCACAAACTCTTGGATGGACTCATAGAGCTCGACCAGCTCCTTACCCAGCAGGATGCGCTTTTCAACGAGCGGGTCGGCTAGTTTGCGAATGGCGGAAACGTCACTAGTTACCGCGGAGCGAATCGAAAGCATCTGCCAATTATGGCGATAGCTAAGCCCCGAGCGCCACCAACACCTCGTTGCGACGAAGTGGGGCAGGTGTCCAGGGACCGTTATAGCGGGCGTAGCTGACTTCGCCAACGGGTTCGTAGCCCGCATTCTTCAGCTCTTCGAGCAATTTCTTGGCCTTGCGCTCAAAGAGCTCATCCGATGCCAGCCCGGAAAAGCGCTTGGCCGCCATGAGGGAGCCTTCGACCTTTTTTACCTGCATACCCTCCCGCAGTGGGGCAGGTGCATCTTCCATGTTCTCGGGCATCACGAATGCAACCTCATAGCCGGTTGGTTGCTTGTGCTGAAGCACAGGAGCGGTCATGGCAATTTGCTGACGAGATGCGTTCTCGCCGCCGATGTAGCCGGCTAGGTAGCGGAAGGCATTTGAGCCAGCAGCCGAAAGACTTCCCGACATTGACTTTGTGACCAGCACGTGAGGCGCATACTGCCTGATTTCAAAACCCGGCTTCTTGCTAACAACCTCGTAGCGCTGAACCTCAGTCAATTTACTTCTTTACCGCCTCTGCCTCGCGGCTGGTTGTCTCGAAGGTGAAGGCTTCTGCCACGAAGTCGACCTTGATGTCCTGGGCGCTCTGGATGTCTCCAGTGAGAATTCGCTCTGAAATCTCGTCCTCGATTTCGCGCTGCACTGTCCTGCGAAGGGGCCTGGCTCCGAGAGAGGGTTCATAACCCAGCTCGATGAGTCTTTCCTTAGCGGTTGTGGTTAGGACCAACTTCAAATCGCGCTCATCCAGACGCTGCTGCAGACGACCGATGAACAGATCGACGATCTGCATAAGCTCGTCGCGGGTGAGCTGTGGGAAGACGATTACCTCATCAACACGGTTCAAGAACTCCGGCTTGAAGTTCTTCTTGAGCTCCTCATTAACCCTCGAGCGCATCTGGTCGTAGTCATTCGCGGCATCGCCCTCAAGAGTGAAGCCCAGAGCACCGCGAGAGATTTCTCTGGAGCCAAGGTTCGTGGTCATGATGATGATGGTGTTCTTGAAGTCAACTACCCTTCCCTGGCCGTCGGTCAGACGACCCTCTTCAAGAATCTGAAGTAGGGAGTTGAAGATGTCGGGGTGAGCCTTCTCAATTTCATCGAACAGCACTACAGAGAATGGCTTGCGACGGACCTTCTCCGTCAGCTGACCACCCTCGTCGAAACCAACGAACCCCGGAGGAGCACCAAACAACCTAGATACGGTGTGCTTCTCTGAGTACTCGCTCATGTCGAGAGCAATTAGCGCATCCTCGTCATCGAACAGGAACTCGGCCAGAGCCTTGGCTAGCTCCGTCTTACCGACACCGGTGGGGCCAGCAAAGATAAAGGATCCTGAGGGGCGCTTAGGGTCTTTCAAACCGGCACGCTGACGACGAATGGTCTTTGAGAGCGCGGCAATTGCTGCCTCTTGACCGATAACGCGCTTGTGAAGCTCCTGCTCCATGAAGATGAGCTTTGCGCCTTCTTCCTCACCGAGCTTGAATACAGGAATGCCAGTCGCCTGCGCGAGAACCTCGGCGATTAGCCCCTCGTCAACCAGGCCTGTCTGGTCTACCTTGCCCTCGCGGAACTCTTTCTCCATCTTGATTTTCTCGGAGGTGAGCTTCTTCTCTTCATCACGCTTGGACGCGGCCAGCTCGAAGTCCTGGTCGGCAATTGCCTGCTCCTTGGCGGCCTTGACAGCCGCAACCTTGTCTTCCATCTCTTTGAGCTCGGGAGGGGATGATAGGAAACTCAGCCTTACCCTTGCTCCGGCCTCATCTATTAGGTCAATTGCCTTGTCCGGCAAGAAGCGGTCGGTGACGTAGCGATCGCTCATGCCTACAGCTGCGACTAGTGCTCCGTCTGTGATGGAAACCTTGTGGTGTGCCTCGTAGCGGTCGCGAAGTCCCTTGAGGATGTTGATCGCCATGGCAGGACTCGGCTCTGAGACCATCACCGACTGGAAGCGCCTAACCAGAGCCGCGTCCTTCTCAAAGTGTTTGCGGTACTCGTCCAGGGTTGTCGCACCAATGGTCTGGAGCTCACCACGAGCAAGCATTGGCTTCAAGATAGAGGCGGCGTCAATGGCACCCTCGGCCGCACCGGCACCAACGAGGGTGTGGATCTCGTCGATGAAGGTGATGATGTCCCCACGAGTTCTAATCTCCTTGGTCACCTTCTTCAGGCGCTCCTCGAAATCTCCGCGGTAGCGGGAGCCGGCGATGAGGCTTCCCATGTCCAGGGTGTAGAGCTGCTTGCCACGGAGGGTCTCTGGGACATTGCCCGACACGATCGCCTGGGCTAGACCCTCAACGATTGCCGTCTTACCAACACCTGGCTCTCCAATGAGAATCGGGTTGTTCTTGGTGCGACGGGAAAGAATTTGCATGACGCGCTCAATCTCGCGTTCGCGGCCAACGACTGGGTCCAGCTTGCCCTCGGCAGCCGCTTGAGAGAGGTTGCGTCCGTACTGGTCAAGAACCTGACTACCTTTTTGGGGAGGGGCAACCTCGCCACCAACAGATACAGCCTCTTTACCCTGGTAACCGGAAAGCAGTTGGATTACCTGCTGACGCACCTTGTTGGTGTCCGCCCCCAACTTGGTCAGCACCTGAGCCGCTACTCCCTCACCCTCACGAATGAGTCCTAAGAGCAGGTGTTCGGTGCCGATGTAGCTGTGGCCAAGCTGAAGCGCCTCGCGCAGGCTGAGCTCCAAGACCTTCTTGGCCCTGGGAGTAAAAGGAATGTGACCCGAGGGTGACTGCTGGCCCTGACCAATGATGTCCTGGACCTGCTC
>CAYGJH010000030.1:0-8021 GCA_964350385.1 uncultured Aquiluna sp. | reverse complement strand
CACCCCTGGCCAATAATGACAAGATGAAGGCCGTTTTTGTTGACGAATCCAAATCAAAAGAGTTTGCCCTATGCGCTGTTTTCGTAGATATCAACATGGTTCCTCGGATACGCAAAGAGCTCTCATCACTGCGGAAAAAAGGCCAAACAAGCATCCACTTTGTTAAGGAGAGCACTTCCAGGAAGAAGGCGATTCTTAGTGTTTTGCAGATGATGGACATAGAGGTGCTATTTATAGTCTGCGGTGGAGAGAGAACCGAGGGCTTGGCAAGGGAAAAGTGCCTACGAGGACTTCTCCAGCAGCTGCGAGCCGGGCAGGCTGTCCAGCTAGTCCTAGAGCTCGACGAAAATCACCTTGCGCGAGACAAACGCGTGCTTACTCAGGAACTCCTGAGGCTTTCGCTCTCAGATCAAGTGGGATTCCAACATGCCACATCCAGCCAACAACAGCTCCTCTGGCTACCTGATGCGCTCGGCTGGATTAGGACACGTGGAGGTCAGTGGGCCAGAAGTTTGTCGCGGTTTCGAGTGACAACGATTCAATTCGATTAAAGGCGCAAGCCCAGAACGACGACCGTCCGGAAGTCCCTCTGGGCTCACTCTCTAGGGCTACTGCCTTCGATGGGTAAAGGTTAACAATACGGGGAGACATTTTCAAGCGTTTCCCTCTTCGTTGGAGAAAAAACGCGCAGCCCACATTGAGCTAACCTGAAGCCATGGTCAATCCAGCGATCCAGGGCAAGCGTTATCCCCGAACCAGACCCTATGTGGTGGGGCTGGAAAAGCTTCGCGAGTTTTCCGCCGCAACATTTGGGCAAACGGGCGAAGGCTTTGTAGTTCCTCCAACCTTCCCAATCGCCATTCAGGAGCACTCTCTGTCTCTTGTGATTTCAGATCCCGAGGCTGGACTTGACTTCTCTCGCGTGGTTCATGGGGAGCAGAGGTTTGTCTATGAAAGACAGATTCAGCCGGGCGATGAGCTGACCAGCGAGCTAGAGGTCGCGAGCGTGAAGAGCCTGGGTGGAAACCACATGGTGACCTTCAATACCGAGATCTTTGACATGCAAGACAAGCTTGTCTGCACCGCCATCTCAACGCTTGTCGTGAGGGGCGAAGATGCCTGAGTTTTCAAACCTAGAAGTCGGTCAGGTTGTCGCCGAGAGTGAATTTCCAATTACCCGCGACTCTCTTGTTCGCTATGCAGGAGCATCTGGAGACTTCAATCCAATTCACTATCGAGAAGACGTTGCCAAGCAGGTTGGGCTTCCAGGAGTCTTGGCACACGGAATGTTGACTATGGGACTTTCGATCCAACCGGTGATCGCATGGCTCGAGGGCAAAGGCGAAGTTGTTGACTACTCGGTCAGATTTACCAAGCCGGTCGTGGTCCCACCACAGGGCGAGGCCGTTGTGAGCGTTGTTGCGACAGTGGCTGCGTTGGATGAGGAAAACTCAAGAGTGAGAGTCGACCTGACAACAACATTTGAGGGCAACACCGTCTTGGGTAAGGCTCAGGCCTGGGTGAAGTTTTGAGTCTGGTTGAGCCAGTAGCACTTTCCAAACTCACCACCATGCAAGTCGGTGGCGTACCCAAAACCATTACCCGCTGCGAGAGTGCTGCCGAGCTCTATGAGGCAGCCAAGGCCGCATGGCTCTCGGAAGAAAAACACCACATTCTTGCCGGCGGTTCAAACACCGTCTTTGCCGACGACATGAGCGACTGGAACATCGTGCTGGTTGCAAACACCGGCATCGAAGTTACCCACGAGACAGATGAGACCGTGACGCTCCGGGTCCAAGCCGGTGAGAGCTGGGATGGACTTGTGGCGTGGTGCGTCGAGCGCGGCTACGCAGGCATCGAGGCGATGAGCGGAATCCCGGGCAGCGTTGGGGCAACACCTGTTCAAAACGTTGGGGCGTATGGACAAGAGGTCTCGCAGGTCATCACGCGCGTTGAGTTTTTAGATGCAAGCAGCCACGAGGTTTCAACCAAGCCCGCCGAGTTTTTTGAGTTCAGCTATCGAGATAGCGCGTTGAAACGTGGTCTCAAAGGGGTCATTGGCTGGGTCGAATTCAAGCTCTACAAACTAGGTGGTCTATCTGTCCCCATGGCCTCCGGGCAGATCACCAACCATGTTGGTGCCGAGTATGGTTCGCAGCTACCACTGAAGCAGGTCCGAGACTCGGTTCTTGAGCTTCGCAGCTCTAAGGGCATGGTCATCAGCGAGTCAGATCCCAACTCTCGCTCCTGCGGAAGCTTCTTCACCAACCCTGTCGTGAGCTCAATAAAGGCGCTTGAGTTTCCCGATGAGATGCAGAAGTGGAAGATGGAGGACGGCGAGAGTGTCAAGCTCTCGGCTGGCTGGCTTATCGAGAGTGCGGGTATCCCCAAGGGCTACAGCATTCCTGGCTCGAAGGCCGCAATTTCACAAAAGCATGCCCTGGCAATCACCAATGCCGGAGGGGCAACCGCAGCAGATGTGGTTGAGCTAGCGAGGTTTATTCAGGAGCGGGTTAGCTCTAGGTGGGGCATGAACTTGGTGCCCGAGCCAAACCTGATTGGGTTCTAGCTAAATAGCTTCTGGAGCCGCTGGATACCCTCTAGAAGCTGGTCATCTCCCAGGGCGTAGGAGAGCCTGAAGTAGCCGCTTGGGCCAAACGCTTCCCCAGGAACTAGCGCCACCTCAACCTCGTCGAGCACGAAATCGGCAAGCTCGAGCGAAGAAGAGAAGCTTCGCCCACCAAAGTCTCTGCCAAAGAGCCCGCTGACGTCCGGGTAGACATAAAAAGCCCCCTCAGGCGTTGGAGTAACGATTCCTTCAATCTTGTTGAGCTCGGCAACCGCCGTTTTTCTTCTACGGTCAAAGGCCTCGAGCATCTGCCTAACGGGCTCCTGATCCCCAGTGATGGCCTCGATCGCAGCTCTTTGGGAGATGTTTGAGACATTTGAGGTTAGGTGAGACTGAAGGTTTGCCGCGGCCTTTGCAGCATCGGGTGGGGCTATCAGCCAACCCAGCCTCCAACCAGTCATGGCGTAGCTCTTTGCAACTCCGTTGACCATCATGGTTCTCTCGGCAAGCTCTGGAACCAACTCGGTGATTGAGTAGGCCTTTAGTCCGTCATAGACAAGGTTTTGATAGATCTCGTCAGTGATAACCCACAGACCCTCTTTGCTAAGCGCCCACTTGCCTATGGCCTCAAGCTCTGCTTTTGAGTAGACGGCTCCGGTTGGATTGTTGGGCGAGCACATCAAAAGCGCCTTGGTCTTTGGCGTGTAGTGGGCCTCGAGCTGCTCTGGGGTGACTTTGTAGTCCTGATCGCTGCCTGCAAAAACATCCACCTGGGTTCCGCCTGCAAGCTTGATCGCCTCAGGGTATGTAGTCCAGTAGGGGGTAGGAACCAAAACCTCATCGCCATCATTGAGGGCAACCTGGAAGGCTGTGTATACGGCCTGCTTGCCGCCATTGGTGACCAAGACCTGTGAGGGATCGACCTTGGTTCCGGAGTCTCGGAGGGTCTTCTCTGCGATTGCCTCGCGCATTTCAGGGAGACCAACGGCAGGGGTGTAGCGGTGGTTCTTGGGGTCGCTCACGGCCCTCAGCGCTGCCTCAACGATGTTTTCTGGAGTCTCGAAGTCTGGCTCTCCAGCAGCGTAGGAGATAACTGGCCGGCCCTGGGCCTTGAGCGCCTTAGCTTTGCTGTCAACCTTTAGGGTTGCACTTTCTGCAATGGCGAGCATTTTTTTGGAGATTCGAGAGCTAGACATGCTCTTCAGAATACTTGGGTTTGCCCGCATCACAGCGGGGAATTCGCCGTTGCATCAAAGTCAAAAGGGCCCTAGACTTTGACAAGTTGACATCTGCCAAAAACTAATCTGGCGAAAATCATAAATCTAGATTCAATCTAGAAGTGTGTCTTTCTCAGGTGGCTCTTGAAACCAAGCCTTGGGCCTGTTCTTGGTTGATGGCGATGGCAACTTTAGGGCGGTAGTTCAATTGGTAGAGCAGCGGTCTCCAAAACCGCAAGTTGCAGGTTCGAGTCCTGTCCGCCCTGCGACACACTAGGAAGGTAACCAAGTGGCAGAAGAGAACGAGAAGGCTTCGGAAGATCTGGTCGAAAAGGCCAAGGCCGATGCCGAGAAAGCTCGCAACCCGATTCAGCGCGCTGCGCTATTTATTAGGCAGGTGCTTGCAGAGCTTGGCAAGGTAACCAAGCCGACCCGCCAGGAACTGGTCAAGTTCACCGGCGTTGTGCTGGCATTCGTTGCCGTGGTCATGGTGATCATCTCTGCCCTTGACTGGGTGTTCCTAAACGTAGTGACTTTTGTTTTCGCAGATTAGTTAGAGGTAGTTAGTTGTCAGATTTGAATTTCAGTGACTCTGGTGTCGACCAGGCCGAAGCGGCAGCCGAGGCTGTAGAGACCCCAGAGGTTTCCGAGCTCGCCGAGCCCAGTGAGGCAGTTGATGCCGGCGAGCCGGTGGAGATTGGCGAGCCCGCGGTCGATGAGAATGTTGACCTTGATGCCACCGACCTAGCTCAGGCCGAGAGCGAGCAAGAGCACGAGATGGACGGCTTTCACATCGAGGAGCCTGAGGTTGTA
Source organism: uncultured Aquiluna sp. (assembly GCA_964350385.1). Taxonomy (GTDB): domain Bacteria; phylum Actinomycetota; class Actinomycetes; order Actinomycetales; family Microbacteriaceae; genus Aquiluna. Next base: position 3,422 of record CAYGJH010000030.1, on the reverse strand, counting down.
GCTGAGCCAGAAGCTGAGCAAGAGGACCCATACCGTAAGTTCCGCGAGGAGCTTCGCACCCAGCCTGGCAAGTGGTACGTAATCCACTCCTACGCAGGTTACGAGCGCAGGGTCAAGCAAAACATCGAGGTGCGTAAGGCATCGCTTGCAGGTGGCGACGAGGTATTTCAGGTCGAGGTTCCAATGGAAGAGACCATTGAAATCAAGAACGGCCAGCGCAAGCTTGTAACTAAGGTTCGCGTCCCGGGCTACGTGCTAGTTCGCATGGACATGACCGAGGACAGCTGGGCCCTTGTTCGTCACACCCCAGCTGTAACAGGCTTCGTTGGCAACTCCCAGCACCCAACCCCGCTTCGCCCAAACGAGGCCTTTGAGATGCTGAAGCCATTGTTCACTCCAGAGGAGACCGAAGAGGTGGCAGCGGCCAAGGCAGCCGGCACCTTCACAGGTGGCAAGGCAAAGAGCAAGGCCGTACCAATGACTATCGACTTCCAGGTTGGCGAGAGCATCCTTATCAAGGACGGCTCCTTCGCTGGACTACCTGGCACAATCTCGGAGATCAAGCCCGAATCGGGCAAGGTCACCGTACTGGTTTCGCTCTTCGAGCGAGAGACTCCAGTTGAGCTGTCCTTTGACCAGGTCGGCCCACTGAACTAAGGAAAGAAGAAAATGGCACCGAAGAAAAAAGCAGTCGGACTGATCAAGCTTCAGATCCAGGCGGGCGCTGCTAACCCAGCACCTCCAATTGGACCTGCTCTAGGTCAGCACGGCGTGAACATCATGGAGTTCTGCACTGCCTACAACAATGCCACCGCTGATCAGCGCGGCAACGTTGTTCCAGTTGAGATCACCGTGTATGAAGATCGCAGTTTCACCTTTGTCCTAAAGACCCCACCAGCAGCCGAGCTAATTAAGAAGGCAGCCGGAGTCAAGAAGGGTAGTGCTACCCCTCACACCGACAAAGTTGCACACCTAACCAAGCAGCAGGTCGAGACCATTGCTGAGGCCAAGATGAAGGACCTCAACGCAAATGATCTTGAAGGTGCTGCAAAAATCATCGCTGGAACTGCCCGCTCAATGGGCATCACCGTCGACAAGTAAAAACCCCAATAAAGCTCGTGGGAGGGGTCAGCTTCCCCACCAACCACGGACTGTGACCGAAAAGGAATAGCAGAATGGCAAAGCGCTCAAAGGCATATCAAGATGCCGCAAAGAAAATCGAAGAGGGACGTTTCTACTCTTCAGCCGAAGCAGCAGCACTGGCTGTTGAGACCGCTGGAGCAAAGAAGAACTCAACCGTAGAGGTTGCCCTCAAGCTTGGGGTTGACCCAAGAAAAGCCGACCAGATGATTCGTGGAACGGTTTCCCTTCCCCATGGAACCGGCAAGACCGCCAAGGTGATTGTGTTTGCTACAGGTGCCGCAGCAGACGCAGCCCGCGCAGCCGGTGCGGATGAGGTCGGCGATGACGACCTAATCGCAAAGGTAGAGGCCGGTTGGACCGACTTCGACTCAGCAGTTGCAACCCCCGATCTAATGGGCAAGGTTGGACGACTGGGTAAGGTCCTGGGTCCTAGAAACCTAATGCCGAACCCTAAGACCGGAACCGTCACGATGGATACGGCCAAGGCTGTAACAGACATCAAGGGCGGCAAAATCGAGTTCCGCATCGACAAGCAGTCAAACCTTCACTTCATTGTTGGCAAGGCAAGCTTCTCCGCGGACCAGCTAGCAGACAACCTGAATGCTGCGATGGACGAGGTTGTAAGGCTCAAGCCTTCGACCTCCAAGGGCAAGTACATTCAGAAGGGTGCCGTATCGACCACTTTTGGTCCAGGCATCCCGCTAGACGTCTCGGTTTACTAAAGACCTAAGCCACCTAGTAAGCGCCAGCGTGCTCACGCAATCATCTTGGTTGTAGGAGATCACCTGGCGCTTTAGGTTTTCCGCGGCAGCTTTGTCGTTTAGTGTGCTGAGGTACTGGTCGTAGTACTCCATTGATCCCATCGCCTCCTTGACATCGGAGGCCCTGTCGAAGCTGTAGTAGTTTTCAAGCTTCTTGATGCTGTAGCTCTCTTGAGAGATCATGATGGAGGCCTTGACAAGTTTGTAGAGGTCTACAAAAACCCCTCTGTCGATAAGTTCTGCCACCTCGTGCTGGTAGCTTCCGTGGCGCTCCGAAAGCTTTTTCAGAGCAGCCTGCTCGTAGTTGGCATAGTGGTAAACCCGTGCATCTGGATGCTTTTGAAGACGGTTCATGAGATCGTGCATAAACCTCTGGAAAATAACCTTTTCCTCATCTCTCGTATCAGCCCAGTCATGATGAAACTGCTCGCCATCCTCGATCGAGACATAGCCAAATAGATACTCGATACCTCCTGGCTCAGAAAAGAAGGTGAAACCCTCGAGGTCGAAAAAAATGTCTCCCGCATTTTCAGGAGGCAGCTTTGCAAGTTCGGACTCCGAGACGATTTCCACCAGGTGCTCACCTGTGTCGTAGGTGTGCTGTTGCAGTCTGGCCTGCCGGGACAGCTTTGCAACCTGCTCCTGAGAAAGTTTGTCGGTTGCATCTTTGCGCTCTGCAAGCTGCCGAATTGACTTCACACCCCCGCGCTGTAGCGATTCAATTTGCACCCGGGTAATGCCAGCAACCAGCTGAAGATGGTTGAGTTCGCGTCGCATGTGCTGGCACAGCTCCGGGTATTCGCAGATGTCGCAGTAGCTTGAGGCGTCGCAGATAAGCGTTCCAACATCTTCGGCTCGCTGCGGGTCCTCATCTATGAATTGAAAAACTTTCTTCAGGTAGGCATTGCGCTGCTCAATCATTTGGGCAACCAGCACGTCCCCTGCAAAATCTGCAAGTTCCCTCGAGCCAAGAATGAGCCCGTGATTATTTGCTGTGGCAAGGCCCAGCTCTCTCAGCACGTCGACGTAAAGACCTACCTGAGATTGATACTCAGGCTTGGGAGAGCTTGAGAGCTTTGCATCCCATGCCGCATAACCTCCAGACCACCCATCCACCTGCCGGGCTGTAAGTCCGGTTGGAGAGAACTCGAACCTGTAGTCGCTCCTGAGCAAAAAATCAGGTCGACCGGAGAAGTCCATGGCACCAGATCCACCCTTCAAGACACCCTGATAGATGACAGGAACCCCTGCACTCATCAGCTCCAGAGTTGCATCCATGGTCTGCTCCGCGGGCATGGCTACCTTCTCGCCAAGGTTTTCGATTAGCTCTGCCTCGAGCTGGGTCTCAAATTTCATGCCATAGCGGATGGCTAGGTTGTCGGGCTTGACATAGAACTGTGAAATCAACTCGCCAATGCCATCCACCTCAAGCTCCCTGGCAGTTGCAAGACGAATGCAGTGGGCGCATTTAGCGCGCATCAAATCTCTTGAGTCAAAGCTCCAGTGGCCGCCGCGCTT
>CAYGJH010000029.1:0-9295 GCA_964350385.1 uncultured Aquiluna sp. | reverse complement strand
CAGTTATGGGTGCTTCAATGGGCGGGCTCATTTCTCTTTATGCGATGAGCAAGCGCCCTGAGCTCTTTGGAGCCGCAATCTGCTTCTCCACCCACTGGCTACTTGGTCAGTCCACCATGGTCAACGAACTGACAAGCATGCTGCCTACCGATGGCCGACACCGCATCTGGACAGACAGTGGCACCAAGGAGCTAGACGAGCACTACCCGCCACTTCACCTCATGGCCGCTGAGGTGATGCGCTCCAAGGGCTACTCAGAACCAGATCTGCTGGTAGCAAACATTTATCCCTACACCGGCCACCACGAAAGCTACTGGTCTAGAAGGGTGGCAGATGCTCTGAACTGGTGGCTAAGGGCTCCTGGACGCGAGTGATAATCTCAAGCTATGACTTCGGGCAACTCCATTAGTGGAAATCTGCTTACGCCAGAAGGAAAAAGTAGTGTCGGCGTCACCTTTGACTCCCTCATTCAAGACGTTGCTCCGCTGGAGGGCTCAACAGCTTTATTGACCGCAGGGCTTATAGACACCCACACTCATGGAGGCAGCGGTTACGCACTGTCTGCCGACGCAGAGTCATTCGACGCCCTACTGGCTCATGGCAGAAAGCATGGTGTTGCCCGGACTCTACTGTCCACCGTGTCAGCGTCAAGCGCGGACATCCTCGAGATCCTAAGTTTCGCTGACCAGAGATTAGGTAAAAACGGCTTTCTCGGAATCCATCTCGAAGGCCCATTTATAGCTGAGGAGCGCTGCGGTGCTCATGACATGGGGCTATTGAGGGATTTGACCGATACTGAATTAGACCAGCTCTTGGAGCACTCTAGCCTCAAGGCTGTCACGATAGCCCCTGAGAGGGTTACCACCAGCAAAGTCGAGAAGTTGGTGGAGGCTGGTGTGCGGGTTGCTCTTGGTCATACGGATGCCGACTACAAAACAGCTCTCGACTATTTTTCTGCGGGGGCCTCAATTCTTACGCACGCCTTCAATGCAATGAAGCCCGTCTCTTCGAGGTCGCCGGGGCCAGTGGTAGCCGCTTTGGATGCTGGTGCTTGGATTGAGGTAATCGCTGATGGGGTTCATGTAAGTCCGGAGCTTTGCGCAAATCTTGCTCGCTGGGCTGGTGACAGGTTGCTGCTTGTTACCGACAGTATGTCCGCAGCCAACATGCCCGATGGGCACTACTCTCTTGGCAACGTTGACGTGGACGTCGTTTCAGGCGTGGCTCGAAGAGCGGATGATGGGACGCTGGCTGGATCGACTCTCACGCTGGATAAAGCCGTGAAGAATCTCATAGATTGGGGAGTCAGCCCGAGTGCGGCAGTAAGTGCCGCTTCGACCTCACCAGCCGCCTGTTTCGGGCTATCCGAGCCTAAGATAGCTCCGGGACTACCAACCGAGATAGCGGTTTGGAGCAGTGAAATGGAACTTGAGCAGCTAATTCTGGGTTAGTTCCAGGGTCTTCTCGTCTGTAAAGACCATCAAGTCAGCATGTTTCGAAATGAGGGTAACGGGCCAGCTCTCGTCTTCCTCCTCCATAAGCAGCCTTCGAAGAGCCTCGACCTTTTTCTCACCCGAAGCCAAAAGACACAGTTTTCCTGCGCGAGAGATAGTGCCGATTCCTTGGGTGATGGCTTTTTTTGGAATCTCTCCAGGAAAATCAGGCTGATTGTCCTGTCTCGTCTGTTCCGCTAGCTCTACGACTCGAGTGAGACTGGTTGCCGAGCTGCCCGGCTCATTAAAAGCAAGGTGTCCGTTTGCACCAACCCCCAAAATCTGAAGGTCTATGGGGCTTTTCAATATTTCAGCTTCAAACTCGTCTGCCTCAGCCTGGGGATCTTTAGCCAAACCGTTAGGAACACGAATTAGACCTGGACTTAGGCGCAGAGCAGGCTCCACGTTTTCGCGAACATAACTAGCAAAGCTTCCGGGCTGTTCTTCTCCCACGCCCAAGTACTCATCAAGCGCAAAGCCTCCGACAACCGAGATGTCGCCTAGCGCTGCAAGAGCTTGATAAAGCGCAAGTGGAGTACGGCCGGTCGCAACGCCAATCACCGAGTTCTGTCCTATGGAACTCTGAATATATCTGGCGGCGTCAAAAGCTAAGTCGGCAGCGTGCCTGGAGACCCGAAGCTCCATCTACTCTCCGAGCGCGCCAATAGCGGCAATTGGAAGCTGAGCAGGTAAAAGTTCAAGTCTTTCTCCGAGTCCCTTGGATCGTAGAAACCTTGATTTCGCCATGGTGTCATGCCAACGTCCGAGTACCAGGTCGTAAGCGCCATCCCAACTTGAGATCAAACCGCCGCCTATAAAAATTCTTTCGGGGTCCATGCTTAAGAACACGGTGGTGATTGCTCTCACTGCATTAGTCAGGAATGTCTCTCTAAGCTCGGATGCCTTGCCGGAATCCATTGCCTCGGCCAGATCACCAAAGGTTGCATGGCCGTTAGCCCACCTCTTTAGGCCAGACCACGAGGTGTAGATCTCTAGGCATCCACGCTGGCCACACGGGCACTCGTCCTCCCCGCTACCTACCGGTATGTGGCCAATCTCTCCAGCAATCCCCGAAAAGCCGGTGTGAAGATGTCCCCCACTGACAAACCCCACAGCAAGCCCTGTTCCGAAGTTGAGGTAAGCCAAAGATTCCAACTCTGGGTTGAGAATGCTTAGGCCGGCAGCGGTTGCGTTCACGTCATTCTGAACCGAGACATCACAGCCGAACTCTTTGCTCAGATGTTTTCCTAGATCAAGGCTCTCGATGCCGAGGTTTAGAGAGTGGCTCACTGAACCGGAACTGGTGTCCACTGTTCCGGGAGTCCCAATGCCAATCCTCGAGGGGCGCCCATCTCGTCCACTCAGCTTTAGCGCATCTGAGATTGATGCTTTCAGGCTGGCGAGCACTTCATCATTGCCGTGTCCAGAGAGTCGGATGTCTTTTGCGATGACCTGATTGTCCTCCGACAGGACCACGCTGTGGACTTTGGTGCCACCTAAATCAACTCCTACCCTCAGAGCATTCTCAGACAATTCGGCTTTCCTTTCGGGAGAGAGCGCTTGCAAGGGCAAGGGCCTGCGGCTGTGCTGAGCCGTAGGTGACTAGCAGTTCACATCCAAGCAGCCTTGGTGGCGCTTCGGTTGTTATCAGGAACATCTTCTCGAGTTGAGCTTCACTGAGATCTTCTAGCGTCTTCCAGACCAGTTTCCCGCCACGTGTTATTGCTACAATTGAGTGACCGCTTGCAAGCTGCTGACCTAATTCCGGAGGATCGATTTCACGATCAAATGGTGCGCCATTCAGCCAGGGCGCATCTCCGACCGCAGGGTTAGTTCCAGAGCTAATTCGAACAACGTCCGCTCGCTGGAATCTCGGAGGTATTTCGAAGGTCATCTCGTAGGTTGGCTCTGGCGTTTCGACTGGAGAGGGGTCTTTGTGGCCCTCTACAAAAGCAGCTAGTCGAGCACTGGCTTCGACTTCATTGCTCCTGGCAACATCACTGGGGACTTTCTTCCACAGCTCAAGAATTTCCATGAGCGTTTCGGTGCTGGTCCGCGGGCCGAGACATACCAAGTCGTTGCCCGCTAGAAGCGCCTCTACGGCCGCTTCAGGAATGCTCATTTGCGAGGTAATGGCCCCCATGTCCAGCGCATCCGTAATGATAAGCCCCTCAAAACCGAGTTCGTATCGAAGCTTGTTCACAATGGATTGGCTGAGAGACGTGGGGCGGCCATCACCAAGATCAAGGTGGGCCAACATTACAGCCGATGCACCTGCTTGGATGCCGGATCTAAAGGGTTCAAGGTGGTGTGCCTCCAGTTCAGCGAGGCCACCTGGAACACGAGGAAGAGTCAGGTGAGAGTCGCTCACCACGTTCCCATGGCCGGGAAAATGCTTGAGTGTCGTGCCAACTCCTCCTTCCTCGTGACCCTCGACAAAAGCCGCCACGTGGCCAGCTACAGCTTCTTGACGAGTCCCAAAACTTCGATTTCCAATCACAGGATTTAGGGGGTTGGTATTGACGTCTGCATCTGGTGCAAAGTTCAAGTTAATGCCAAGCCCCGCGAGCACTGAGGCGACCATTTGGCCATCGCGACGGGTCACATTGAGATCATCATGCTGTCCGAGCCAACTGCTGCCTGCAAATCGGCTCCCGACAAGATAGTCGACCCTAGTTACGTCTCCGCCTTCCTCATCAATGGCAATTACCGCATCGGGTCCCAAAGATGCCCTCAAGCTTTTTGTCAGCTCGGCAAGCTGACTTGGGCTTTCAACATTTTCTCCGTAAAGGACCACACTGCGAAGTCCTTTGGCAGACAGTTCTGCAAATTCTTTGGGAACAACACCTCCGCTAAACCCCACCATGAGCCTGGAGAGGACATTGAAGCGCTCAGTCATTAGCCTTTCACCGCCCCTGCCACCAGACCCGACGTCATTCGGCCCTGCACGATGATGAAGAAAACTAGAACAGGGATTGTCATCAAAACCGAGCCCGCCATGATTGCGGCCCAGTCGGTCTCGTTAGTCACCTGCTGATAAGTCCGCAGCCAAACTGGGAGAGTCATCATTTCAGGCCGAGCATTTATCACGAGCGCCAACAAGAACTCGTTCCAAGCTTGGATAAATCCAAAAACTCCCGTAGCAACCAGGCCTGGAGCAAGCAGCGGGAGAGTCACTTTTCTAAACGCCTGCTGCTTCGTGCAACCATCCACCATGGCTGCCTCTTCGAGTTCAATTGGCACACCGGCTACAAACCCGCGCAGCATCCAGATTGTGAATGGAAGCACGGTCGCGATGTAAACAATCGAAAGCCCGAGTATTGAGTTGAGCAGATTTGCATCGTCAATCAAGCGGTAGATGGAAATAATCATGGCTTCGCCCGGGATCATTTGAACACCCAAAATGATGATTAGGAACGTCTTTCGACCCAAGAATCGGAACCTGGCAAGCGCTACCGCGCTTAGAAACGCAAACGCAAGAGCGAAAGTTACCGTGACGCCGGTGATGGCTAACGAATTCTGCAGCGCGGGAATGAAGGGAGTCTGCTCTTCGTCAAACAAAACAGTTGCGAAATTGTCCCAGGTGAATTCCGTCGGGAAGAAACTCGGTGTTGGTCTTCGGGTGAGGCCGTTTGGCGTGAACGAGGTATTGATCATCCAGTAAACCGGGAACACTGAAAAGACAAATATCACCACTGCGAAAACTGCAAGGCTGATTTTCTTGGACGCTCTCCTCATCAGTCGACCTCTTTCAGGGTGCGTCGCACGTAATAGAAGGCGAACGTCGACATCATCACAACCATGACTAGTGAGATGGCGCCTCCCATTCCGTAATTTCCGCTGCCGAGAGAGACTTGGTAGATGTAGACACCGAGAGTGTTGGTCTCTTCCCTCAAGCCGCCAAGACCCTGAAGCGCGTATATCTGGGTGAACACTCGCAAGTCCCAAATGATCTGCAAGGTGATAACAATGGCAAAAACTGGGCGGAGATAGGGGACGATCAAATTTCTGAAACGCTGAACTGAATTTGCGCCGTCAATCATGGCGGCCTCTCTGACCTCATTTGGGATCTGAGTCAAACCCGCGTAGAGGGTGAACGCCACAAATGGCACCGACTGCCACGTAATGATTACGGTTGCAACCGCAAAGAATGAGAGTGGTTCGCTGAACCAAGAATGGCCCAGGTATTCAAGGCCAAGGAACTCTGTGAGGGCGTAATTGATGACCCCGTACTCGGTATTGAACATCCAGCCCCAAACAATCACCGCGGTTAGTTGCGGCATGGCCCAGGCGACCAATAGACCTGCCTGAACCAGAAGGCGCCACCCCTTCTGCATTTGGAACATTGCAAGCGCTACGACAGTGCCAAGCACCATGGTTGCAATCACATTGACTGCCGCGAAGGCGATACTGCGATTGAAAACACCCCAGAACTTGTCGTCTTGCAAGATGTAGGCGAAGTTTTCCAGACCAACGAACTCAGGCGGGGCTCCGAAAACTTGAGCACGGCCATATTCTTGGGTCGACATCACAACGAGATTGATGAGCGGCCAACCGATTATCACGGCTAGAACCGTGATTGCCGGCGAGAGCATAAGCCATGCAGGAAGGCTCTTGAGTTTTTTCATCGTCTCGAGTTCTGAAAGGAGTCACCATCAGGGGGCCGGAGCCCCCTGATGGTGACTAGATTCCACTTGTTACCTGTTTAGCAGCTCTTCAATTGCAGCATCAGCCTCGGAGGCTGCTGTCGCAATGTCATCGCCTGTTGCAATCTTCACAAACAGGTCCTGAAGGATGCCGGCTGCCTCAACGTCTGCCCAGTTTGGGGACGCAGGAGTCAGTTTGGCATTTGCCGCAACAGCTGCAACAGCCTGTGGCACCTCACCATCTCCAAGCGTAGAGCCGAGAGAGGTTAGCGCAGGAACGAGACCTGCGTTACCCATGATGGTCTGGTACTCAGGGCTGAGCATGATTTTCAGCGCTGATAGAGCGAGCTCCTGGTTTGCTGAGTTCTTTGGAATCGCAATGTTCGATCCACCAGCAAATACCTGAGCAGCACCGCCGCTTGCGCCTGGAAGAGCGAATACACCTAGGTCTTCAGCAGAACGCTCACATGGAGCGTCTTCCCTAGGTACAAGCAATCCGCCAGCCCAGCTTGGAGCTGAAAGCATGCTGTGCTTACCAGTGCAGTAAGCAACCCAAGACTCAGCCTCGTCGCCATCCTTGGCGGCAAGTGAGGTGTCCATGGCACGCTTTACAAGTGCTAGCCCCTCCAGAGATGCTGCAGAGGAGAGCTGTGCATCCCAGGTACCGCCATTAGCCACGGCAACGTCGCCGCCAGTCTCCCAGATGTATGGAAGTGCGTTGTACCAGTCTTTACCGGGGAAGTAGACGCCGGAGTTTCCGGTAGCTGCGTTTAGAGCCTCAGCATTGGAGACATACTCCTCCAAAGTTGTAGGAACCGATACCCCGGCTGCTGCATAGTCTTCCTTGCTGTAGAAGACCAAGCGTGCGCCGGAGTAGTACGGAGCTGCATAGAAGCTGCCGTCGTAGCTTCCTACCTCAACGAATCCCTTGAGAAGGTCATCCCCACCGAGCTCGTCGTAGTAAGGAGTCAGGTCGGTGAAGGCAAGGGCGGCCGTGAAGCCGGGTGCCCAGGTGTTGCCGATTTCGACCACGTCAGGGCTGTCGTTGCCGGACATGGTGGTGGTCAACTTCTCAACAAGACCACCCCAGTCTTGCTGCTCAATGGTAAGGGTTGAACCAGGGTGCATCTCCTCGAATGTGGCCTTGAGGTAATCCCTTGCCTCCTGTGGAGTGTCACCTCCATTCACCCATACGCGAATGTCACCGGTGATGACCTCAGTAGTGTCACCGCCGCTTGTTGCGGTTGAGCTTGCCTCTGGTGTGGACTCTGCAGCTGCACACCCAGACAGGACCAAGGCTGAGGCTGCTATTACAGCCAGCGAACCTTTTCTCATGCTCTATTCCTTCCATTCTCTAGGGTGCAGACTTTGCACCGCTAATTGCGGTTGGTGGTGCGCGATTAAGCGACCCCCAACACTGCTGACAGGGCCATGGCCGCTGCGCCAAGCAGCACCACGTCTCCGCCAAGTTTGGTTTCACGAACTACGAGACCCTCAAACGTCTCCGGCAGGGTCGAGTTTCGAATTTCCGTCAAAAGTGCACTCACGAGTTGTTGTCCGCCAATCCCACTTGGCGTTGAAAGAACAATCTCTCCAAGGTTCAAAACACTTACTATCGGAGCGAGCACTGCTCCAAGCAGGTGCCCAATTCTTTCTTGATTGGGTGACTCCGCGCCCAAAAGGGTAGCAATCTCAGCCTCAAGGCAACCGCGCTTTCCGCAGGCGCACTTGGCTCCCTCTTTAACCACAACAACGTGTCCAAGCTCACCCGATGCAAAGCTGGATCCAAGAAATGGCTTTCCGTCCAACATCAAACCGCTACCAACACCATTGGCAATACGAATCAACATGGAACTCTGCTCGGCGCCACCAAAAAGCGAGTCGGCCTGAGCAGCAGCATTTGCATCGTTCGCGACGTGAACTTCGATACCAAACTGGTCGGCTAGAGCGGTCCGAAGGTCGAAATTGTGGAGGTTGAGTGCAGCACCGTCGATAACGATGCCTTCATCGTCTACCACTCCGGGGACTCCGACGCCAATTCCTAGGACCATGAGGGGGCTCGAGTCGATCTCCTCTTGAATTAGTGCGCGAAGTGACTCCACAAGCTCAGAAGGCGATTGGATGTCGAGCCGCTTTTGTGACCTTGAGAAGGGCTGCCCGTAGAGATCAACAGAGCCAATAACAACAGAGTCAGTAATTGATAGATCCAGGGCGATGGTTCTTAGATGGTCACGCTTCAACTGAAGTAGAACCGGGGGCTTGCCCGGACCAGTTGAAGACGGTGGCGCCGACTCACTTAGAAGATCAAAGCTCAGCATTTGGGCGACCACATCGGAAACAGTCACCTTGGTTAGACCCGTTTCCCTGGCTATCTCAGCCCTAGAAATACTTCCGGCGTTATAAATGGCCTGCAGCACAAGCCGGCGGCTTGGGAGCTGCCGAAAAAAGTCCGCTAGGACAGTTGAACTGGGAACCAGTTCCCTCTTCTTCGAGATCATTGGTATTAGTAAATACACTTAACTAACAAAAACAAGCGGGTTAGATCGACTGTTATAAAAAGGTAATCTTGCGCCCTAAAAAGGCGGAAGATGCTCTGAACTGGCGACTAAGGACCCCTGGTCGAGCTCAGGAGCCGGGATAGCGCCAGACATAAACCGAATGACATCTTTATCAACCATTACGTCTCGCATAGTGATTGGTCGATTTAGATACATGCCCTCCAGTGACCTGACCCTGGAGAGAGCAACGTAAGTCTGGCCCGGTGAAAAAGCTCCCCTACCCATGTCGATCTGCACCTCGTCATAGGTCTGGCCTTGGGACTTGTGGATTGTGACAGCCCAGGCAAGACGAAGTGGAACCTGCTTAAACTCGGCCAGAGTTATTGGAACTAGGGTCTCTTTAACCCTGCCAGAAGCCTCATCAAACTCCTCCTCCACCTCGTAGCGGACCTTTTCCCAAGTCGATGGGCCGACCTCAATCTCCTCGCCGTCAACCTCCACCACCACAAGGCCCGATGCCGGCAAGTCAATAACGTGACCGATGGTTCCGTTCACCCATCTACGAACCCTTGCACCATCAGAACCTTTGGTCATTGAGGTGTCATCGTTTTTGATAAACATCACCTGAGCTCCGACCTTTAGCTCCAGCTGGGTCTCT
>CAYGJH010000028.1:0-10234 GCA_964350385.1 uncultured Aquiluna sp. | reverse complement strand
GAATGTGACCCGAGGGTGACTGCTGGCCCTGACCAATGATGTCCTGGACCTGCTCACGCACCTGCTCGAGGTTGATGCCGAGAGCCTCTAGCGCCTTGGCGGCGACTCCCTCACCCTCGTGAATTAGGCCGAGCAAAATGTGCTCGGTGCCGATGTAGTTGTGATTTAAAAGCTTTGCCTCTTCTTGGGCAAGCACGACAACCCTGCGAGCCTTGTCGGTAAATTTCTCGAACAAGCTGGCACCTCCAAAATGTGTATCTTGATGTTAGGTGCCGAGTTGGTCGAAAACTAGGGCTGTTCGCCCAAGGCGTTAGCGCGCTTTGCGCGCTCCTCTGCCTCGATCTGGCTGTAGGTGTCCCGCTCCTTCTGGTCAGCACGCAGAATCGAGCGCATCATCACCCAGAAAAGAACCCCGACCAAGGCCGGTGGAATTAGCGAGATTAGTGCATCCAGCACAACTTCAAAAAAGCCCATGGATTACTTAACCAACGGGAACAAAATGGTTTCCCGAATACCCAAACCGGTTAGCGACATCAGCAGCCTGTCGATTCCCATGCCCATACCACCTGAGGGTGGCATGCCAAACTCAAGCGCCTTCAAAAACTCCTCATCGAGCTTCATAGCCTCAGGGTCACCCTTAGCGGCAAGCTCTGCCTGCTTCACAAACCGCTCGCGCTGGACCACCGGATCCACCAGCTCGGAATAGCCGGTCGCCTGCTCAAAACCGTTTACATAGAGATCCCACTTCTCAACAACCCCGGCAGTTTCGCGGTGGTCTCTGGTTAGCGGTGAGGTGTCCACCGGGAAGTCCATAACAAAGGTTGGCTTATCGAGCGTGGGCTTGACATGGTGCTCCCAAAGCTCCTCGACATACTTTCCTGCTAGCGGGTGCTCAATCTCAATGTCGACCTTGTCGGCAAGCTTCTTCAGGGTGCCAAGGTCTGTCTCTGGCGTGATCTCTTGCCCAACCGCCTCCGAGAGCGAGCCGTATAGGGAGATGCGCTTCCACTGTCCTCCCAAATCATTGACGCTGCCATCCTCGAGCACGACCTCGTGGGTGCCGAAGACATCCTTGGCAGCATTCTGAATTAGCTCCTGAGTGAGCTGGGCCATTGAGTTGTAGTCGCCATAGGCCTCATAGCTCTCGAGCATCGCAAACTCCGGTGAGTGGGTGCGGTCAGCACCCTCGTTTCTGAAGTTGCGATTGATCTCAAAGACTCGCTCCAGGCCACCGACGACTGCCCGCTTTAGGAAGAGCTCTGGTGCAATGCGCAAAAACAGCTCGGTGTCGAAAGCATTCGAGTGGGTCTTGAACGGCCTCGCCGATGCACCACCATGCATGACCTGCAGCATCGGTGTCTCGATCTCGGTGAAAGCGTGGGAGGCAAAGGTGTTTCGAAGCGACTGCATCACCTGAGCGCGAATCTTGACTACCTCACGAGCTCGGTCGCGAACGATTAGGTCGATGTAGCGATGGCGGACTCTGAACTCTTCCTCGAGGTCGTTGTGCAGATTGGGCATTGGCCGCAGTGTCTTTGCGGCCATCTGCCACTGCTCCGCGAGAACGCTGAGCTCACCGCGCTTCGAGGTAATGACCTCGCCACGAACAAACACGTGATCGCCCAGGTCCACAAGCTCTTTCCAGCTATCGAGCTCCTCCTGGCCAACCTTGTCCAGGGAAATCATTGCCTGAATGCGCTCCCCGGAACCGGACTGCAAAGTTGCGAAACAAAGCTTGCCGGTGTTGCGCAGGAACATGATTCTGCCGGCGAGCGCCACCTCATCGCCGGTGGCGATGTCGGCTTCAAGGTTTGGATAGTGAGCCTTGGTGGCCTCAATGGTGTGGGTTATCGGCAGCGAGACAGGGTAGGCGTCAGAGAGCTCGTTGAGCTTCTCGCGCTTTTGCATACGAAAAGCGATCTGCTCCGGCAGATCTGCCTCGTACTCTTCACTCACTTGCTACCACCGATCAAAAGGTTGTCAATCAGCCTTACGTCTCCCACCCAGGCGGCGATGATCAGTCTCGCCCCACCAGCAGGAATCCGCTCAACAATCTCAAAACTGCTCGCATCGACCAGCTCAAGATACTCAAGTCTAATCGCGGGGCTGAGAGAGGCCTTTGCCGCCCCAACAATCTCAGATCTCTGCTTCCCAGCCTTTGAGCCGGCAACCAGCGCGCCATAGAGCTCAGTCGCGCTATCTAGGTCAGCACCGGAGAGCCTTAGGTTCCTGCTTGAAAGAGCAAGCCCCTGCTCTGAGCGAATCGTGGGACACACCACTACGCTCATTGGCTCCCTGGTACCAGAGTGGACCTGAGCATCGACCATCTGCTTTACCAGTGCAACCTGCTGCGCATCCTTCTCGCCAAAATATGCCCTGTCGGGGACGACGATGTCGAGCAGCCTGCTAACAACCTTGAGCATGCCGGCGAAATGCCCTGGCCTGAACTCTCCCTCAAACCTCTCGCCCACCGGTCCCGGGTCGATATCCGGGAAGCTCCGCTCCTTGGGAAAGACCTCGGCTGCCGATGGGGCGAACAACACATCCACCGACGCATCGGTTAGCAGCCTGGCATCGACACCCAGCGTTCTCGGATAACCCTCATAGTCGTCCTCGGAGGAAAACTGCAGGGGATTGACGAAGATCGAAACAACTGTGAAGTTGCCGTCCTGCTGGCTGCGCTCAATGAGCGAAAGGTGGCCTTTGTGAAGGGCGCCCATGGTCGGGACAAATCCAATCGACCGCTCGGTTCGAACCTCTGCAAGCACCTCTTTGAGCTCGCTAACGGTGTGGAGGAGCCTCACTGAGCCGCATCCTCTGGGTCTATCGGCATAACCGGTTTTGCAAGTGCATCATCCACCGCGCTCCGGACAACTGGAGCTATCAGCTTGGCAGGCTCCATCACCTCGGCCTCGGCCAAAATACCCATGGCCTGCTGCACGACCAGCGAGGAAAACCCGGAGGCAACCTCAAAAGCCTCGGCGTAGGCACCTCGTTGATGTTCACTGAGCTCAAAGGGCTCAGCGCCAAGCTCTATCACCAGCGCCTGAGCGATGGGTCGGTAGGTGTCGGGAGTGGTCACGACCATAGTCGCGTTCTGCATCACGGCAAGGTCCATTGAGGTGCCCGTGAAATGCATTAGCGGGTGCATCGCAATTGGGATTGCTCCGTGCCTGGCGGCATCTCCCAAAATGCCGTAGCCGCGATGCGGCGAAAGGTGAACCACTATTTTCCTGGGTCCGAATAGCCCCAGGTCTGCAAGTCCCGCGCAGGTTAGCTCGGCATCATCGTTTGGAACGGCTAGAACCAGTAGCTCTGCGTCCTCGGCAACAGCAGCCATTGGAGCAATAGGAATATCTGGCAGCAGTGCCTCAACCCGTTCAATTGCCTCCGGGGACTCAACATGAACACCAATCACTTCATGGCCCGCACCAGCCCAGGCCTTTGCCAGGACAGGGCCTGCCGGCTCGTCACCGATGATCCCTACCTTCACTCCGCCTCCTCGTTAGGCCCGCGCGGTGCACGGCAGTTGTATTCTCCCGCCAAGCCGCCGCCGAGCATAAGAAGCGAACCGATAGCCCCAAAAACAGTTGGGGTGGTCAGTCCCGTGGGGGCAATGCTGAAGCTAACCAGCCAGATGAGCCCGCCCAAATACCAGCCGGCAAATAAGGCCGCGGTGAGGGCGATTGCCCGAGAGACAACCAATGCCCTGAAGGCAAAAAAGGGATTTGGCCGAGAGGGCCTAGGGCCGCTCTCCCACTTCTCCAAGCTCTTGCGATAGCGATAGATGGGCAGCGTCGCCAAATAAATAGCAACCCCAATTAGCGGGAGCATCAAAATCATCGACCAAGGGCTGAGCGGGAAGCTGTAGCCAAGGCCAGTGGCAAGTTGCGCTGCAGACAGCCCTAAAACGGCACCTGCTGCCAAGAAGCTTGCCAGCCCGGCCGGCTGCAGTGGCCTCATGGCTGCTTCACAACCTTGCCTTCAAGCTCTGCGACAAGTGCCGAGATTCTTCCCCTGCCTGGAATTACAGCATCTGGGTCAACTTCAAGCCACGGCACCAAGACAAAAGCGCGCTCAAAGGCTCTGGGGTGAGGGACAACTAGCTTCTTGGTTTCGATGAGCTCGGTGCCAAAGGTGATGATGTCGATGTCCAGGGTTCTCGGTGCCCAGCGGGCGAGTCTTACCCTGCCAAACTCATTCTCAACATCGCAGGCCAGTTTGTGAAGCTTTGCGGGCTTTAGGTCGGTTTCGAATATTCCAACCGCGTTTAGGTAGCTTGGCTGACTCTCGTCCTCACCCTCGGCCGTAACAGCAACTGACTCATACATCGACGAAAGTGCCAAAAGCTCTACCTTTTTGTGCTCAGCAAGTCGCCTAGATGCGGCGTCTATGGTTCCTCGGCGGTCGCCGAGATTACTGCCGAAGGCGAGGACTGCCTTAGTCACCCCTGGCTCCGGAAACCGATACCGAGACATCGCCAAAGGACTGCGTTAGAGGGGCATTTGGTTTGTGGATGGTGATTGTTGCGCGCAGAATTCTCGGGTCCAGATCTAGAACTGCAGCCAAGCAGCGCCCTGCGAGGGTCTCGATTAGATCGAATCGCTGCTTGGTGGCAACCCTTTCCAACTCATCCGCAACCAGAGCATAAGAAACGGTGGAGTCGATGCTGTCTTCACTGCCCGCCTCGACATCAAGATGGCAGTCAACCAAGAAGGTTTGACCGAAGTCCTTCTCGTGCTGCTGGACTCCGTGGTAGCCAAAGAACTCGAGGCCATCAAGTCGAACCTTGTAGATCATTTCTCCTGAGCCTCCTTCAGCGCTGCTACCACGCTAATGGCATCGACAGTGTTACTGACATTGTGAACCCGGATGCCCCAGAGCTTTCGCTGGAGCAATAGGGCCGTCAGCACTGCGGTGGCGACATCGCGTCTGCCGGTGTCGACGGACTGCGGGTTCTTGCTGTCTAGTGCGTGGGCAATAAAACGCTTTCTCGAGGCGCCAACGAGGATTGGAAGCTCAAGGTTTTCTAGTTCGTCCAGCCTCGCAACCAGGTCCCAGTTCTGCTTCATGTCCTTAGCAAAGCCGAGGCCCGGGTCAACAACGATGCGCTCTCTGGCTATCCCAGCGGCCACCGCCATCGAAACCTGCTCGGCCAGCTCCGCCACAACCTCCCGGGCAACATCGGAGTAGGTAGTGAGGGAGTCCATGATGTCGCTGTGGCCGCGCCAGTGGCCAAGCACGTAGTTGCAATCACTGTCGGCAACCGCCGCAAAGATCTGCGGGTCTGCCAGACCACCCGAGACGTCGTTTACGATGTCGGCCCCCGCCGAAATGGCCTTTGCCGCGGTATCGGCGTTCATGGTGTCAATTGACACCTTGACCTTGAGCTCCTCTTTGATGGCCCGAATCACCGGCAGCACTCGCTGCTGCTCCTCATCGAGACTCACCCGCATGCTGCCAGGTCTTGTTGACTCGCCACCAATGTCGATGATCTGAGCACCCTGCTCGGCCATCTCTCTGGCATGGGCTAACGCCGAGTCAAACTCTAGAAATTGACCGCCATCGCTGAAGGAGTCCGGGGTGACATTGAGGACTCCCATGACAAGGGGTCGCTGCCAGCTAGGCATTGCCCTTAGAGATAAGGCCCATGACCTCGGCTCTTTGAACCGGGTCCGAGAACTGCCCTCTCGAGGCCATGGTCACGGTGTTCACCTCGGGCTGCCTTGCGCCCCTCGATGCAACACACTGGTGCCTTGCCTCAATAACCACCACAACACCGCGAGCATCGAGGCCCTGCTCTATGGCATCGGCAATCTGAGCGGTCAGGTTCTCCTGCAGCTGCAGCCTCGAGGCCAAAATCTCAACAACATTTGCAAGTCTTCCCAGACCTGCAACTCTGTCCGAGGGAAGGTAGGCGATATGGGCAACGCCCGTAAAGGGCAGGAGATGATGCTCGCAGATTGAGACCATCTCAATGTCTTTCAGGATCACTGCCTCGGAACTCTCTGCCGGAAAGGTCTCGCTCAATGCACTGAGGGGGTCTTTATTGATGCCACTAAAAAAAGACTCGTAGGCGTCCGCGACCTTCTGCGGGGTCTGGGCTAGCTCGGGACGGCCCGGGTCTTCTCCGATTGCCTCGAGAAGCTCAAGGACCGCCTTACGAATCCGTTCCGGCTGCATCTTTGGTCTTCTTAGTTCGCCGAGTGGGGGACTTCTTGAGCTCCTTGACCTTTCGCTCTGGCACCGCAATTGGCCCCTTAGTCGAAAGAGCACGCTTGGTCGAAGAGCGCCAAGTAGTTCGCTTTGGAAGCTTCTTCACGGCCTTAAAGATTGTGGCGATCTCGTCCTGGTTCAAAGTCTCCCTCTCAAGGAGCTCCTTTGCCAGCTTGTCCAGCACCGCTCGGTTTGTGGTGAGGGCCTTGTGAGCCTCGTCCATAGCGGTCTCAAGGATCACCTTCACCTCGATGTCCACCTGCTGTGCCATCTCGTCAGAGAAATCCCTATGGGTAGCTAGCTCCCTACCCAAGAACGGTTCTGCGTTTCCACTACCTAGGGAAATTGCTCCGATCTTGGAGCTCATGCCGTACTTGGTGACCATGGTTCTTGCGATGTTGGTTGCCTTCTCGAAGTCATTCGAGGCTCCGGTGGTGGGATCCTTGAACACAATTTCCTCAGCTATGCGGCCACCCATCGCGTATGCGATCTGGTCCAGCAGCTGGTTCCGGCTGATTGAGTAGCGGTCCTCCATGGGCATCACCATGGTGTATCCGAGCGCCCTGCCTCTTGGAAGAATGGTGATCTTGGTCACCGGGTCGGAATAGTTCGCAGCTCCCGCCACCAAGGCGTGACCCGCCTCGTGATACGCAGTAACAAGCCGCTCGTGATCTTTCATGATCGCGCTCTTTCGCTGCGGACCACCGATAACCCTGTCGATAGCTTCGTCCAGAACCTCGTCATCGATCTCTTTGCGATTCAGCCGGGCAGCTAGCAGTGCCGCCTCGTTCAAAACGTTCGCCAGGTCAGCACCGGTGAACCCAGGTGTTCTTCTGGCGACCAAAGCTAGGTCAACTTTCTTGCCAAGTGGCTTGTTCTTCGAGTGAACCTTGAGAATCTGCTCTCTACCCTTCAGATCTGGCGCACTGACCCCAACCTGGCGATCAAATCTGCCTGGCCGAAGTAGCGCTGGATCTAAAACATCTGGTCGGTTGGTTGCAGCAATCAAAATGACATTTGTGGAGGTGTCGAAACCGTCCATCTCGACCAGGAGCTGGTTTAGCGTTTGCTCGCGCTCATCATTTCCGCCACCAATGCCGGTGCCGCGGTGGCGACCGACGGCATCAATCTCGTCGACGAAGATGATGGCTGGCGCTGCCTGCTTGGCCTGCTCAAAAAGGTCCCTGACCCTCGATGCACCAACACCCACGAACATCTCTACGAAGTCAGAGCCCGAGATGGAGAAAAACGGAACCCCCGCCTCTCCCGCAACCGCCTTTGCAATCAGGGTCTTTCCGGTCCCCGGAGGGCCATAGAGCAAAACTCCGTGTGGAATCTTGGCGCCCATCTCTTCAAACTTCTTCGGGTTCTTCAAAAACTCCTTGAGCTCGTTGAGCTCCTCGTGAGCCTCTTCAATTCCTGCCACGTCATCAAAGGTGATCTTGGACATTTCCTTGCTAACGAGCTTGGCCTTGGACTTGCCAAACTGCATCACTCCGCGACCGCCACCGGCCATCGAGCTCATCAGGAACCAGAACAGGGCCAGGATGATGATGAACGGCAGCAGTGATCCGAGCAGGGCAAGAATCCATGGTGTGGAGGGGACCTCGTCGGACCAACCCTCGGAAATTTGAGCTGATGCGACTGTCTCAGCGACAACCTCGGCACGGCCCGAAACAAAGTAGAACTGGACCTTGTCACCAAACTCAGCGTCTGGGTTACGAAGCACGACGTCAACCCGCTGATCACCATCGAAAATGGTCACCTTCTCAGCAGAGCCAGAGCTAATCATCTCCAGCCCGACCTGGGTATCCACCTTGGTGTATTGCTCGGTGTTCATGAGGGTGCTGCCAATGAAGACCACGCTGAGCGCAATGGCAATCCAAAGCCAGGGCCCCTTTAGAAACTTCTTGAGCCTCTGCTGGGGATCAGCCTTTTTGTCTGCCTTTTCTGCCATCAAAAACCTTTACTCATAAACCGAGGGCGAAAGAATGCCAACGCCATCTAGGGACCTGTAGTGCTCGTTGTAGTCGAGCCCGTAGCCAACAACAAAAGCATTTGGGATATCAAATCCCACCCATCTGACAGCTATCTTCACCTTCGCAGCTTCTGGTTTCCTGAGAAGGGTCACAATCTCAACAGAGGCGGCCCCCCTGGCCTTGAGGTTTGAGGTGAGCCAGGAGAGAGTCAGGCCGGAGTCAATGATGTCCTCGACTATCAGAACGTGACGGTCCTTGATGTCTGCGTCTAAGTCCTTGAGAATCCTCACTACCCCGGAGGATACGGTTCCAGAGCCATAGGAGGAAACCGCCATCCAGTCCTGCTGAACCGGAATTGAAAGCGCTCTGGAGATATCTGCCATGAAGGGCACCGCGCCCTTGAGGATGCCCAGAAGCAGTACGTCTCGGTCTTTGTAGAACTCGGAGATTTCACTCGCAAGCTCGGTAACTCGCTCCTGAATCTGGTCAGCGGTGACCAGCACCTCTTGAATGTCTGGGTGATTTAACTGCACTTGCAGGCTCCCGGGCTAATTGGCTGTTACTAGAAGGCGGTCGTTTACCCGCTCTACTGTAATGCCAGAAAGGTCGAGCTTTTTCTGTCCGTGCCAATTGATAACCAGCTGCTCAACCTCCAAAACCTGAGCCCGAGAAATGACCGCTTGGCTAATGCTCTGGAGATAAAGCTGGAGAGTTTTCCTTCTTAGCGCCGGATGCAGGCTTTCAAGATCCGCGACATCTAGACCAGAAGCGCTGTCGGAGACCGCAAGGGCGGCCTGCGCCTGGTGGGCCAAAAAGTCATCGGCCTCAAAAGCAAGGTCAGCGGTCCTGGCGAGCGCCGCCTGAAACCCCGGCCCCAGTGTCTTCTCCAGCTCGCCTGCAAGCTTTCGGACTCGCACCCGCAAGAAACTCTCGTCCTGATTGTGTGGATCGTCCCAAAACTCAAGGCCCTGATCCAGGCACGACTGTCTGAGTTGCGCTCTAGCGATGTCCAAAAGCGGCCTGAGAAGGCCTCGCTCCTTATCAATTTTTGGCATGCCGCTAATTGATCTAAGTCCCGAACCTCTGGCAAGGCCCAGCAAGACAGTCTCGGCCTGGTCATCCTGGTTGTGGCCAAGTAGCACATAACTCGCCGAGTATTCCGCTCTTGCCTTTTCTAGTGCTGCGTATCTGGCATCCCTAGCCGCTGCCTCAAGCCCCTCGCCTTTGGGGGTTACCCTCACTTGCTCAACGAGCACTGGGGCCAAACCCAATGCTCTGCATCTCTGAGCAGCCTGGTCGGCAACCGCTTGGGAATTAGCCTGCAGCCCGTGGTCGATGATGACGGCGCCAACTTTGTGGCCAGCCTTGGGGACCTCAAATGCAGCAGCAGCTGCCAATGCCATCGAGTCGGCTCCCCCCGAGCACGCGACCAAGAGCAGCGACCCAGGCTCCAGGTTGAGCTCTGAGAGCAACTCTCGAACTGCGCGCCGAGCATCCGCCATGGCGGGGGTGAGGCGGGGTCTAACTGGCATTGGCTCCGATTCGCTAATGTTTATGGTCAAAGCCTATTTAGGAGAAGCGTTGTCATACGAAGTAGTTATCGAGATTCCTCGCGGCAGTAGAAACAAGTACGAGGTTGACCACGAGAGTGGAAAGGTCTGGTTAGACAGGGTGCTCTTCACTCCTTTTGTCTACCCGGTTGACTACGGCGCCTTCGAAAACACCCTCGGTGGCGATGGTGACCCGCTCGATGCCCTAGTGCTTCTCGAGTACCCGGTCTACCCAGGTGTCCACATGAGCGTTCGCCCCGTTGGCATGCTGTTGATGGAGGATGACGGTGGCCAGGACGAGAAGCTTCTCTGCGTGCTGGATAAAGACCCTAGGTTTGCTCACATCCAAGACATCCAGGATGTGCCGCAGCAGACCAAAAATGAGATTGAGCACTTCTTTGAGCACTACAAGGATCTAGAGCCAGGTAAGTGGGTCAAGCTTGGCGGTTGGCAGAACAAGGCAGCGGCCGAAAAGGTTCTTGCCGACGG
>CAYGJH010000027.1:0-11488 GCA_964350385.1 uncultured Aquiluna sp. | reverse complement strand
CTCGGTAAAGCTGGAGAAAAATGAATAGTTTATTGAAGTACCTAACCGGCAAAGCAACAGCACCTCTGAACATGCTGGTTGCTCTGGGTTTTGCTGTTTTTGCCTTTGTAGGGCTCCCTCTGGAAGCAACCGAAACCACCCCCACCAACGGACTCCCCGATAGCGCCGAAAGCGTCCAGGCCGCCAAGATTCAAGAGAATTTTGATGTTGTCGAAGGCTCGGCCGCCTTCATTGTTTATTTTTCAGACAGCGAATTTACGGACTCTCAGCTCGAGTGGATTCAGGGCGTTTTTGACCCGCAGCAGATGATGCCAGCTGGTGGAGCGAACGAGAAGTTCCTTGAATTTTCGAATGCAGAGGTGATGGGGGAAAAGTTTGTCCCTCCCGCAGCTATTTCTGAGGACGGAACAACGGCGCTGATAACTGTCCCGCTGGATGCAACAGACGACTTTGAGCTCACCACTGAGCGCGTCGAAACAATGCGCGAGCTAGCACCAGAGGACATGCCAGCAGGTATCGATGTTTATGTGACCGGTCCCGAGGCGTTCATCAAGGACGTGGGCTCAATTTTTGAGGGAGCCGACTTCCTGCTCCTAGCCTTCACCGCCGGTGTAGTAGCGGTATTGCTTTTGGTCACCTACCGCTCTCCGGTTTTGTGGCTCATCCCTCTCGCAGTCGTCGGCACCGCCGATGGCATGGCGGGCATTTTGGCTCGAAGAGTCGCCGACTTCCTGGGCTTTGTTCCCGATGGCTCTGTCACAGGAATCTTGTCGGTGTTGGTATTTGGTGCTGCCACCAACTATGCACTGCTGCTTATTGCTCGCTATCGCGAGGAGCTATTGAATTTTGAGGATCGTCGCGAGGCCATGAGGGTAGCCATTCGTGGGGCTGGGCCAGCCATTCTCGCCTCCGGCTCGACCGTGGCAGTTGCGCTCGCTCTGCTGCTACTTGCGGAGATTGAGGGCAGGCAGGTGCTGGGCCTTGTCTCGGCCGTTGGAATTGTGGTGGCAATGGTGGCGGGACTTCTCGTGCTGCCTTCGGCGCTAGTTGTCTTTGGGCGCTGGATCTTCTGGCCATTTGTTCCGAGGGTTGGCGGGAAGAACCCATATGAAAAGTCAATCTGGACCAAGCTTGGTAAGGCCGTTTCAAAGAAGCCGCTTGCAGTTGCAGCAATCGGAGTTGCATTACTTGGTGGGCTTGCCTCAGGTGGGCTGGGAATTAAGAATGGCCTGAGCGCGACCGAGATCTTTATAGAAAAGCCAGAGGCGGTCTTGGGCCAAGAGGTTCTTGCTGAAGCGTTTCCTGCTGGGAGCGCGACACCAACCATCGTTGTTGTGGATAGCGATTATCTAGATGAGGCGAGGGAGCTAGTAGATATAGCCGGAATTGCCGAGATCTCCGACGGCCAGAATGATGGAAATTACGCTGAGTTGAGACTGGTGCTCGATGCAGAACCGGAATCGAACGAGGCGCTGCAGGTCATCAGGGACTTGAGAGCAACCTTGGATCAGCTTCCGGAGGGCGTCACCGCCTTGGTAGGTGGACAGGACGCCTCCACCCTTGATGTCACAGATGCGACGGCCAGGGACCAGGCGCTGCTGGTACCGCTTATCTTGATCTCTGTCTTCCTCATCCTGATTTTGCTGCTGAGATCTTTGGCGGCTCCAATTTTCTTGATGATTGCCGTTGTCGGGTCGTTCTTCTCCGCCCTAGGTGCCAGCTGGCTGATCTTCCAGTACATCTATGGTTTCCCAGCGCTGGACCTCACCGTCTTGATTCTGGCCTTCCTGTTCCTCGTTGCTCTCGGAGTTGACTACAGCATCTTCCTTGTCACTAGGGCCCAGGAGGAGGCAAAGGTTCTCGGCACGCGTGCTGGAATGCAAAAGGCTCTTGGCGCCACCGGAGGTGTGATTACCTCTGCCGGTATTCTCCTGGCCGCGGTGTTCACTGTCCTTGGTGTGTTGCCTCTGATCGCCCTCGCGCAAGTCGGAACAATCGTGGGTATCGGTGTTCTGCTCGACACTCTGCTCGTAAGGACCATCATCGTTCCGGCTCTGGCATTTATCACCGGCAAGAAGTTCTGGTGGCCAAGGAAAGAGTTCGCTGACTAGATAAACCACGCGGTTTCGTTTGGAAGCAGGGACTGGTGACCCTCTCCGGAACGAATCAGTACTTTGCCTTCCAGCTGCCAAGGCGTCGAGCCAAAGTTGTGAGCGATCGTGATGCTCCCGTTGCGGTAACTGAGGACATCCTCTAGCGCTACCCAGTCAAAGCTGCCCTCTCCCAACAAGAGTTTTCTGCGCAGCCGAAGAGCTGACTTGTAAAGCTCAAGGGTTGACCCGGCGACACCTTCCTGGGACGCTCTGGCAAGTTCGGAGAATTCAGAGGGTTGGGGCAGCCAGCCGGCGGCACTTGAGAATCCATTGGATTCACCTCCTGCTACCCAGGGCAATGGCACTCGGCAGCCATCTCTGCCTACTCGGTTGCCAGCTGTTCTTGCGAAAGTCGGGTCCTGCCTGTGCTCGGCAGCCAAGGTCGTGTGCTCTGGAAGACCGAGCTCCTCTCCCTGGTAGAGGTAGCTAGCTCCCGGCAGGCCGAGCATAAACAGGGTCGCAGCTCGGGCTCGCTTGAGACCAAGCTGATTGTCTGGTTGGGGGTTATTCGGGCCAATTCCGTCCGAGGCCGTCGCTCTTCCGTAGTCGCCACCAAATCTGGACGCGTGCCGAATCACATCGTGGTTGGAAAGCACCCAGGTGCTGGGCGCTCCGACTGCGTCGAAGGCCTCGAAGCTTTCGTCTATTGCGGCCACCAAGGTGTCCCTTTGCCAACCGGCATCGAGGAAGCGGAAGTTAAAGGTTTGGTGGAACTCATCCGGTCTAACCCACTTAGCCATCAGGCTCAGTGGAAGCACATAGGCCTCTCCACACATAGCGCGGTCACCGGGGTACTCGTCGAGAATTCTTCTCCAGCTCCGGAAGATCTCATGGACCTCATCTTGGAACCACATCGGTGGAGCCTCGCGTCCCTCAATGAACCCTGCACCGGCCTCAGAAACGTAGGGGTGGTCTGGCAGGCCTTCTTGCTTTGCCATGGCGTGTGGTTGGTCCACTCGGAAGCCATCAACTCCGCGATCTAGCCAAAAACGCAGAATCTCCTCGAACGCCTTGATTACCTTCGGGTTGGACCAGTTCAGATCCGGTTGTGAGGAGTCGAAGAGGTGGCAATACCACTGACCATCGGGGACTCGTGTCCAGGCGGGACCGCCAAACATTGATACCCAGTTATTTGGAGGCAGCTCCCCATTTTCACCCTTGCCATCTTTGAAGTGGTAGAAGTCTCGCTCGGGGGAGCCTTTGGCGCTTTTCAGAGCTTTTTGAAACCATTCGTGCTGATCCGAGGTGTGGTTCGGAACAAGGTCAATCATTACCCTCAGGCCCAGCTCATGGGCCCTGGCGAGCATTTCATCAAAGTCATCGAGGGTGCCAAATAGCGGATCCACAGCCACATAGTCACTGACGTCATAGCCAGCGTCTTTTTGGGGGGAGCGGTAGAAGGGAGAAAGCCAGACGGCGTCAACCCCCAGTTCCTTCAGTGCCGGTAGGCCCTCCCTGATTCCCGCAAGATCGCCCATGCCATCACCATTGGAATCCAGAAAGCTGCGGGGATATATCTGGTAGATGACGCCCGAGCGCCACCACTGGGAGCCCTTTGTTGGCTCGTGAACTGCCATTGCTAGAGCTTAATCCAGGCCACCTGGTCGTGCTCTAAAACTCCCTCGATGCTCAAATCGTGCTGGGTGCTGACAAGAAGCTCCCCCTCGGGCAGAGCGAGCGAGTCTGGTCCAAAATTCGCTACCACTAACACGGAGTTGTTTTTATAGGCGAGTGTGGAGTCTGTGCAGAGGCCCTCAACCCACTCAAGATTTCCATCCCCTAGCGCGTTGCTCTTGCGCAGGCGGAGCAGGCGCTTGTAGAGCTCTAGGGTGCTGCCCGCGACGCCTTCCTGCCGATCGCGGCTGTAGCTGCGGTAGTTTTCAGGCTGCGGCAGCCAGCTTTTACCGGTCTCGCTGAAGCCAAACGCGGGGGAGTCCGCCTCCCAGGGGATCGGCACTCTGCAGCCGTCACGACCCACCCTTTCACCGCTTGTCCTAAAGAACGTTGGGTCCTGTCGGTACTCAGACTCCAAGGTGGTGTGCTCTGGGAGACCGAGCTCCTCTCCCTGGTAGAGGTAGCTACTGCCTGGCAGGCCAAGCATGAAGGCACTGGCCGCTCGTCCAATTCTCTGACCCTTGGCCTCGTCCGGCTGGGGGTAGTCGGGGCCGATGCCATCGCCCTGCTTTGGAATCTCGTCATAAGAGAGCCTGGTGACGTGGCGGATGACGTCGTGGTTGGAGAGCACCCAAGTGCTGGGAGCTCCCACCGAGCCAAATTCGAACAGGGACTCGTCCACCACCTCTTTGAGCCGCTTGGCCTCCCACTCGGTCGCGAGGTATTCGAAGTTGAATGCCTGGTGGTATTCGTCTTTCCTAACCCACTTAGCCATCTTGCTCAGGGGCAATATCCAAGCCTCTGCTGCCATGGCGCGGTTGTCGTACTCGTCAATAACTTTGCGGAAGCCTCGGATGATGTCGTGAACACCCTCTTGACCCCAGTGAGGGTGGGGCTTCTCGTCCTTCGGATCACTATCGCTGCCCGTCATGGAGCTTGAAAGTTCTTCGACGTCTGGCAGTCCGGGCTCCTTGATTAGAGCGTGCGCCACGTCGACCCGGAAACCATCGGCACCGCGGTCAAGCCAAAACCTCAGAACGCCGTGGAAGAACTTCTCAACCTCGGGGTTATCCCAGTTGAAATCCGGCTGTGAGGAGTCAAAGATGTGCAGATACCACTGGCCATCGTCAATCCTTGTCCACGCTGGCCCGCCAAACACCGACTGCCAGTTGTTGGGTGGAAGCTCACCGTCTTCTCCCCTGCCATCGGCGAAGTGGTAATAGCTGCGCTCCGGCGAACCCTTCCCTGCCGCTAGGGCGGCCTTAAATAGCGGGTGCTCGTTCGAGGAGTGATTTGGAACCAAATCCACAATCACCTTTAGTCCCAGGTCGTGAGCCTTGGCAAGGACCGAATCAAAGTCCTCAAGTGACCCGAAGAGGGGGTCAATGTCGGTGTAGTTACTGACGTCATAACCGGCGTCCTTCTGAGGAGAGGTCATAAAGGGCGAGAACCAAATGGCATCCACCCCGAGCTCACTCAGCGACTCCAATCTTGTCGCAACGCCCTTGAGATCTCCCATGCCATCGCCGTTGCCGTCAGCAAAGCTTCGTGGGTAGATCTGGTAGATAACTGCGTTGCGCCACCATTTTCCAGGCGCGTCGGTCGATGCATCGGCAAGGGTCATGAGCGAAATTGTATGGGTTTCGGATTCCAATTTGCTGACACTGAAAAATCACTGTAAACGGTAAAAAATTGGGGGTTTGGCCAGTATTTGAGCATCTGTAAACGTTTACATATATGCCCATGATTACTGGCCATAAGTCGCTTTGTTACTTAGTTGTTATCGTTGTAAACGTTTACAAGTTTGCGTCTAACTTTCGCCAGGAGTGAACTAGAGGGGCTTGCCTTTGCAGGCATATCTATTTCCGTTTCAGGTACTGAAAGGTGCTCTATTGAAAACCACTAAGCGCAGCCTGTTTGCTGTCGGCGCAGTTGCCGCAGTTTCAGCGCTAGTTCTATCTGGTTGTGCAGCTGAAGAGGCTGAGCCAACCGCTACCGCTACCGCAACCCAGTCCGAGGCTCCTGCAGAGGACACCCCGGACATCGAGACCCTAACTGTATGGGCCGATGACATGGTTGCTAAGTCCCTCGAGGGCGTAGCCGCACAGTTTGAGGCCGACACCGGCATCGCTGTTGAGCTCGTAATCAAGGACTTCGGTTCAATTCGCGACGAGGCGATCACCGCTATCCCAACCGGTGAGGGACCAGACATTCTTGCTGGTGCTCACGACTGGACCGGGCAGCTCGTAGCAGCAGGTGTTGTCGCTCCAGTTGAGCTCGGTGCCGCACTCGCAGACTTCCGCGAGAATGCAGTCTCTGCCTTCTCCTACGACGGTGCTCTTTACGGCCTCCCATTCGGTGTTGAGAACATCGCTCTGGTTTGCAACAGCTCGATGGTTCCATCGCAGCCCGCAACCTGGGATGAGGTAGTAGCCGCAGGTGTTGAGGTTGCAATGGGTGAAGACTCAGGTGACCCATATCACATGTACTACATCCAGACCTCGTTTGGTGCGCCAGTATTCGTTCAGAACGCTGACGGCTCTTACACCTCCGAGCTTGGCATGGGCGGCGAGGGCGGTTTCGCTTTCGCAGACTGGCTAGCTGCTAACGGCGATGTCTTCTCCTTCAAGGACTACGGAACCGTTGAGGCCGAGATGAAGTCAGGCGAGCTTGCCTGCTGGATCACTGGTCCTTGGGCCGCACCTTCAATTGCTGAGGGCCTTGGTGAGGACGGCTACGCCATCTACTCACTTCCTTCAGTTGGTGGCGAGACCGCTTCCCAGTTCATGGGTGCTCGCGGCTTCTACGTCTCCAGCCAGACCGATGACCCGCTGTATGTGAACAAGTTCCTCGGCGAGTACATCGGTAGCGAGGCAGCACAGACCGAGATCTACGAGATCGGTGGACGTATCCCAGCTCACAAGGGCGCGTTTGAGGCTGCATCTGGCGACAAGATCACCGCTGGCTTCGGTGCAGCGGGTGTGAATGCTGCTCCAATGCCATCGATCCCAGAAATGGGTAGCGTCTGGGCCTCATGGGGCTCAACTGAGGCTGCCATCATGACTGGCAAGATCAGCGCGGCTGAGGGCTGGCAGAAGATGATCGACGAGATCAACGCTGCCATCGCTGGCTAATTAGCAACATCATCTGAGGAAGGGGGCGTCCAGCAAAGGACGCCCCCTTTTTCTCTGATTAGATCAGGAAAACTTTGAGCACAGAGACCCGAGGACCCACTTGGCAATTGCCCGGGGGTAAGCCGAAGACGAATACCGCCCTGAATGATGGGGGCACGCCCTCTCTATTTGGCACAGTCGTCAAGATTGTTCTTCTCGGTCTCATGTCGGCCGCCATGGTCTTTGCCATCATGATCTTGATTGGCAACGAGGACTACCTATTTGCTGGGATCGTGGCTTTTGCAACAGTTCTCGTGAACTGGGTTTACCTCAGGCGTGGCAGGTTGCCCGCTAAATATTTGGCTCCCGGCCTTATTTTCATGGCCGTATTTCAGGTCTACGTTGTCGGCTACTCCGCCTACATCGCATTTACGAACTACGGTTCGATGCACAACAGCGACAAGGACGACGCGATCAATGCCCTGCTGTTGAATGGGCAGACCAGGATTGCGGGAGAGCCCGTCTATCCACTCACCGTTGTCACAGACGATGCAGGTGAGCTGAACTTCCTCGTGACTATCACCGATGAGTCGGGTGCGACTCAGGTGAAGGTGGCTGCAGATGGAGAGGTCCTTCAGCAGGTCAACCCAACAGAATTCAATTCCTTCGGAGCTGCCAAGGCAGCCGAGGGTTACACCGAGATGCCCTTCAGAGAAATTGCTGCAATCCAGGAGGAGGTAGTGCGGGCAAAGCTCTACCTGAGCGATGACCCCGAGTCCTACTTCCTGATGACCCCCGATGCCTCACAGGCCGTTGTCTTTGGACCCAGACTCGATTACGACCCGGTAGCCGACACCATGACCCGAGTTGAGGATGGCAAGGTCTTCTCAGACTCTGGTGAGGGGTCCTACAAAGCCTCAGACGGCGAAGAGCTCGCACCAGGTTGGCGCGTGGAGGTTGGGCTTCTCAACTTTGAGCGAGCGGTCACCGATCCTGGAATTAGGGAGCCACTTGTCAGGGTCACCATTTGGACCTTTGCCTTCGCGATCATCTCTGTAATTTCCACATTTATTCTTGGCCTGGGACTGGCCCTGCTTTTCAACGATGCAAAGCTTCGGGGTCAGCGTTGGTATCGGGTGGCAATGGTGCTGCCCTATGCCTTCCCAGGCTTCCTTTCCGCTTTTGTCTGGCGAGCGCTCTATAACAAGGACTACGGCTTTATAAACGTGGTGCTGTTCGGCGGGGCGGAGATCCCCTGGCTTACCGATGAGTTCCTGGTGAAGATTTCCATTTTGTTGGTGAATCTCTGGCTCGGGTTCCCGTATATGTTCTTGATCACTACAGGTGCGCTGCAGTCGATACCAAGCGATCTTATGGAGTCGGCGAGGATTGACGGGGCCTCTGCGTGGCAGCAGCTCAGGCTCATCAAGCTGCCGCTGCTGCTGGTGTCAGTCGCACCACTATTGATCACCTCGTTTGCCTTCAACTTCAATAATTTCAGCCTCATATATCTCTTATCCGGGGGAGGGCCGAAAGACTTTGATGCGACCATCAACGTGGGCCATAGCGACATCTTGATTTCCATGGTCTACAAGATCGCCTTCTCTACTGGTGAGGGTAGGGACTTTGGTCTCGCTAGTGCCTTCTCGATTTTGATCTTCTTCATTGTGGGAACCATCTCCTACTTCTCGTTCCGCAGGACCAAGACCCTTGAGGATGTGAACTAATGGACGAGCTTTCGAAAGAGGAACTCAAGGCCTACAAAGAGGCGAAGTCACTTCTCACCGACGAGCGAAGGCTTAGCTTTGGGGGTTGGCTGCGCAAGAAGGGTTGGAAGCACCTCGTCGGTTGGGTGATGGTGGTTTACTCCATATTCCCCATCGTTTATGTGATCTCCGGGTCCTTTGCGAATGCTGATCAATTCACCTCAACTCTGTTCTCGTCGTTTACCACTCAGAACTACGTTGACCTCTTTGAAGACCCCTACAGGCCGTTCGCCAACTGGTTTGTGAACACCTTGTTTATCTCCGGCACAGCTGCCATCGGCTCAGTCTTCCTATCGGCGCTCGCGGCCTATGCCTTCTCGAGGCTTCGCTTCACCGGCCGTAGGGCGGGACTCTTGACGTTGATTTTGGTTCAGATGTTCCCGCAGCTACTTGCACTGGTTGCCATCTACGCGCTGCTCGTGAACATCGGTAACGTCTTTCCGTTCTTGGGCATCGGCTCCCAGTTGGCGCTGATCATGGTTTACCTGGGTGGAGCCCTGGGCGCTAACACCTATTTGATGTATGGGTTTTTCAACACCATCCCCAAGGAGCTTGATGAGGCGGCAAAGATCGATGGGGCGACCCATACCCAGATCTTCTATGGCATTATTCTCAGGCTCGCTGCGCCGATTCTTGCGGTCATTGGACTACTTGCCTTTATCGGCACAAGCAGCGACTTTGTCTTGGCAAACATCATCCTGACCAAACCCGAGAGCAAGACCTTGGCGGTTGGCCTTTACATGTATGTGTCGGACCAGTTCGGGCAGCGCTGGACAATTTTTGCTGCGGGAGCGGTTCTTGCTGCCATCCCAATCGTTGCTCTGTTCCTTTACCTGCAGAAGTACATCGTGTCGGGTCTGACCGGCGGCGCGGTCAAGGGTTAGTAGGTTTGTCGGTAATGACCAGCCTTGCTCTTCAGCCACACCACGACGGATCCGCCCTTTACGTAGCAAATCAAAAACCAAAACTTGGTGACAAGGTAAAGCTGCGCATTCGCATCCACTCATCCTTTGGCCCCATCAAGCAGGTCATGGTTCGCCAGAGCGACTCGGGAGAGGGGTTTCTAACCCCCAAGTTCAAGGTCTTTGCAAAGCGCCATGGCTGGAGCTGGTTCGAGGGCCAGATCGTGATGTTTAACCCGGAGATCCACTACCGCTTTTACATCGAGCTTAAAAGCGGCGAGAGCTTCTGGTTAAACGGTGTGGGACTGCACGAGCTAGACCAGCCGGATCGTGATGACTTCAAGATCAACACCTACAACACAGTTCCAAGGTGGGCATCGGGTGCAGTTTTGTACCAGGTGTTTCCAGATCGCTTTGCAAGAAGTGCCGAGGCTGACAAGAGGACACCACCTAAGTGGGCTATCCCAAAGAAGTGGTCAGATCCCGTTATCGGCAAGGGACCGGGAACCGCCGAGCAGTTCTTTGGAGGCGATCTCAAAGGCATTGAGGAGCACCTCGACCATCTCAAAAAACTTGGCGCCACCATTTTGTACATGACCCCGTTTTTCCCGGCAGGTTCGAACCATCGCTATGACGCCTCCAACTTTGACTCTGTCGATGAGCTTCTTGGTGGCAATAAGGCCTTGCAGTCGCTTGTCCAGAAAGCTCACTCAATGGGCCTCAAGGTCATGGGCGATCTCACTGCTAACCACTCGGGTGACAAGCATGAGTGGTTCGTAGCGGCATACAAAAACCCAAAGGCTCTTGAAAGCGAGTTTTACTACTTCTCCGATGGCAACAAGAAGTACGACTCTTGGTGGGGCGTGCCATCACTTCCCAAGTTCAATTGGAACTCCCAGGAGCTAAGAAGGCGATTTATTCGTGGCAAGAACTCGGTAGTTGCGAAGTGGCTGAAGGCGCCCTATGGGCTAGATGGTTGGCGCATCGACGTTGCCAACATGACTGGCTGGATTCGCGATGACAACTTCAACAGGGAAATAGCAAACACCATCAGGTCCACCATGAATGAGGTCTCCCCGGAGACCTTCTTGATTGGCGAATTCACCTCAGATGCCGCAAACCATGTTGAGGGTGATAACTATCAGTCGACGATGACCTACTCCAACTTCACCCGTCCCACCTGGCGCTGGCTCTGGAACCCAAAGGAGAAAAGAGATGAGGGCCAGGTTGGTGTTGGCCGCAAGGGAATCGGTGCCGACCAGCTCGTAAAACTCCACCAGCAATTTGCAGGCATCTTCCCTTGGCATGTTCGCATGCACAATCTCAACGCTTTAGACACTCATGACACCGGCAGGTTCAAGACCTTTGCGATTCCTGGTGCTCAACGGGTAGCTGCGGGCATGCAGTTCACCTTCCCGGGCATCCCGATGATCTTCTCTGGAGACGAGTTTGGACTAGACGGCTGGAACGGTGAGAGCTCAAGAACCCCAATGCCTTGGGATGGCGAGCGTAATGCAGACCCGACCATGATTGAGACCTACGCCAGGCTCTCTCAGATTCGCAAAAAGCACCGCGCTTTGGTCGATGGTTCGATGAGGTTTCTCTACACATCGAAGGAGGCCCTCGTCTACATACGAGAGTCCAAGACCGAGTCTGTTCTGGTCTGTGTGAGTCGAGGCAAGGACCGCAGGGTCGAGTTTCCAAAGGATGCAATTGCCTCTGCTGAGCGAGCAGAAAACCTGTTTGGAAACGGCAACCTAAGGGTGGTTGGGTCAAAGGTTCGCTACGACGCAGTCGCCCTAGATCTGCAGATTTGGCGTTTGCCTAGCGCTGTTCGCTAGTGCTAATCTGACTCGGTTGCAAAAGCGCCCCGATAGCTCAGTGGTAGAGCACTTCCATGGTAAGGAAGGGGTCGACAGTTCAATCCTGTCTCGGGGCTC
>CAYGJH010000026.1:0-11962 GCA_964350385.1 uncultured Aquiluna sp. | reverse complement strand
CGGAGGGTTGCCCCACAGGGACTCGAGGAGTAAATTCGAAATGTAATTTTATTTCTCAAAATGTAACACGAGGCTGGGGAGGTGCCGATGATTCAAGATGTTCTTGAATTGCATACCTGGCCAAAGCCACATTGCCGCTTCTCTGGCTACCAGTACACACTTATGAATTCAGGCCGGGTGATTGCAACCGGCCACGGTGGTGTCCTTAGTGCATCATCAGAGGCATCGCCCGTGACGCCTGACAGCATGTTTGATCTGGCATCTGTGACAAAGCTTTACACGGCGACTCTTGCAAGCATCTTGCACGATGCCGGTGAGGTTGACCTAGATGCTCCGCTGGGTGACTGGGTTGCTGTTAGAGCTGAGCTTTCTCAAACCACCTCGCGTGAGTTACTTACCCATGTAAGCGGGCTACCGCCTTGGTGGGACGAACAATCAACAAGGGCAAGCACAATCTCAAAGTTGTATGAGCTTTCGCCATCACCACAGCAGCGCGGGGAGCTTGTCTACTCCTGCACCGGATATTCAATGTATGCAATGAGCCTTGAACAGAAGTACAACACAGGCTTCGATCAAATTCTTAGAACAAGACTCTTAGACCCCCTGGGACTTGAAGAAACTGTTTTCAATCCATCCGGCGAGCGAGCTCAGATAGTCGTTGCTAAAGAGCCGGAGGAAGTTGTGCCGCTTGGGAAAGTGCATGATCCTCGCGCAAGGGCTCTGGATGGTATTTCTGGCAACGCCGGGCTTTTCGCTAACTCGACGCAGGTGGCAAGGTTTTTGGATGCTCTGGCCGGTAGCGATAGCGCAGTGATTACTGCCGGTGCCAGACGTCAGCTATTCACGCCTTCGGCAAGCTCTGAGTGGGAGCAAGCAATTGGTTTCCGCTTTCAAGATTTTGGGCGGCTGGGAAGCGCATCTCACTTCTTCTCCCACTCCGGCTTTACCGGAACCCTCGCAATGACCAACCCGGAAACTGGGGTAAGTGCAGTGCTACTTAGCAACCGCCTTCAATGCGACACAACCAGAGAGCAAATGGCAGAGGTGTACGTCTCTTTTGCTGAGTGGGTTGGGGGGCATGATGGCTGACCTGTTTACCAAAATTTCGCAGTCAAAGCCAAGCATGCGACCAGCTCAAGCGAAAATCGCAGCCTTCGTGCTTGAGAAGCCTGAAGAGGCCGCCAACAGCACAATTGCTGAGCTTGCAAAGCATGTGGGTATATCTACCGCCTCAGTGGTGAGGTTTTGCGACGAAATTGGCTACACCTCATTCACGGACTTTCGCTTAGCTGTATCGGTGGCATCCGAGCAGCGAAGAGCTGCCCGTGAGAACTTCTCGATTGATAAGGACGAAATTGACCCAAATGACTCGCTCCAAGAGGTCATAGCAAAGACCGTCTTCCACGAGGTTGAGGCAATTCAGCAAACCGGTGCCAGCCTCGACCTAGAGCAGGTTGAAGCGGTGGTCACCGCCCTCACTGAGGCCAGGAGGATAGAACTGTTCGGCCTTGGTTCAAGTTCGCTGGCGAGTCAAGATCTTCGTCAAAAACTTCACCGCATTGGCTTTCTTGCTTTTGATTCTCCTGATAACCACCAGGCGATCACCTCATCTGCCCTGATGACCAAAGAAGATGTCGGCATTGTCTTCTCACACTCAGGCATAACACCCGAAAGCCTCGAGGTGCTGCAGATTATGAACCGAAGTGGGGCTCGGACTGTTGCGGTCACTAACTTCCCTGAATCTCCGATAGCTAAGGCTGCGGATTTTGCTCTTACGACCGCAGCTAAAGAGACTCGTTATCGCTCAGGGGCTATGTCCAGTCGAATTGCACAGCTTGCTCTAGTTGACTTCCTGTTCGTCAGGATTATGCAGCTGAGGCTCGAGTCAGCCGAGGTATTACTGGAGCGAACCTATCTTGCGGTCAGGGGTAACAGGATTCAGAGCTAGGTTTGCCTGTCGGGGTTGGGAATTGCCGAGAGTAGCTGTTTGGTGTAGTCAGTCTGTGGGTTCTCAAATAGCTCGGTAGGGGTTCCACTCTCAACTATTTCTCCGTCTTTCATGACGTGGACATAGTGAGAGATCATCCTCACAACTGCTAGGTCATGGCTTATAAAGAGATAACTGAGGTTGAGCCTTCCCTGAAGCTCCAGAAGTAGATCAAGAATTTGCTTCTGAACAATGACGTCCAGCGCTGATACAGCCTCATCCAGCACAATTACACTCGGGTAAAGAGCCAAAGCTCGGGCTATGGCTACCCTCTGCCTTTGACCACCCGATAGCTCGTGCGGCAGTCTTGCAAGTAGTGCGGCTGGCAGTGATACCTGGTCCATCAACTCTTTTGCCCTGGCGCTCTGCTCAGATGGCGTACCTTGCCGATGGACTTTTAGTGGCTCAATTATTGACTGCTCAACTGTGTAGCGAGGGTCTAGTGACGCGAAGGGATTTTGAAATACCGGCTGCACCTGCCTGCGAAATTCGAGGGATCCCTTCCTTGACCTCAGATTCAGCGGTTCACCTTCAAAGAGAATCTCACCGGAGTCAGGAGTCTCAAGGCCGAGGAGGATGTTTGCCGCCGTTGACTTGCCACTTCCTGACTCGCCCACGAGTGAGACTGTTGTGCCGCGCTGGATTTCGAAGCTAACTCCCTTTAGGGCACTTATCTCCTTGGTTGTCCCTTTTGCAGATCGCAGTTTGTAGGTCTTAGTCAGATTTGCGACCGACATCACGACAGACGAATCTCCTTCTTGAGCTGTTGCCATGAAAGAGTCGTTCAGGGAGGGTGCTGCCGCCAAAAGGCGCTTTGTATATTCGTGCTGAGGTGATTTCAAAACGTCAAGTGACGGCCCACTCTCAACAAGCTCACCCTGATACATCACAGCTATCTGATCGGCTCTCTCAGCGGCAAGTGCTATGTCGTGGGTGATTAGCAGAACCGCTGAACCCATCTCTTGCGCCATCTGCTCGAGTTGATCCAACACCCTTCTCTGAACAGTTACATCCAGTGCCGAAGTTGGTTCATCTGCGATTAGCAGTTTGGGCTTACAAGCCATACCCATCGCTATCAGCACTCGTTGCCTCATGCCTCCTGAAAATTCATGGGGGTACTGGCCGTAGCGACTGGCGGCCTCAGCAATACCGACTGCCTCCAGCAATAAGACTGCTCGCTCCCTCGCCTGTTGGGTTGTGTAGCCATGGGAAGTAAGAGCCTCAGCAATTTGGTTGCCGATTGTCATCATTGGGTTGAGGTTAGACATGGGGTCTTGAGGCACCAGGCCAATTTGACCGCCTCTAATCTCCCGCATTTTCTTTTCGGGAAGCTGATGGATAGCTCGGCCCTCAAGTGTTATCTCGCCGGAGGTAGCGGCCCCATTGCTTGGAAGCAGTAAATTGACAGCTGCGGCAAGAGTGGACTTGCCACTGCCCGACTCTCCTACAAGTGCCAAGGTTGAGCCCGCCGGTATCTCCAGGGATGCCCCCTTGACCGCTGTGAAGCTCTGCTCTTTTGGCAAAGAGTAGGTGATTGTCAGGTTGTTTACCAGCAAAACCGGCTGCGTCATGTGCCCACTCTTTCGCTCTTGATGTTTGTCTTTGCAGCAAGTGCTCCCAACGACGCAACTGCAACCATCGCTAGTGCCCCCACCAGAGCAGCCAAGGTGATGCTCGGGTCGACCTGCAGCAACGCTGGTATTACGAAGCCACCAACCGAGCCCGCCAAGATCAGAAGCCTGGTGGCCTTCGCGGAGCTCTCAACCGAAGCCACCTCGAGGCCCTTAGCAATTAGGAATCCGTAAATTGGGCCAGCTGCAAAGGATGCGATTGCAAGACCAGCCGCTGCCACTTGGGCCGTGCCCACAAAGGCAAGGGTCGTCCCAAGACCAGCGGCACTCAAGGAAGGCCAAAGAATCAATGCGCCACGGGGGCTTACATACCTAGGCGTCAAATAAAGCGAGAAGATGCGACCGAGCACCAGCATCCCCCAGAAGATAGTCGTCCCGATCGGGGCAAGTTCTACTGAGGTAATCTCCAGTTCACTAAAGATTGTGGCCGTCCAACCGGCCAGGATTGACTCAGCGCCAACATACAAAGCACAGGCCAGCAGGAACAGCCTCAGAGGCTTAGTTTCGAGCTTTGCCAAAACAGTCGCGTGAGCTTGCCTGGTTGCCCTAAACCGAATTCCAGATAGCAGCATGAGAAGCGCGGCTAGGTAGCCGATGGCATCTGTCTGAAGAAGCCGCATGGTCACTGCAAGCGCCACTGGGCACAGAACTGCTCCCAGGGCAAAGGCGATGTTCAATTGGGTCAATGATCTGGCCGCATCGCCGCCATCGATGCGAACTTGGGCCGTCACCAAGACCTCAATTACGCCGAATCCAAAACCAACAATTAGCCCACCTATGAGGAAGACAGGGACAGAAGTGGCGCCTGTTACCCCGATAAGTCCTGCAGCCAGTGCTGTGCTGGCAATCTGCACAATTACCTGAGGGCCCTTTGCCTGAGCAAGGCGAGGTCCAATTAGAACGCCTAAGAAAAGCCCCCAGAAAAGCAGTGGGACCGCTGGTAAAAGTTCGTAAGCTCCCACGCCGATGTCGCCCGCCGTCTTTGGGATCAACGAGGGCACGATTGATGCAGCAGCACCCAGCGAGCCAAAAATAGCCAGGGATCTGGCTAACGACCCTCTAGACACCTGTAATCACCATCTTGCTAGGCATTGAGACTCCTGCCTCGATGGCGGGAAACCCTTTGCTTCCGGGAGTTAGCGTCCCGAGGACGGGGGCGTTTTGAGTGCCAGTTGTTTTTGAAAAAGTTGCCGGGAGATTGTGCAGGCTGAGCCACCCAATGAGGGCCATAGCAAGAGCCTCTTTCAGGTCACCCGAGATTCCGTAATCCAAAAATGGCCTGGGATCTAGGCCGGTCTTGGTGCGAATGAGCTTCATAAGTTGGACATTGTTATAGCCACCCCCACCGACAACAAGTTTTCTAACGTCGTGGGCGAGAAGCTCCCGAGAAACTGTCTCTGCCGTCAGTTCGGTTAGGGTAGCGACAACATCCTCGCCACTTGGAGCTGCGCCCAGCTTTAAAATGTGACCATCAATGTAGTCAACATGAAATAGTTCTTTGCCCGTGCTCTTAGGGGCGGCTAATGAGTAGTAGTCCTCGCTGAGAAAACTTGCAAGTAGTTCGGGGTTCACCTTGCCGCTCGCAGCGATAACCCCGTCTCGGTCAAAACCCTCTTCGCTGAGGTTGTACTTAATCACCGCTGCATCAATCAAGGCGCTCGCTGGACCGGTGTCGTATGCACTAATCAGCTCGCCCTCACGGATGACAGTAATGTTTGCGATTCCGCCCAGGTTGAGTGAACCAACACATTCCGCTTCGTGACCGAGTGTCAGCAGGTCCAGCACGGGCACCACGGGTGCACCTTGTCCACCGCTTGCGATGTCTGCAATCCGCAGGTCTGAAAGGACCGATGCCGAAGTCGCATTTGCGATCCACGCAGCCTGACCAAGCTGCAGGGTTCCTAGAGCCTGGTCAGCCTCAACCCAGTGGTAAACGGTTTGGCCGTGAGAAACAACTAGGTCCGCAGCCGTAGTTTGCACCATGTCCTTTGCAAGATTTGCAAAGGCCTTGCCGATAAGGGTGTCAACCTTGCAAACCTCTTCGATGGTGGTCTCGTTTGGTGGCAGCAGCTGCATCAGACGATTGCGCAGCTGCGGCTCGTAGCTGGCGGAACCGGTTTTCTCTACTGAGGCCTTGAGCTCTTCGCCGTCGAGCCGAAAGTCGACTAACACCGCGTCTATTCCATCGTGGCTTGTGCCCGAAATCA
This sequence comes from uncultured Aquiluna sp., assembly GCA_964350385.1. Classification (GTDB taxonomy): domain Bacteria; phylum Actinomycetota; class Actinomycetes; order Actinomycetales; family Microbacteriaceae; genus Aquiluna. The sequence goes on along the minus strand of CAYGJH010000026.1, from coordinate 6,137 downwards.
TCCCCAGGATTTTCATTCGAGCTCTCCCAGCGCCTTTGCAAGGTAGCCGCCGCTGTCTTCCAGCATCTGGACAGCTTCCTCAGACGAGATACTGAACCGATGAGCGACAACTGCTACCTTGACGTTCCAATTGTTTGCCTCTAGGGCCGCTTGGGCCTCCGAGGCATCACAGTGCTCAATCTCCCTGAGGATTCGGATGGCGCGCTTGCGAAGCTTCGCGTTGCTTGCCACAACGTCGACCATTAGGTTTCCATAGGTCTTGCCGGCTTTCATCATGGTTATGGTGCTAATCATGTTCAAAACCATCTTTTGAGCAGAGCCTGCCTTTAGGCGGGTAGAACCCGCCAGGAACTCAGGTCCAACCACCACCTCGATGGCGAGGTCACTGGCCCTGGACATCTTTGAGTCAGAATTGCAGGTTAGAGATACGACCAGTGCCCCTGCCGCCTTGGCGGTCTCCATGGCACCTAGGACATAGGGAGTTGAGCCACTGGATGCCACCCCAACTAGGGTGTCTTTTGCATCTAAATGCAGTGAAGATGCCTCGTCCTTACCAGCTGCTAGATCGTCTTCGGCACCCTCTGCAGGGTTCACTAACGCGCTCTGACCGCCAGCCATGAGGGCAATGACACGACCTTCGATTCCAAATGTCGGATAGATCTCGGAGGCGTCCAAAGTTGCAATTCGACCCGAAGTTCCGGCCCCTACGTAAATAAGGCGACCGCCGGATTGAAAGCGTTGCGAGATCTTCTCTATCGCACTTGTAATGGCTGGGAGAGCCCTCCCAACAGCCTGGTGGACCTGTGCGTCTGTGCTGTTCATCAGTTCGGCAAGCTCGCCAACACTCATGCTCGCGACCTTCATAAACCGCTGGTCGCTTTGTTCAGTCACCAGCTCTGAGGTTTCTTTTTCAATGTGCTGCTTCAACTAGACACCTCTCTGGATCGAGGATCGAGGATGTCGCGAATCGAGTCTCCCAGAAGATTTAGGGCCACGACGAAGGTGACAATTATTGCTCCCGGTGCATAGAGCGTCCAGGGTGCAATTAGGACCAAAGTTCTCGCCTCATAGATCATCGAACCAAGCGATGGAGCTGGGGGTGGTGAGCCAAGCCCCAAAAAGCTAAGTGCCGCCTCTGTGAGAACTGCCCAAGAAAGCGAAAGTGCAATCTGAATAATCGCAATCGAAGAGATGTTGGGAAGCACGTGACGGAACATGATTCCAATGGAGTTCATCCCAGTACTGCGAGCAGCCCTAACAAACTCAATCTCTCTCAGACTCAGGACTGGGCCCCTGGTGACCCTCGCAAAAATAGGTATGTAGACAATGCCGATTGCGACGGCAACAGTGAACCAATTTCGATCCAGCACCGAGGCGAGGGTCAGCGCCAAGAGTAGTGGCGGAAATGCGAAGAGCACGTTTGTAATGCCAGTACCAAACAGGTCGATCAAACCACGATAGAAGCCACCAAAAAGGCCAATAAGGGTGCCAAAAACTGCCGCGATCGTTACCGCGACAACTGAAATTAATGATGAAGAGCCAACCCCGCTCATCACACGAGAAAAGATGTCTCTTCCAAATTGATCGGTTCCAAACCAATACGTCGAATTTGGTGCAAGCAGCCTGTCGGAGGGAGTCTGTGCTATCGGGTCAAAGCCGACGAGTCCAAAGTTGACCGCCAACGCCAGGCCAAGGAGAATGACCAACACCGAAAGAGAAACTGCACCCCTTCCTGAGCTAAGCAGTTTCCGGCCCACTCCCTTTTGTGTCTGCTGCTTCACTGTCGTGGTCATCACTCAGCCCTAACTCTCGGGTCAATCGCCCTGTAGAGCAAGTCGGTTAGGAGGTTGATGATTACAAATGAGGCCGCGATGACCAGGACGGTCGATTGCACAAGCGCATACTCTTTCTGCTGAATCCCGAGCAGCACCTGCCTGCCGATACCCGGCAGTGAGAATATCTGCTCTACGACGACTGCTCCTCCCAGCAGATAGCCAAACTGAAGTCCTGTCATTGTCACGATCGGAATCAGCGCGTTGCGAAGAATGTGACGGAACTGAATTCTCTGGGTTTTCACGCCCTTGGCCCTGGCTGTGCGAATAAAGTCTTGACCTCGAATTTCAAGAACTGCCGCACGCGTGGTCCGAATAATTGGGGCCGAGATTCCAAAGCCCAATACCAAAGAGGGCAGGAACATCTGTTGGAGGTTTACAGAAGGGTCTTCGAAGAGGGTCTTGTAGCCAAGACCGTTTGGGTTGAACCCAAGGTTGACCGCGAAGAACGTCAGCAGGGTCGTAGCGAGAAGAAATGCTGGGATTGACAGACCAAGTAGCGAGACAGCCTGTCCAACAAAATCGCGTGCTTTCCTTGGGGCCGATGCGGAGAGCATCCCGATCGGCACGCCAATGACAAGTGCGAGCAGAATCGCGAATACAGCAAGCTGAAATGTAACCGGAAGGGCGGCAATTGTTAGGTCGAGCACTGGTTGCTGGGCCCTGACGGAAAACCCAAGGTCGCCCGCAAATAAGTTCGCGAGCCAGGAGAAAAATTGAGTGGTAAGCGGCTCATCTATCCCGTAGTACTCAACGAGCGCTTGTCTTTGGGCTTCAGTGAGACCAGCTGCCTCAGTTCCAAGAGAGGCGGAAATTTGGTCGCCCGGGATTGCCCGAAGCATAAAGAACACGAATACAGCAACTCCGAAAAGCGTGGCTAGAGCGCCAGCAGTCTTTCTAATGACGCTACTTCTGAGAATTGCGGTCATTGTTCCCTCCCCCTCACCAAAAGGGGTGCTCAAAGAGCACCCCTTTCAGCTTGAGGTGTTACTACTTCAGGCCAGTGGTCCTAAGGTACTGCCAAGACCCAGTGGTCATTGGAGTAAACCCGGTGATCGAATCACTGGTTGCAGTGTAGGTGTAGCCGCTAAACATCCACACCCAGACTGCGTTGTCCTCGAGCTCAGCAGACACGTCTGCGTAGATCTGCTTGCGAACCGCGGGGTCGCCCTCAGACTTTCCAGCAGCGAACAGTGCATCCATAGTGTCGCTCGAGTAGCCAGATACCTGGTTTAGGTTTCCGGTGGAAGGGAAATAGCGGCCGTACATGCCATCTGGATCTGGGCGACCTCCGTTGAGAGCAATTGCACTCTCAAAGTCTCCTGCGATCCAGCGGTCAATGTAGGTGCCGCTCTCTAGAACCTCTAGGTTCAGAGTGATGTTGGCCTCAGCAAGCTGGGCGGCAACGGCCTGAGCGATCTCAACGGCGCCGGCGTAGAGGTTCTGTGCGACAATCGCGTCGATCTCTAGGCCGCCTGAGTTGCCAGATGCAGCAAGGTACTCGGCTGCTGCAGCTAGGTCGCGCTCAGGGCATGGGCGAGCGTTGGGATCTGAACGGAACGCAGGTGAGGTGATAGGCCCGGTAACGGCACCCTCTCCAAGTAGTGCGGTGTCCAGAACTGCCTGCCTGTCAATCGCACACTGAATCGCAAGACGCACATTCTTGTCAGTCATTGATCCATTGCGTGCGTTGAGCATAAGCGCGTGATAGCTCAGCTGAGGTGTCGTGTTCACTGTCACGTCACCGGTCACTGTTCTCGCAGTGATTGGGTCGCTGAATACGGCCATCTGCACGTTACCTGCGCTCATCGCTGCAGCAATTGCTGCCTCGTCTGGCAAGACGCGGAACTCAACTGTGTCTAGTGGGGTTGGGTCTCCCCAATAGTTTGGATTGCGAGCAAGCACAACGTTCTGCCCTGCGGTGCGAGACTCAAGAACGAATGGGCCAGTTCCATTGGTCGCAGTGCTTAGGGTTTCCTCGGTGTCATCTGAGGAGACAATGGCGAGGTTAACGCTGGTCAGGTTTGCAAGGATTCCGACATCTGCAGAGGCAAGGTTCAGCACTACAGTGTCTGCGTCTGGGGTCTCAATAGAAGTAACTCCACCGAGAGTCGATCGAGCTACGGCAGCGTTTGCCTCATCTTGGATAGCCTCGTAGCTGTACTTGACGTCTGCAGAGTCAAAGTCACTTCCGTCGGAGAACTTCACTCCATCGCGGAGGTCGAATGTGATTGCAAGGCCATCATCGGAAACCTCCCATGACTCAGCTAGCCCTGGAACGACATTCAAATCTGCATCGAATGCGGTCAGGGTGTCATAGACGTTTTCCAGCATTCTGAATGCCTGGAATTGCGTGGCCTTCCAAGGGAAGATTGTGTCTGGGTCAACTGTGATACCAACGACCATAGAACCGCCAGATGTTGGCTCTGGTTCGGTAGTTGCTGAGGTTGTCTCGGTTGGCTCAGTAGTTGGCTCTTCTGTAGCGCTTGCACATCCCGCTAAGACCAACCCTGCTGACGATGCCAGCGCGATTGCCTTCAGCGGGGCGTTTAGTCGCTCTCTAAGCTGAGTCATTTTGCCCTCTCTGTTGTCTTGATACCTGCCGCACACCGGCAAGTCGTATTTGGTTATGTAATGAAAATACATGAAATCGCAATTTCATGACAAAGTTTTATCTTTTTGTGATGAAACGTTACTTTAGAGCCATGGGTTTGCAGGTCGGCGCAAAGGGCGTGGAGTTTGGTCTGAGTAAGCCATTTGGCATTTCTCGCGGTCAAAAGACTGCGGCGGAAGTTTTGGAGATAGTGGTCCAGGACGGAAATGACATAGGTCGCGGTGAAGGGGTCCCCTACAAAAGGTATGAGGACAGTATCGAGCTCGCTCTGTCTCAGCTTGAAACCCTACCCAACAGCTTTTCACGTGCAGACCTGATTGATCTTTTACCGGCTGGCAGTGCAAGGAATGCACTTGATCTAGCGCTCTGGGACTTGGAGTGCAAAAAGAGTGGGATGAGTATTTGGTCAGCAGCGGAAATTGGGGCACACAGGCCGCTGAGCCTCGGCTACACCGTCTCACTCTCCAGCACAGTGGCGATGGTCCAAGATGCAAAAGACCACAGTTCTTCGCATCTGCTGAAAGTCAAGCTCGGTGGCGATGACGATCGTGCAGCAATTTTGGGCATCCGGGAAGCCGCTCCAAATGCGACTTTGATTGTCGATGTGAATGAGGGCTGGGATCTAGAGCAGCTAAAAACCATGATTCCGGTTCTAGTGGATTGTGGCGTGGAGCTTCTCGAGCAGCCACTGCCAGCCGCACTGGACGAGCAGCTCACAGGCATTGAAGTGCCAATTCTCTTATGCGCGGATGAGAGCTACTACCCTGATTGCTCCATCCGAAGCCTCTCTGCTGCCTTTGGTTGCGTGAATGTGAAGCTCGACAAGTCCGGGGGCCTCACAAAAGCTCTGCAGGACATTGCATTGGCAAGGGATGCCGGTCTCAAAGTCATGGTCGGCTGCATGGTTAGCAGCTCACTCGCAATAGCCCCAGCCTTTGTAGCGGCTCAACTTGCTGATTATTGGGATCTTGATGGCTTTCTATCTCTAAGCGAGGACCGGTCTCCTGCAATGAGAGTCGAGCAGGGTGCGATCAGTCTGTCCGCCGGGCTTTGGTGCTAGAGGACCTGGTCAGTTATTAGGGTCAAGTTCTGGTGGTCTAAGAGGGCCGCTAGGGGCGTCTGCGGCGAAGGAGCGTTTAGAGCCTGAGTAAGTGCCGGAAGCTTCCTCTCGCCCAACACCACCAGGAGCAGGAAGGAGGATCTGCTTATGGTTGCCAGTCCCTGTGTATAGGCATGGGTTGGCACATCTTCCAGGCTCGAAAAAAACCGTGCGTTGTCGCTTCTAGTTGCCGGATGAAGCTCCACGAGCCTTGTGGTGGTGTCAAAAGCAGATCCTGGTTCATTGAAGGCGATGTGGCCGTTGCTTCCAAGTCCCAAAAGCTGAACACTCAGTGGTCCAGCGGCGTTGATGGCCTCTTCGAACTTGTTTGCCCCAGATTCACCCTCGTAATCACCTGAGCCAGGAACGTGGAGAGTTCCAGTCCATCCCAACCTCTCGACAAACTTTGTTCTGAGCTCTGCGGTATAGGAGTTTGCGCTTCCTGGCTCCAAGCCCACATAGTCATCTAGGGCAAAGGCATGCTTGGTCTCAGGGCAGTAATTCAATTCCTTTAGCTTGAGATAAATGCCGTCCATAGTTCCGCCGGTAGCAAGACCAATTGGCGCATCTGGCCGAGCGTCGGCTGCTTCCA
>CAYGJH010000025.1:0-12296 GCA_964350385.1 uncultured Aquiluna sp. | reverse complement strand
TCAAGCTTGGCGGTTGGCAGAACAAGGCAGCGGCCGAAAAGGTTCTTGCCGACGGGTACGCGAACTACAAGGGTTAAAGATGCAAACGCCTGACACCTCTTCAATCGATGTTGGGTTGATTTCAAAGCTCAACGACTACTTTGAGGTGATTCACGCTCAGGATCTCGAGCTGTTCGATCAGGTCTTCCACGAGCGCTGCACGCTCTATTCGGCCCAGGGCAATGAGCTTGTGCTGCGCCCATTTGACGTCTACCGGGACCAGGTGGCAAACCGACAATCTCCCAAGGAGCTGGGCAACCCCAGAGACGATCAGATTCTTGAGATTGATCAGATTTCGGACACGATGGCATGGGCCAAGGTCCAGCTACAGATGTTCGGTGGCATCATGCAGGACTACCTGAACTTCGTGAAGGTTGATGGTGAGTGGTGGATTATCGCGAAGCTCTATGAAAAGGTCGGCGAATACTAATTTGAGGTAGCGGTTGGCCTACCCGCATAGGGCCAGAGCTCACCGTAGCGAACCGGAACAATTCGCACTGTTCTCGCGGGGTTTGGCGCCTCAAGCATCATTCCGTCACCCAAGTAAATTGCCACGTGGTACTTATCACCTGAGAATGCGCTCTCAGTAGACCACCAAATTAGGTCTCCGCGTTGTGCGTTCTGAAATGGGACCAGCTTCTTCTGTCCTGCAAGGACGTTGTACTGAGCCGTAGCGGAGTGCCAACCGATATAGACCCCGGCCGCGGCATAGCTCTTCATGGTGATTCCGCTGCAGTCCCAGACATTTGGTCCGGCCCCTCCGAGCACATACCTTTCTCCGAGCTGCTCCTCGGCAAAGGCAATTGCGGTTTCAACCTCTGCCCAATCCGGTTCTCCAACCGAGTAAAGTTCGGGGGCAGTAGGGGCGGCTCGAATTGCTGCCTGCCTTCGCTCCCATTCAAGACCCTCTTGACGCTGCCGCTCGATTTCTTCAGCGGTGTCCTTGAGTTCTGCGAGCTGTTCCATCATGGTCGCCCGCTCCCGCTCGGACTGCGCCACCTTTGCGATGACCGCATCTGCTGCGTCTTGGGCCTCTTGATAGAGCTTCTCGGCATCAGCCTCAATCTGCTCGAGTTCGATTCTGGATTGCTCAAGTTCAAGTGCTAGCGCCTCAGCCTGAGCCTGCTTGTCGAGAGCGGCCTGGTAGATCGCCTCTGTGCGCTGAGCAATGAGCTCTTCCATGCTCATTTGAAACAGCAGGCTCTCGGCATCGTCGGGATTGAAAAGCAGTTCTAGCGTTGTGTCGCTCGCGGAGCGATCACGAAACATTTGGGCCACGATCCTGCCGAGCTGCAATCTTGCATCCTCAGCCTCCTGGGCGGACTGACCCACTCTTGCCTGAAGTGACTCAACTTTTGCCGCCATCTCATTCTTGGCGTCGATGGCCTGGTTATATTCCTCATTCTTTTTCAGAGCTATGGTTTCAAGCGCTCTGGCCTCTTCCTCAAGAGTCACGAGGATTCCCTCGATGCGCTCGATCAGCTTTTCTTTTTCCTGAACATCGCGCTTGGCGGCGGCAACCTCAGCGGCGGTTGGGTAATCGGGGTTGGCGTAGGCGGGGGTAAGCAGCAGCGTTCCTGCAACCAGGCCGATGCCGGAAAGAGCAGCGATAATCGCGTTTTTACGCAGTGCCAATTCGACCTCCCTGCCAAAAATCTAAGCCAAAGCTTCAAGTATTGCCTGAGAGTTCGCTATGTGTTGCGCAACTTGCCGAAACACAAGTAGTCTTTACCGTCGGTGCTTTGAAGTTGCCAGCTTCTGGCCCCATCGTTTAGCGGCCTAGGACGCCGCCCTTTCACGGCGGTAGCACGGGTTCGAATCCCGTTGGGGTCACTAGGCGATTTAGAAGTACCTCCTGGCCCTGTAGCGCAGTTGGTTAGCGCGCCGCCCTGTCACGGCGGAGGTCGCGGGTTCAAGTCCCGTCAGGGTCGCTTCGCGCAAGCGAATGGGGAGCGAGAGCTCCAAGGCTCTGTAGCTCAGTTGGTAGAGCGAACGACTGAAAATCGTTAGGTCACCGGATCGACGCCGGTCGGAGCCACCAGAAAGAGGCAGATAGTGACGATATTGTTCGGTCTACTATCTGCCTTTTCTTATGGCTACGCAGACTTCGTTGGAGCCCTTGCTGCCAAGAAGGTTCGGGCCCTTGCCGTCACAACGGTTGCTTTTGTCTTTGGACTCGTGATTGCAGTCTTTCTCTCCCTATTTTTTGGTGCCAGCTTTGAGCCAAACGTTATTCAAATTGGCATCTACGCAGGCATTTGCTCGGCTGCAGCGATCACTTTTCTATATGCGGCCCTGGCGCTTGGTCCTATCTCAATAGTCAGCCCGCTGACGGCGGTGCTGTCAGCGATGATTCCGGTGTTGTTTGACGTCGCCTCCGGCCAACAGCTGAGCCCCTTTGCGCTGATAGCAATTGTTCTGATTCTGATAGCGGTTGTATTGGTCGCTTTCATCCCCGGTGAAGATGTCAGGCTCCCCAGCTTGCGAGCAACTCTTTATTCGGTTGGAGCAGGAGTTGGCTTCGCCGGAATCTTCCTGTTTTTAGACATGGCTCCGGCGGGAAGTGGTCTTGGGGTGTTGGTTGTCATGCGTGTCATCGGGCTTTTGTTGATGGCCGCTGGTCTATTTGGCCTGATGCTGGCTGGCCGTTCCAAGGTCTTCGTCGAACGCGAGCTCTTTGGCAGGGCAATCCTTCCCCTGGTTCTTTTGGCCGGTTTGGGTGATGTAACGGGAAACGTGTTTTTCATGATCGCAACCTCAAGTGGGGCATTGGCGGTGGCAGCAGTGCTAACTTCGCTATATCCAGTGGGAACAATCCTGCTGGCAAGAATCTTCTTAAAGGAGCGAATAGCTCTGAGCCAAAACATTGGCATCGCACTTGCCATCGCGGCGTGTGCGCTACTGGCCGCCGGCTAGCTAAGGAATCCAATTGAAAACAAAGAACCGCTGGGTAGGACTCGTCTTTATCTCGATGGCCATCTCTCTGGTCATCATCGACGGCACCATCGTAAACACAATCTTCCCCAAGGTCATAGAGGACCTTTCGCTGAGCTCAACAGAGGTTCAGTGGGTCCAGGAGAGCTACGTGCTCGTGTTCGCATCAACCCTTTTGGTATGGGGCTCGCTAGCAGACAAGATTGGCCGCAAGCGACTTCTCTTGATCGGAATCTTCATCTTTATTGTTGCTTCGGTCTGGGCTGGCTCAACAGAGTCTGCGGGCGAGATGATCGCGGCAAGGGTGGTCCAGGGCTTTGGTGGTGCGATGGTGCTACCAACCACACTTTCGCTTGTAAACGCAAACTTCCAGGGTAAAGAGCGCGGCATTGCATTCGCAGTCTGGGGCGCGACCATCGGTGGCATGGTTGCCGTCGGTCCGGTGCTTGGCGGGTGGCTTGCCACCGACTTCACCTGGCGCTGGGCATTCTTGATTAACCTGCCGCTGGGAATCTTGATACTCGCAGGTCTTATCTACCTAATTCCGGAATCAAAGGCAGAGAACGGGCGAAAAGGCATCGACTGGGTTGGGGCCGCGATATCGATCGTGATGTTTGGCACTTTGGTATTTGGTCTCATCGAGGGACGTGTCTACGGCTGGCTAACGCCCAACCCCAAGAATCAATTCGCGATAGGCGACTTTGTCTGGCCAGAGGATGGGATCTCGGTGATTCCGGTTGCTCTGGGCATCGCGGCGGTCACAGCGTTGATGTTTGTGGTTTGGGAAAGAAAGCGTGAGCGCGAGGGAAAGAGCGTGCTGCTAGATCTCGGGCTGTTCAGCATCGCCTCATTCCGCAATGGTTCGTTGGCCGCAATGATCATCTCACTCGGTGAGTTTGGGCTGCTGTTCGCAATCCCGCTCTGGCTTCAGAACGTGCTGGGCCTTAGCCCAATCAGCAGCGGACTTGTGCTGTTGTGGCTGGCAGGCGGTGCGTTTATGGCATCTGGAATTGGTGGAGCTCTCTCTGGGAAGTTGCCGCCAGCAAGAGCCGTACAGATTGGTGTTGGGCTTGAGCTAATTGGCGTTGCCGGCATAGGACTGGTGGCATCGGTCGACGCTGGCTGGGGTGTGATTGCCCCGCTGCTATTTATTTACGGCATCGGTATTGGTCTTGCCACCGCACAGCTGACCGGTGTCATCATGGTCGACGTTCCGATGTCCCAGACCGGGCAAGCCTCTGGCTCACAGTCCACGGTCAGGCAAATTGGCTCGGCCTTGGGCATCGCAGTTCTGGGAAGCATGTTATTTACCGGAACCCAGGCTTCATTCGAAGACCGTCTTGACGAACTCGCGGTTCCGCAGAGCCAGCAGGTGTTCATCGTCGACGCGGTTGTGGACTCAGCCGGTGGTGCAATACCTGGCCTGGCCGAGGGGCTAACTGCTCAGCAGGTGCCACAGGAGCTTGCCGAATCAATTCAGGATGCTGCCGGTGATGCGTTTACCGATGGTGCTAAGTGGGCCGCTTTCGCAGCGGCAATCTTCCTCCTGCTCGGGTTCGCCTCAACCTTCAGGCTTGGGAGTCGATCAAAGGAAAAGGCCTAGAGGTTGCTGTCAGCAAAATGAGTAGCCGCTTGGTAGATGTAGTTTCCTAAGCCCTCGCGCTCTAACTCATAGGTCTCGTTGTAGGCAGTTGGCAGGGCAAAACTCATCGCAAGGTTTTTGTAGGACTCGCGATCGGGCTTCCAGAACCTTAGGCAGAACTCGTAGTGCAGCCGAACTGCCTCCTGCATCTTTTCATGCTCAGGCCCCAGGCCCTCATCGAGGCATGCCACCATCTTTTTCGTAATGGCTGCAAACTCTTTTGTGAACTGCTGATTCTCTTCCGCCGAGAAATTGTTTTGGTAGTAACTGCCGACAACCAAGTTGTTCTTATCGTCAAAGTTCACTCCCCCAAGTTAGCAAATTCGCTAGTGTTTGAAGGGTGTTAGCCAACTGGAGAATGGCTGGCATGGTGTTTGTCGGTGGCGCGATTGGAACCATGCTGCGTCACCTAATTGGGGAAGTATTCGGCTCAAACTACGAGTTCCCCACCTCTGAGTTTCTTGCGCTCACTTTTGTAAACCTGATAGGTAGTTACCTCCTCGGCCTCACCGCCAGACATCCGATTTTCGCGGGCGAGAAAAGAAAAGCATTCTTTGGCACCGGTCTTGCCGGGGGCTTCACAACCATGAGTGCGCTGACTCTGTTTATCGACACCCAAGGACTATCCCCGGAGATCGCGCTCCTGTTATTTATTGGCCCCGCTACCTACGCGTTTGGTTGGCACCAAGGTCGAAGGCGGGCAAAGAAGGTGGGCCATGAGTAATCCATTTCTCATGACGCTGCTAATTGGCGCTGCTGGAGGCATTGGAGCGGTGATTCGCTACGCCATCATCTCTTGGCACGGAGCGCTGCCTTTCGGGCTCTTCGCTGTCAACATACTCGCAGGTGGATTTGTCGGCTTCATCTACGCCGGCTCGCTTACCCAGGACTGGCTGGTGATTGCATCGGTTGGTTTGGCGGGAGGCCTGTCCACCTTCGCGGGGGTTTCGGCCGAGGCTTTTGACTACTACCACCGGGGCAGGCTTGTGCAGATGTTTCTAACTCTGGTGATCAGCGCGCTCATGCCACTGTTGGCAATGATGCTTGTCATGCGCTTTGTGTAGTTTTTGTTATCATTTCTCAAGGTTTTCCAAAGGTTTCCAAGGCCGTGCGGCTAAGGACTAAGAGAGATAAAGGGGGCTCGCCATGGGGCGTGGCCGTCAAAAAGCAAAGAACACTAAAGTCGCTCGCGAGCTGAAGTACTACAGCCCATCGACCGACTACTCGGCGCTCGAGGCTGAGCTAGGCCAAAAGGCAGGCCAAGAAAATGAAGACTTTGTAGATCGCTGGGCGGATGACTACGAGCCTCTGGACGACGAGCGCGTCGTCGAACTAGACGACGAGGACTAGAGGTCAGCGCATAGTTTTGTACAAAACTTGACACACTTTTGTACAATAATCCCATGGCAAAATATTCAGCCGCAGAGGCAAGAGCTAAGTTCAACGAGGTCCTCACCCTCGCTAAAACTGAGGCTGTGGAAATCCACAAACATGGGAAGCCCGCCGTGGTTATGGTCGACGCCATGAAATACGAAGAGTTTCTGGATTACGTCGAGGACCTAGAAGACACTGTTGCAATTCTTGAGCACAGGCTCAATCCGGGCGATCCGAGTGATTGGAAACCCTTCGAGCAAGTCGTTGCCGAGCTCGGGTTAGACAATCTTGCCGACGAAGAAGTATGAGGTTAAGTTCAAGGCAGTAGCCAGAAAGCGGCTCGCGAATCTGGATTCACGACTTCGGCTGCGCATACTGAAAGCCGTTTTCAAACTTGCCGACAACCCTTATCCACCAGGGGTCAAACGACTGGTTGGGAAAAGTGGGCTGAGAATTCGAGTAGGTGACTACCGTGTCGTCTATGAGGTGAATAAAGCTCAACTGCTTGTTCTTGTTGTCCAGGTTGGGCACCGCCGCGAGATCTACCGCTAACTACCAGGCGTTTGCGCCGACGACCAGACCAACCAAGAGATCAAGATTGACCCTGTCGTCACGGTAGTCCTCCGTGAGGGCAAAGTATTCACCGTCTTCCGAGGCAATCCTCACAGTCCGACCCTCTGCCTCAAGATAATCAATTGCGGCCTGCTTGGTCATGCCCACAACCTGGCAGGCGAGAACTTTGGTCTCAGTGTGCTGGGCAGTGAACTGCTCAGCCGAGGTGTCCTGGTAGCAGTGGACATTAGGAGTGTCCCTAACCACGCTCACGGTCGCAGACTCTGCGCCACTTATCAGCCCCAGCAAAAACGCTCCGATGGCAACCACAATCCCAGCTACACCGACTCCAACAGCTGCCTTATTGCGCATAGTCTCCGACTAACCGCACAGCCCCGCCCGAGACGCCCTTGGCATTTGTGGTGTAGCCCTCGGCCTCCGCATCGCATGCTGTGGACTCGATCACCCCTAGCTGCCAGGAATGAATACCGCTCTTGGAAATCAGCTTCTCGATCGCTTCGGCACTGGACTTTCTAACTACAACGGCGAATCCAAGACCTAGGTTCCAGGTGCTCTCTAGGTCTTTGAGTTCGTGCCCAGCCCAGCCGGCCAGAACCCTGAAGACATCATCGGGGCTCCATGTGCTGCGGTCGATATCCAGAGAAACAGTCTCGGGCAAGACCCTAGAAAGGTTTGCCGCGATGCCGCCTCCGGTGATGTGGCTCATGGTCGATACCTGACCATCAAACTTTGCAAGAACCTCATTGAGAACACCGCTGTAGAGCCTTGTCGGTTCTAGGAGTTTCTCTCCCAGTGAGGCTGAGAATTCATCAATGTGGTCTTGGTAACGCAACCCCTTGTCACCCACGATCTTCCGCACCAGCGAGTAGCCATTTGAGTGCAGTCCTGAGGAGGCCAGTCCAAGAACTACATCCCCGACCTCAACCCTCTGACTCGAAAGAATCTTGGACTTCTCCACCACACCAGTCGCAGCTCCCGCCACGTCATACTCGTCCTCACCCAAAAGCCCGGGGTGCTCCGCGGTCTCCCCTCCAACCAGAGCAACGTCAACCTCCTTGCAGGCCTCGGCGATGCCGCGGACTATGTCCGCAATCCGGCTCGGCACGAGCTTGCCACAGGCTATGTAGTCGGTCATAAAAAGGCTCTTAGCGCCGGTGACGACAATGTCGTCCACGACCATGCCGACCAGGTCCTGCCCGATGGTGTCGTGCTTGTCAATCGCCTGGGCAATGGCAACCTTGGTGCCAACTCCATCGGTTGAGGTGGCGAGGATTGGGTGGTCGTATGTCTTTAGAAAACCCGCATCGACCATGCCGGCGAACCCTCCAAAACCTCCGAGGACAAGGTCGTTGTGAGTTGCACTCACCGCCTGCTTCATGAGCTCTACGGCCTTGTCACCGGCCTCGGTGTCAACACCGGATGAGGCGTATGGGTTAGTCATCTACGTGTACGTGCTTCTCTTCTTTGATTGTCGCCACGCCTCTTTCAAGCAAGTTCTTGCCCAGCGACTCAGCGGCCGGAAGCTCAATCGGGTACTCACCGGTGAAGCAGGCCGTGCAAAGCGATTCTGGCTTCTGGTTGGTGGCAGCAACCATGCCCTCCTTGGAGAGATAACCCAAAGAGTCGGCCCCAATTGATTGCCTCACCTCGTCTGAAACGAGCCCGGAGGCAATCAGCTCGGCCCTAGAGGCAAAGTCAATTCCATAGAAGCAGGGCCAGGTGATTGGGGGGCTTGAGATCCGCACGTGAACCTCGGCAGCGCCGGCTTCCTTGAGCATTTTCACCAGAGCCCGCTGTGTGTTACCCCTAACGATGGAGTCGTCCACTACAACCAACCTCTTGCCTGCAATCACCTCTCTTAGGGGATTGAGCTTGAGCCTGATGCCCAACTGGCGAATGGTCTGGGAGGGCTGGATAAAGGTCCTGCCCACGTAGGCGTTTTTTACGAGTCCGTGGCCAAAAGGAATCCCGCTCTGCTCGCTAAAGCCAATTGCGGCAGGGGTTCCTGATTCAGGCGTTGGCATAACAAGGTCTGCCTCGACGGGATACTCCTTGGCAAGAGTCCTACCCATCTCCACGCGTGACTCGTAGACAACCCGGCCGTTAATTGAAGTGTCTGGGCGGGCCAAATAGACATACTCGAACACGCAGCCGGCCCGCTTGGTTTCTGCAAACCTTGAGGACCTCAGTCCGTTCTCGTCAATGGCAATCAACTCGCCCGGCTCAACCTCACGAACATAGCTGGCACCAACGATGTCGAGCGCTGCGGACTCTGAGGCAACTACCCAGCCTCGCTCAAGTCTTCCCAAAACCAAAGGCCTTACGCCCTGCGGATCCCGAGCGGCATAGAGAGTTCCCTCATCCATGAATACCAGGCAATAGGCACCCTTCACGAGCGGTAACAGCTCAAGCGCGGTTGCCTCTAGGGAGCTGTCCTCATTTCCCGAGAGCAACGCCGTCAGCACGGCGGTATCGGTGGTATTTCCACCCCTCAGTTCACCCTCGTGCTTTGGGTAGCGCTTCTGCAATAGCTCGAGAAGCTCCGAGGTGTTAGTCAGGTTGCCGTTGTGACCGAGAGCTACCGTGCCGTAGGCGGTGCGACCGAGGGTTGGCTGGGCGTTCTTCCAGTGTGAGGCACCGGTTGTCGAATACCTCGTGTGACCAACTGCAATGTGTCCCTCTAGGGATTCAAGAGCAGCCTCGTTGAAGACCTGAGAGACCAGACCCATGTCCTTGAAGACCAATATCTTTTCGCCGTTTGCCGTTGCAATTCCTGCGGATTCCTGGCCGCGGTGCTGGAGAGCGTAGAGCCCGAAGTAGGCGAGTTTGGCAACCTCTTCGCCCTCAGCCCAAACTCCGAATACTCCGCATTTATCCTGGGGGCCCTTTTCGCCGGGCATGATGTCGTGATTGAGAAGTCCGTCCCCGCGTATCACTCTGTAACCCTATTGGCTATTGCCCGCTTGGCTCGTCTCGAGGAGACGAGGTCAAAAATAATTGCAACTAAAACGCCAAGGCCAAGACCCAAAGAGCCAAGTGCGATCATGAGAAGCCCAAAAAAGTTTTCGGGCACCTCTGAGTTATCTGGGGAAATGACAAAGATAAGGATCGCGATAATTACGCCGAGTGCACTGCCGGTGAACATCCAGGGGAGCACCTTAGGTGCTCTACGGATTTCAATTTCTTCGTTCTCGGCCACCCTTCAATTAAACCAGCAAACCCTGGCAGCGGTGCCGCTAATTAGCTAACTGAACCGGAAAGAGCTTTGCGGCGTCATTAGCAAGCGCGCCGGAGGCCAGAACTTTACCTTTGGAGTGCGCAGATTCCCACTTGAGCTTGCCCAGGCAGAGTTCAAGGAAGACCTCAGGGGCCATCTCAATGACATTTGGTGGTGTGCCTCTGCGGTGATCAAGACCCTCTAAGCACTGGATGGCGCCAAAAGGCGGAACCCTTAGCTCCACTGCTCCCCCTGGAAACTCTCTCTCGATCAGCTGGAGCAAATACCTCACGCTCATCGGCACATCGCCTGAGTCGAGGGCCCTGAGCCCAATCTCTTCGCTGATCTGCCTTTTTCCCATGCAGTAATTATCCACATGGCCAGAGACCTGCGACTTACGAACAGAGGGCTCCGACTTTGAAATTGCCGACGAGAAGCGAGACGAGACTGTTGCCAACCAGCCTCAGTCTTAGGTATTTTTATGGGTATTCAAATACCTAAAAAGGAGGTGAAAATGAGAAGAGAGCAGCTAGAAAACATGGTTTCAGTTACCGATCTTGCAAACAAGGCATCACAAATTGTGTCGAAGGCCCAAGAAGGCAAGACACAGATTGTGATGCGACACAACAAACCGGCAGCAGTACTGATGGATGTGGAGCTATACCTTGCGATAGCCGAGCTATCAAGCGTCTGGCACAAAGACCTTGACGATAGCGAATGGGACGACATCATCGACTATGCCCAGACGGTAGTGATGGTAAGGCGATCAGATGCAAACGACGATGGCACCAGATACACCTTCGATGAGTTGCTCGACAGAGTAGGTCTTACTCGAGAGGACCTGGAGTGATTATCTCGTCAGGGCCAAGATTCGCAGCGTTGTATGAGGCCCTAGATAATTCCGAGCAACTCCTCGTCTCCAAGACTCTGGATCGCCTCGAGAAGGCTCGGGAGCCAATTGGGAAGCCATTACGAGGAGGTCTCTCGTCATGTATGTCGATTCGCACCGGCCACAATTCAAGGCTTCGCATTGTCTATCGGCCAGTCGACGAAACCGCCGAACTCATTGCGGTAGGCAGGCGCGAAGGCAGGGTGGTCTACATAGTCGCCCTCGAGATACTCGAGAACTAGAGCGATAAACTCGCTCGGGTGAGAATCCTCGTCATTGGCTCTGGCGCAAGAGAGCACGCCATCGTAAAGTCCCTCATTCGAACTGGCACCCCTGCAGAGAACATAGTTTGTGCTCCGGGCAACGAGGGCATTGCCAAAGAGGTCGAAACCCGTGACGTTGATCAGGTTGACCGGTTACAAGTGGTGAAGCTCGCGCTCGAGGAACGAGTCGACCTAGTCGTAATTGGCCCCGAGGCACCCCTTGTTGTAGGGGTGGCCGATGCCCTCAGGGAGCAGGGCGTAGCCGTATTCGGGCCAAATCAAGACGCCGCTCAACTGGAGGGCTCAAAGAACTTTGCTAAAGAGGTCATGGCTGCTGCCGACGTGCCAACCGGCATGGCCCACCAGTGCACCACCATCGATGAGGTGGAGAGTGCACTGGATCAGTTTGGTGCTCCCTATGTAGTAAAAGCTGACGGCCTGGCTGCGGGCAAGGGCGTCATTGTCACCAGCGACAAATCGGCAGCTCTGGAGCACGCCAAGGTCTACATCGCAGGCGGAGTGCTGGTGGAGGAGTTCTTGCAGGGTAGAGAGGTCAGTCTTTTCTTCCTCGCAGATGGCAAGACCGTCATGCCGCTATCACCGGCTCAGGACTACAAGCGTGCGTTTGAGGGTGACGAGGGTCCCAACACCGGTGGTATGGGCGCTTACTCACCAATCCCATGGCTCCCCGAGGGTTTTATTGATGAGGTCACCGAGCGAGTCGCGCAGCCTGTGGTCAATGAGCTAGCTCGCAGAGGATGCGAATTTGTTGGACTCCTCTACTGCGGGCTCATTGTCACCGATCGCGGACTAAGAGTCATCGAGTTCAATGCACGCTTCGGAGACCCTGAGACCCAGGTTGTGCTTCGCAGGCTAACCAGCAACCTTGCTGAACTTCTAATGAGAGCGGCAACCGGAAAGCTTGATGTTGGCCCCTCAGCTGAGTTCTCAAAGCGCAAGGCGGTAACCGTCGTGCTGGCCTCCGAGGGCTACCCAACCTCAACTGCTGAATACCGTGAGGTCACCGGCATCGAGTCGGCGGAGAGCATTGAGGACGTAGAGGTGTGCAAGGCTGGCGCAGTCGGCAGGGTTCTCTCGGTGGTCGGCTGCGGAGATAGTTTCCAGGAGGCGCGGACCCTTGCCTATGAGGGGATTAGCCGCATTGCCCTTGAGGGCTCTCACTATAGAAACGACATCGCGGCAGGTATTAGCTAGATGGAGCTACCAGGATTCAAACACATCTATTCCGGCAAGGTTCGAGAGCTCTTCGAACCCGAGGACCCGGAGTTTTCTCACCTGGTGCTCATCGTCGCAAGCGACCGCATCAGTGCCTTTGATCACATTCACTCCCCTGACATTCCCGGC
>CAYGJH010000024.1:0-12898 GCA_964350385.1 uncultured Aquiluna sp. | reverse complement strand
GTTCCGCCGGTAGCAAGACCAATTGGCGCATCTGGCCGAGCGTCGGCTGCTTCCATGAATAACTCGGCTGCCAGCTTGACGGCCTCATCGGAATCCTTGGCATGAATTACCCTCATGACACCGCCTCGAGCCAAACGCTGAGTATTGAGCGGTAGTTTCTGTCTGTGGCACCAGTCATGCCAATCTGACAGGGTTGATTGTTTGAGACGAAGACTGCGTCCAGAGTTGTAATCTCCCGAGCTTCGAGACTTGTTGCATTTGCGGTTAGCTCGGGGATGAGCATGCCTCTGTCCCCTGCGAATCCGCAGCAGCGCCAATCTGCAGGCACAATAACTTCATCGCAGATTGTCTCGGCTATTTCGGCCATGGCCCTGTTGGAACCAGTCTTCTCTCCGCTGCAGGTCGGATGAAGCACTATCCGTGGGATCCGCGTTTTTACAGGAATGCCAATAAGGTGCTGGGCAACAAACTGGCTCAATTCGATGACACGAGTTGGGTCCTGCTCGAGCAGGGTCTGATGGCAGGAAGAGCCGTCAATGACTACTGTCTGGTGTTGCAGCTGGGAGAGAATCGAGCTGTTCCTGTCTTTTCTTGAGCCTGTCGCGGAGGTCAAGCCTTTGGAGCTGAATGGTGTGCCACAGCAAAAGCCTCTGGAAGACTTTGGTATCTCCAGCGGGTGCCCGAGCTGAGCGGTTATCTCTAGGAACCTGTGCAGCTCCGTCTCACCGAAAATCTCGTTCATGCAGGAGGGTAGGAATGCGACATTGGATTCGCGGCTGGGCAGCGAAGCACGGCTAAAACCATTGGAGCTGATGTTTTTAGTCCAGGTCGGGAAAAGGCCTTTGGGCAACATCCCTGCAATGGCCCTGGATGCCAGGTTGGCAGTTCTAGGCAGCAGCTGGGCAGCTCGAAGACCTACCCTCGCTAACGCAGTGACCGCCCCCCAGTTGGACTCTGCCACCTTGGCAAAGCCGGATGCCGCGCTGCCGTGTGTTTCGGCTCTCAATTCCTTTACGAAGCTGCCGGTGTTTATACCTACCGGACAGTTCACCGCGCACATCCCATCAACTGCACACGTCTGCTCCACCTGATACTTCAGCTGCTTCCTAAGCTGCTTTCGCTCTCTTGAGCCGAGCATCTCCTGCTCGCGATGAGCGACTATTCGCTCTCTCGGGGTTAGGGTAAGGCCCGCAGAGGGACAAGAAGATTCGCAGTAACCGCATTCAACACAGGAGTCCACAATTTCAGAGACCTGGCTCACGGACTTCAGATTCTCAAGATAGTCAGTAGAGCTTGAGGGGAAAATAACCCCTGGATTGAGAATGTTGTTTGGATCAAACCCCCGCTTGATCTCCAAGAGAATCTCGTATAGTTCCGCTCCAAACTGCCTCTCAACAAAAGGTGCCATGGCCCGACCGGTGCCGTGTTCTGCCTTTAGGTTTCCCTCCAGGCCTAAAACTATTTCAACCATCCGATCCGTGAATCGTTGAAAAGCTTCGATCCTTTTCTGATCGGAAAAGTCATCGGAGATCATGAAGTGGATGTTTCCGTCTCGGACGTGGCCAAAGATGACCGGCTTGCCGTAGCCAAAAGCTTCGCAGGCCTCACCTAGCAACTTGCAAGCCTCGGTTAGCTTCTCCGGAGGAACTGCAACGTCTTCCAACAGCGCAGTGGTGCCTGTGGGTCTAGCCTTGGCGACGACCGCATAAAGACCCTTGCGCATTGCCCAAAGTTCGTTTCGGAGTTTGCCCGTAGCCTGAGCAAAGACGATTGCCTTTGCAAATGTCTCTTCGAATCTCCCCGACTTTGACGAAAGCTCCTCTTCATTAGCAGCCTCGAATTCAACCAAGACCGCAGCCGCACTCGGAGTCACAAGGTCGGCCAAGGGGTCTGGGAGCATGTTCTCGGCCTTTAGGGCTGCAAGGCTGGTCGCGTCCATCAGCTCAATCGCGGCTGGAGTCTGTTCAATGAGTCCCGGTATCGCGGAATTGGCAGACTCAAGGTCATCAAATAGCAGCAGGTTTGCCGAGCGATGCGGCGTAGTTTCTACAGTTGTGAGCTCTACCTCCCCGAGAAATGCCAGAGTGCCCTCAGCTCCGACCAACAGCCGAAGCAGAATCTCTACGGGAGAGTCAAAATCTAAAAAGGCATTCAATGAATACCCCATGGTGTTCTTCAGCCGAAACAGGTGTCGAATCTTCTCCTGCTGAGCTCGGTCAGATCTGATCTGATCGCGTTTGTCCTCCAGAAGCTTGTAAATGTCTGGCCTCATTGCCCGCAGCTGCGAATCTGCATCGGCAGATGACGTGTCAAGAATTTGGCCGTCGACAAAAGCAATCTTGGCTGAACGAATAGTTCTATAGCTGTTGAGCTCAGTGCCGCAAGTCATTCCGCTCGAGTTATTGCTGACCGCCCCGCCAAGAGTGCTGGCAACCATGGAGGCAGGGTCTGGGCCGACTTTCCGCCCCTTACGTGATAGGTGCCCGTTGAGCCTCGCCAGCGTAACGCCGGGTTGGGCGGTGATTGAGTCCTCCCCAATCGAAACCAAGGACTGGAAGCCTGAGCGGGTATCCACGACCACACCGTGCCCAACGGTCTGACCGCTCAGCGATGAGCCGCCCGATCGAAAGGTCACTGGATAGCCATGTTGGTTGGCGAGGCCTAGAAGCCTCGCAACTGACTCGAGGTCTTTCGCCTTGTGGGTTGCACCGGGCATGATCCGGAAGTGCGAGGCATCTCTTGACCACACCAACCTACGGGTTAGTGATTCGGTGTCTTGCTTAGACGCGAGGCCCTCAGCCTCAATCAGCTTGCTTATCTGGACCATCGGTTAGCTGCGCCCATCGAAGTGAGCCAGCCCCTGGCCAATCAAGAATTTCACTCGCTCGTTTTCAACACCGGCGGCTATTTGCAAGGCTCCGATTCCCGAGGGGGCCTTAAGTTCAGAAGCCTCTAATGCATGATCTGCCAGCACGCCTAAAAAGGACTCTTTCGCCGTCTCACTGCCTAGGAGCACAGATCCGCCGTAGCCCACAGACTTCGTGCCAACTGCGCCTGCGCATGCCAGTGCAGACTCGGCTGCAACTACCCCAGCCTCAGTGAGTATCTCCATAGCGGCCTGGTTACCCATTTCTGAGAGTTCCGAGACTTTACGACTCAGGCTCGCGACCTCAAACTCTGTTATGTCATGCCTAGCAAAGCGCCTTGGCCACTCGGCTGCGTTACCGATCTGCGATTCAAGGGCGGTCAAGAGATCGGATTCGCCAGTTAGTTCGCTATCTCGGACGGCTCTGCGCATGGCCTTTAGTCCAATCCAATAGGCGGAACCATGGTCACCGAGCGATGCCCCAAGTCCGTCGATTCGGTGAGCCTTACCGTTTGCAATCCCAAAAGCTAGTGCGCCCGTGCCGATTACGACCGTCACCCCTTCGGCCTCACCAAAATGGGCGTAATGGGCAGTGACCATATCTGATGTGATGACAGCCTCGGCCCCAAACAATTCTCTGATTTCCGTTGCTATTGCACCTGCCGAGACCCCTAGAGAAGAAAATCCACTCATGCCTAGGCAAACCCTCGACGCACTCAACTGTGGAGCCTGGTTGCTCAAACTGCGAAGAGCGTCTAAGAGGTCTTGCTCTCGATTCTTGGACGAATTTGGGGCATCGATTACAGCGATGGCGGGCGATTTAGCGTCACTGAAAACTCTCAGTCCAGAGGCCCCAACATCTATTCCGAGGAACTGGGTCACTTGGACATTCCTGCGGTTAGACCTGAGATGAGCTGCTTAGAAGCCACAACGAACAGGATAACCAGAGGAATGGTCGCGATAGTGAGTCCGGCAAAGAGGGTCGCCCAGTCTGTCTGGTACTCACCGAAGAATCTCGTTAGGCCCACGGGAAGCGTGTAGACGGCCCTGTCCCTCATCAACATAAGTGGGTAGAAGAAGTCGTTCCAGATTGGCACAAACCTGAACACAATTACCGTTGCAATTGCCGGCCTCACCAATGGCAGCAAAATGGAGAAGAAGGTCCGGAAATATCCCGCGCCATCGATTCTCGCGGCCTCTTCAAGATCTATTGGCAACTGCCTAAAGAAAGCCGCCAGGATGAAGGAGCTGAAGGGGATGCTTAGGGCCGAGTAAACCAGGATCAGACCCCAGAGGTTGCTAATCAAGCCCAGGGCATCAAAAAGATAGAAGATCGGCAGGATCGCTAGAAAGACTGGGAGCAACAGGCCCGAAAGGAACAGCCCCTCCATTAGGGCGAATATCTTCCTCTTGCTTCTTGCAAAGACATATGCGGCCAGCAGCGAGACTGAGGTTCCGATGAAGACCGAGGTAATCGTGACAAACATCGAATTGAAAAAATAGGTCTCGAATGAGGCCGTAACCCAAGCCTTCTCATAGCTTGTGAAATTGAAGTTCTCTGGCATAGCTAGAGGTTCCCTTGCCATCTCCTTCATGGTTCTGAATGAGTTCAAAACCATGATTGACAATGGAGAAAGTGAAACAAGGGCGTATAGCCAAAGCAGGGTGTGCTTTGGAATTGCCATTACATTGAGTCTTTTTCGCATTAGCCGTAGAGCCTCTTCTCACCGCGGCTAAGCGCGAGTCTCAGCGCCACGGCGACGCCAAAGATGAAAAGGAACAAAAGCATCGCCAAGGCGCTGGATGTTCCGATGGAACCTACGTCTCCGGACTCAAATGCGGTCCTGTAAAACAGAAGTGCCATGACGTCCGTCGCTCCAGCAGGGCTTCCCGTCGAGCCGCCGACGGCGTAAGGAATTGGGAAGGCCTCCATTGCACCGATGAAGGTAAGAATTGAGACGGTTCCAAGTGCGGGCAGCAGCAAAGGGAAGGTTATAGAGCGGAACTTCTTAAACCCTGTGGCACCATCAATGTCTGCAGCCTCAGTTATCTCATCCGGGATACCACCCAGGGCAGCGCCGTAGAGCAGCATGGGGAAGCCGATCCACTGCCAGGCAGTAATAAAAACAATCGCCCAAATTGCGGTGGTTGGGTCGCCTAGCCAGGGAAGCGCCAGCTCCTCCAGTCCAACCGCCTTGAGGATTGCGTTTACTGGGCCAAAAAGCGGAGAGAGCAGTAGCGACCAGAGATAACCGACTACGAGCGGGCTCACGAGGTATGGCATCGCGAACATGGTCTGAAAGAGTCGCTTTAGACGGCCAATCTTGTGAAGGGCCATGGCCAACATAAGACCCACGGTGTTTTGGAAAACCATGGCTCCCGCAAAAAGCAAGAGGTTGTGGGAAAAAGCATTGGGTAGAGCCTCATCAAAGGGCTTCCTAGTGAATACCGCAACGTAGTTCTCAAGGCCAATGAAACTTCCCTGAAGAGTTCCCTTCCAGCTAAAAAACGAGTAGCTAAGAGCGGTAGCTAAGGGATAGAGGATGAAGACCGAGAACAGCAGGAGCGCTGGTGCCACGAAGACAACACCTGTGAGGAATGGCATCCTCGCATGGCTCGTGACTGTCTTGGTCTTCATCCTCTATTTCCTTTTCAGTTACAAACTAGGAGATTATGAGCCTGGGGTGAACCAGGTCGAGACTCCCTCTTGTAGGTACTGAGCGACATCCGCGGCTGATTTCTCGCCGAGGAACATGCTCTGGATTCCCTCACCAATAAGTGTGGAACCGGTTGGGTCTCCATATCGCATGTCAACAAGGTTGATGTACTGCGAAGGACCTGATGCAAACAGCTCGCCGATCTCCTTCATGACTGGGTCTGAGTAGGTCATTCCCTTGATAGCGGAGAACTGCTTGATCTCGTCAACAAATAGCTGGCCAAATTCTGGTGAAGCTAGCCAGTTCAGTAGGTTCAGAGCAGCCTCCTGGTTTGCAGTGTTGGCGTTGATAGCGAAGCTACCGTCAGCCCAACCTGCAGCAAGTGGCTTGTCTGAAACTGCTCCCGGTGGTGGTGGAACTAGGTAGACGCCTAGGTCCATGTCTGGTGCCTGAGTCTGGAAGTTTCCAAGCTCGAATGAACCGCCTGGGAACTGAGCCGCAGTACCAGAGATGAACTGGACCTGAGAGTCTGCGTAGCCAACACCGATCACATCGTCAACCATGTAGTTAGTCATCTGGTTCACGAGGTCGATTGATGCAACGTAATCAGCGTCAGTGAAGTCCGTTGAGCCCGCCAAAAGCTCTGAGCGGAACTCTGGGCCACCGAAGCGTGCTGCGCCAACAATTTCGTGGAAGATTGGCAGCATCCAAGCATCCTTAGCACCCAAAGCCATTGGGGTGTAGTCGGAAGCATTCAACGCATCGTTGACCGCTACGAACTCCTCCCAGGTGGTCGGCTCTGTCAGGCCAAGCTCATCAAATATGCCCTTGTTGTAGAACACCTGTAGCACCTGAGTTGCAAATGGGACACCGTATAGGTTGCCGTCACTCTTGCCCGTTGCAGCAGCCAACAGGCTCTGCTCAACAGCAGAAGTGTCGACCAGGCCGTCAACCTGCAGCAACTGTCCGGCCTCAATGAGCGGCTGAACGCCGCCGTAGGCGCGAACCATAGCTAGGTCTGGTCCGTCAGAGCCCTCAAGTCCTGTTGCAAGGATCTGGTTGTACTCAGTGTTTAGGAAGGCCTCAAACTCGACGGTAACGCCGGGGTTAGCTGCCTCGTAGACGTCAAAGATGGTGTTGTACTTCTCGACGTCCTCGGTTCTCCATGACCAAATGGTCAGGGTTACTGGATCTACTGGATCAGCCGTCGCACTTGATTGAGCTTGCGCGCTGGTCTCAGCGGGTTCTTGGGCAGCGGGAGCGCAGCCGGTTAGCACCAGTGCTGCTACTCCCACTAGTCCAAGAGCACTTAGTCTCTTTCGCAATTTGTCTCCTTTTGATTCATTGCTTTGCGGCTGGATCTGTACATCGTGGGTTAGCCAAGCCCACAAATCTATTTAGTTGTGTTTATTGACTCCAAAGCCCGGTGGACCACGTCTCCGGCCGCACTTAGGTATGGGCGGGCGAAATCGGGAGTTGTTTTTGAAATGCCACAAACCAAAGCAAGTTTTAGATCTCCCGAGCACTGCTCGAAAAGCTCCACCGCCTTCTCCTGCGACAATCCAGAACCTTCCATCAAGATGCGGATGCTTCTTGAGTGAAGTTTTTCGTTGGTCGCGACCATCGAAACCATGAGGTTCGAGTATGTGCGTCCAAGACCTACCATGACTGCCGTGGAAAAACCCGACAGCAAAACTTTTTGGAAAGTGCCGGCCTTCAAGCGGGTTGAGCCAGTCAGAATCTCCGGTCCGGTATTGCCCGCTATGACTATGTCTGCATACTGAGCGAGAGAGGGCTCAGGGACACAAGATATGATGGCGGTCTTTGCCCCTTTTGCTCTTGCCTTTTCTAAGGCTCCACCGACGTATGGGGTTCTGCCTGAGGCTGCCAGCCCAATCGCCAAGTCCTTAGGTCCCAAGCCAGACGCATCTAGTGCTCCCGCAGCTACATCGTCCTCGGCATTCTCAACGGATGTGAGCAGTGCATCCACTCCACCTGCCATGTGTGCCTCGACCACTTCAGGTGGCGTGTGGAAAGTTGGGTAGAGCTCAGCTGCATCCTGGGTTGCGATGCGACCGGAAGTGCCGGCGCCAAAGTAGTGCACCGATCCACCGCGGGAAATGCAGTCAATGGCAACCCGAACTAGCTCGGCAGTTGTTGGGATTACCCTTTTTGCCTCGCTTACGGCAAAACTGTCTTCATTATTTATCAGCTCAAGGATGTCTTCAGCTTGAAGCTCGTGGAGCGCGGTCGAGAGACTGTTGCGCTGTTCCGTTGGAAGGAACATGCCTAAGGTGTGCTTCGTCGCACCCGCTGTCTGAGCCATGGAAGAAACTTAATGCATAAATTTCAGTACAAAACGAATTTTTGTAAAAATTTATCAATTTGAAATACTTTTTCAGTTATCTTTTCTGGCACTATCGTTTTATGAGAGGGGTGACATGTTTGAGCTGAACCAAAGAATCAATGCCTACCGCAAAAACATGACCAGAACACAGCTGGCATTGGCTGACCACCTTCTCTCTGACCTCAATTCCTCCGCAAACATGACGATTGGCGAACTCGCCGACTCCGCAAAGGTGTCAACCGCGACGATTACCCGATTCTGCGAGGCTTTGGGCTATTCCGGTTACTCAGACCTGCGGTCCGCCATCGTGGTTGCGCTAGATCGCCGTCGAATGGACAAAGAACAATTCGCAATTGGAGGCGGTGACATCACTGAGGACGACTCACTTGATGACACTCTCTACAAAATTTCGTTCCAAGAGGCTGAAGCAATTTCAGACACGGCACGCAACATTGACAGAGCCACTATCGACAAGACTGCTCAGGCAATCATTGGCTGCAGACGTTTGGACATCTACGGTCTTGGATCAAGCTATCTGGCGGCAATGGACCTGCAGCAAAAGCTGCATCGAATCGGCCTCACCGCCTACTGCTGGTCAGATAATCACCTCGCCCTGACTTCTGCTGCAGTTCTGGGAAAAGACGATGTAGCAATCGCTATTTCTCACTCGGGTATCACAAGCGAAGTCTTCCAAATGCTTGAGACAGCAAAGAAGTCCGGAGCCAAGACTGTCGCGATAACTAATCACCCCGCTTCGCCAATTGGCCGGATAGCGGATTTGACCCTGGTTACAAGCTCCAAGGAGTCCCGTTTCCGATCCGGCGCAATGGCGTCACGTATTGTGCAGCTTGCCGTAGTTGATTTTCTGTTTGTACGGATTATGCAGACTCTCTACAAGACAGCATCCGCTTCACTTGAGCGGACCTACGATGCGGTTCGAGACAACCGCCTCTCATACAACCAAAAGGTCTCTGACTAGAGACCGAAGGTTCTAACCAACTGTCCGTTGGGACCTATCAGCAGCAGGTCTGCATTCTCGCCGTCCGAAATCGGCGCTGTTTGAAGTCCATAGGCCGCTGCGGGATTCTCTACAGCACAACGAACTGACTCCTGAAGGGAATTACCCCAAGAGACATAGTTCGCGACCGCTTTGTCCAATGTCAGTGTCGAGCCGGCCAGAGATCCGGAGGCTGTGGTGGCGACTCCGTCTGCAACCTTGACTTCGAGAGTGCCGAGCATGTAAGTGCCGTCCGACTGCGCTGCTGCGGCCATTGAGTCTGAAACAAGAATCAGCTTCTCTTTAGGCAAAATATTTGCCGCACTGGGCTTGACGTGATGGCCGTCTGCAATCAGTTCGAGAAATGTGTTCGGAGCTTCAATTGCCGCAGGTATTGGTCCGGGATCGCGATGGCCAATCGGGTCCATAGCGTTATAGGTGTGAGTGAGAACTCTGCGGCTTTGGCCGAAGAAATACTTGGCCTGCTCGTAGTTTGCCTCGGTGTGACCAAGGCAAAGAACCATTCCAGATTCTGTAAGCAGGCTGAGCTGCGAATTAGAGAAGAGCTCGGCGGCGATTGTCATCGAGGCTATTGCCGACCCTCCAGTTTCAAACTCAGCAGCCCTAACAAGTTCGCTTAGTTCTGCATCAGTTGGTAGGCGCAAGGCTTCTTTGTCATGGGCGCCGCAACGAGCCTCGGCAATGTATGGGCCTTCCAGATGCAGCCCGAGAAAACCGGGGTCCTCCTTCATCAGGACCTTGGCCTCGGCAATTAGTTCGAGTATTCGATCGTGGGGCGATGAAACCAGGCTAAGAATCGAGCGACCGACCCCATACTTCTTCTGGCTTTGGCGAATCGCTCTCATCGATGCGATGCCATCTTCGACGGCGTGGCCCTCAAGCCCGTGGGTGTGGGTTTCAATAAAGGGCCTCGACAGCAGATGGCCGGAACCGTCTATCAAGTCGTCGAATTCGAGATCACGCCAAGATTCGCCTTGACCAATCTGACGAATCTCATGGTCCAAGAGCACCCAATTGTCATCTCCAGACTTGTCGGCCAAAGACACTGAGTGAATGAGAATCACGGACGGCTCCTTAGAACAAGGCCAACAATACAGCGGGCCAAAAAACTGGGGTGTCGAGGCGCGATTCTCAGTGTTACTCTCATCGAGTGAAAAAATCAGGGTGGATTGGCATCACGGCTGTAGCTCTTGTGCTGGTTATCTCAGGTGGTGCGCTTGCAGTTGGCAACTACATCTACACCTCAGGAACCGCAGTTCCTTGTGCGATCAATGATGATGATTTGGCCAACAAACCTGAAGAGTTTTATGTACCCGGTAGTGGCAACGGGCCGTTCCCAGGTCCCGGTTGGGAGAAGTGGGTAGGTCACGACATCTCTGACTGGTGGATGGTTGGCGTACCTTACGAGCCGGTTTTGATTGATGTTGCCGAGGGGGTTGAGCTATCCGCGTGGTGGATCACTCCGATTGAAGGAAATGGCAAGACCGTAATTGTTACCCACGGAATTGGTACCTCCCGGCGCGACTACAACACCCTGTTACCCGCCGGCATGCTGGTGAACAATGGCTTCAATGTATTGCTGGTTGACTCCCGTGATACGGGTGAATCCACCTGCACCGATGGCCGCCACTCAGCCGGCCAAGAGGAGTCCACCGACTTTGCCGCAGTTGCCGAGTGGCTGGTCATGAAGCAGGGGGTAGTTCCCTCAGAGCTTGGCATGATGGGGGTTTCCGGAGGTGCTGTTGCAACCAGCATGCTGCCTGCAAAGACAGACCTGGTTTCAGCCTTTGCAATGGAGGGAACCATCTTCGATTTCCACGCAGCTGCAACCAGGGAAGTTGAATACCAAGGGTTCCCAGGATTCCTCTGGCAGCTAGTCATTATCTCTGCCCAGCTCTTTCACGGCGTGAACCTAACTGAAACCTCAACCATGGATGGAATTGAGGCAGCAGGTGCAAGACCGATGCTTATTCTCCACGGCGACATCGATCAGCGGCTGGACTATCAATCCTCAGTTGATTTCTACGAATACGGGAAGTCGGTAGGCGCGAACATCCAGCTTGAAACCTTTGTTGGATCTGACCACACCGAGGGCATGCTCAGTGAGCCTGAGCGCTACGAGCAACTGCTAGTTGAGTTCTTTGAGTCAGCGCTCGGGTAATTCTGGGTAATCGGCCTTCTTCAGGGAGAACTCGACCTCATAGCCAAGCGCTGCAGCGTAGCTAATAACTGTTCCAATCTGGGTTGCCAGGGTGTTGCTGTTTTCAAAGACTGAAACTGCCGGCTGGGTGATTTCTAACTTCGCCGCCAATTCTCGTTGAGTGAGTCGCTTTGACTGGCGATCGTCGACAAGCTCTCCGTGTAGCTGGTACCAGGCAGCAATACTTGAACGAAGGCGAGCTCCATATTTAGATCTTGGTCTCAGGTCCCACTCCACGGGTTTCATAAACTTGAGTTTATCTCTATTAGTTGCTAAAGTCAAGGCTTTTCATCCTCTCTATTGCCTTTTCACATGCCTCGTTCTGCTTCATCCGTTGCACCTCGAGTTCCTCCAAAGGATCCTTTACGTGCCAAAGCAAAAAGACCGTCGCCGTCTTGTCAGTTTCAGCCCCCAACAACCGCACAGAAATGCGCTGAGCGCCAGCCCCGAAATCCCATCGCAGCTCAATCAAATTCCAAGCTACGAAGCCCGCGAGATGCTTGAAGTCGGTATTACGTCTTGCCACACCCATCGAGTAAAGCGAGATCTTCTCCTCAATAGCATGGATCTCCTGCTCACCAAGTTTGAGCCCAGCGGGTAGCTCTTCGTTGAGCTCGACGAAGTTGAGTGCTGGATGGAATGCCAAGTTTCGCGAAAGACCGGTCATAGGTTAATAATGAAATATCAGGAAAGACTTGAATCCCGATCGATGTCACCTGTGTATAAGTCGATGCAAATAGTTCTGCTCTAGAGAATCAGCAGGTGGCAAGCAGGTTCCTAATTGCGTTGAACTCTCTCTGATCCACGCTCAGCTCCCACTTCACCTTGACCCTTACCCAGTCCTCAACGTATTGACAGTGGTAGCTCCGTAGCGGAGGAAGCCAGTCGGCTGGGTCTTTGTCTCCCTTTGACCTGTTTGATGATGCCGAGACCGCAATCAATGCCTGAGCAAGATCAAGGTCATTCGCAAAAGCTCTTCTCCTTTCGCTACTCCACTCGTTGGCCCCGGAATCCCATGCCTCACTCAGTGGCACCATATGATCGACATCAAAGCTGGAGTCATCATCGGTCGTAACTCCATCAAACGCCGAATACCAAAGCCCACCTGTGAGATCGCACCTATCTCCGATGGTTGGAGCCTCGATTGCTTCCGCAATCAAAACCTCACGTCGTGCATTGCAGCCGTCGCCATCCTCATCTATCCAGTGTCGGAAAAGGCTCCTGTCATAGGGATCTGGTGATTCTGCCTCGATGACCAACGAGATCAAAAGATTCGATATCTCGTTGCCGACTGGCTCTTCCTCCCTGGCTACTGGCTCCACGGGAGCCTCGGTCTCGGTTACTGAGGGGGTTGGCTCGGCTGTTTCCTCTGGGGTCTCTGATTGGGTTGGTTGGGGCTCACTAGATTGTGGTTCGGGTGAGGGGTCCTCAGTCACGTCCTCCGTGGTTGGAGTTTGCACTGAAGCCTCAGTCGGCTCAGTTCCCAGCTCAGTGCTCGGTTCATCGCTAGATTCAGGCTCGGGCTCGGCTTCAGCAGGAGCTTCGCTCTCTACTGGAGCTGCGTCTGTCGTTGTTTCTTGTGTGGCTTGGGAACCTGACTGCCTGGTCTGTGGCTGTTCCGGATTGTTTTCAGGAGAAAAGGCACTGCCGATTAGTCCAACAAAAAACAGGCCCGCAACCCATGGCCCCCACTTCTTTGCTCCCCGGATTGCTCACTCCTACTTGCCAGAACCGAAGACTCTTCCAAGAGCGTTGGCTGCTGCTGAGAACTCGCTCGGGATGAACCAAACCTTGTTGGCATCTCCCTGGC
>CAYGJH010000023.1:0-13339 GCA_964350385.1 uncultured Aquiluna sp. | reverse complement strand
GTCAACTCAAGAAGATAGCGCCGGAAAAACCCAGTCTGGTCGTTGTGGACTTGAGCTTTATCTCGCTCACGGTGGTTGCCAAGAAGTTGCTTGAGCTTGCTCAGGGAGCCGAGCTTGTGATTTTGATAAAGCCGCAGTTTGAATTGAGCAAGGAAAAGCTTCGGGCTGGCGTGGTCAAGGTCGATAGCGATAGAGAAGCTGCAAGAGACAAGGTCTTGGCTCTATTCAGCGATTTAGGAGCCGAGGTGGCGGGAGTTTGTGTCTCTCCGGTAGTGGGAACCAAGGGCAATACCGAGTTCTTGGCTCATCTGCGATAAGACTGCCAAAGCTGTATTGGCTGTTGAAAAGTCCACGCGAGGACTGAACGCAGTA
This sequence comes from uncultured Aquiluna sp., assembly GCA_964350385.1. GTDB lineage: Bacteria > Actinomycetota > Actinomycetes > Actinomycetales > Microbacteriaceae > Aquiluna. The sequence goes on along the minus strand of CAYGJH010000023.1, from coordinate 12,967 downwards.
GCCTTTTGGTTATAGGAGTTATGGGCATGCAAAGAGTCTTGATAGTCATCAGCCACGCTGACGATTCCGCTGCCCAGGAGGCGACAAACGCGTGTAAGCATCTAGCCCAAAGAGGCATTGCGTGCGTTTTTGATAAGGATGACCTCAATCACTTCGCAGCACTCGGTGTTGCCCAGCCTGAGGGCTCAAACACCTACGCCGGCGAAGATCTAGACCTGGTTATGGTTCTTGGCGGTGATGGCAGCATTTTGCGTGCGGCGGAGATTGTCAATGACAACCCAGCACCAATACTCGGCATCAACCTGGGACACGTTGGATTCATGACTGAGGCTGAGCGCTCTGAGATAAGCGCCGTCTTGGATGCAGTGGCGGCGGGCAACTTTTCCACCAGCGAGCGCACCACTCTCGAGGTAAAGGTGTGGCAAGAGGGCAAAGAGGTCTTTTCGAGTTGGGCGATCAATGAAGTTGCCGTGGAGAAAAGCGCTCGCGAGCGAATGCTCGAAGTTGTACTCGAGATTGACGCTAGGCCTGTATCGAGCTTTGGTTGCGACGGAGTACTGGTGAGCACCCCGACAGGCTCAACTGCTTATGCATTCAGCGCCGGGGGACCTGTGGTTTGGCCGAATGTAGAGGCATTTGTTGTGGTGCCGCTCAGTGCACATGCACTATTTGCCAGGCCGCTTGTTATTGACCCAGAGTCAACCGTTGCCGTCGAGGTCCTCAGGAGGTCGCCAGGTAGCGGAGTGCTTTGGTGCGACGGTCGGAGGACATTTGACCTGGGTCCCGGTGCCAGGATTGAGGTCGCAAAGCGACCTGTTCCCGTGAAGATGGTGGTCCTTGATAACGCTCCATTCGCCGACAGACTCGTTAGAAAATTTTCACTTCCAGTTTCAGGGTGGCGAGGTCCGGAGGCTGAGGATTGATTGAGTCACTCTCGATTCGCTCAATTGGCGTAATTAGCTCTGCAAACCTAGAACTCGCCCCAGGTTTCACCGCCCTCACCGGAGAAACCGGTGCGGGTAAGACCATGGTCCTCACGGCTCTCGGGCTCCTACTTGGCGAACGTGCTGACTCGACAAGCGTTCGAACTGGAGAAAAGCAACTCTTTGTTGAGGGTCGGATTCGCTCGGCGAACTCCGAGCTCCTAGGGCGCCTTGAGGAGCTAGGTGCTGATGTGGCAAGTGGCGAGGTCATAATCAATCGATCGGTAAGTTCCGATGGCAGATCACGCGCCGCTATTGGCGGTGCTTCGGTTCCGATTTCAACTCTCAATGACATTTCAGAGGAGCTCGTTACCGTTCACGGGCAGTCCGATCAGCTAAGGCTTCGATCTAGCGCGAGGCAGCGCGAGGCTCTGGATCAATTCGGCGCTGAAGAAATCGCGGGCGCCAAGAACGCTTATGCCCAGCTTTTTAGCCAGTACCGCGATCTTGAGCAGCGTCTTGAGCGGATGCGCGGTTCTAGTGAGGCAGACGCCGTAAGAATTCAAAGGCTGCGGGAGCAAATCGCCGACATTGAAAAGGTCAACCCCGAGCCGGACGAGCTCGGACGCATAGATGAGCAGGTCAAGCGTTTGAGCAATGTCGAGTCGCTCAGGATGTCTGCGGGTTCTGCCCACGATGCTCTAACCAGTGACGAGGGACTAGACGCCAGCGGATTGCTTGGTCAGGCTAGAAAAGCCCTCGAGTCCTCCGGAGATCCAAAGCTGCAGGAGCTTGCGTCACAAGCATCTGAAGCAGCAGCCATTGCCTCGGATATTGCGAGTGAGCTCACCTCGTTCTTGGCGGAACTAGATGCTGACCCCGCAAGGCTTGAGCAGCTAATGGCAAGAAAAGCTGAGGTCATTGCCCTAGAGCGTCGATATGGGAACTCGTCAGAGGAGCTCGTTTCCATGCTGCCCTCACTTCACGCAGAGCTTTTGGACCTCGACTCCTCGGATGAGCAGCTAGAAAAGCTCGAGATGCAGTTCGAAGCCACCACTTCGCAATTGTCTTTTGCAGCCGAGCAGCTAACCCAGTTGCGAAAACGAGCGGGAGAGCAGCTTGGGGCACAGGTTACCGAGGAGCTCTCTGCCCTCGCGATGGGTGGTGCCACCCTCGATGTGCGAATCAGCCCATTGGCAGACTTCGAGGCTTCGGGCATGGATCGGGTTGAGTTTCTCTTGGCGGCTCATCCAGGGGCTGAGCCAAGAGCTCTCGGCAAGGGAGCATCCGGGGGAGAGCTTTCAAGAATCATGCTCGCGATTGAGCTGGTCTTGTCCAGCAATCAGGTGTTACCGACCATGGTCTTCGATGAGGTTGATGCCGGTGTTGGCGGTGCAGCCGCGATTGAACTTGGCAAGAGACTCGCGAGGTTGGCTCAGTCAACACAGGTGATTGTTGTGACACACCTTCCTCAGGTCGCGGCTTTTGCTGACCATCAGATAAGAGTGGCAAAGGATGTTTCGGGAGAAATCACGGAGTCGAGCGTGAGCCTGCTATCGCGACAAGAGCGCGAGGCAGAACTTGCCCGAATGCTCTCGGGGAACTCAACCAGCGAGGTTGCGCTCGAGCACGCCAGAGAATTGCTTGATTTCCAAAAATAAAATCATGTCTAGTTTCGCTTGCGCCTAAGCGGGTGATAGATTGAAGTTCCATGGCGGTTAGCTCTGGGAACGTAAGACATGTGTTTGTCACCGGAGGCGTCGCCTCCTCATTAGGCAAGGGCCTCACCGCCGCCTCACTCGGAAATCTTCTTAGAGCCAGAGGGCTCTCGGTGGTCATGCAGAAGCTTGACCCCTATCTAAACGTTGATCCCGGAACCATGAACCCCTTCCAGCACGGTGAAGTTTTCGTTACAGACGATGGTGCTGAGACCGACCTTGACATTGGTCACTATGAGCGCTTTCTAGATATCAATCTCAACTCCGCCGCCAATGTAACCACCGGCCAGGCCTACTCAACGGTTATTGCCAAGGAGCGCAGCGGTGAGTATCTCGGTGACACGGTTCAGGTGATTCCCCACATCACCGATGAGCTAAAGCGGAGAATGCGGCTGCAGGCCGAGATGGAGCCGAAGCCAGATGTCATCATCACCGAGATCGGTGGAACGGTCGGTGACATCGAGTCGCAGCCATTTATGGAGGCCGCTCGTCAGGTTCGTCAGGATGTTGGTAGAGACAATGTCTTTTTTGTCCATGTGACCCTCGTTCCCTACCTCAACCCCTCGGGAGAGCTCAAGACCAAACCGACCCAGCACTCGGTTGCGATGCTGCGCTCATTGGGTATCCAGCCGGATGCCATTGTCTGCCGCTCGGACAGAGAGCTGCCGGATGCCATCAAGAATAAGATTTCGCAGATGTGCGACGTCGACAGGGAAGCCGTTGTGACCGCAGCTGACGCCGCGTCGATCTATGACATTCCAAAGGTCCTTCACTCTGAGGGACTCGACACCTACATCATCAAGGCACTCAATCTAAATGCCAAGGAAGTTGACTGGAGCGGTTGGCAGCCGGTGCTAAAGGCTGTGCATGAGCCAAAGCATGAGGTGAACGTAGGTTTAGTCGGCAAGTACATCGACCTTCCAGATGCCTACCTCTCGGTCACAGAGGCACTTAGGGCTGGTGGCTTCGCGAACAACACCAAAGTGAACATTCACTGGATCAAATCCGATGATTGCGAGAGTGCTGCCGGTGCAAATGAGAATCTCTCAGAGCTCGATGCCATATGTGTGCCCGGTGGTTTTGGCATTAGGGGCATCGAAGGCAAGCTCGGTGCCTTGAGGTTCGCAAGAGAGAATCAGATACCGACCCTCGGGCTTTGTCTGGGTTTGCAATGCATGGTTATCGAGTACTCACGCAACGTCGTTGGTATTGAGGGGGCAACCTCAAGTGAGTTTGAGCCCGAGGCCCGAAACCACGTGATTGCCACAATGGCAGAGCAGGTTGAGCTTTTAGATAAGTCCGAAATGGGTGGCACGATGCGCCTTGGGCTATACGAGGCGAAACTTGCTAAGGGCTCTATGGTGCAGGAGCTCTACGGTGCAGACACCGCCTCTGAGCGCCACCGCCATCGTTACGAGGTCAATAATTCTTTCCGAGATCAGATAGCGCAGGCCGGAATGGTCTTCTCCGGTACCTCGCCAGATGGCAGCCTGGTGGAGTATGTCGAACTTCCCCGAGAGGTTCACCCGTTCTACCTCGCCACCCAGGCGCATCCAGAATTCAAGTCTCGCCCCACTAGGGCGAATCCTCTTTTTGATGGACTCATCAGGGCCGCACTGGAAAGGCAGAAGTCTCAGCGGCTCTTTGACGAGAGCTAAGCACCATGACGCCGCTCGAGCGCTACCTGCGGCACCTAACCGTAGAGCGGGGTCTTTCGAGAAATACCCTCGCCGCTTATAAAGCAGATCTTGCAAAATATGCGGCCTTCCTTGAGCGATCCAACATCGACTCGTTGACTGCCTCGCAGCTTCATCTCGAGGAGTTCTCTAACCAGCTCACCTCAGCAAGCCTCAAGGCTTCTAGCCGAGCGAGAATCTTGGCGGCGGTTAGGGGCTTTCACAAGTTCTTGGCTCTTGAAGGCATCAGAGATGACGATCCAACTTCAAGACTCAGGCCACCAAAGCTACCGAGCCGTTTGCCAAAGGCCCTCTCGCAGGAGCAGGTATTGAGGCTTCTAGAGGCTGCCGGACCTGAACCAGATGACGAAGCCGCTGACAAGATCCGACTCAGAGACCGGGCGATTGTCGAGCTGATGTATTCAAGTGGTGCCAGGGTGAGCGAGATTGTGGCGCTCGATCTCGATGAGGTCACTGATGACGGGCTGATTCGGGTTCGTGGCAAGGGGTCCAAAGAGCGAATAGTACCCGTGGGGTCTTTTGCCTCCAAGAGCCTGGAGGCATATCTAGTTCGGACAAGACCGGAGCTTGCAAAGCTTCGAGGAGAAAGGGCCCTTTTTCTCAATAGGCAAGGCGGGAGGCTCAGTCGGCAAAGCATCTGGGACATCATTCAAAGGGCAGGTGTTGCTGCAAACCTTGAGGTTTCGCCGCACACTCTCCGGCATTCATTCGCAACCCATTTGATTGAGGGCGGAGCCGACGTCAGGGTCGTGCAGGAGCTCTTGGGGCATGCTTCTGTTGCTACAACCCAGATTTACACGCTAATTACGGTTGACACGCTTCGTGAGGTGTATTCGCAAGCTCACCCGCGTGCGCGGCGGTAGGCTAGAGCAATAAATATGGGAGGTCACGGTGGATCTTTCTAAGAAGACTTTTGCCACCCCGGCCAAGCTGAAGCAGCATGGCCCAGCACGCATCATTGCCATGTGCAACCAAAAAGGTGGCGTTGGCAAAACAACGACGACCATAAACCTCGCCGCCGCGCTAGCGGAGTATGGTCGCAAGATCCTGGTCGTGGACTTTGATCCGCAAGGTGCGCTGTCTGTGAACCTAGCAAGCGATTATCAAGAGGCTCCAACCATTTATGACCTGATGATGGATACCTCTATGCATCCTAAAGAGGCCATCCAGCAGACCAACATAGAAAATCTCGACATCATCCCCGCAAACATCGATCTCTCCGCCGCCGAGATGAATCTCGTTACAGAGATGGGCAGAGAGCGAGTTTTGGATGGCATTCTCAAGAAGGTGAAGGGTGACTATGACGTCATCTTCATCGACTGCCAGCCATCGCTGGGACTCCTGACCGTCAATGCGCTCACCGCAGCTCACGGAGTACTGATACCGATGGCAACAGAATTCTTTGCCCTCAGGGGTGTTGCGCTTTTGATTCAGACCATTGAAAAAGTAAAGGCACGAACTAACCCCACTCTGGAATTGGATGGGCTGATTCCAACCATGCATGACCAGAGGACCCTCCACTCCAGGGAAGTTCTCGAGAGGCTCCAGGAGGCATTTCCTGGCAAAGTCTTTGAAACAGCGATTAGCCGGACGGTGAAGTTCCCGGACGCCACAGTCGCCAAGAAGCCAATCACCCAGTTTGCTCCTTCCTCTGATGCTGCTGAGGGTTATCGGCGCGTTGCCAGAGAGCTAGTAAAGCGTGGCTGTGCAGCTTGAATCAGAGGTCGACTTCCAGCTTCAGCTAGATAACTTCGAGGGCCCGTTTGATCTGCTGTTGAACCTCATCGGGCGGCACGAGATGGAAATCACACAGGTAGCGCTCGCGAAGGTAACCAACGAGTTTCTAAAGTACGTCAAGGGTCTTGACGCAAAGAAGGAAATCGACAGCGCAAGTGAGTTTTTGGTTATCGCAGCGACGCTCTTAGACATGAAACTGGCAAGCCTTCTCCCTCAGGGTGAGGTCGTTGACTCCGAGGATGTCGGGCTGCTTGAGGCGAGGGACCTGTTATTTGCCAGACTCTTGCAATACCGGGCGTTCAAGGAAGTCTCGTCATGGTTCAACAGTGCCCTGGAAGCAGAGTCCAATCGCTACCCGCGTGCAGTTCGATTAGAGGAGCAGTACCGAAACCTCCGGCCCGAGCTTGAGTGGACGACGAGTATCCAGGAGCTGCACGACATTGCAAAGGCAGCGCTGGCGCCAAAAGAGGTCCCCGAAGTGAGCATCTCTCACCTGCATGCCCCCAAGGTTTCAATCCGGGAGCAGGTCGGAATTATGGTGAAAAGGCTCAAGCAGGCAGGAAAAATGACCTTCCGACAGCTCATCGGAGATGTCTCGGACAGGGCAGAGTTTGTAGCTAGGTTCCTAGGAATCCTGGAGCTCTATCGCATCGGGGCGGTGGGTCTGAAGCAGGAGGAAAGTTTTAGCGAAATTGACATTCAGTGGCAATCAAAGGATGTTGACCAAAACCAGCTGGCAAAATTAGGCGCTGACTATGACAACTGATCTTTCAAACCGTGCTGCCCTGGAGGCGTTACTTACCGTTTCCGAGACTCCGCTGAGCGTTGTCACCTTGGCTGGGGCTCTGGAGGTACCCATCAGTGAGGTGCGGAAAGAGATAGAGGCACTTCAGGCGGACTACGACTCAGCCCACGATGGCCAGGGGAGAGGCTTTGAGCTTCGCGAGGTCGGTGGTGGTTGGAGACTCTATGTTCGTCAGGCACATGACTGGGGTGTCAGGCAGTTGGTGGCGAATGAGAATCCAGCAAAGCTTTCTCAGGCTGCACTTGAAACTCTGTCTGTCATCGCCTATCGGCAGCCGATCTCTCGTGGGCAGATCTCCTCGATTCGAGGCGTCAACGTAGATTCGGTTGTCAGGACTCTGATTTCTCGAGGGCTGGTAGTGGAGCTATTCCAGGACCAGGATTCAGGAGCATCCATGTTTGGAACCACCGACCTGCTCCTAGAGCAGTTGGGTATCAACTCGCTCGAGGAACTGCCACCAATTAGCCCGCACCTACCAGACCAGGACAACATTGACTGAGCCAATTCGGCTGCAAAAGGCGCTGTCTGCAGCTGGGGTCTCATCTCGCCGCAAGGCAGAGGAGATGATGCTTCAGGGAAGGGTCAAGGTTAACGGCAAAGTGGTGCGGGAGCTCGGCACCAGGGTTGATCCGCAGAGCGACTCAGTTATGGTGGACGGCAGGCCAATCCAGCTTGATCCGGACCGCATCTACCTAGCCTTTCACAAGCCCAAGGGAATCGTTTCCACCATGGAAGACGAATACGGCAGGCCCTGTCTCGCAGACTTCTTTGTTCAATACGACCGGGTGTTCAATGTTGGAAGGCTTGATCAGGACACTTCCGGCATCCTACTTATGACCAATGATGGAGATTTGGCAAACCAGCTCGCTCACCCAAGCTATGAAGTGGAGAAGCTCTACTTCGCGAAGGTAAAGGGCAAGATCCAGCGAACCGAGCTCCAGCGTCTTAGAGACGGAATCAAATTGGAGGACGGGCTGCAGAAGGCGGACAGCGTAAAACTGATTGATCAAAACAACATCGAGTCTTTGGTGGAGCTAACACTCCACTCTGGCAAAAACCGAATTGTCCGCAGAATGTTTGAGGCAGTTGGCCACGAGGTCATTGAGCTTACGCGCAAGAGCTTTGGCCCTCTCAGGCTGGGCCCTATGAAGCCCGGACAGGTTAGGGAGCTGGGTAAGCTTGAGGTCAGCAGCCTGATGGAGGCGGCAGGTTCGGGCAAGACTAAGAGGCGCTGATGGCAGTTAGAGCAATTCGCGGAGCTATCCAATTAGATAGCGACGAGCGCGAACACCTGCTGAAGTCGACGGCCGAGCTTGTCACTAAGGTGCTGCACGAGAATTCCCTGGATGCTGCGGACCTAATCTCAATTTGGTTTACCGCAACCCCAGACGTGGTGAGTGAATTTCCGGCTCTGGCCGCGAGGGAATTGGGCCTTGGTGATGTCCCGCTGATGTGTTCGGTGGAGATGGATGTCTCCGGGGCTATGCCAAGGGTAATTCGTCTGATGATGCACGTGGAGACCAAGAAGCAGCGAAGCGAAATCAGCCACATCTACCTTCGCGGCGCCCAAGCGCTCAGGACTGATCTAGCCCAGTGAGCTCAGGTCGCATAAAGATAGTTGGGGCTGGCCTGATTGGCACATCCCTCGGCCTCGCGCTCTCAAAACAGGGTGTCGAAGTTGGCCTTGAAAACCGCTCGAAGGCCAATCTGCGTCTCGCCATTGAGTACGGAGCAGGCAGGGAAGCCGAGGGGGACTATGAGCTTGTAATCGTATGTGTCTCTCCAGAGATGACCGCAGAAGTGGTCGTCTCGCAGCTAGAAAAACACCCCAACGCCCTGGTAACCGACGTTGCAAGCGTAAAGGCCGAGATTGCGCGTGAGGTTGCAAGAATCGCTCCAGTCCACGCAGATAGATACATCGGTTCTCACCCAATGGCTGGAAGAGAAAAAGGTGGACCGGGAGCGGCGAGGGCAGACCTTTTCTTCGCGAGACCCTGGGTGATAACCCCGTCCGCAGATACTTCGACAGCGTCGGTTGAGAGGCTGAAGAGTCTTGCCATGCAGTTGAGCGCACTTCCTATCGTGATGAGTGCTGAAGAGCACGATCGAGCAGTTGCACTTGTGTCCCACCTGCCACAACTTGTTTCATCTGCCCTTGCCGCAAGACTCCAGTCCGGAAATGAGCAGCAGCTCGGACTTGCGGGCCAGGGACTGAGGGATGCCTCCCGAATCGCATCCAGTGACCCTGATTTATGGCTGCAGATTCTCTCCCAGAATGCAAATTTGGTTTCCCCCTTGCTAGCGGAGTTCAAAAAAGACATCGAGGAGCTGCTTCTTAGTCTTGAAAATCTTGATTCGCCGGGATCTCTCGCCAAGCTCCACAGCCTTCTAGAGCGGGGCAACATCGGTGTTTCCAGAATTCCAGGCAAGCACGGCGGCAAGTTCGTTGATTACCAGCTACTCACTGTGGTGATCGATGACAGCCCGGGATCTCTTGCTTCTCTGTTGACCTTCATAGGCGAGGTTGGCGTGAACATTGAAGATCTCAAGCTGGAACACTCACCTGGAGCTCAAATCGGTCTCGTGGAGATTCAGGTGATTCCTGATGCTGCCGAGAGGCTGAGTAACCAGCTCACCCAAAACGGTTGGCGACTGGTCTGATGACGTTCATAGTCGCAATTGACGGGCCGGCAGGATCGGGCAAGTCGAGTGTCTCAAAAGCTGTTGCACAGAAGCTTGGCTTTGGATATCTCGATACAGGGGCCGGCTACCGCGCTTTTACTCTGCATGGCATGAACAATCCCGGCAGTTCAATGGATGAGCTGGTCGAGTCGTTTGACTACCGAATCTCCCTAGACCCCCTCAAGGCTGAGGTCACTGTTAGTGGCCAGGAAGTCACGGCAGAGATTCGTAGTCAGACGGTAGCTTCTAGAGTTTCTGAGTTTGCAAGAGAGCCAAGGGTGCGAACTCTCCAGCATGAGGATGCGAGGTACCGGGTTGCATCCTGTGGCCTGCCGGGTGTTGTCGCCGAAGGCAGAGACCTAACCACAGTCGTTTTTGCGGATGCGCCTGTTCGTATCTTGCTTACCGCTAGCGAGGAGGTCAGGCTCCAAAGGCGCAGTGCGGAAAAAACCGAGACCACAGAGAACCTAAAGGCACGTGATGCCTCAGACTCGAAGGTCGTTGAGTTCATGGCTCCCGCTGAGGGAGTGAAGCTAATAGACACTTCCCACCTAAGCTTCGAGGAGAGTGTCGAGGCAGTTATTGCCGAAATTGAGAGGTCACGCGCATGAGCGATGAGGAGCTCGAGGTTGCCAAAGCCAACCTCCTTCGCGATGAGCTAAAGGCCTACGAGCTCGAGGATGATGACATTGAGATTCTCGAGACTGACCTAGATGAGTACGGCTCTGAGACCTACCTCCCGGCTCCACCTGTTTTAGCCGTTGTCGGAAGACCAAATGTTGGTAAATCCGCGCTGGTCAATAGAATTCTCGGCCGCAGAGAGGCCGTGGTTGAGGACAAGCCAGGCATTACCAGGGACCGAGTAACCTATCGCGCCGACTGGAATGGCAGGCAAATCTCGCTGGTGGACACTGGCGGCTGGGAGATTGACGCTGAGGGTATTCACCTCTCAGTTGCCGAGCAGGCCGAGGTCGCAGTTGATCTTGCCGATGCCGTTTTGTTCGTGGTGGATGCCATGGTTGGCCCGACAGCTTCGGATGAGCAGGTTGTAAAGATGCTTAGAGCCTCGGGTAAACCGGTGTTGCTTGTCGCAAACAAGATTGACGATAGCCACCTCGAACCAGAAGCCGCCTCACTCTGGTCTCTGGGACTCGGCGAGCCCTACCCGGTCTCAGCTCTTCACGGCAGGGGAGTGGCAGACCTGCTCGATGCAGCACTCAAGGTTCTACCGGAGCAGTCCAAGATTGCACCTGATGAGTACATCGGTCCGAGGCGGGTGGCCCTCATTGGCAGACCAAACGTTGGAAAGTCCTCGCTTCTCAATAAGGCAACGGGCACCAACCGGGCTGTTGTAAATGAGCTCGCCGGCACAACTCGCGATCCGGTCGATGAGCAAGTGGAAATCTCGGGAAAAATCTGGAGATTTGTTGACACGGCCGGGATCCGTAGACGAATGCATCGCCAGCAGGGGGCAGATTTTTATGCCTCGCTAAGGACCGCCGCTGCTCTGGAAAGGGCAGAGGTTGCGGTCGTGCTTTTCGATGTCACCGAACCCATTAGCGAGGCGGACATTCGTATTGTCCAGCTGGCCTTGGATTCTGGTCGAGCCTTAGTACTGGCGTTCAACAAATGGGACATGCTTGACGATGAACGCCGCATCTATTTGGAGAAGGAGATCGAGTCCGAGTTGGCCCATGTCGACTGGGCTCCGAGGGTAAACCTTTCTGCCCTAACGGGTAGACATCTTGAGAAGCTAGTTCCAGCGCTGGAGGTAGCTCTGGAAAACTGGGACAAGCGCATTCCGACAGGCAAAATTAACGCGTTTATCCAAGAGCTGCAGGCGTCCAACCCCCACCCAATCAGAGGCGGCAAGCAGCCGAGAATCCTATTCGGCACCCAGGCTGCGTCCAGGCCTCCGAAATTTGTGCTATTCGCCAGCGGCTTCCTCGAGGCTGGCTACCGCAGATTCATAATTCGCAAGCTCCGTGAGCTTTATGGCTTCGAAGGAACCCCAGTTGAAATTGGGGTGAGGGTCAGAGAGAAGAGGTCACGGTGATCGCAAATCTCCTGCGCGGCCTTCTTATTGGAATTGCGGAAGTCATCCCGGGTGTTTCCGGAGGCACCATCGCCCTCATAGTTGGCATCTATGAGCGCGTTATTGGCTCTGCTGCTAGCGCGGCGGAGGCTCTTGCTCACCTTGTCAGGGGGAGATTCGCTGCCGCAAAATCCTCGCTGGAGCGAATTGACTGGAAGTTGGTATTCCCGGTTCTTGCAGGGATGTTCGCCGCAATTCTTGTGGCAGCCGCAGTCTTGGAGCCACTTCTTGAGAGCCAGCCTGAAAACATGCGTGGACTCTTTGCAGGCCTAATTCTCATCTCTCTTGTTGTTCCCTATCGAATGGTTGGCGCAAGTTGGCGCGGAATTGACTTCGTCTTAGCGGTGGTGGCAGCTGCCTTGTCATTTGTCTTGGTGGGTCTTCCAAGGCAAGAGGCCACGGATCCCAGTTTGGTCTTGGTCTTCTTTGCGGCAGCGGTTGCGGTTTGTGCACTTGTGCTTCCCGGTGTTTCTGGGTCTTTTCTGCTTCTTGCCATTGGTTTCTATGCACCAACTATCGCTGCAGTAAATGACCTCGATTTCGGTTACCTGAGTGTCTTTGTGCTGGGAGCAATAACTGGATTGGCCCTGTTTTCAACTGCACTTAGGTGGCTTTTGATCAACCATCGAAGAATTACCCTGGTGGTCATGACCGGCTTGATGCTGGGATCACTCAGAGCGCTCTGGCCATGGCAGAGTGATCTAGGACAACCTCTTAGTCCAGAAAGCTTCACTCCGCTTTTCTTTTTGGCGGCTGGGGCTCTCATTGTCCTGCTTCTGCTTTGGGTTCAGTCGAGAGCAACTAAAGCCCAATAGACTTAGGGCTTGAAGCGGGCTGTAGCGCAGCTTGGTAGCGCACTTGTCTGGGGGACAAGGGGTCGTGGGTTCAAATCCCGCCAGCCCGACTCGAGCCGCCCTTCTATTTGTTGTTTTCTCTTGCCCTAACGAGCCACCTACCAAATAGAGCTGTTGTCGAGATAACGATCAACCAGAAAGGTACTCCCGGGAGACCTGTTCTAAGCACAAACATGACATTCAGGCTGATGTAAAGCAACCCTGCAATTACTCCCAAAGGGAACCTCACAGAGAGAGATACTTTTCGGCTGAAACCAACCGCCGCAAGCACAATTACGCTGGCCGCAATTCTCTCGTATTCGATTAGGCCTAGTGCTAAGTGAAGAACTAGGTCAACGAGTTGTATAGCAATTATGTAAGGGATCACTGCTTCACCCTAACACCCGGTCTCGAGACGAGCTGCTCGCTTAAGAAGTCGTTAGTGTTCCCCCAGATGTTCCCCCACCTGAGCACTTT
>CAYGJH010000022.1:0-15039 GCA_964350385.1 uncultured Aquiluna sp. | reverse complement strand
ACCGCAGCGTCGAAGAGTCGCTCAGAGTACTCACCGCCTGCGATTAGAACCTGGCGAAAGAAGTTCAGAGGGGTTGCGCCCTTTGCCATGATGGCCTGCCAGTTTTGCAACTGCTTGCTCTCTTCATCCAGCATGGCAGCCTTCTCATCGGCAACCCAACTGCCCAAGGTCTTTGAGATCGCCTCCTTCACTAGAGCGTCCTTCGTGCCAAAGTGATGGATCAGTAGAGCGGGCGACACTGCGGCCCGCTTTGCTATTGCTCGAAGTGATGTGTCGGCAAAGCCGTTTTCGGCGAACATCTCAACGGCAAGAGTGAGCAGCTGCTCTCTGGTCGTCTCGGCTGAACGCATGTTCAAATACTAAACAACTGTTCAGCAAATATCAAGCACCCGATTCGTGACACAATGGAGCAATGACAAATCCCACCTCAGTAGCTACCCTGCACACCAATCACGGCGACATCAAGGTCAACCTCTTTGGCCTGCACGCCCCGCAAACAGTCGAGAACTTCGAGGGTCTCGCAATGGGTGCCATCGAATGGCGCGACCCCAAGAGCGGCGAGATGAAGACCGGACCTCTCTACGAGAACGTAATCTTCCACCGCATCATCCCAGACTTCATGATCCAGGGCGGTGACCCAACCGGAACCGGAATGGGAGGCCCCGGCTACCAGTTCAAGGACGAGATTCACCCCGAGCTCAACTTCGCAGAGCCCTACAAGCTCGCCATGGCAAATGCCGGACCGGGCACAAATGGCAGCCAGTTCTTCATCACCGTTGCGCCAACCACTTGGCTGCAGGGTCGCCACACCATCTTTGGTGAGGTGGCAGATGATGCGAGTAAGAAGATTGTTGACAAGATCGCGGCAGTGGAGACCGCGGGCCAGGACCGCCCAGTTGAAGATGTAGTTATTACCTCGGTCTCTATCGAAACTCTCTAAATTGGCAAGAAGGCTGGCCAGGGCCTCACAGGCGCCGATAACCTCGGCGCTTTTGATTGTGAATGTCTTGATTTGGCTCGGTCAGATCTCACCGCTTGGCTACATCTTCACAAATCAGTTCTTCTTTGCGCCGCTGCTTGCAGCTTTTGAGCCGTGGAGGATGCTGACCAGCGGGTTTGTGCACGACTGGTCTGGTCCCATGCACATCCTTTTCAACTCCTACGCAATCTGGATATTCGGCAGAGCTCTGGAGCCAATGCTTGGAACCTTTAGGTTTTTGGCGCTCTACCTGACCTCAATAGTTGGCGGATCGCTTGCGGTTTTGTGGATCTCCGACCCACAGCAACCTGTAGTTGGGGCATCGGGTGCACTGTTTGGCCTGATGGGCGCCTACTTCATCGTGATTCGTAGCCTTGGCGGCAATGCCTCACAGATCTTCATCTTGGTGGGCATCAACTTTGCTCTAGGAATCTTCATCCCGGGCATCTCATGGGAGGGTCACCTTGGCGGCCTTGTAACAGGCTTGGTTATTGCGGGTATTTATGCGGCAACCAGAAAACCAAACCAGAAAGTATTGCAACTGGCTGGGGTTGGAGGCGTGTGGGTAGTGATCTATCTCTTGACCCAGCTTCGGGTCGGGATGTGGTTCTAACTACTTCCAGCGGGTAGTCATTGAGAACCCGATCATGGCAATGCCAAACCCAATCAAAATGTTCCAGTTTGAAAGGTTGATTGGGGTCGAGCTTCCCAGCGGGAATCTAGCGGAGGAGATGTAGAAGACAAGGATCCAGATAAGGCCCAAAATCATGAAGCCAAACATGGCGATTTTGTACCAAAGCGGGTTCTCGTCCTCTTCACCAACAATCTTTGGCTTTACAGGCTTCGAGCTTTTCTTGTTGTCCCTGGATTCCGACATGGCTGCAAGTTTATTACCACGGAGGCTGCCTCGGGAACCAAAGTAGGCTAATCGCGTGGTCAAGATACTGGTGCTCGATAACTACGACAGCTTCGTCTACACGCTAAACGGCTACCTTCGCCAGCTTGGCGCGGAGACCGAGGTGGTTCGCAATGACGCCATCGAGGAGGCCGAGCTCCCAGAGCTATTGGCAAAGTTCGATGCGGTGCTTATTTCCCCTGGACCGGGCACTCCCGCGAGTGCTGGGCTTTCGATCCCGACGGTAAAGCTAGCGCTAGAGAGCAATTATCCGGTCTTTGGAGTATGCCTCGGGCACCAGGCCATTGCTGAGGCGATGGGTGCAACGGTAAAGAGTGCACCGGAGTTGATGCACGGCAAGACCTCTCAGGTAAACCACGCAGGCAGTCCAATCTTCGAGGGACTGCCCCAGGGCTTCACCGCCACCCGCTACCACTCACTTGCGGTTGTCAGAGAAACGGTTCCTGAGGATCTGATCATTACTGGTCAAACCGAGTCCGGGGTGATCATGAGCCTGCAGCACAAGGAGAAGCCGATCTTCGGAGTTCAGTTCCACCCAGAGTCTGTTATGACAGAAGGCGGTTACACCATGCTCGCGAACTGGCTTGAGTCTTTGGGGCTTGAAGGCGCAAGGGAAAAAGCTAAGCACCTCTCTCCACGGGTTGGCTAACCTTCGGTAGCCGGCTCCTCGGTCGGGGCTGGTTCCATGCCCTCTTCACCCGGAGCAAGCGGGTCCGGGTTCTCCGGGTCAATTCCACCGATGCACTCAACATAAAGCACAATATTTTGCTTCTGTTTGGCTTCACCGGGGAGAATCGACTGCTCTAGAACTACGTTTCCTGGAGTGCCGGTGCAGAGCTCCGCATCGAGAATCTCCACGGCAACCGTGTAACCAATTGCGGGATCGGTCATGATGCCCCTAGCCTCCAAAACCTCAAGGTTCCTGACGTCGGGCACCTGAACGGTTCCATCGGAGAGGATCAGGTTCACTACGCTGCCGAGGGGCAATCTTGCATTTGTGACAGGATCGGAGGCAATTACCGTGCCTTCCGCGACGGATGGAGATCCGACAACCGTAATGGAACCAACACTGAGACCTCGATCCTCAATCAGTTTCACCGCATCGGCCTCGAGGGCACCCACCACGTTGGGAACGGTGACTTCGGTTGCTCCCGAGGACACGTAAAGCGTCACGGGGGTATTGCTCAGCACTACGGTTCCCGACTCTGGCTCCTGACGGATGACCACGCCCTCAGGAACTGTCTCACTCTTCTCGTAGACCCTGAGGACCACAAGATCCTGATCCTCGAGGGTGCCAAGTGCATCGTCATAGAGCGAACCAACAACATTTGCCACCTCAATGCCGCTGGAGGGGGCGGTTGGCGTGGGGCTCGATCCAAGGTTCATGACCCAGAACAGTAGCCCCACCAAAATAACGACGACACCGGTGCCTAGACCCCAGAGAACGCCGGCGCCAATCTTGTTGCTGGTTGTGGTGATCTGGCGGCTCGGCGCCGTCTCAAACCCCTCCAACAGGGAGGTTGGCATCGACTCTGGCTCGGTAATTAGCTCTGTCGCATCCACGTCCACAGGCTTCATCTCTTGGACCGGCTTTGAGATTTTCTCGGTTAGCGGAGAGCCGGAAATTGCGGCCAGTAAGTGCTCGCGGAACTCCTCGGCACTCTGGTAGCGCTCGTCTCGGTCTTTGGCCATGGCCCTTGCTACAACAGCGTCGAGCTCACTCGAGACACTGGGGTTGTGACTTGAGGGCAGCGGTGCCTCTTCACTCACGTGCTGGTAGGCAACGGAGACTGCACTCTCCCCCTTGAAGGGTGGCCTGCCCGCTAGAAGCTCGTAGAGGATGATGCCGGTTGAGTACAGGTCGGTTCTGGCATCAACTGCATCTCCTCTAGCCTGCTCTGGCGAGAAATACTGCGCGGTGCCAACGATGCCCGCGGTGGCAGCCTGCGTTGCAGAGTTGTCTGAGACCGCTCTAGCAATGCCGAAGTCCATGACCTTGACCGAGTCGTTTTCCCCGACCATCACGTTGGCGGGCTTGATGTCCCGGTGAATAACGCCGGACCGGTGGGAGACCTCCAAAGCACCGAGAATGCCAGCTACAAACTTGACCGCCCTTGCCGTATCGACCTTGCCCTCATGAATTAGATCTCTTAGCAGCCTGCCCTTAACAAGCTCCATGATGATGAACGGAGTCTTGACCTGGTTGCCATTGGCATCCGTGCTTTCCTCTTCACCGGCATCATAGATACGCACGATTGAGGGGTGAGCCATGCGAGCTGAGGCTTGTGCCTCCTGGCGGAATTTGGCTTCAAAATTAGCGTCGGTGGCTAGATCCGACTTCAGCAGCTTGATTGCAACAGTCCTACCGAGACGGGTGTCATAGCCCTCGTAAACCTCGGCCATCCCCCCGCGACCAACAAGTTGACCGATACGGTAGCGCCCGGCGATCAGTCTTTCGTTTTCGTTCACGCTGCTCTTTCTACTGGGTGAAAGTCTAGTTTTGGCAAGCTACTGCGCCCTTACCGACTCGGTCACATTGTTGTTACTAATCACTTGGGGCAGGCTCCTCAGCTGGGGCGTCAGGGTCTGGCTCGGCGATAACCTCATCGCTAACAGTTGGCGAGTCAGTCACATCCGGAGAGACCGTTGCCGACTCAGTCGGGTCGGCATCCGGAATCTCGACCGGAATCTCCGCAAAGTCTCCGACGTAGTAGGTGACGTCAATGGTGCTGCCCTCAACGATGCTGCCGGTTGGGGAGACTGCGTAGACCGTGCGGACCCTTGGGTCGTCTCCCGGGATTAGCTCACCAGGAATCGCATTCACCACAAACCCCTGCTCGGTTAGCGTGGCGGTTACATCACTGAGGTTTTGGTCGATGATGTCTGAGCGCAGAATCAGGATGTTTCGCGGCTCATTCTCAGGCTCAGGCTCGGCCGTGGGTTCTGGGCTCGGCTCTTGAGTTTGTGTGGTTGTAGGCGAGGGAGTTTGAACAACATCGTCGGCATTTGGGTCGGAAAGAATCGCAACAATCACCACAACAGCGGTCAGGCCAAGCAGTCCAAGGGTCGCAATCCATGGCCAAACAATTGGTGCACGAGGTAGCGGAGCGGTGTCGGTGGTGATCAGCTCGGTGACTGGATCGTCTTCCACCTCCTTGATGCTCCTGATAGTGGGCTTACCTTTTTTCTCCCTGAGCAGGGCCTCTGCCCTAATTGCGAGTGAGGTTGCAGACTCGGGTCGCTGATTGGGTTTCTTGGCAAGGCAGCTGAGAACAAGATTCTGAACCCTTGGGTCTATTGACTCGGGCAGCGCGGGAGGCATCTCGTTGATGTGGGCCATGGCGATTGCCATCTGGTTTTCACCCGTGAACGGCCGCTTGCCGCTGAGTGCCTCATAGGCCACAACGCCAAGTGAGTAGAGATCGGTGGCTGGAGTCGAGGGTTTGCCGGTTGCCTGCTCGGGAGCGAGGTACTGGACGGTGCCCATGACCTGACCGGTCTTAGTCAGCGGCACCTGATCGCCTACCCTGGCAATGCCAAAGTCGGTTATCTTCACCTTGCCATCGGGTGTGATGAGCAGGTTGCCAGGCTTGATGTCTCTATGGACAAGCCCCCTGGCATGCGCAGCACCCAAAGCTCTTGAGGTCTGAGCCATGATGTCTAGGACTCTGGTGTCGGGAAGCTTCTTTTCTCTCTCAATCACTCGGGACAGCGACTCTCCTGGAACCAGCTCCATCACCAAATAGGCGGCATTCGTGTCCTCGCCATAGTCATAGACATTGGCAATGCCCTCGTGCTCAACCAGGGCCGCAGACTTGGCCTCAGTCCTAAATCGCTCAATAAACAGCGGGTCGGAGAGGTACTCCTCCTTGAGAATCTTGATGGCAACCTGGCGCAGGATTAGCTCATCCTCGGCCTGCCAAACCTCTCCCATGCCACCAATGGCAATGCGGAGCTGAAGGCGATAGCGATCGCCATAGAGCTGCCCTACCGCCGGCTTCACTCGAGCACCGCTTCCATGACGGCCTTGGCAATGGGAGCAGCCAGCTGGTTGCCCGTGCCATTTTGTCCAATGCCGCCACCATCTTCGATGACCACCGTCACCACAACCTGAGGTTTCTCCGCAGGTGCGAAGCCGGTGAACCACAGGGTGAAGGGCTCAGCTGGACCATTTTCGGCGGTGCCGGTCTTGCCGGCAACGGCAACCTGAGAGATCCCAGCCCTGCCGGCAACTCCAATCTCCACCGAGTCCACCATCATGCGGGTTAGAAAGCCTGCGGTCTCTCTCGAGATAGGCGAGGAGAACACCGTTGGTTGAGGCTGGGAGAGGATGTTTAGGTTGCTGGCGACTACCGACTTGATGAGCTGGGGGTTCATGATCACGCCTTGATTGGCGATCGCCGCGGTCACCAAAGCCATCTGCAGCGGAGAGACCCGAACATCAAACTGACCAAAGCCGCTAAGCCCGGTCTGGGCTAGGTCCATACCTTCCGGATAGGCGCTTGGCGTAACCGCCATGGGAATCTCAAGTTCGTCGCCAAAGCCCATTAGTTCAGCCTGGGCTCGGATTCTGTCTTGGCCGAGCTCAACAGCGAGCATTGCGAAGGGGATATTGCAGGACCTGATCAGGGCAGTCTCGAGGGTCACCGTCTCACCCGTCCCGCAGGTGGAGTTGTTGGAGTTGAACACCGGGGTCGATGTTCCCGGCAGCACATACTCGCTTAGATTCTCGAAGCTCGATTGGGTTGTGTAGTTCCCGGACTCCAAAGCTGCCGCAGCAACCACCAGTTTGAAAACCGAACCGGGAGGGTAGAGGTCACCCGCGATAGCCCTGTTCACAAGCGGATCATCTTCGTTTTCTGAGTAGTTGCGATAGGAGTCCACAACCTCTCCGTAGATGTGCGAGGCGAGGAGGTTTGCGTCAAAGGTTGGCTTGGACACCAGCGCCAGGATTCTTCCGGTTGCAGGCTCAATCGCGACTACAGCTCCTTTGCGGTTGCCAAGCGCATCCCAAGCGGCCCGCTGAGCGTCAGGGTCAATGGTGAGCTCAACGGCAGCACCGGTCACCGGAGTGCCATCAAGCAGCGCATTAATCTGCTCGAAGAACTGCGCTCCGGACTGGCCTGAGAGGTAGCTGTTCATGGAGCGCTCAATGCCCGTGGTGCCGGAGAAAACGGAGTAGTAGCCCGTGATCGGGCTGTAAATGACGCTCTCGTACTCCCTGAGAAAGCGGTAGTCATCGTTCACGGCAGTGGAGGTGACTATGGCCTCGCCACCAACCAAAATTGCTCCGCGCTGGGTCTTATACGTCTCATAGGAGGCCCTGACATTGCGGCTGTCGAGGTAAAGCTCCCCTGTTCTCACTACCTGGATCGAGCTGGCCATGGCGAAAAGAGCGATGAACATGATGGTCAGGATCAGCCCAACTCTTCTCACCTGCCGATTCACTTGTTACTCCTCAGCGAGGAGTCACTGATTATCAAAAGCAGCGCGATGATCGACCAGTTGGCAAGCAGTGATGAACCACCGGCAGCCAAGAAGGGCGTGGTGAGACCAGTCAGGGGCAACAGCCCCATTACGCCGCCGGCAACAACGAACACCTGCAGGCCAATAACAAAAGCCAACCCCAGAGCCAGCAGCTTAGAGAAGTCATCCGGGTGGCTATTGGCAATCCTTAGGCCTCGGTAGACGAGCAGGAGGTATACCGCCAGGATCACGAAGACGCCGGCGAGCCCAAGCTCCTCACCAAGGGCTGCGAAGATGAAGTCGCTCTCTGCAAGCGGGATTAGCTGCGGAAAGCCACCACCTAAACCCGTGCCAATAACATCGCCATTGGCCATCCCGAAAAGGCCCTGTACCAGCTGATAGCTGCCGCCAATCGCGGTGTAGTTGGCATTGGAGAAAGGATCCAGCCAGACCTCGAAGCGCCGCTCGACATAGTCAAAAAATCTAGATGCGACCAGCGCACCGGTAACCATCATCACTAGGCCGGCACCTATGTAGAAACCTCGTCCGGTTGCCGTGTAGACCATCACCAGGAACAGGCCAAAGTAAAGAATCGAGGTTCCCAAATCCCGCTGCACAATAAGCACACCCAGGGAGGCAAACCAGAAGAGCAGGATTGGACCCAGGTCCTTAGCTCTTGGCACCTTTACCCCAAGCACTCGAGAGCCGATTTCAGCCAGAGAGCCCTGGCGAGACACGAGGTAGCCGGCAAAGAATATTGCGAGCAAGATCTTCGCAATCTCCCCCGGTTGGAAGCTCAATTCATCAGTGCCAACCCACAAAGTTGCACCGTTCACCGTTCTACCAATCACCGGAGCTGCAGGAAGTAGAAGCAGCACCACTGCGGCAAGGCCAGAGATGAATGGGAACCTGCGAAGCGCGAGGTGGTTTGGGACCACCCGAATAACCGCAGCAGCAATCAGCATCGCAAAGCAGCTGAGCCAGACCTGACGCTGGGCAAACAAATCGCTTCCACCAGCGGCAAGCTCTGCTAGGTCGAGACGGTAAATCATCGCGATGCCAAGCCCGTTCAGCAAGAACGCCAGCGGCAGCATTAGCCCGTCGGCCTTGACCGCATACTTTCTCAGCACCCAGTGGACGATCATTGCGCTGAGGGTTGGTGGTGCCCAATACAGGAGCATCTCCCAGGTCATAACCTGCAGCACCGAGAGTTGAATCTGGGCGAGCGCGAAGGCATGAATGCCGGAGACCCAGAAGATCAGCATCGCCTCAAAGTTTCGTGAGCGCGGCACCGCTCGAATCAGGTTGGGTATTGCGCTGGTGAGGCTGAGGTTACTCATCCAGACTCTCCTCCAGCTGACTCAAGATTCTGAGTGCATCCTCGAGGGACTCTGCGGAGATTGACCTGTCAATCAGCTCCTGCTGGAAAGGAGAGAGGTCTTCGATGTCAATATCACTTACTTGATAGGGCTGCGAGAACTTCAGTGGCCCAAGCTGCTCTCGAATGCCCTGATAAATAGTTACCTGACCTTCAAACTCAGCGACGTAGTATCTGGTCTGGGTGTAGCTGTAGGCGAGCCAACCAATGCCAATCACAGCCGCTGCCAGCAGGATCCAGCCCAGGATCGTCCTCGCGCCGCGCCAGCGAATCTTCCGTCTTGTCTCCAGGAGAATCTTCTCGAGGACCTCCTCGGACTCGGGGCGATACTCCGCCGGGTCCTCTGGGGTCTGCAGCAGCTCGAGGAGGCTTCTTGGGTTTAGAAGCTGAAGGATCTTGCCGCCTCGACGCTCTTCGATGACAACTTCGTTAGAAGCACTGCCCACAAACTGAGCACCGGGCTCAAAGTCCACCTGGGTTCCCGAGCGCATGATGTCGGCAACTACCACGGTGACGTTATCGGGGGCTCCAAACTCCAGCGCCTCTCCAACCAACAGCTCCGCGGCTTCCTCGGTTGGCACCTTGCTAGCAAGGATTCGCTCCATTACCTCCTCGGGGACCACCCCCGAGAGGCCATCGCTGCAGAGCATCCAGCGGTCCCCGACTTGGGCATCAAACAGCGCTACGTCCAGCTCGGGGTCTCCCTGAACATCGCCCAAGACTCTCATCAAGACGCTGCGTCTGGGGTGAACGAGGGCTTCCTCTGGGGTGATGCGACCGAGCTCCACAAGCCTCTGGACGAAGGTGTGGTCTGTGGTGATCTGGCTCACCTGACCATCGCGAACCCGGTAGATGCGGGAGTCGCCGATGTGTGCGGTGATGATTTGGTCGCCGTGTATCAGCATTCCTGAGAAGGTGGTGCCCATGCCCTCGAGCTCAGGGTGTTCCTTGACTGTTTCGGAGAGCATGCCGTTTGCCTCCAAAATGCCCTGCTTCAGGGTCTCGATGGCTTCTTCGGCAGTGTCGTACTTGTTGTCTGTTAGCGCTACCCGTTGGCTCGTGATAGCACTTGCGATATCTCCACCGGCATGGCCACCCATGCCATCAGCGACAAAGAACAGCTGATACCCGGCATAGCCAGAATCCTGATTAGAGCTGCGGTGCTTTCCAATATCGGAAGCCGCATAGCTGACGGTTTTGATAGCCAAGAGACTAAGACCTCAAATCGAAGGTTGTGGTTCCGATTCTTATGGTTGCCCCAGCGGTCATTGTTACGGGCGTGGTTACGCGTTTTCCATCGATAAATGTCCCATTGGTTGAGCTGAGATCTTGAAGAACCCACTCGTCACCAACTAGCACCAGCTTGGCGTGAGTATTAGATGCGAATTCATCTGAGATAACCAGGTCAGATCCGGGCGAGCGGCCGATGGTGACCTCTTTTTTCTCTCCCAGCTCAAGGCTGTTTCCAGCGCTGCGCCCGGTGAGCATCTGAATCTTGGTTGGTTCGAATGCGTCCCCGTCATCGATGTCAAGTTCCGCCACCGGAGCCTGGCTGAGTTGTGGACCGCTCTGCTTGGCAAGGCGGCTTATTACCCTGCGGCCGTAGAGGTCGGCCCTGATTACCGAGAGCAGACTGAGCACAAAGATCCAGAGCACGGCAACAAAACCGATGCGTACCAAAAACAGTGCAAGCTCACTCACTTGCTTCACCCGCCAGAGCTAGGAGTTGAAAGTGAAACTCTGTTCGTCCTGCGGCAATGGTGCTACCCGAGACTAGGACCAGCTCGTTGACCCTGGCGCCGTCTAGGAAAGTCCCATTGGTTGACTGCAGGTCTCTGATAGCCGCCACCTCACCATTCCAGGCGATCTCAAAGTGGATTCGACTCAGGCCTCGGTCGTCGATGCAGATGTCTGCCTTTTCGTCCCTGCCAACAGTCGAGGTCCCAAGCTTAAGCTCGTACTCCTTCTCGCCGACTGTGAGGACGGGCTTCCAAGCCACAGAAGTGTCAACCGGCTGCGAGCCAACCCGGATTCTGCCCTTGCCGATCTTGTCGTCAGTAGACAGGTTTAGGTCAATCGAGTCGACCAGGCGGTACTGTCGCGAAGAGGCATATTTTGCGACCTCCGCACGAATTGCAGAGAGCATGGCGGGGGTTATCTTCTGGGCATCAGCACTGTGAACCAAAAGCAGATAGCGGTGGGGGACAACGGTCGAACCCACAGTGTCGGCCTTAGCGGCAAGATCCATCGCTGAGCGAATCGCCTGGGTGATTTCCACCGGCTGCAACTCAGCCCTGGAGAGCTTGGAGAAAAGCGAGCTCACCGCACCTTCGATGCGCTGCTCTGCCTTGTCCAATAGGCCCATTTCGCCTACTTTCGAGATGTCGCTGTGGGTTAGGTAAGTCTAATCCCGCCCCTTACCCAGGTGGGTGTTCTCTGCTAATCTCAAGACGCTCCAACCACTAAACGCGCGAGTGGCGAAATGGCAGACGCGCTGGCTTCAGGTGCCAGTGTCCGCAAGGACGTGCGGGTTCAAGTCCCGCCTCGCGCACTTATCAAGGAGAAATCAATGAGCCTCGATAGCTTCCTACTCTTCTTCGAGGCTCTCGGAGTGATTGCTTTCGCACTGTCCGGAATCATTGAGGCCGCTAGAAAACAGTTTGATCTAGTGGGTGTCGTGATGATCGGCGCCATCGCGGCATTTGGTGGCGGCACGCTACGTGATGTTCTGTTAGATCGCAGGCCATTTTTCTGGGTCGAGCAGGAGATGTGGGTGTGGGCGCTCATTGTCGCCGGCCTCGCCCTACCTTTCTTTTTCAGGGCCAGACACATTGAATTCACCGAGAAGGCCATGCTCGTACCGGATGCCTTCGGCTTGGGTATCTTTGCCGCAGGTGGCACCCACATCGCTCTGCAAACAGGACAGAGCCCCATGATTGCAGTCTTGATGGGCGTTATCACGGCTGTAGTGGGCGGAATCCTGAGAGATGTCCTAGTGAACGAGGTCCCCAGGGCCTTCCACGATCACCAGCCCTATGCGGTGATCGCCTTCGCCGGCGGCTGGCTAGTGGTGCTGTTATCTCAGCTTCAGACGCCGGAATATCTCGACGTCCTAATCGCGGCGATTGCGATGGTCGCAATCCGCTTGGTGGCGGTTCGGCTGGGCTGGAAACTCAGTCCCTGGAGGCTTTTCTAAGCTGAAAGCTTCCTGCAAGCTTCATAGCAGGATGCTGATTTTGGCAACCTTCGCCCTCACGGTTCTCTAACTTGATTCGTATCCACGAAAGGATACGGATGAACAACAAAGCCAAGGTCGGCATTGCAGCACTAGCTGTGATAGCTACCGGCTCACTCGGACTGGCATTGCCAGCGCTTGCGCATGATCGAGGCGAGCGAGAGGGACACTCAAGCGAGAGCCACCAGGCTCGTGCCCACGAGGACCACAACCGAGCAATCCTGGATGCACAAGTTACTGGCATTCCAGCAGATGTAACCGAGGCAAGAGCTGCCCACAGCGGCGCTTTCTTTACTGTTTACCTCCTTGACAGTGACGCAGCCTCAGTTCCACAGCAAGAACCGGCAGAGGATGGCAGGCGAATCGGCATTCGTCCTGTCAATCTCGAATCCGGCACCCCAACGCGCACCGAAATTGAAGACGGGACTCTTTCTGGACTTCTTGGTTTTCGTGCTCCAACTGAGGCTGGCGTAACCAAGCTGGCCCTCTACCCATCTGACGGCACCTCCCCCGTGCTAGTGACTATCACCGTCGATGACGAGGGCAATGCAACCGCCACTTCATCAGGCCCGCTTTCTGTTGCCTACAGCGCCGATGTCGCTGCAGAGCATCAGGAAAAGCGCGGTCACCCAGGTTTCCGCGGTGGTAAGCACCGCGGTCACATGGGACCTTCCTTAGATGGTGTGAGGCAAATGCCTAACGCCTGAAGCAATCGGCAATAGAGAACCCCGGGTTTAGGCCCGGGGTTTTCTGCTTCCTGCGAGGTTATTCACAGCCCCGAGAGCGGGAACATGGCTCTTTGCCAATAATGAGCTTTAGACAGACGCAAGCAAAGTGCTACATTGTAGAACATGGAGAATTACGTGGGAATTAGAGAGCTAAAGCAGAACGCCTCAGCGGTTGTGAAGCGAGCCAAGGAGGGTGAGGCAATCACCATCACTGAGCGCGGTGTACCGGTGGCAAAGCTGCTGCCTATTCCAGAGGACAAGTACCTAGAGCTGGTCCAGGACGGGACAATAACGCCGGGCCGTGGATACTTTGATGTTGACTCCATCGTGCCAATCAAGCTTCCTGATGGGATGACGTCCGAGCAGCTGATTGCGGAGGAACGCGAGGATAGGGTCTGATGAATCTTTACCTAGATTCATCAGCTGCGGTGAAGCTGTTCACCGCCGAGGCAGAATCACCGGCATTGGCCTCAGTTGTGCGCGAGTTGATTGGTTCGGGGGTGGGCAGGCTGTTCCTAAGTAGGCTCACCCAACTGGAGACTGTTCGTTCACTAAGGAGGAAAGGCGAGGATCCAACTGTTGCGGATCGATTCTTTGAGGCGGCAGATCTAGTTGACATTAGGTCTCAGGACTTTGAAAAAGCCCAACACGTGCTTCCCAGCTCGCTGCGATCACTGGATGCTCTGCACCTAGTGAGTGCTCTTCGGCTCAGTGAGCTTGGTATTGCGATGGTGACTTACGACAGGCAGTTGGCCGAGGCGGCAGCCGCAGCCGGGCTGAGGGCGATTTCTCCAGGTTTGTAATGTCGCCCCAGCCATTTAGGCTAGAAGAAGCTCTAAGGGGGCGAAATGACATTTGTTTGGCTGGGAGTTTTAGCGGCACTGATCGTTATTGAACTTTTGACCTATGGCCTCTATTTCGCGGCGCTCGCGGTAGCGACACTTGTGCCTCTTGTTCTCTCCCTGTTTGGCGCTCCGATGTGGCTGCAGGGTGCAGGTTTTCTTGCGGCCGCCATAGTTGCACTCGTTTATGTCAGGCCACTAATTGCCAAGTGGCAGGGTAAGCACCCAGAGCGCATGACTAATGTCGCCTCCCTGGTTGGGAAGCAGGCAACGGTGACCCAGGACGTAACCGAGGACTCAGGACTTGTTAAGGTCTGGGGTGAAGACTGGAGCGCAAGGGTTAGAGAGGGTGTCCGCATGAAGGGCGCCAGGGTAACCATCGAAGAGATCGATGGCGCAACACTGATTGTGAGGTAGGCGGATGGACTTTCTAAGAGGCTTTGACTTTGGCGGAGTTGGCACGGCCATATTCCTGATTCTGGTTGCGGTTCTACTGATCCGCTCCATCCGCATCATCCCCCAGGCAACAGCGGGTGTTGTCGAGCGACTGGGTCGCTATCACAAGACACTTGAGGCTGGGGTGAACCTGGTCTTCCCGTTCATCGACGTGGTCCGCAGAACCGTGGACCTCAGGGAGCAGGTTGTCGATTTCCAGCCCCAGTCGGTAATTACTGAAGACAACCTGGTCATCGAAATCGACACCGTGATCTACTACCAGGTCACCGACCCCAAGTCTGCAACCTATGAGATTGCCAACTTCGTCTTAGGTATTGAGCAGCTCACCGTCACCACCTTGCGAAACAAGGTTGGAAGTCTTGATCTAGAGGATGCCCTGACCTCGAGAGAAGAGATCAACGGAGCACTGCGTGCTGTTCTCGACGAGGCCACGGGCAAGTGGGGCGTAAGGGTTAACCGCGTAGAGATTCGTGACATCGTCCCACCAGAGTCAGTCCGCGAGTCAATGGAAAAGCAGATGAAGGCTGAGCGTGACAAGCGAGCCGCTATCTTGATTGCAGAGGGTGCGAAACAGTCCGACATCCTCACCGCAGAGGGAAATAAGCAGGCTGAGATTCTCAGAGCAGAGGGTCAGGCCAAGGCCATCATCCTCAAGGCAGAAGCTGATGCCAAGGCTGAGGCCCTGGTTGCAGATGGTGAAGCAAAGGCCATTCAAAAGGTCTTCGATGCTCTAGCAGAGGCCTCCGTTACCGACCAGGCTCTTGCTTATAAATACATCGAGCAGCTCAAGGAGATGAGCCAGGGAGATGCCAACAAGGTTTGGTTCATCCCGAGCGAGTTCTCAGCAGCAGCTAGTGCTCTTGGCAGGGTCTTTGGATCTGGTAAGTAGTTCTCTAATCGAGAGCTGATTCAAAAAATTCAACTAGGAGCTGCTCATAGCGCTCAGGCTCGGTGAGCATGCCCTCGGTGTGATCTGCACCAACGAAGGTTTCAAGCTGGATGTTCGCGCCTACCGACTTCCCGTATTCGTAGAAATCAA
>CAYGJH010000021.1:0-16960 GCA_964350385.1 uncultured Aquiluna sp. | reverse complement strand
GAGCCACTATTCTCTTAGGGTGCCCCTACCCAAGCTCCCCGTCGTAAAGGGCAGGGTCATAGATTCTGGAGATCAGCTCAGCAAGAAGATGCTGATGCTCTATGTCTTCATTCTCGCTCTATCGATGAGCCTGATCCCTTTCACAATTGATCCCTACCTCCCTGCCTTTCCTGCCATCGGTCAGTTCTTTGGCGTAGCAAACGGAGTCGTTCAGGCATCATTTACCGGAGTCACTATTGGTATTGCGGCCGGCCAGTTACTAATCGGGCCACTCTCGGATGCATTTGGCAGAAGGCCTCTGCTCCTAATCACAATGACCGGCTACCTGCTCGCCACGATCCTTGCTTTCTTTGCTCCCAACATTGAAGTCTTCATTCTCTTGAGGTTCTTCATGGGCTTTTTTGCTGCCGGTGGAGATGTGGTTGCCAGGGCTGTAATCAGGGACCTGTTTCGGGGCCAGCCAATGCGGCAGATGCTGGCCAGGGTGTTTTTGGTTCAGTCGTTAGCACCGATTGTGGGACCAATTCTTGGGTCGCAGCTCACCGAATTCGTCGCTTGGCAGGGGGTATTCCTAGTCTTTGCGCTGGTGACCCTGGTGCTACTGCTGTTTGCAAATGTCTTTTTAGTTGAGACTTTGCCGGTCTCCTCCCGGCGCAGCAGCTCTCCGCTGGGGTTAGCAAGAGGATATGTCAATGTGCTACGGGACAGGGTGTTTATCGGCCTCATGTTCTACTCCGCTTTTCAGCTGAGTGCCCTCTTTAGCTACCTGAACTTCGTTCCTTTCATCTTTCAAGACGGCTTTGGTGTGAGCCCGACCAATTTTGGGGTCTGGATGGCCATAAATGGCGCAGCTTCTTACGTAGGGGTGCAGGTAGGGGCCTACCTTGCAAGGTTTATTCAGGGGCACTGGCTACTTGCCTCTTACAGCGTTATTGGTGTCGGACTCGGATTTGGCCTCCTTGTAACCTCTGGCACCAGCTTTTGGTGGGCTGAGTCGATGTTCTTTATCCAGCTATTCATATTTGGGGCAGGGCTTACGGTGCATCCCACCATTGCGCTTTACAACCATGGATCAGAGGCGGGAACAGCCTCATCATTGCTGGGAGTATTCAACTTCGCCTTTGCGGGCTTAATCTCGGGAACATACTTCCTGCTAAGAAGCACCGTAACTGCAGACCTTGGAATCCTGATTGGTGTCCTTTATGCCGGCTCGCTCGTAACTCTCCTGGTAATTTCCCGGCCCTGGGAGCTCCCCGATTTGAGGAAAGCAGATGTTTAGGCCTTGGAAAGCAGAGGACCTCGACCAGTTGGTTGCGCTTTGCAATGCTCACGACAGCGCCATTGACCCAGAGTTTGAGGACTCCAGCGTTGAGGAAATCAAAGAGGAGCTGGGCGGCTTTTACGATGAGGTCCTGGCCGAGGTATTTGAGGAAGATGGCGTTATCACCGACCTCGTTACCGCCCAGGTAGACAAGAAGCGCGAGCGGGTTGAGATCGACGTCTTCGGGCTTCCGGCCAAACACGACTATGCGCGGAGCCTAGAAAGAGCAATCTCATGGTCAAAAGACAACTTTCCTGGGTTCGAGCTGCGCGGATCTTGCAATTCAAAAGACCCTGAGCTTAGAGCTGCAAACGAGAGCGCAGGCTTTCACTTGGTGCGGAGATATTGGACGATGCGAAACCATCAGCCATCTAGGTCATTTCCAAAGCTTCCAAAGAATGTTGCAATCCGTCAGGCCAACTTCGAAACAGAGCGGAAGACCTGGCACAAACTGCTCATGGAATCCTTCTCCGAGCACTACGGCTTTAGGCCTAAGGACTTCGCCGACTGGGACAGCAAGCAGCGCGAGCAGGTGCTTCAGGACCCCGAGGGTGTGTTTTTCTTGGAGGAGGCTGGGGTTCCGGTGGGGCTTCTGGTTTGCACAAATCACCGAGCTGAAAACCTTGGCGGCTTCATCGACAAAATCGGGGTCTTGGAATCCCACAGAGGCAACGGCTACGGTGAGCTACTTCTACTTTGGGGTTGCGCCTACTCAGTGGCCAGGGGCTTCAAAGATGTTGCTCTTGCTGTTGACACCGGGAACTCAACTGGGGCAGTCGCGCTTTATGAGAAGGCGGGGTTCAAACCCATGAATATCTGGCTAGCGTTCTCGGATTCGGAAGAGCTTTAGCTTTCTCCCCTGGGCTAGGTAGGCCCCGGCGATTACCAGCAAGGCGCCCACGGGTTCATACCAGTGCAGGGTTTCACCCAGTAGTAGTACTCCCCAGAATGTGGCGATAACGGGGTTGGTATAGGTGACAGTTGCAGCCACCGCACTGCCTGCCTGGGCAACGATCTGGTGAAAGAGCCAGTACGCTATCCCGCTTCCCAGCACCCCAAGCAGAATCAATGACCCCAGGGTCTCAACTCTGGGTTGTGCGATGAAGAGCGGACCGGTCAGCACATAAAAGGGCAACAGCGTCACTGCACTCGTCAGCACCTGCACGGCCGCAGTCGAGGTCGGCGGTAGTGCCATGGGAGTGATGTGCTTGCGAATATAAGGGGTCCCGATTCCGTAGGAGATGCTCGCCAGGACCAGGGCCAGGATTGCCAGCCGGTCGTTATCGCCAAATCCCTGCCATACGCCCAGGGTGATGCCAACCCCCACCAGACCAACCAATAGCCCAATGATTGCGGTTGCCGACTGCCTCTGGCCGCGAAAGATTGCAAGTATTGCAAGCAGGGTAAATATTGGCGTTGTCGCATTCAAAATTGCAGCCAGGATGCTGGTTGTGAACTGCTGGGCGAAGGCATACATCGTGAAGGGGAAGGCTGACATCAAAAACCCAGCAACCCACAGATGCCCCCACTGACCAAGTTTTTTTGGCAGCGAGATCTTGAACACGGCGCCGAGAACGAGCATTGCGGCGGCACCAAGAGCAGTTCTCCAGAACGCGACACCGAATGCCGTGGTGAGCTCCAAAGACAGCTCAATAAATAGAAAGCTAGAGCCCCAAATCAGGGCCATAGGTATGAACTTGAATACCCAGTGGCTGAGCAACTAGTCGGTCTTTATCTCTGAGCGATCACCAGACCAGAGGGTGTGGTAGCTACCCTCGGCATCGACTCGCTTATAGGTGTGAGCTCCGAAAAAGTCGCGTTGTCCCTGGACGAGGGCGGCAGGAAGGCGCTCTGCCCTGAGTCCGTCGTAGTAGCTCAGCGACGATGCGAAGGCTGGTGATGGGACGCCGGTGAGTGCTGCCATGGCAACAATTTCTCTCCAGGAGGCAACGGTTCCCGCGATAGCCGCAACAAAATACTCGTCAAAGAGCAGCGATAGCAGCTTCTCGTCCTTGCGGTAAGCATCGGTGATGCGGTTTAGAAACTGCGCGCGAATGATGCAACCGCCGCGCCAGATTTTTGCGACCTCGCCAAGGTTAATTTCCCAATCAAATTCCTTGGCTCCAGCCCTGATTGCATCAAACCCTTGGGCATAGGCGATGATCTTTGACGCATAAAGTGCCCTGCGCACAGCCTCAACGAAGGCCGGCTTGTCTTCGACTGCCCAGACTTGGTTTGCCGCCGGCAGCTCAGGCTTCCCTGCGCGCTGAGCGGTTTGGGCTGAGAGCGAGCGAGCGAAAACGGCCTCTGCGATGCCAGAAACTGGAGTACCGAGATCTAGGGCAGTTTGGACAGTCCAGACTCCCGTTCCCTTGCTGCCGGCGGCATCGAGAATCACATCGACCAGCGGCTTGCCCGTCTTTTCGTCCTTCTGCTTCAGAACCTCCGCAGTTATTTCAATCAGGTAGCTCTCGAGTTCTCCCTTGTTCCACTCTGTGAAGATGTCTGCTATCTCCTCAGGGCTGAAACCACCGGCCTGACGAAGTAGGTCGTAGGCCTCCGCGATGAGTTGCATGTCTGCGTATTCGATGCCGTTGTGGATCATCTTCACAAAATGGCCGGCGCCGTCGGAGCCGATGTGAGTCACGCAAGGCTCACCCTCTGCGATGGCGGCAATTGACTCCAGAATCGGCCCGAGGGTGGCATAGGCCTCTTTGGTTCCGCCGGGCATGATCGAGGGACCCTTGAGAGCACCCTCCTCACCTCCAGAGATTCCAGCCCCAACAAAATGAATGCCCTTTTTGGAGACCTCTTTTTCGCGCCTGATGGTGTCTGTGTAGAGAGCATTTCCGCCATCGACGATGATGTCGCCTTTTTCAAATCTCTCGGTGAGCTGGCTGATAACCGCATCGGTTCCCGCGCCAGCCTGAACCATAATGATTGCGGTTCTTGGTTTTGCCAACGATGCCACGAAGTCGTCGATGGTTTCACTAGCAATGAAGTTAGCCTCAGGGTGCTCGCTTGTTAGCTGGTTGGTCTTCTCAACGCTGCGGTTGTAGATGGCCACCTTGTTTCCCTCGCGCGAGGCCAGGTTTCGAGCCAAATTAGACCCCATAACTGCCAGCCCGACGACACCTATATTTGCTTTTTCACTCATTGGTTTAGGTTCCTTAGATAAAAGAAGTCTTTCGCGCGGCGCTGGGCGCTGAAGTACTTATTAGGTTAGCCCAAAGAGCCGTCTTATGTCTGGGCCAAGAGCGAGCTTTGGCATCGCCGAATAGCCATCGAAGTTATTGCGAGGGACTGCCCTAGCCTTATCCCATGGCTACATGGGACATTGGCGCTCCGGTAGCAGCCTTCACGTGGAAGTCTGCCAGCCCACGAGCGCAGCTTTTATTGATGCACGGACTCGGCGAATACGCAGAGCGTTACCTGAAGTACTACAGCGAACTAATTCCAAAGCTCAATCAACAGGGCATCGATGTTTATGCTTTCGACCTACCCGGCCACGGCAGGACTGCAGGTGAGCGCGGGCTTGTCGATGTCAATCAAGGGGTAGCCCTTCACCTCCAAGCACGCTCTAGGCTCCCGGTTGGCTTGCCAACGGTTCTTTTCGGGCACTCCCTCGGAGGCCTAATAACAGCGGCCAGCATCGTTCGCGAACGAGGAAATGTCTCTGCCGCCATAATTGACTCGTCTGCCATGCAGACTCCCTCAAAGCGCTGGGAGCGCCTCTTGGCAAGCGTCTCAACTCGCTTTGCCCCAAATGCACCTATGCCACTTCCCAGACCTGGCATCGAGGCTCTCTCGAGGGACAAGGCGTTTTTGGCCGAGGTTGAAAAGGACGAGCTTTTCTATGCGGGCAAGGCAAAGAACCTAGTTGCCAAGACAGTTTTGGAGGTGTCTGACCAGGTTTGGGCTGCCACTGGCAATTGGAAGGCGCCCACGCTCATCATTCACGGCAACAAAGACACCTCGACCTCGCATCTCAACTCCATGGGGCTTCACCAGGCGATCGCAAGTCCTGACAAGGAGCTCAAGATCTACCCCGGTGGCCACCACGAGCTACTAAACGATCTTTGCAAGAGCGAGGTTGAAGAGGACATCTTCGAGTGGCTGCTAGCTCGGGTCTAGGGAAGTAACAAAGCGTAAGAATTTGACACAGGCGGTCTATCTGCCCCATCATTTATTTCAATGAGTAGTCGATCAGTTGAGTCGAGCGCCACAGGCGCTAATTTCTCCTGCTCGATGGCAATGTGCATGTGCATGCGCATGTGCCGCTAATCAACCTTGCTTACTGATTAGCAAATAGGCACCAGCACCCCAACAAACGCACGTGATTCGTGCACCCAATTTCATGCACTCACAAAGGACTCATAAAAATGACAACAGCAATAAAGAAGCAGACCGAGGCCAAGGGCTTCGCCCTCTACGTCGGTATAACTGAGCAACAGGCCCAGGAAGCAGGCCTCACACTGGCAGATATCGCATCGGCTTTGAAGGGCAAGCTCGCAGAGCTAGTCCCGGGAGCCGCCAACGAAACGTATGCAGCCCTGGCAATTGCGCCGGAGGGTGCAAGTGGAAGGGCCATTGACATAACCAGGTTGGCCCTAGGAGAACCGAGGGCAGTTCGAGCTGCAAAGCCTCAGCCCGACGAGATTGAAGCTGCCAGGGGAGTGGTTGTGGATCTCAGCCGCAAAAAGGTCTTCGTTGATGGCACCCACGCCCCACTCACCTGCAAGGAGTATGAGCTGCTTGCTCTTCTGATTGAAAACGAGGGAGAAACGGTTTCCAGAGAGACCATTGCATCAATCTCCGAGCGGTGTGGCGAGGGCACCCCGAACGCTAGAACAATCGATGTGCACGTTCGCAGACTCCGCTCCAAGTTAGGGCACTACGAGGACATCGTCAGAACCGCACGCGGCAAAGGTTATCGGTTCGATGTTCACCCGGACGTCTTAATTGAGAAGCTCTAGCGGCGAAGCATTGCGAAAGAAGCACCCGTGAACACAAGTAGCAGTCCTGCCAAAGTCCAAACCGTGATGTCTCTGGTGGCAACTGGCGCCAGGTAGTCAAGGACGAGGGAAATAAACAGCTGACCTGCGAGTAGAGACAGTCCAGTGGCTAGCGAACCGATCACGGGTAGCACCACTACTCGAATGAGAATAAAGCCGACCCCGACAAGCCCCCCCAGGAAAAGAACCGGGTTGATTGAGGATAGGTCGACCGCTCCAGCTTGACCTGGGCTAAACAGAAACACCAAGAGCAGAAACAAGGTGCCCGCCAGGAAATTAAAGAATGTTGCCACTGAGGCAGAACCACTCTCGCGGCCAACCTGTGAGTTGATGGCATCCTGAAGTCCGATGCCGACCCCGGCCACCACGGGAACCAAAACGGCAAGGTCAAAGCCTGCAACAGTTGGGCTAGAGGCAAGCACAAGTCCCGCAATCGCGAGGGCCGAGCCGGCCAGCCGATTTCCGGTGAGTTTGCGTTTTACAAGACCCAAGAGCCCTTTGCCATCAATCAATAGGGCTGAGATCGTTTGACCTGTGACTACTCCCAGCGAAAAAAGTGCAATGCCGGTGATACCGGCGACCAAACCTTGGGTCAGAACAAAGAAGCCGCCCAAAGCGCCAGCGAACAGCATCCAGACTTTCAGCTTGCCCGCACGAATTGCTCCGAGAGATTCCTTTAGGGCTGCCCGGAAGTCTTTACGAGGCAGTGAAATTGCGGCGATTAGAGCGAGTCCAATGGAGAAAGAAATCAGTGCAGCCAGAAAGCCGCTACCTACCTCAGCGGCAAGTCCGGAGTTGACCCTCGCTTGGATCGCCATGAATCCTCCGGCTACCACCGCAGCAAGAATTGCTATTTGGCGGGTCGGGGCTTGCTTCACAGCTATGAGCCTAGGGCAGTGACCTAGGCTTGAATCGATAGGAGAGACCTTGAAAACAAGTCCAAAATCCATCTACAGGTTCTTTGCAACTGGCGAGGCAATCACGTGGGGGCTATTGATCTCAGCGCTACTCTCAAGGGCGCTCGGTGACCTGATCCCTCACGCTGTCACGATTGCCGGCAGTATTCACGGAGCCATGTTCCTCAGCTACTGCGTGGTGGCGGTGTTGGTGGGGCTGAACCAGCGTTGGGCTTTTGGAAAAATCGCGGGTGCAGTGGCACTTGCGATAGTTCCGTTTGCAACGGTTCCGTTTGATAGAAGACTCTTGAAACAAAGTGCACTCGAGGGCTCATGGCGAACCGAGCCGAGTGATGACCTGCGGGACCAAGGGTTTGTCGACAAGCTCTTTAGGTGGTTCATCGCTAGGCCCGTGCTGCTTATCACCCTGATCGTTTTGGTGCTTCCGGCCATATTTGGATTTCTGTTATTTCTTGGCCCGCCAACTGAATGGTTTTCCTAAATTTCCATTGATTTCGAAGAAAAGCATCAGTTTTTCAACTGATTTAGTCTAAATAAGCTTCTAAGTTCGCTATAAAGCTCCGCTTAGGTGACAATGGCAGGACAAAGGAGTACAAAGTGAAAACAGAGATAAATCTGCAACATGATCCTGCGGGCTGGAGAAATGTCCCAGCGTCCTCAAAGCCAATCGATAGAGCCAAGGTGGAAAAGCTTTTGGCCAGCGAGTGGGAAAGATTTGAGAGCACAACTTCTGGTTCGGGTAGCCACAATGCAAAGGCAAAGAAGGCTTTGCCACTGGGCGTGACTTCAAGCTTCCAGCACTGGGACCCTTATCCAATCTCCATCGTCTCTGCCAAAGGCGCCTATGTAAAAGATGTTGACGGTAGAAAGCTCCTGGATCTATCCATGGGCTTCGGGGCCATGCTTGTAGGCCACCTGCACCCCAAGGTCATCGCAGCCGCCAAAAAGGCGATGCGCAGCGTCGGCACACTCTTTGTGACTCCAGCCCCAATTGCGACCGAAGCCGCCGAGAGGTTCAAGAAGCGTTTTGGCCTGGACATGATCAGGTTCACCAACTCCGGCACCGAATCAACGATGTATGCGATCAGGACCGCAAGAGCGGTCACTGGCAAGAAGGCCATCGTCAAGGTTGAGGGCGGTTACCACGGCGGTTATGACCCACTGCAGGTTTCTGTGAAGCCGGCTCTCGATGAGATCGGCGATGCTCACGCCCCAACCCCGCAGGTTCCCTTTGATGTGGAGCCCGGAGAGGTCTTTACCGTTCCCTTTAACAATCTCGAGCGGCTCCAGGAAATCTTTATTGAGCACGGCGAACGCATAGCCTGCTTCGTTGTCGAGCCAGTGGTTGAGAATCTGTCGATCATCATGCCTGATGCCGGATATCTAAAAGGCGTGAGAGAGCTCTGCGACAAATACGGCATTGCTCTGATCTTCGACGAGGTGAAGACCGGACTCACCGCCGGTGTAGCGGGAGCCGCCAAGAAGCTAGGTGTTGAGCCAGATATCATCTGCCTGGCAAAGAGCATCGGTGGTGGCTTTCCGCTGGCTGCTTTTGGTGGCAAGCAGAAATACATGGACGCAGTGGTCGATGGCCGCATGGCTCACTTCGGGACGTATAACGGCAATCCACTCGTAATGGCAGCTGCGATTGCGGTGGACAAGGTTGCCACAGAGGAGGCCGTCGGCAGGGCCGAGGCGATCAATATCGCAACTCTAAAAAAACTTGATGCAGTAATTGCTCAGTATGAGCTCCCTGCCCACACCATCGGCTTTGGCGTGAAGGGTGCTGTGATCTGGTCTGAGACTCCAGTGCGTAACTACCGCGATTTCAAGGCAACAGACTTTGAGGTCGCTGAGCTGTCCTGGCTCTGGGGTGTCAACAGAGGTGTCCTGACTCCTCCAGGGTTGGACGAGCAGTGGCTAGTGTCTCTTGCCCACAAGCAAGCCGACATGGACAAGCTGGTTGACTCGTTCACCGAGCTAGCGAAGGCGCTGCGAAGCTAACTACCCTGCCCTTTTGGCGATAGAAACAAGGTCGCCAAGAGCCGCATCAAAGTCTGCCTCGGTCATGAGCTCCAGGTCTAGGACCGCCTGCCGTACGGAACAGTTTTGTTTGCGGGCGTATTTGGCAACCTTTGTCGCGTTTTCATAGCCGAGTTGCGGGCTCAGGACCGTGACAAGGCCAATCGAGTTCTCGACCGTCTGTTGCAGGATGTCGGTGTTTGCGGTGATACCGTCGACGCAGTTTTTAGTGAAGGTTGCAAAGCCATTTCTGAGGTAGGTAATGCTCATCAGGATTGACCTTGCCATGATGGGCTCAAAGGCGTTTAGTTGAAGCTGACCAGACTCTGCCGCCATTGTCACCGTCAGGTCGTTGCCAATAACCGTGAATGCAATCTGGTTGATGACCTCTGGAATTACTGGGTTCACTTTGCCCGGCATAATCGAAGATCCAGCCTGCTTCTCCGGAAGGTTAATCTCATTGAACCCGGCCCTCGGCCCAGAGCTGAGGAGCCTGAGATCACTTGCAATCTTGGACTGCTTCACGGCAATTCGCTTTAGCACAGAACTGAAGGTGACCAGCACTCCTGAGGACTGGGTTGCTTCAACTAGGTCCTTTGCTGAAGTGAGTTTGACTCCGGAGAGTTTGCTGAGTTCCGCCACGACCTTTTTGGTGTACCCGCGAGGGGTATTGAGTTCTGTCCCAACCGCTGTGCCACCCAGATTCACCTCTGCAAGCAGCGGCAGCAGCTCATGCAGGCGGTCAATATCTTTAGAAGTCGAGACTGCAAAGGCCTGAAATTCTTGACCCAAGGTGATGGGCACCGCGTCCTGCAACTGAGTTCTTGCCATCTTGAGGATGTCGGAAAACTCCTTTGCCTTCCGCTCATATGACTGCTTGAGTTCAGTGAGAGATTGGTCCAAAAGCTCTATCTCAAAGATCAGCGCGAGCCGCAGCGCAGTCGGATAAACATCGTTTGTCGATTGCGAGCGGTTGACGTCATTCAGCGGGTGAATGATCGCGTAATCTCCGGGTGATTTCCCCATGAGCTCGAGAGCGCGATTTGCAATCACCTCATTGGTGTTCATGTTGGTGCTGGTGCCAGCACCGCCCTGAATGGCGTCTACGACGAAGTACTTATCAAGCTTTCCCTCGGCCACTTCAAGTGCAGCCAGCTCGATGTAGTGAGCTTTTTCGCTGTCCAGGCCTCCGATTGCAGTATTCACTCTTGCTGCCGCAGCCTTTGTCAGCCCAAGTGCGCGGATCAGATTTCGGTAGTGGCCAATTGGGACACCCGAAATGTTGAAGTTATCGACAGCACGTGCTGTGTGGACGCCCCAGAGAGAAGATTCGGGGAGCTCGTAATCGCCAATCAGATCATGCTCTAAACGCATAACTCACCTTCGAGTTTGTTGTCTCAAGATTACGCCCAAAGGGAGCGCTCAGTGCAAACGGTAGTCTTGGGCCATGAGCCTTGATTTCCAGCCAGACAGAAACCTTGCCATGGAGCTCGTCAGGGCAACAGAGGCCGCAGCTATCAGGTCCTTTCCCTTCATTGGACGTGGTGACAAAAATGGCGCGGATGGGGCTGCGGTCGATGCCATGAGGGCGTTTCTGGGAACGGTTCACTTCGAAGGCAAGGTAGTCATTGGCGAAGGGGAAAAAGACAATGCTCCAATGCTCTTCAACGGGGAAATCCTTGGAACAGGTAATGGTCCCAAGGTTGACATAGCCGTGGATCCGATTGATGGCACTTCATTGACGGCAGCTGGTCGGATGAACGCAATCTCCGTTATCGCCATCTCGGATAGGGGAACCATGCTCGATGCCTCTTCTGTTTTTAAGATGAACAAACTCGTAGTTGGTAGTGCCGGAGTTGGAGTCTGCGACATCTCGATGAGCATCAAAGAGAACATCGTCGAGTACGCAAGAAGTGCAAGTAAGTCGCCTGATGAGGTGCTTGTGGCGGTGTTGGATCGCGAATACAACATGGATGTGATTGAGCAGGTGCGCAGTGCTGGGGCTGCAACAAGACTTTTGCGAGATGGAGACGTGGCCGCGGGCATCCAGGCCGCTAGGTCTGAATCGCGGATCGACATGGCTTTAGGTGTCGGGGGCTCCCCCGAAGGTGTGATTACGGCCGCAGGCGTCAGCGCGCTAGGCGGACAGATGCAAGGGATTCTTCATCCGCTTGACGCAGCTGAGCGTGAGAGAGGAAGTGCAGCCGGACTCAAATTTGACCACGTATATCAAATGCGTGACATGGTCGCCTCAGACAACACTTTCTTTGTTGCAACTGGCGTTACCGATGGCCCTTTGGTTTCTGGAGTTAGAAAGCGAGGCGCCACCATCTTCGCCGAATCGATTGTTGTGCGAGGTAAATCCGGGACAGTGCGTAAGGTCTTCGCCGAGTACCAGGCGTCGAGGTGGCTCTAGACAAGCCGATTGATTGCCCCAATTATCTGTTTTAGGGCATAGCCTTAGAACGAACTAAGGGGGCCAAATTGGCTAAGAAACAAAGAACCCAAGACGAATATATTGCAAGGCTTCGCGGCTACAACGTTGTGGCTGGATTCCTACATCTCGCGCAGGCAGCCGGACTGAGCTTTGTGCTCACGCTGCTGGATAACCAGATTCTGTTTCCGGTAACCATTGATTACCCGACGGGCCCTCCTGGAGTGCCACTGCCACCGGAGCGCGTCGAACTCTTTGACATCAACATTGGTGCCGGGGTCATTGGCTTTCTGCTGCTCTCCGCCTTCTTCCACTTCCTTATCTCTTCCCCTTGGTTCTTCTCGCGCTACAAGGGAGGCCTGAAGCAAAACCGTAACTACTTCCGCTGGGTCGAATATTCACTGTCCTCGTCGGTGATGATTTGGCTGATTGCTCAGCTAACGGGTGTTTCGGGTTTTGCTGCCCTCACCGCAATCTTTGCTGTAAACGCGTCGATGATTTTCTTTGGTGCGCTGCAGGAGAAGTATGAGGAGCCTGGAAATGGACAGGGACTGCCGTTCATCATGGGTTCGATCACAGGTATCGTGCCTTGGCTTATCTTGATCGTTTACACAATCCAGCCTGGTAGCGAGAATGCTGCTGAGATTCCTGGATTTGTCTATGGCATCATCGTGGCGCTGTTCTTGTTCTTCAACACCTTCGCCTTCAACCAGGCGTTCCAGTACAAGAAGATTGGTCCCTGGAAGAACTACCTCTATGGTGAGGCGACCTACATCACTCTGAGCCTGGTGGCCAAGTCGGTGCTGGCGTGGCAGGTCTTTTCGGGGGCGATCATTCCCGCAATTGCGAGCACCTAGGGGTCAGCTGAACGCCTGCTGAACAATTGTGAAGTTGTCAGCAGAGTTTCAGTTGAGACTGCCATAATCAAGGCCTAGTCAGATTAAGAGCAGTATGGAAAAGCTAAAGACCTTCCTCAACAATCTCCCTCACCCCGTGAGGTGGGTCATTGTCATGGTGGTCGGCTTTTTTCTTGTGGGCCTTGGCTTAGTCATGCTCGTGACTCCAGGCCCCGGGCTACTCTTCCTGTTTTTTGGAACCTCAATTCTCGCCCTGGAGATCAAGTGGGCAAGGGAGCTGAATCAGCAGGGTATGCAGGGTCTGGAACGACTCATGGCAAAAATAAAGACAATTTTCAGCAAGAAAAACAACGGCGAAACAAAATAAAAGCCAAAGAGCGATAGCTTTTCTCGGAAGCCTCACGCAAAAAATCCAGTTGATAACTGAGATTGCCTAAGGAGAAACGTGTCGTCTATTGGTGTTGTTCTAGAGCCACAAATTGAGTCTCGGGTCGCGGCCACCCCGGAAACCGTCAAGGCTATTTGCGCTCTTGGTTATCAGGTATTAGTTGAAAAGGGTGCTGGCAAGAAAGCGTCATTCCCCGATTCTGCCTATGTCGCAGCAGGTGCCAAGGTTGCAACTCAAGCCGCGGCGTGGAAGGCAGACATAGTTCTCAAGGTGAACGCTCCAACCCCAACCGAGATCAAGCGTCTGAAGAAGGGTGCGATCCTGGTCGGAATTCTCAGCCCGGCATTGAACCCGAATCTTTTGAAGGCACTTGCGAAGCAGGGAGTCACTGCCCTTGCCATGGACGCGGTTCCAAGAATCTCCCGAGCGCAGTCAATGGATGTGCTGAGCTCAATGGCAAACATCGCCGGCTACCGAGCCGTCGTTGAGTCGGCTCACGAGTTCGGTCGCTTCTTCACGGGTCAGGTAACAGCGGCGGGCAAGGTTGCTCCGGCGAAGGTTTTGGTTGCGGGTGCTGGTGTTGCCGGCCTGGCCGCCATCGGGGCAGCATCGAGCCTTGGAGCAATTGTTCGAGCCACTGACCCACGTCCAGAGGTCGCTGATCAGGTTAAGTCCATCGGTGGCGAGTATCTGCCGGTCGAAATTGAGGAGCAGATGCAGTCCTCTGATGGCTACGCCAAAGAGACCAGCAAGGCCTACGACAAGAGGGCTGCCGAAATCTACACCGAGCAGGCAAAAGACGTGGACATCATTATCACCACAGCTTTGATTCCGGGCAGGCCAGCGCCAAAGCTGATCACTGCTAAAGACGTTTCGCTGATGAAATCCGGAAGTGTCATTGTCGACATGGCGGCAGCCCAGGGTGGAAACGTGGCTGGCTCCGTCGCAGGCAAGAAGGTAGTGACCAAAAACGGCGTCACCATTCTCGGCTACACCGACCTGCCCTCTCGGTTACCAGCTCAGTCCTCACAGCTATATGGCACCAATCTTGTGAACCTGCTCAAGCTGCTCACTCCTAAGAAAAAGGGCAAGCTCGAGCTCGACTTCGAGGATGTTGTGCAGCGGGCAGTAACCGTCGTGAAGAGCGGCGAGATTACTTGGCCACCACCACCTGTGCAGGTCTCTGCAGCTCCAGTTGCGAAGCCAGCTGAGCCCCAAGAGATGCCAGAGAAGAAAAAGATGTCTGGCCGCACCAAGGGAGCTCTTATCACCGCCGGTTTGGCAGCCCTGTTTGGAGTTGTCTCGCTCGCGCCACCGCCACTGCCACAGCACTTCCTGGTGCTAACGC
This sequence comes from uncultured Aquiluna sp., assembly GCA_964350385.1. Lineage (GTDB taxonomy): Bacteria > Actinomycetota > Actinomycetes > Actinomycetales > Microbacteriaceae > Aquiluna. Next base: position 2,658 of record CAYGJH010000021.1, on the reverse strand, counting down.
TTTCGGTTGTGGTCGGGTTCTATGTGATCGGTAAGGTGCATCACGCCCTACATACCCCACTTATGAGCGTCACAAATGCAATCTCAGGAATCGTTGTGGTCGCCGCAATCCTGCAGGTGACCGATTCGATTTTGCTTGTTCAGATACTCGCGTTCATCGGAGTGCTGATAGCCAGCATCAACGTCTTTGGTGGGTTCGCTGTCACCCGTCGAATGCTCAAGATGTTCACGAAGGGAGACCAGTAATGAGCGCCCTGGCAATCGCTAACGCCGCCTACGTTGCGGCCGCCCTCCTGTTCATCATGAGCCTCGCCGGCCTCAGTAAGCACGAGACCGGCAGAACCGGTATTCGCTATGGAATCGCCGGTATGACGATCGCAATGTCAGCGACCATCTGGCTTACCTTCTCGGGGGAGTGGAACGAGAGTACCTCGACCGGCTTTGTGCTCTTGCTAGTTGCTCTTGGAGCCGGTGCTGTCATCGGACTCTGGCGAGCGAAGGTTGTTGCCATGACCGGCATGCCGGAGCTAATTGCGCTCTTCCACAGCTTCGTTGGTCTCACTGCGGTTCTGGTGGGCTGGAATGGGGCCCTCCACTCAGGTGATTTGGCGCCCGAGCTGGTCGGCGTTCACAGGGCTGAAGTCTTCATTGGCATATTTATTGGTGCCGTTACCTTCACCGGTTCCATAGTTGCCTATCTAAAACTCTCGGCCAAGATGTCTTCAAAGCCGCTTGTCCTGCCCGGCAGGAACCTGTTGAACCTTGCGGCGCTCGCTGGCTTTGTAGGTCTCACAGTCGCCTACGTAATCACTCCCGAGCTGGGGCTACTGATCGCTGTTACTGCTCTCGCCTTGGCGCTTGGCTGGCACCTCGTGGCATCCATCGGTGGTGGAGACATGCCGGTTGTGGTCTCAATGCTGAACAGCTACTCCGGTTGGGCTGCTGCAGCAACAGGCTTCCTACTCAGCAATGACCTCCTCATTGTTACCGGTGCCCTGGTTGGTTCCTCTGGTGCGTACCTGTCTTACATCATGTGCCGCGCGATGAACCGCTCGTTTATCTCGGTAATCTTCGGAGGCTACGGCATCGAGGCTCCCTCTGAGAGCGATGAGGAGACCGGAGAGCACACCGAGATTGATGCAGCACAGGTCGCCGAGATGCTAGCTAGCGCCAAGAGCGTCGTCATTACCCCGGGGTATGGCATGGCTGTGGCACAGGCCCAGTATCCAGTTGCTGAGCTCGCCAAGCGCCTCAAGGAAAAGGGCGTTGAGGTTCGCTTTGGAATCCACCCGGTTGCAGGAAGACTTCCCGGCCACATGAATGTGTTGCTCGCGGAGGCCAAGGTCCCCTACGACATCGTTTTGGAGATGGATGAGATCAATGATGATTTCTCCGGAACCAGTGTCGTTTTGGTCATTGGCGCCAATGACACCGTGAACCCCGCTGCCACCGAAAATCCAGGCAGTCCAATCGCTGGCATGCCGGTACTCAAGGTCTGGGAGGCTGAGAACGTAATTGTGTTCAAGCGTTCCATGGCCTCGGGCTATGCGGGTGTTGCCAACCCGCTCTTTTACAAGGCAAACGCCAAGATGCTCTTTGGTGATGCCAAGGAAAAGGTCGGAGACATCCTCAAGTCGCTCTAGCTTCTGGCGTTATTCTTCTAGGGCGCCAACCTAAGGAGTCTCATGGCTAATCAGCGCGGATTTGCAAGTGATAACTACGCTGGTGTGCACCCTGCGGTCATGGACCGGATGGGTAGCGTGAATCATGGACATCAGGTTGCCTATGGCGATGACACTGAGACCGCAAGGTTTCAAGAGGTTGTCAAAGAGCTCTTCGGCAGCTCCGCCGAGGGATTCCCAGTATTCAATGGAACCGGCGCAAATGTCATAGCACTGCAGTCCGCAGTTAAGCGCTGGGAGGCTGTTGTTTGTGTCGAGTCGGCACATATCCACATGGACGAGGGCGGCGCCCCGGAGAAGATGGCTGGCCTAAAGCTTTGGACCGTGCCCTCCTCTGATGGGAAGCTGTCAGTTGAGGGGCTAAAGTCCCAGCTCTTTGACTTTGGCTTTGTGCACCGCTCACAGCCAGGTGTTGTCAGCATCACACAGACCACCGAGATGGGCACTGTCTATCAGCCTGATGAGATCTCGGCGCTCGCAGAGGTGAGCCATGAACATGGACTCCTTCTGCATCTAGATGGCGCGAGGCTTTCAAATGCCGCGGCCGCTCTGGGCAAAAGTTTTAGGGAGTTCACGACCGACGTCGGTGTGGACCTGGTGTCCCTGGGTGGAACCAAGATAGGCGCCCTCGCAGCTGAGGCAGTTGTTGTTACCAACACGAACTCGGAGCATGGCGCAAGATTGGCAGAGGCGATGCCGTATCTGAGAAAAACCTCTATGCAGCTGCCCTCGAAGATGCGCTTCGTCTCGGCACAGCTCAATGCGCTCTTTGCTGATGGTGCAAAGGTTGCTCTTGAGAACGCCCGCATTGCAAACTCTATGGCAGCCAAGCTCTACGCCGGTGTGATGGATATTGCCAGTGAGTACGCACAGGTCAGTGTTCCAAATCCTGCGGATGCAAACGCAGTCTTCCCTATCCTGCCTGCCGAGGTCACAACAAAGCTGCAGGAACAGTTCCGCTTCTACATCTGGGACCA
>CAYGJH010000020.1:0-17651 GCA_964350385.1 uncultured Aquiluna sp. | reverse complement strand
ACTCATAATCCGTCGGTCGCGGGTTCAAGTCCCGCACGCCCCACGTTCACTGGGAGAGTCTCGAAGGGGAGAGGCATGCTGAGAACACTCAGGTCTTTGGGAGTTGTTGGATTAGTTCTGGTCCTGTTGGCAGCATGCGCCTCTCCGACGCCAGTTACCTCCCCGACATCAACTCCGACTCAGTCCAGTGAGCCAACGGTCGAGGTAACCCAGGACAAGACTCTTGTCGTTCACTACCTTCGCTATGACGGAGAATACGACCCTTGGAACCTCTGGCTCTGGCCCGAGGGGGCCGAGGGTGCCGTCTATGAGTTCACTGAGGAAGACGAATTCGGTGTCGTCGCTAGGGCGACAGTCCCAGGAACAGCTGAGGTCGACTCGGTCGGGATAATTGTCCGGACCAACGACTGGGCAAAAGATGTCCCTGAAGATCGATTTGTAACAGAGTTTGGCGCTGACGGCGTTGCTGAAATTTGGCTGATTCAAGGGGAGTCGGAAATTTACTATCAAGAGCCTCAGACGGGTCCTAAATTCCTCGGTGCCAGCATTGACTCTTTACGCGAAATAAGTGTCACGACCAATGAAAAGGTGGACACAGGAGCGGTTGGGCAGGGCTACATCTACGTCGTTTCCCAGGATGGCGCTGTGGTTCCGGGCACCCTGAGTTCGAGGTTTGTAAACCCCGTTTCCTCCGAGCTGGTGATTACCCTCGACGAGGATCTTGATCTCGGCCAGAGCTACCAAGTTGCAAGCGAATACTTTGGTTCAAGAGCGCTGGTTCCAGGGAGAGTATTTGGCTCGGAGGCATTTGCGCAGCTGTATCACTTCGACGGTGAGCTAGGCCCCCTCTACTCCAGAACAGGAACAACTCTCAGGGTCTGGGCGCCCACCGCATCTGATGTCAACCTGCTCATCTACAAGTCCACTGAGGGCGGCCTTGACATGCGAATTCCAATGACTCGTGGCAGAAACGGTACCTGGGAGCACAGGCTTTCGGGCGATCAGCATCTAACCGTCTACAACTACGAGGTTTTCTTTGGGACCAAGAAGACAGAGGCAGTCGATCCCTACGTCTATGCGGCCGCAGTCAATGGTCAGCGCGGGGTGATTGTTGACCTGACGCGCACTAACCCAGTTGGTTGGCGGGCTCAGCGCGCTCCTTTCAGTGGTAATCCCACCGACGCCGTGATCTATGAGCTTCATGTGCGGGACCTCGGAATGAATGAGGCCAGTGGCATCAGTAACCCCGGAAAGTTTGTGTCTTTGACCGAGGAGGGAACGGGGACGACCCAGAACCCGACTGGAATCGATGCCATTGCCCAGATGGGGATTACCCATCTACAGCTAATTCCAATTTACGATTACGCATCTATTGACGAGACCAGAAATGATCAGTTCAACTGGGGATACGATCCACTGAATTACAACGTGCCTGAGGGAAGCTACGCAACTGACCCCTACGACCCAGTGAACAGGATTCTGGAGCTCAAGACAGCAATCAAATACCTCAATGAACGTGGCATCAGAGTGATCATGGATGTTGTCTACAACCACGTCTATGACGTCACTACCCACAGTTTCCAGAAGATTGTTCCCGGCTACTACTTCCGCACCAACCCGGACGGCAGTTGGGCTAATGGAACCGGGGTTGGCAATGAAGTTGCCTCCGAGCGGTCAATGGTTCAAAAGTTCATTGTTGAGAGTGCAACCTACTGGGCAAAAGAATATGGTCTTGGTGGGTTCCGGTTTGACCTCATGGGTATTCACGACATTGAAACCATGAATCAAATACGTCTAGAGATGACCAAGATTGACCCCACCTTTATCATCATCGGTGAGGGTTGGAACATGGGCAATATCCTTGATTCCGATCTCAAGGCCAACCAGCTGAACGCTTACCAAATGCCTGGAATTTCTCACTTCAACGACGGAATCAGAGACGGCATCAAGGGATCGGTCTTTAACTCAAGTGATAACGGTTGGGCCACAGGCAAGGCTTCGGCTCGGACTCAGGTTATGGAAGGCATTGTCGGGCAGATAAATTATGGCGGCGGCATAGGCGGACAATGGGGCGATATCGCACCATCCCAGTCCGTTAGCTATGTTGAGGCTCACGACAATCTGACCCTCTACGACAAGCTCAAGGCAAGTGTTCCAGGAGCTTCTGAGGAGGATCTGAGCCGGATTCACCGATTCGCAAGTTCAATCGCACTCTTGGCTCAGGGCGTTGCATTCATTCACGCGGGGCAGGAGTTCCAGCGGAGCAAGGACGGCGATGAGAACAGCTACAAGTCTCCAGACTCCACTAATGCCTTGCGCTGGGCAGAGCGTGCCAAGCACAAGGTCTCGGTTGAATACTTCAAGGGATTGATTGAGCTGCGAAGAGCGCATCCTGCCTTCCGGATGCGCACAGCTAGTGCGGTCAAGCGCAATCTTCAATTCTTTGGCCCTACAAACGTCATCGCCTATGAACTAGATGGCAAGGCTGCAGGGGACTCTTGGTCCAAGATTGTTGTCGTTCACAATCCAGGGGAGTCTGCAGCTTCCGTGGACCTACCTGCGGGTGAGTGGAACATAGCGGTACAAGGCGACAGGGCTGGTACTAAGACTCTCGGTAAGGCAACAGGCGCCGCAAGTGTTGGTGCCCAGTCGACTATGGTGCTCTTCCAGGACTAGAGAATTTGGGCTAAGAACTTCTGAGTTCTTTCCTCTTTTGGATTATCGAAGATCTCTGATGGTGTTCCAACCTCAACTATCTCGCCATCTGCCATGAAGACAACTCGGTCGGCAACCTCTTTCGCAAAGCCCATTTCGTGAGTGACGACCACCATCGTCATGCCCTCTTGAGCAAGCTGCTTTATGGCATCCAGGACCTCGTTGATCATCTCTGGGTCAAGAGCGGAAGTTGGCTCGTCGAACAGCATTACTTTCGGCTTCATGGCAAGTGAGCGGGCGATAGCCACACGTTGTTGCTGGCCTCCCGAGAGTTGGGCAGGAAATTTGTCTGCCTGCTCTGGAATCTTCACTCGCTCCAGGAGCTCTCTTGCAAGAGCCTCGGCCTCAGACTTTGGCATCCCCCTAACCTGTCTGGGTGCGAGAGCTATGTTCGCCAGGACAGTGAGGTGGGGAAACAGGTTGAAGCTCTGAAAAACCATGCCGGTCTCTTTGCGGATTTCCTGAATGTTGCGGACATCTGTGGTGAGCTCTGTCCCGTCAACGATAATTCGACCCTCGTCATGCTCCTCTAGGCGGTTTATGCAGCGAATTAGGGTCGACTTTCCCGAACCTGAGGGTCCGATGACAACTACTACTTCCTGCTTACCAACCTGAAAGTTGATGTTCTTCAAAGCCTCAAAGTCCTTGAAGCGCTTGTAGACGCCCTCCATCGCGACGATGGCCTGATCGCTGGCACGACCCCCTGACATCCTGGTTGCGTCCTTGAAAACCTCACTGCTCATCGCACACCTACTCCCAGTCTCTTTTCTAGTCTCTGGCTCTCTCGGCTCATTACATACGAACCGACCCAGAACAATAGGGCCACGAAAGCCAGCGCCTCATAGATGAGGCCCTGCCCTAGGAAGTCCTGTTGCTTGGTAATTGCTGTTCCAACATTTAGAACATCAAGAATGTTTAGTGCTGCACCAGCCAATGTGGTGTCCTTGAACAGTGAAATGAACTGTCCAATCTGGGCCGGAATCACGTTCCTCAGAGCCTGCGGCATGGTGATCAGATAGGTGATCTTTGTGGTGCTTAGTCCAAGAGCCTTCCCAGCCTCGGTCTGTCCCTTAGGAATGGACTGGAGGCCACCACGAACAATTTCAGCCAGGTAAGCGGCTGTGAAGAGGGTGAAGACCGTGACTCCCCTGAAAATGGCATCTGGGGCGATAGATGGCGGGATAAAGAATTCGAGGGCAACTCCTGCCAGCAAAAGCAGCACAAAGAGCGGAGCTCCTCGGATTAGCTCTATGTAGGTCGTCGTGACAAGTCGGATAATCGGGAACGATGACCTGCGACCCAGTGCCAATAGGACTCCGAGCGGAAAGCAGAGAACAATGCTGATGATTGCCATGTAGAAGTTGATTAGGAACCCGCCCCACTCTTCGAGTGTTGACTCCATCAGAGTCACAAGCACTAGGGCGATGGCGGGGGAGGCCAGCATGGGGTGCCAAATAATGCTTGGGATTGCTCCGACCAGGCTCACGTTGCGACGAGCAAGGCCAACCATGCGTCCAACGACTATTCCCCCAAGGACTTGGAACGCCAAGAGAAGTGCCGCTATGTCAGCAGCCAGGAAAATCAAAAGCGCGGCAAGGGCCACAATGAGACCAAACCGCCTGGTGTAGTCGAAAAGCCGCTGCGAGAGAGTTTGCACATTGTTTAGATCAATCTTCGAGCCACCGGCAACAGCGGCTATCCAAAATGCAAGAGCTGTAAGTGAGGCCCCAACAAGCCACATCAATTCGTCGGGGAACCTACCCACCAAAAGAAGCTTCAGGTTCACTTGGATGATTTCCCAGCGGCCAGTAACGAAGACAAACTCGATAACTGTCCATATCACCCAGAGTCCGACGTAGCCGAACACGACCGTCATGATGGAGTCCCACCAGGTCCTAAATAGGTTTCGTCTCAGCCAGGTAATCATCGCTCCACCAAGGCCAATCTGCGGTTGAAGTAATTCACAAATAGCGATGTGAACAGCGAGATTGCAAGGTAAACGAGCAGAGTCAAAGTAAACGCAGGCACAGCGGGTGAGCCATTGCCCACCGTGATTTGGGCTATCTGAGTTAGCTCAAAGTAGCTAATGGTTGCGCCGAGCGAGGAGTTCTTAATTAGGTTCAGGTACTGATTTCCCAGCGCGGGCATGGCCACCCTGAAGGCCTGAGGCAAGATGATGATGCGCATCTTCTGAGAGTTACTTAGGGCTAGCGCATCTGCAGCCTCACCCTGACCTCTGGGGACAGCAAGAATAGAGCCCCTGACGATTTCGGCGATGTGGCTACTGGTGTAGACAACGAGAGCAACGATGAGGGCGAAGAATGAGGGGTCGAGCCTAAGACCTCCCGAAGTTCCTCTGCCGTCAACAAAAGGGAGTGTCCAGGTATATCCGAGGACTATCCATCCGATCACAGGCACGATCGCCAACGCCACAGTGCCAAGCAATAGGCCGCGGGAGGGCCTCCCGACCCTGTCTGCCCTGGCTCTTTCGAGCTTGACCACCACAAAAGCGAGCACGATGCCGGCCAGCAATAAGAGTCCCAACTGGCCCGCACTGCCCTCGAACCAAGGAATTGCCAGCCCTCTGTTGGATATCACGAAAAGATCCAGTGGCTTCCAGGCATCCTCGATGCGGGGGAAAGTCTGCAAGACAACTGCGAGATTCATAAAGGTTAGAAGCAATAGCAGCGGCAAGTTTCTAATCACCTCGACGTAGGCGGCTGCGATGGTTCTAACGACAAGGTTTTTACTGAGTCTCGCGATACCCACAATTGTTCCCAGAATTGTGGCGAAAAAGATGCCAACCAGAGCAACCTGAATGGTGTTTAGAAAGCCCTGAACGAATGCGGCTCTTACAGGAGAGCTCTGGTCAAAGTCGTTCCCAGGGATAGTGAAGCTTGCGGGATTATCTAAAAAGCGCAGATCAGTCTGGACGCTGCTTCTTTCGATGTTGGTCTGGTAGTTTCCCCAAATCCAATAAATGATGAGGCCGACTACCGCGAGGACTGCAATCTGGAAGAGCCATCTAAGGACTCTTACGTCCCTCCAGATTGGGACTTTAGCGGGTGCACTTGGGAGAGAGCTCAACTTGCGTCTCCCTCCCAAGTGGACCAACTTATTTAGCTATTTGACCTTAGCGAATTAACGGTAAGGAGGTGCGTACATCAGACCACCATCGGTCCAAAGTGAGTTCACACCGCGCTCGAGACCAAGCGGCGACAAGTGGCGCGCGAAGATCTCACCGTAGTTTCCAACCTGCTTGACTACCTGGTAGGCAAAGTCGGTTGGAAGGCCTAGGCCTGGGTCCAGAACGGCAGAGCCGTCACTGGTTGGTACCTCTGCACCAAGGAACCTAAGGATTCCAACATCGGTTGTGCTGCTGCGGATGCTGTCCACATTTGCACTTGTGATGCCAAACTCCTCGGCCTGAATGGTTGCAAGGATCGCCCAGTTGACAACCTGTGCCCAGTGGGTGTCGCCATCCAAGACGGCTGGTCCCAGAGGCTCCTTCGAGAAGACCTCAGGCAGGATTGTCAGTGCCGCTGCACCATCTGGGTATGCACTGCGCAAACCGGTGAGCTGGCTTACGTCCGAGGACCAACCATCACACTGACCGGCGAGGAATGCCTCAAGAATCAGGTCAACCTCATCGAATGCACGTACTTCCCAGCCGAGCCCAAGTCTGGAGGACTCGAGGGCTGCGTTGCCCTCTGTGGTGGTTCCCTTCGCGACACAGACAACCGCACCATTCATCTGGTTGATTGAGCTGTACCCGCTGTCAGATGCCACCATCATGCCCTGGCCGTCGTAGAACGTTGGCTGCAGGAAGGTAGCGGCTTCGCTACCATCACGAGTTGCTGTCCAGGTGGTGTTTCTAACCAGAACATCGATTGATCCGTTCTGCAGCGCGGTAAAGCGATCTGCTGTCTCGAGGTCAACCATGTCTACTGCTGAAGCGTCACCCAGGACTGCTGCCGCAATAACGCGACAGAAATCAGAGTCGAAACCTACGTGCTCTCCGCTCTCATCGAGGACGGCGAATCCAGGCAGTGCGTCGCGAGTACCACAACGAACTGTGCCGGCGGCCTGAACAGCCTCCAACATTGAGACGGTCTCAACGGCGGTTTCGGTTGTGCTGCTTGAGTTGTTGTTTGTGGTTGTAGTAGCAGTTGACTCGCTTGAATCATCAGCCGCACAACCACTAAGTACCAATGCTCCAACAGCTAGAGCAGATACAAATAGTGTTGCTTTCTTCATCAATTCCCCTTTCAAGAAACTGAGCGCTCTTTCCCTTCGGTCTGAAGTGATTAGACGCTTTAGTCAAAGTTAGACCTCTTGAAGTTGCCTAGGGCGGAGGTAACGGCATCGTTACATTAACTTCACAATGAGGTAGGGAGGGGAGATCTAGAAATGCTTAATTTTCTCCAGGTAGCAAGTTGCGCAGAGAGACTCATAGGTGACCTTGTCCCCATCAATTGCGACCTGTTCTCCATCGAAAGTGAACTGTCCGTTGAGCTTCCGACCGTTGAACATCGCCTTTCGACCACAGCGACAAATGGTCTTGAGTTCTTCAAGGCTGTGGGCAATCTCAAGTAGCCGGCGCGAGCCTGGGAAAGACTTTGTCTGAAAGTCGGTCCGGATGCCGTAGGCAAGCACCGGCACCGAATCGAGCACCGCGATTTCGAGGGCTTGATCGACCTGGTCAGGGGTTAGAAATTGTGCCTCATCCAAAAGCAGGCATGCAATTGGTTGGGAATTTCGTGCCTCAAAGTCGGAGGCGTGCTGTTGGAAAAGCTCGCGCAGGTCATCTGCCGGCTCGACGAGAAAGTCAACTTCCCTAGTAACCCCCAGGCGGCTGACCACGCTCCTGTCGCCCTTGGAGTCCACTGCCGGCTTGGCAAGCAGGACATACTGAGAGCGCTCCTCGTAGTTATAGGCGGCCTGCAGCAGGGCGGTGCTCTTGCCTGAGTTCATCGCCCCGTAGCGGAAGTAAAGCTTGCTCATGATGGTTGTCTGAAGTGTATAGGTGGTGGCCCATTGCAGCTATTATTTCCGGACCAACTCGGGTCACATTTTGACCTCGGCGGCGAGATTCTGCTCCCCGAGGTCATGTCTCAATTTCGCAAGCGCCCCTACCACCGCCAGAAGGCACACCTGCTCCTCTACGCACTAAGAAGTAGAGCTAAGGACGACAGAGTTACGCTTCTGAGCCTGGACAACTACAGGGATCTCGCTGAGGTCTCCGGTCTCTCCCGCGCAATCAAACCTTCAACAAGGCCAATGCTGAGTCTTGCTCAAGATCTTGGCCTTGAACTTGAGCAATTAAGGGGCTTTTGCTCCAGCGAAGCCGACTGGCAAAACTATTCGGCTGGGAAAAAGCTCAAGCTTGAAGATTTCTATCGCCAGTCAAGAAAGAGACTCAACTTGCTGATGGATGGGGAAGGCCCTGCTGGCGGAGCTTGGAATTTTGATGCAGAGAATCGCCTGCCTCCTCCAAAGGAAAAACTCGGCATCCAGGGACATTGGGCACCTCGTGAAGACGAGCTCGATGAAGAGGTTAGAGAGGCCTTGGACGATCTCGAGCGCTCAGGCGTCAAATTCTTGGGAGTTGACGGCCCCAGGCAGTTTGCGGCGTCAGAGGAGGAAGCCCGGAGTTCTCTAGATCACTTCATCGAGCACCGGCTCGATCTCTTCGGCCCCTACGAGGACGCCATGGACCAAAGAGACTGGACAATGGCACATTCACTGTTGTCGGTGCCGATGAACCTAGGATTGCTAGACCCGGTTGAGGTGGCCCGAAGGGCAGAGAATGCCTACCGAGATGGACGGGCGAGACTCTCAAGCGTTGAAGGTTTCATAAGGCAGATTGTTGGCTGGAGAGACTATGTTTTTCACCTCTACTGGCAGTTTGGCGAGGAGTACGAGAACCAAAACCACCTCAATGCCGACGAGCCGCTCCCCGAATGGCTCTCAGGTCTGCAGCCAGAGAAGATCCGTGCCAAGTGCCTAAGCGACGCCGTTGCCAACGTTCGTGATTATGGATGGGCACACCACATTCAGCGGCTTATGGTGCTCGGAAATCATTCGTTGCAGCGTGGCTACGACCCAAAGCAGACTAATGACTGGTTCATCGATGCATTCGTTGACGGAACTCCATGGGTTATGCCGGCGAACGTAATCGGCATGACCCTATACGCGGATGGGGGAGCGATGTCCACTAAGCCCTATGCGGCGGGCGGCGCCTACATCAACAGGATGAGCAACTATTGTGGCGATTGCCCGTTTGATCCCAAGAAAAGACTCGGTGAGGATGCCTGTCCCTTCACTGCTGGGTATTGGAGTTTCATGGATAAAAACCAAGAAAAGTTCAGAGGGAACTTCAGAATGTCGAATCCCCTTTCGAGTCTCAGACGCCTAAGCGACATTCGAGAGGTTTCAGAGCAGGAGCGAGCCCGAGATAGCTTTTGACAATAGGCGTTGCACTGAACTAGCCTCATCTCACCGATTCAGGACGTAGGGGAAGACGATTCTGGATCGGAGGTAGAGATGTCTGCAACTGACATCTGGTTGCTTTGCGCAGCTAAGAGCGCAACCTTTGACGTCCAGAAGTTCCTCTCCCACCACGAGCTAAGCCCAAACTGGACGTCGCAGCCCCATACCCCGGGAACCCTCCAAACCAGGTTCCGAGCATCGCTGTCTGACGGGCAAGTTGCTCAGCTTGGCTCTCTGCTAAACAATCTCGGGGTTGTGTTCGAGATTTACCAGAACTCCAAGGAACCCTGCCTACTCCTTGGGCATCCAGGGCTAGGACTCAAGCGACTTGCGCTTGACGAAAGTGGAGAGATAGTTATCCGTCTCGGGCAGCTTGAAAGGCTCATGCGTGAGGCAGATGGTAACCACAAAGAGCTTGAGCGGCTCTTGAGGGTTGAAACCGGCACGGCTTGGCTCGACCTACTCGAGCCTTATCGCATGTCAAGTGCAAGGGTCAGGCACTTGCCCAGAGCGGTCTAAACGTTTCTGAAGGCGAGGACGGCGTTATGTCCGCCAAACCCAAAGCTGTTGCTAATTGCAACAGCATCTCTTCTAGTTAGCGAGTGCGGTTTTCTTGGGACATTAAGTGGGATAGCCGGATCCTGATCATCTAGATTCAGAGTTCCTGGGGAGGTTTGCTCCCTAAGCGCAAGAATTGTAAATACGGCTTCAACAGCTCCGGCACCCCCAAGAAGGTGGCCGGTCGAGCTCTTTGTAGCCGTGACAATCAAATTCTGGGTGTGCGATCCAAAGACTCTCTCAAGAGCTGTGTATTCTGCAATGTCCCCGACGGGGGTGGAGGTTGCGTGGGCGTTGACGTGCTCGACGTCCTCAGGCTTTGCATCGGCTTGCTCCAAAGCAGCAAGCATTGCCCTTGCGGCTCCTGACCCTTCTGGGTCGGGGGCGGTGATGTGGTAAGAGTCTGACGTAACCGATCCGCCGACTATTTCGCAGTAAATTTTCGCGCCGCGTGCTCTAGCGCTTTCATATTCCTCGAGAACTAGCGCGCCTGCGCCTTCACCCATCACAAAGCCGTCGCGCCCAAGGTCATAGGGCCGTGAGGCTGCCTGTGGGTCGTCGTTGCGCTTACTGAGGGCCTGCATTGCGGCAAAAGCCGCAATTGGTAATGGATGGATTGCTGCCTCAGCACCACCAGCAACCACGACATCTGCCTCACCCCGCTGGATTCGTTGGAAGGCGTTGGCAATTGACTCATTTCCAGATGCACAAGCCGATACAGCTGTTCTAACTCCAGCCCGAGCCCCGAGTGCCATGCCTACCGCTGCGGCAGGCCCATTTGGCATAAGCATCGGCACGGTCATAGGGAGGACTCGCCTTGGTCCTCGCTCATTGAGAGCGTCGTAGGCATCCAGTAGCGTCCAAACCCCACCAATTCCGGTGGCAAAGTCAACGGCCAGCCGCTCCGGCTCTACCTCCGGCTCACCGGCATCGGCCCAGGCTTCACGGGCGGAGATGAGGGCGAACTGAGATGAGGGGTCAAGGCGCTTTGCCTCTTGGGGAGTGAGTATTTCGGCAGCAGACACCTTTGCTTGCGCCGCAAAGGTGACAGGAAGTTCGTGTCTTGCGACCCACTCTTGCTCCAAGGTGGAGACGCCCGATTTACCCTCCAGCAGGGACTTCCAGCTTTCAGTGGCGTTACCAGCCAGGGGAGTGGTTGCCCCAATCCCGGTAACGACAACTCTGCGCAAGGTTATCCCTGGTTAGAGGTAATGAAGTTGACCGCGTCAGCCACGGTGATGAGGTTCTTGACTTCCTCGTCTGGAATCTTGACTCCGAACTTGTCCTCGGCATTGACAACGATTGTCATCATTGAGATCGAGTCGATGTCTAGATCGTCGGTGAAGGACTTCTCCATCTGAACTGCATCTGCTGCAATGCCAGTCTCATCGTTCACCAGCTCTGCCAGTCCTGCCAGTACGTCCTGCTCAGATAGAGCCATGATTTTCTCCTAATTGAGTCGTTGATTATCGCTTTATTTTATGGGAGTTCTACAACTTGAGCTGCATAGGCAAGCCCTGCGCCAAAACCAATTTCTAGGGCGTACCCGCCTGATTTGACCTTGCCCTCTGCCAATAGTCGGTGCATGGCAAGCGGTATTGACGCGGCGGACGTATTGCCAGTTTCGACAATGTCTTTCGCAACCACAACTGATTCTGGGAGCCCGAGTTGCTTTGCAAATTCATCAATAATTCGAACGTTTGCCTGGTGAGTCACCAAAGCAGCAAGGTCTTCAGGTTCCAGTCCGGAGGCTTCGAGAGCTTCCTTAGCAACCTTCACCATTTCCCAAACGGCCCAGCGAAATACCGATTGCCCCTCTTGTATCAAGGTGGGCCACTCAGTCTTGCCGTCACGGTAGTCAATGATGGAACCAGTCATACCGACCTTGTCCCAGTTGGCGCCATCGGATCCCCAGATCGTCTTGGAAATACCCGGGTGGTCACTTGGACCCACGATTGCGGCGCCCGCTCCATCCCCAAGCAAGAAGCTAATGGAACGGTCGGTTGGCGAGATGAAGTCCGAGAGTTTTTCCCCTCCAACAACGAGAACGTATTTTGAGTTGCCGGAACGAATTAGGGCATCTGCCTGTGCAATTCCGTAGCAGTAGCCCGCACACGCCGCACTTATGTCATAGGCAGCTGCGTCCTCGGCACCAACCTCGGAGGCGAGCATTGCCGCTCCCGAAGGGGTTGCATAAGGGAAGCTGATGGTTGCGAGAATCACAGCGTCGATTTCACTTGGGTCGATGCCGGATTTAGCAATCGCCTCCTTGGAAGCTTCAACAGCCATGTCCATGAGGCTTTGGTTCTCCGGTGCTCGCATTCTCGTGACAATGCCTGTTCGCTGTCTTATCCACTCGTCAGAGGAGTCAATTGGGCCAGCAATTTCGTCGTTGGTAACCTCCGAGCTTCCTCTGGAAGCCCCGAGAGAGTAGATCCTGGTGTACTGCACTGGATCGTTTTGCTTCAGGCTTTTCAATTGATTCGCACTTTCTCAACGTCAGCTGGAGTTTTCAAGGCTATCGCAGTCGCATCCGAAACCCCTCGCTTAATAAGTCCCGAAAGGGCTCCAGCTGGCGGGAGCTCAATCACCCTTGCGTCTAGGCCGCTAAGTGACGTCATGCACCTATCCCAGCGCACAGGACTTGAAATCTGGCTAACGAGGGAAGAAAGGAAGGCACCTCCATCGTGCACCTGACCTCCGTCAACATTTGACCAGAGCTTCATCTCTGGGTTTGCTGAGGAAAAACTCTCGGCTAGACGAGCCACGGGCTCCATAGCGGACTCCATGAAGCTGGTGTGGAATGCACCGGCCACCTTTAGCTCAATCACCCGCGCCTTCTCCGGGGGATTTTCTACCAGCTTCTGGATATGAGCTTTAGCGCCGGCCGCCACTATCTGGCCGGAACCATTGAAATTCGCTGGCTCAAGTTCAAGCTGCTCTATGGCTGCGAGAACTTCAATCTCGTCACCGCCTAAAACCGCCGCCATTGAAGTTGCCGTCTTTGCGGCAGCCTCGGCCATGGCATCGGCACGCCGGGCAACAAGCTGCATCGCCTCGTGATCGCTAATGACTCCGGCTATGGCAGCTGCCGCATACTCGCCGACAGAGTGGCCGAGCACGCCGTCAATCTTCTCTTCTGCAAAAACTGTTCGAAAGACCGCGAGGGCACTTCCGACTATGAGCCTTTGAGCGTTTGCCGTGTCTTTGATCTCTTCTTCTGCCGCACGGGTGCCAAGGCGAACCAAATCAGCTTCGCATGCTTCCCCTAGGGACGCGAGAGTGGCCTCCAGTTGTGGGTAAGCCTCAAGCCAGGGGGAGAGAAAGCCAGGGGTCTGTGAGCCCTGACCCGGGCAGGCAATTATTAGCATCAATCTCTCCTTATTCCATTTTCGGCGTCGCTGATCAAGCCCAATGAGAGCGCTACTTGAGCCACGAAACTGGTGCGGGGATCTGTCATGTCTTCGCCAAGAAGCTCTTGAATTCTCTTGAGCCGGTACCTGACGGTATTGGCATGGACATAAAGAGCCTTTGAGGTTGCCTCAAGCGATCCGCCCTGCTCAAAGTAGTTTCTGAGCGTGTGCAATAGCTCCCGAGAGTTTTCAGCCAGGGGAAGGTAATAATTCGCAATCAGAGTTTGCTTTGCCAGCAAATCGCCCGCTAACGCTCGCTCTGGAAGGAGGTCATCCGCCTGCATCGGTCGTGAGGAGGCCTCCCTGCTCGCGGCAACGGAGTTTGCTGATAGCGCCGCTTTTGCTGACCTAGGTGCGTCTGACACAGTGTTTACCACCGGTCCGAGTATCAGCGGGCCTTGCCCAAAGCTGTCGCTGAGCGATTGAGCGACCTTAGTGATTGCGGTTCCTGGTTTGCTAACAATTTCTGGCAGACCAATTACCGCAACTTGCCGACGGCCCTGGATGCCAAGTAGGACATCAGCCTGAGACTTTCGAGCGATCTTGCGCATATTGTCAGGGTCTGGAGTCTCAGGGGTGGTGCCCAAAAGAACCGCAACCTGCCCATCAGCTCGCCATCCGAGCGCCGCGACGCGAGAGTTGATCTCTTGAGAGGTCTCTCCGCTGATGATGCTGTCTACAACGAGCGCCTCTAGTCTTGCGTCCCAAAGGCCTCGCGCCTCGGCCGCGCGGGCGTAGACATCGGCTGCACTGAATGCGATGTCTCTTGAATAGCGAAGCACCGCTTCTTTAAGGTCTGGATGTTCGGATACAACTCTCTCCTCCACCATTTCGACAACGACGTGGATTAGCTGCAGAGTCTCTTGGAGGGAGATAGACCTAAGTAGCTCCCTGGGGGCACCGGCAAAAACATCCGCGGCCACCCAGGGCTGCGAGCCTGGGTCTTCGTACCACTGGATGAAGCTGGTGATTCCGCTCTGTGCGACGGACCCAACCGCTGCCCTTCGAGCGGGAGGCATCTGCGAATACCAGGGGAGTGTTTCCTCAAGACGGGTGAGTGTCGCCGTTGCCAGGTCACCGGCAATGGATCTAAGCCATGGAAGGTGCTTAGGCGTCACCACCGGCCGTTCCGCTGGTGCCCGCTGAGACATCGTGAAGCTTGAATTTGTCGATTGCTTGTTGCGGGATGCTGGCATCCAGCTTGCCCTGAGCCACCAACTGCTCGAGAGCCCTCACTGCGATAGAAGGCCCATCGATTTTGAAGAAGCGTCTGGCAGCGGGTCTGGTGTCTGAGAACCCAAAGCCATCGGCGCCAAGGGTCGCAAAGTCTCCAGGAACCCAAGGTCTGATCATGTCTGGCAGCGAGTGGGTGTAGTCGCTCACTCCAAGGAAAGGCCCGTCCGCGTCTGCGAGCTTTTGAGTCAGGTATGGCATTGGAGCATCCTGATCTGGGTACAGGAAGCGCTGCTCATCGGCCTTCAAGCCGTCCTTTCGCAGCTCTCCCCAGCTCGTGACAGACCATATGTCCGCTGCAACCCCGTATTCGGCGAGCAGCTGCTGGGCCTCAATGGCCCAGGGGACTGCGACTCCAGAAGCCAACAGTTGCACCTTGTGTCCAGCCGCATTGGAGCTACTTAGCTTGTAGATGCCTCGCAGCACACCGTCGACGTCCAGGTTTTCTGGCTCTGCTGGCTGCAACATGGGCTCGTTATAGACGGTGAGGTAGTACATGACGTTCGGATCCTCATGCTTCCCCCCATACATCCGCTCGAGGCCCGCCTTGACAATGTGGGCAATTTCGTAGCCGTAAGCGGCGTCGTAGCTAATTACCGCGGGGTTTGTGTAGGCGATGATGGGCGAGTGACCATCAGCGTGCTGTAGTCCCTCACCGGTAAGGGTTGTTCTACCGGCAGTGGCACCAATTAGGAATCCGCGAACCATCTGGTCTCCTGCCAGCCAAAGCGAGTCTGCTGTGCGCTGGAAACCAAACATCGAATAGAAAACATAGATCGGGATAATAGGCTGACCGTGAGTTGAATACGATGATCCCGACGCGGTGAAAGCCGCCACCGATCCCGCTTCGTTAATGCCTGTGTGCAGAATCTGGCCGGCCTCGCTCTCCTTGTAGTTCAGGAGTAGCTCTCTGTCTACTGAGATGTACTTCATGCCATTCGGGTTGTAGATCTTTGAAGTTGGGAAGAAAGCGTCCATTCCAAAGGTCCTCGCCTCATCGGGAATGATCAGCTGAATGCGCTCGCCAGTTCCCTCAGAGCGGAGTAGGTCCTTTAGCATCCTGACAAAGGCCATTGTGGTGGCAACTTCTTGGTTGCCCGAGCCCTTTCGAGGAATCTCGTATGCGCTGTCTTCAGGGAGCTTGAAGTCAACATATTTGCTTCTACGCTCTGGAAGGTACCCGCCAAGCTGCTTTCTGCGCTCATGCATGTATTCAAGCTCTGGTGAAGAGCTGTCGGGCATGTAGTAAGGAGGCATGTAGGGATCTGCCTCAAGCTGGGCATCGGAGATCGGAACTCTCATCTCGTCCCTGAACTGCTTGAGGTCAGCGAGCTTCAGCTTCTTCATCTGGTGGGTGGCATTTCGACCCTCAAAGCTCTTGCCCAGCCCATAGCCCTTAATGGTCTTGGCGATGATTACCGTTGGCTGTCCCTTATGGCTAGTTGCAGCTTTGTATGCGGCGTAGATCTTGTTGTAGTCATGACCTCCGCGCTTTAGCGACCAAATCTGGTCGTCGCTCAAGTCGGCAACCAGCTGCGCGGTTCTTGGATCGCGTGCGAAGAAGTTCTCGCGAACAAAAGCCCCGTCTTCAGTCTTGTAGGTCTGGTAATCGCCATCCGGAGTCTTGTTCATCAGATCCACAAGAGCTCCGTCGTGATCCTTAGAAAGCAGGGCGTCCCACTCTCTACCCCAGATGACCTTGATGACGTTCCAGCCGGCACCGCGGAAAAAGCTCTCAAGCTCCTGAATGATTTTGCCGTTTCCACGAACTGGGCCGTCTAGGCGCTGGAGGTTTGCATTGACAACAAATGTGAGGTTGTCCAGTCCGTCATTAGCAGCAAGCTGAAGCGCTCCACGACTCTCCACCTCATCAAGTTCACCGTCACCTAGGAAGGCCCAAACGTGCTGGTTAGTCGTGTCTTTGAAACCCCGCGCCATGAGGTAGCGGTTGAACTGTGCCTGGTAGATGGCACTTATCGGCCCCAGACCCATCGATACGGTCGGGAACTGCCAAAAGTCCGGCATGAGGCGAGGGTGCGGGTAGGAAGGTAGTCCACGACCCGCTCTTGACTTTTCTTGACGAAAGGAGTCCATCTCAGCCTCAGTTAGCCGGCCTTCCAAAAAAGCCCTGGCGTAGGGACCGGGCGAGGCGTGGCCCTGGATGTAAATCTGGTCAGAGCCATCTGGGTGATCGTGTCCCTTGAAGAAGTGGTTGAAGCCAACCTCGTAGAGCGATGCGCTTGATGCGAAAGATGAGATGTGTCCACCTACGGCGATGCCGGGACGCTGCGCTCGGTGCACCATGATTGCAGCGTTCCAGCGCATCCACGCCCGGTAGGTTCGCTCAATCTGTTCATCACCAGGGAACTGAGGCTCATCCTCGGGGCTGATGGTGTTGATGTAGTCCGTCGTTGGCACCAGGGGAACATTCAACTGCAGCTCGTGCGAACGCCTTAGCAGGTTGAGCATGATTTCCCGGGCTCGACCGCGACCATGGGTCTTGGCTAGGGCATCAAGTGAATCAAGCCACTCGGCTGTCTCCTGAGGGTCCCTGTCAGGGTTGTTGACAGCGAAAGCATCTTGATTATTAATTGACACCGCTAAAGCCTCTTTTCGTGGCTGTTTACCAAAGGTTCCCATTTTGTGGGCCACTAAAGTCTATTCAGGTATTCGTTTATTTGTTTAGCTATAGTCCTAAGTCCCGACATAAGGAGCTCACATGGCCGTATCAGTAGGAGACATCGCCCCGGATTTCACACTTTCGAACCAGCACGGCGAGGAGTTCAAGCTAAGCGAGTACAAGGGAAAGCCTGTCGTTTTGGTGTTTTATCCGCTTTCGTTTAGTGGAACCTGCACTGGGGAGATGTGCGAGCTCAGAGATAATCTGGACGTCTTCACGGACGCCAAGGTGGAGCTTGTCGGCATCAGTGTTGACAGTAAATTCACACAGGCAGCCTTTGCAGAGGCTGAGAGCTATGAGTTCCAGTTGCTAGCAGATTTCTGGCCCCATGGAGAAGTCACAAAGCTTTATGACGCCTTCTTGGATGAGCGAGGACACGGCACCCGAGCCACCTACGTGATAAACCACGACCAAATCGTTGTTGCCAAGTTCACGACCTCTCCCGGTGAGGCGAGAGATATGGCCAGCTACCGCAGCGCACTCGAACTTCTCTAGCTCATTATCTGTAGTAGTATTTCGGGCGGGCCTTTAGCTCAGTTGGTAGAGCGCCACGTTTACAC
>CAYGJH010000019.1:0-20630 GCA_964350385.1 uncultured Aquiluna sp. | reverse complement strand
GTGACCCTCATGCCTACCTCAGGAGCAAAGGGGCCATTTGACCTCGCACGAATTCTGAGCTTCGGTGTCTGCACCTCCACCAGGGCATCGTGCCCAAAGAATACGCGGCCAACAACCTCGGAATCACCGGTGGGGTTCGGCTGCAAATAGAAGTTCTCACTCCGAATGGCAACCACTCCGGTTGCGCCTTCGGCAACATTGTTTAGCGCACTTAGGCTCCCGAGGTCGGTCAGAATCTTTCCACCAGAGACCTTGCCGTCCACAAGCACCGATTCGCCTAAGAATGTGGCAATACCGACATCGGCGGGAGAGTTATAGATCTCGGATGGTGAGCCCACCTGGATTATCTTTCCCTCGCGCAACACCGCCACGCGATCCGCCAAAGAAAGTGCCTCTTCCTGGTCGTGGGTCACCAATATGGCTGTGGCTCCCTCTGCTCGCAGAACCTGTCGAACTTCCTCACGCAGTTGCTGTCTAAGTTCGGCATCAAGGGCACTGAAGGGCTCGTCAAGCAAAATCAGCTTCGGCTTCGGTGCCAGTGCCCTAGCCAGGGCAACCCTTTGCACCTGCCCACCGGATAACTCCTCGGGCATTCTCGAGGCAAACTCTTCCATGCGGATTAGTTTCAAGAGCTCATCAACCCTCTGATCTCGGTCAGCACGAGAGAGACCAAAGAGACCAAAGCCAATGTTTTGACGCACGGTGAGATGGGGGAAAAGTGCCGAATCCTGCGGAACTATCCCAACGCTCCGGCTCTCGGGGGCAACCGTCAATCGGCTATCACTGAGAGTTATGCCATCAAGGGTTATCGAGCCTGAGTCCAGGGCATCAAACCCTGCGATGAGCCGCATCAGGGTCGATTTTCCCGCCCCCGATGACCCCAGCACCGCAAGTAGCTGCTTGCTCGCCAGCTCCAGCGAAATGCCAGAGAGAACTTTCGTATCGCCGAAGCTGACTGAGACGTCTTTGATTTCAAGAAGCGGCATCTAGCTAACCTCCGAAATCAGTTTTCTTGCTTGGCCGTTGAGAATCAAAGCGGGCACCCCCGCAATGATAATCAGGGCAAGGGCGTAGGGAGCAGCCTGGGAGTAAGCCAAGACCTCAGTGGCTTGCCAAAGTTCGGTGGCAAGAGTATCCAACTGATTCGGCCGCAACAAAAGCGTTGCCGGGAGCTCCTTGAGGACTGTCAATGCAGCTAGCGCCACACCCGCCAAGATTCCGGGGGCAGCAATTGGCAATACAACTCTTCGCAATGCGGCATTCTTACCAAGCCCCTGGCTTCGAGCAACTTCCTCGATGCTCCTTGGAACCTGCGCTATCGGAGTTCCAACCAAACCGAGTGCGTTTGGCAAAAACAAAATCAGATAAGCAAGAAGTAGTAGCCAAATCGTCTGGTAGATACCGGGGACGATGTTGGCTCCGAAGAAAACCAATGCCAGTGCGACCACAACCGCAGGTAGAGCGTGGGCAGCCCAGGCCGTCAGGTCAACAGCCTCCGAGAGCTTGCTCGAATAACGCAGATTCCAGATGGAGATTGCAAGAGCAAAGACCCCGATAATCATCCCGGCTGCAACTGCAACCAGTAGCGAGCTAAGAACCAGCTCCCCCAACCTAAGCCAGTCAAATCCCTGCTGGTTCAGGCTCCAGCCGACCAAGGAGACAATTGGGACACCGGCACCTGCAACCCCGATGATCGTGAGCGCTACCACCGCGAGGTACTTGGCCTTACCAAGATTGACTCGTCGCCTTCTTCCAGGTGAGGTCGGCGCTTGCCATCTCGAACCGCGATAGCGCCGCTCAAAGTAAATGACAACGAGCGTAAGCAGCACGAGAACCAGTGCCAGCGCGGCAGCGCTGGTGCGGTCAAACGAGCCCCGGTAGGCGTTGTAGATGGCCCTAGTGAAAGTATCAAAACGCAAGAGCGCGATAGCCCCAAACTCGCTGAGGGTATAAAGCGCAACGAGCAACACCGAGGCTAAAGCTGCAGGTCTAACCTGCGGCCAGGTAACGCTGCGGAAGACCTGCACTCGATTCTTTCCCAGCGAACGCGCCACTTCCTCTGCGGCAAAGTTTGAACTGATCAAGGCAGCGGAGAGCGCCAGAAAGACATAGGGCGAGGTCGCCAGCGACAGCGTGAGCCATGAAGCCCAAAATCCGCTAAAGGACGGAAAAACGCTCAGGTAGCCAAGGGCTAAAACATAACTCGGGATCGCAAGTGGCAAGGTCGCGAGCACGGCAAATAGCGGCGCCACAGGCAGATTGCTCCTTACGGTAAGCCACGCCTGGACCGACCCAATCGCGAGTGCCGTGAGCGAGACACTCAGGGTTAGGCCAACAGTGTTGATGAGAAGCTCAAGAGTTCTAATCCTGAGAAGCTCGCCCATGGCAGCCTCAAACCCCTCGAATAGACGAAGCAGCAGATAGCCAATTGGTATGAGTGACGCGAGCGCCGCCACCAGGCCAAGCGCCACTGAGGCAAATGGGGGTCTGTCCATTGAGTCCTAGATCAAACCCGCTCGACGAATTAGCTCCAAAGTCTCGGCTAGGGTGTCAAGGTCGCTCAGGTCTATCGAAGGGGTCCTGATCTCACTCAATGGAGTCAGATCATCGGCAGGGCTAACGCCGCTAACCAATGGGTACTCTCTGGTCTCCTGGGCAAAAAAGCTTTGGCCCTCTTGCCCAAGGAGATATCGGACAAAATCTTCGGCAGCCCCCGAAGAATCAAGGATCCCGACTCCCGCAACATTGACGAGGTTTCCGGCATCCTGGCCCTGAAACTGCGCAAGGCGACTATTCATGGAGCTCTCTCCGACGTCTTTTGCTCTTGCGTACCAGTAGTAGTGGTTGATGAGCCCAGCATCGAGCTGGCCCGCCTCAACAGCCTCGAGGATGGCTCCGTTTTTCTCGTAGATCACGGCATTTTCTTTCATTGCCTCAAGCCAGAGCAGAGTCCGCTCATCGCCGTGAAGAATCCGCATCGCGGTTACAAAGGCCTGAAAAGAAGCATTGGTGGGTGCTATCCCTATCCGTCCTCGCCAGGACGGATCCTCAAGATCAAAAATACTTTCCGGTAAGCGGGTCACCTTGCTTGGGTCATAGACCAATACCCTTGCTCGACCGGAAACGCCAACCCATGTTCGATCTGCCGCCGAATATTCCTCCGGCACAAGGCCGTATAGCCCCTCAGGGAGTATTTCCAAAAGTCCGGCCTTCGACGCAGCGCCAAGAGCACCCGCATCCTGGGCTAGAAAGACATCGGCCGGTGAGTTTACGCCTTCTTCTAGAAGCTGCGCGGCGAGCTCGGCACTGCCTGCGTAGCGGACCTCAACGGCTATGCCACTTTCTAGCTCGAACTGCTCGACAAGGGGGCCAATCAGGGACTCGCTTCTACCCGAGTACACCAGAAGCGAATCCTCATCTGCCGCGCATCCACTTAGCAACAAACCAGCAACAGAGAAGATGGCGAGAACATTGCGAAGCTTCAAGAAAACCTCTCCAAGCAAGAGAAAAAGATGATTACCTGAAGAGGTTAGGTAAACCTAACTAGTTTGTCAAGATTTGGCTTTTGCGTCGATCTCAGCAATCAGGTTTTCAACCAAACCCTTTATCTCGTCACGTATTGGCCGCACCGACTCGACGCCTTTTCCAGCTGGATCCTCGAGTTTCCAGTCCAGGTAAATCTTTCCTGGGTAGAAGGGGCAGGCATCGCCGCAGCCCATGGTTATGACGTAGTCAGAAGCTCTAACATCCTCATCGGTTAGCACCTTTGGCTTGGCAAGCGAGATATCTATGCCGAGCTCTGCCATGGCCGCGACGGCGGATGGGTTCACCTGATCGCCGGGCATGGTGCCGGACGAGCGCACCTCGATGCGATCCCCAGCAAGATGGTGCAGAAAGCCCTGAGCCATCTGTGACCTTCCCGCATTGTGAACACAGACAAACATCACCGATGCAACTGGTGAGGACATCAGCTACCTACTCTCTTAGTCAGTGGAACGAAGCAAATTAGGGCTATTGCCATACCAATTAGCTGAGCCAAAACAAACCAGAGCGCAGAGTCGGGTGAGATTCCCGAGGGGGCCTCGGTGAAAATTCTGCCTATCGTCACCGCCGGGTTTGCAAACGAAGTTGAAGACGTGAAGATGTGACCGGCAAAGATCCAGGCTGCGACCGAGGCAGCAACTAAATTTGCCTTCTCAAAGTGCACCAGCAGCAGAATCAAAATCACGAGTCCCCAAGTTGCGACCACCTCACCTAGGAAGGTGGGCAGGGAGAACCTTTGGATCTCGTTCACCTCAAACCAAGCTGAGCCAAACATGAGATTGGCAACCACGGCACCGAAAACCGCCCCTAGAACTTGCGTGCCAATGTATGCGGCTGCTTCACCGGCGCTGATTGCCTTGCGGACCCAGAAGCCAAGGGTGACAGCAGGGTTGAAGTGCGCTCCCGATATTGGCCCAAAGATTGAGATTGAAACAAAGAGCACGGCCGCCACAGTGGCCGCGACCATGGTCAGGCCCAGTGGGTAACCGGCATTCAAAGTGGCCGTCATGAAACCCGCACCCACGACACCGGCAACAATCAAGGAGGTGCCCAAGAACTCGGCGAGGAGTTTCGCTGATGGCAAAGGGCGCATGGGTTTCTTTCTCTCTGATGCTCTGGTAGTTTATAGATAACCATCTATGAATAGGTGAACAAATGGTTACAAGAGTTCAACTAGATATCTCGCAGTGCGCACCCACTCCCGGGGTCGAGCCGATGGCGCGCACCAAGGCAACTGAGATTGCTAGCCTTCTCAAGGCGGTGGCAGACCCAACTAGATTGCAAATCTTGGCGATGATTAATCAGGGTGAGAACAGTAGCCTCTGCACCTGCGACCTCACCGGTCCTCTCGGGCTATCTCAACCAACAGTTTCCCACCACATGAAAAAGCTCACCGAGGTTGGGCTTCTAAGCGCAGAGCGCAAGGGCACCTGGGTCCACTACAGCGTGAACAAGGAAATGTGGAGCCAGATTGCGGAGCTTTTCGAGTGAGTATTACCCACACCTCCTTCGGCGTGCTAACAGAGGAGCATGGCCATCCCGTGTTCAACGAGCGCTCAGTCCGGGCAGCCGCTGGGCTCTTGTTTGTCTTTGGCTTTGCGGGCTGGATGACGGCAGCCCTCACCGGTGACTTTTCCCTGCTGAGGGCTTTTGGGGCGTTTTTTATGTTTGAGATGTTCGTGAGACTTTTTGCCGGCCAAAGGTATTCACCAACCCTCCGGATCTCTGACTATCTTGTGCGAAACCAGAGGCCGGAATGGGTTGATGCCAATCCAAAGCAAACTGCCTGGGCCATCGGGTTTGGCTTGGTCCTAATTGCCTGCTTCATGATGGGCTGGCTAGGTATGCGAGACGAAATAGTGCTTGGCCTATGCGCACTCTGCATGAGCTTTTTGTTCGCGGAGGCAGCAGTTGGTTTTTGTGCCGGTTGCTGGCTACACATGAGATTTGCAAAAGAGAAACCACAGCTGTGCTCAGGAGGAGTTTGCAGCGTAGAAAACGAAGGAGCAAGGCAATGAGCAAGATTGAAATCAGCATTGAAGGCATGACCTGTGGCCACTGCGCCATGAGCGTCACGAATGAACTCGCCACCCTAGAGGGCGTGAGCAATGTCCAGGTTGATCACGCCGCAGGCAAGGCAACAGTTGAGTCCGAGGGCGTTAGCGAAGACCAGCTCTCTGCGGCTATCGAAGAGGCTGGTTACCAGGCAACGGCTTTTGCGACCGTAAATGGCTAATAACCTCCTCGAGCTCGACATTGAGGGCATGACCTGCACGGCCTGCGCCCGAAGAGTCGAGAAGACGCTGAATAAAGTCGATGGCGTAACCGCGTACGTAGACTTTGCGAGCGAAAAAGCCCACCTTCAATTTGCAGGCCAACTCGAACTAGACGTGCTCAAAGAGGCTGTTGCGAGTGCCGGCTACAAAGTCGGCGAGGGCAAAGAGGAACTCAAAACGCTGCGGCCCCGGCTTCTGACCGGAGCGATTCTTTCAGCGTTGGCAATTTTGTTCTCGATGGTTCCAGGCATTGAGTTTGCAGGTCAGCAGTATCTGGTCTGGGCACTTGCAACTCCGGTGATCCTTTATGTCAGCTTTCCTTTCCACGCTGCAGCCATAAAGAACCTGCGCCACGGCGACGCCACAATGGACACCCTGGTATCGCTTGGCTCCTCGGTGGCATACGTCTACAGCATTTATCTGGTGCTGACCGGCTCTATGCACCACTACTTTGAGGTGAGCGCGGTTGTTCCCTCGGTCGTCTTGTTTGGAAGATTTATCGAAGTTCGAGCAAGGCGCAGCGCAACAGATTCTGTCCGCGCGCTGCTCAGCGCGATCCCTGACAGCGCAGTTGTTATTCGCAACGGGGCCCGCGAGCAAGTTCCAACACACACCCTCAGGGCCGGCGACGAGGTTGCGGTAGTGGCCGGAGATCGCGTCCCCGCAGATGGGACCCTGGTCAGCGAATTTGCCTCGGTGGACAACTCGACTCTCACCGGAGAGAGCCTGCCTGTCGAGATGAAGGCAGGCGACTTACTAAGTGCCGGAGCAACGGTGCTCTCTGGAGAAGTAATCATCCAGCTCACCGCAAGTGCGGGAACCTCAAGACTCTCTCGAATCGCTGATCTGGTTCGCGAGGCAACCGCGAGCAAGACTCAACTTGGTTCACTCACCGACCGAATTTCCAGCTACTTCGTGCCGAGTGTGATTGTGGTCTCGGTACTCACTTACCTCGTCTGGGCATTTGCGCTCGGAGATAGCACTCGTGCCTTTGAGGCTGCGGTTGCGGTGTTAGTTATTGCTTGCCCCTGCGCTCTGGGTATTGCCGTGCCGATGAGTCTCGTCGTAGCCACTTCACTCGGAACAAAGAGGTCTGTCGTCATCAGAAACCCTGACTCACTCAGGCTCTTGGCAAAGATCAAAAAGGTTGTCTTTGACAAAACTGGCACCCTGACAGATGGCAAGTTGCGAATTGTTGCCACTCACGGCCTTGGTGGCGTCGATGGCCCGGATGCCCTGGCAAAAGCTGCAGCGGTCGAGGCGGGTAGCAAGCATCCGGTAGCAATGGCAATTGCAGCCAGCGGAACCTCATTTGAGGCGATAAATATCGAGGAGCTTGCGGGCAAAGGAGTTGCGGGCGATATTGATGGCCTTCGCATAAGCGTTGAGAAGCCCGGCGCTTACGAAAACCAGACCGAGCTCGATGAGCTGATCAGCAAAGCCGGACCAAACACACTTGTGGTTATCGCCTGGGAGGGTTGGGCACACGGGCTCATTGAACTTAGCGATGGGATCAGAGCTGGCGCTCAGGAGACTGTGTCCGAACTTCAGGACATGGGGTTGAAGGTAGCGATGCTCTCTGGCGATAACCAGCGACGGGTCGATGAGGTAGCTAGTCAACTAGGTCTAGATGAAGCATTGGCCTCAGCATCGCCGGAGGGCAAGCTGGATTACCTAGCCTCACAACCAGAGAAACTTGCAATGGTCGGAGATGGCATAAATGACGTTGCCGCACTCGCTCAAGCTGACATCGGGATTGCCATGGGCTCAGGAGCTCAGGCCGCTCAGGCTGCCAGCGCAATCACGATTTTGGACGATGACCCAAGAAAGATTCCATACTCGCTCAAGCTAGGACGCCGCACATATCGCAATATCCTGCAGAACCTCGGCTGGGCTTTTGGCTACAACGTTCTACTAATTCCAGTTGCGGCGGCAGGACTTCTAAACCCCATGCTTGCAGGGGTTGCCATGGCTTTCAGTTCGGTCTCAGTAGTCGCTAATGCCCTAAGAATGAAGCTTCAGGACTAGGTCCCAAAGTTTTTGAGTTAAATACCCATATGCACAAAATCCTCTTTCTTCACGGCTGGACAAACCGCCGTCCCGAGGGTCACTGGATGCGGCTGAGTGCGGCAGAGCTTAGGTCTCGCGGTAACCAAGTTTGGTACCCGCAGTTTCCGGACCCCGACACTCCAAAGCCTCATGAGTGGCAGGACTTACTCCGCCAAGAGAGCAACATGATGGATGAGGCTGCGGGCGACAGCAAGATCTGCATCGCCCACTCTCTGGGAACCATCAACTGGCTATACGGAGCACTCGGTGACACGTTCAATGAGCCGTTCGACAGGGTGCTACTAGTGGCTCCTCCGGACCCTCAAATGACCTCTGAAACTTCGGGTATTGAGGGTGACCCCATGGATCTGACAAATCCCTTGCTCGCACCCCAAGCAAAGAAGTGGGCGCGATCATTGACGGCCATCGCCGGAGACAACGACCGTTGGCTTCCAAGAGGTGTCGAGATCTACAAACCAGCTCTCGAGATTGAACCCATCGTGTTTCCAGGTGCTGGTCACTTCAGCCTCGACGATGGTTGGGGTCCATGGCCTGGGTTAATCGACTGGATTGAGAGCGGCGAGCAGCATGACTTGCTGAGGCGCTAGCTAATCTCCCTCATCTCTCCAGTTTCAGGATGCTTGGGATTGCGGGCCTTGAACAGAAGGTAAATCCAGATCAGTAAGAGACAGGCAATCACTCCCATTGTGAAGGTGGCGGCGATGGCCAGCTGGGGATTTGCAAGGAGCATCAGCGTCAGCAGAGTTGGCGACAGCGCCGACACAACCTTGCTGAGCATCATGATGTAACCCTGGCGCTGACCAAAGCGATCTGACCCAAAGAACAACAGCGGCAGCGAGCCCCGAATAAACGGATTCAACCCAACCCCAATGCCGTGAAGAATCACGAAGGCCATCAGTCCGTTGGTGCCAAACAACCAGATAGCCAGAACCCCAAGTGGATGGGCGGCAATAGAAATTGCTGCAACCCTGATGGGCGTTGCCCACTTACCCAGTGCGAGGAGCAACACCCTCGCCATGACCTGAGAGGGCCCCAACACGATAGAGGCCACCAGCGCAAGCTCTATCGATGCCCCGAGCTCCCCGAGCATGAAAGGAAGCGTGGTGTTGACCGAGCTCACGATGAAGCCCTCCAGGGCAAACATGATTGCAAAAACAACAAGAAGCGAATCAAAGCGAAACTTGTTTTTCACCATCTTGCGAATTGGTCCAGTCATATCTGGAATCTCCCTGCGCTCAGAGCGAGGAATTGTCAGATTGAGCGGCAGGCCAATAAATAGATGTGTAGCGACCCAGAACCAGACCGCCCACTGCCAACCAAACTCGGCTAATAGCAAGGTGGTCAGTGGCCAGGAGATTGAGGAGGAGAATCCGGCAAAGACCGTGATTCCAGCAATGACTCGGTTCGACTTATTGCCAAAGAAATTCACGGCCGTGGCAAACGCTGCGTCGTAGTTACCCATTGAGCCGCCAACTCCAATGAAGATCCACGCTATAAAGAGCTGCACGGGCTCGGTAGCGGTGGCTAGCAGCCCAAGGCCAAGCACAAAAGCTAGCGAGCCAAGCGGAAGTACCTTTCTTCCGCCCAGACGATCAATCGCCTTACCCACCCTGGGCCCAAGCAAGCCTGAAACTAGGAGAGAAATAGTGAAGGCCCAGAAAAAGAGCTCGGTGGTAATGCCAAGAGACTGCGCTATCGGGACTGCGAGGATAGCGGGGAGGTAGAAAGAGGACCCCCAGCCGATTATCTGGGCGATGCCAAGGCGTATGGTGAGGCGAGTGCCTGGTTGCACTTATCACCTCGGATCGAAACTAGCTTTAGTTTACCCGCCGTATTAGCCTGTCAGCCATGCGCTCTTTGGGTAGCTACATCACAGGCGTGAGACACCCAGAGGGGTTTCACGGCGAGGGAAGAACTAAGAACTTCTTCGAGGGCTGGTACTTCAAGTTTGTCTCTCAAGACCAGTCTCAGCGCTGGGCAGTAATTCCTGGAATCTTTCGTGGTCTCGGTGGCGAGAGCCGGGACGAGGCCTTCGTTCAGGTGCTCGATGGCGCAACAGGCCGAAGCTGGTATCACGTGTATCCGGTTGAAGACTTCAGGGCGAGCGCCGACAGCTTTGATGTCCACGTTGGACCAAATCATTTCAGCGCCAAGGGCGCAACGCTTGATCTACCTCAGCTCAAGGGCAGGCTTGAGATAACCAGCGAGCTCAAACCCTGGCCGGTTACCCTGGCAAGCCCGGGAATCATGGGCTGGTATGGGCTCGTGCCATTCATGGAGTGCTTCCACGGCATCGTCTCCTTCGGCCACAGTATCGAGGGGCAATTAGAAGTCGAGGGAAAGAACCAAAGCTTCGCGGGATCCAAGGGTTACATCGAAAAGGACTGGGGCAAGAACTTCCCCAGCGGCTACATCTGGCTGCACTCCAACCACCTCGATAGCGACCAAGATGCATCGCTGGTTGCCTCCGCGGCAATCATCCCCTGGCTCTCCAAACCCTTCCGCGGGTTCATCATGGGGTTGCACCACTCAGGCAAGCTCCACAGCTGGACCACGTATAACCGTTCCAAAGAGCTCGAGCTAACTCTCGATGACAGCCATGTCACTTGGAGAGTGGATGGCCCAAACGGGCTGCTGGAGATAAAGGCCGAGCGCAAGCGAGGTGGACTTCTGCATGCCCCCCTCAGGGAGGCTATGCACCAAAGAGTCGAGGAGACTATGGATGCAGTGTTTGAGGTTCGCCACAGCATCGAGGGCAAGGTAGTGCTGGAGGCAAGAGCAACATCGGGGGCGATGGAGGTATTCGGGGACACCGAAAGGCTGCTTCGAATTTGAACATCATCATCACCGGTGGCAGCTCGGGCCTTGGGCTCGCGAGCGCAGAGGCCTTTGCCGAGTCAGGTCACAACATCACGCTGGTTGCCAGAGGTGAGAAGCGCCTATTGGAGGCTGCCGAGCAGCTCCGAATGAAGTATCCCGATGCGCGGATCGAAGAGCGGGTCTTGGATGTTTCAAACCTTGACCAGGTCAGGGAATTTGCCAAAGAAATAGATGATCCCGTGGATGTGCTGATGAATAACGCAGGGCTGATGGGTCCTGACTTCTCGCTTTCAATTGAGGGCATTGAGTCCCAAATGGCAACCAACCACATCGGTCATTTTCTTCTAACCTCGCTGCTCTGGGAGCGCCTCGAAGAGGCGGCAGCGCCAAGGGTGATATCTCTGAGTTCGGTTGTTCATCGCAGAGGAAGAATCAAGGCTGACTCCCTGGAGGAGATTCGCGGCTCTAAAAGAGATTCCTATGACCGTTGGCAGCGATATGCCGACACCAAGCTCGCCTGCCTGCTGTTTGCCAGAGAGCTGGACCTGAGAGCTAAACAGCTTGGTTCAAAGGTGAAATCAATTGCCGCCCACCCAGGTTGGGCCCTTACTGGACTCCAGATTAACTACCCAAACCGCTTCGACTTTCTCGCCCAAAACGCGCAGACCGGGGCTCGAAGCCAGATCATGGCCGCAACCGATGCGAACTTTGTGGGCGGGGAGTTCGTGGGGCCCAAATGGGAAGCTTGGGGCCGACCAGCCCTTATCAAGGGTTCGAAACGCTCGAATGACCTAGCGCTGATGAAGCGGCTCTGGGAAATAAGTGAAGAGCTCACCGGTGTCAAGTTTCTGCCCTAGGGGTAGGCTTTTTCAGTCCTAGGAGTATCTGTGCAAGCCGAAGAAATAGTTGGTTCAAGACTTACTAACCAGAGCCTGAGGCGCTGGCTGCACTCGCTGCCAGGTGTTGACAAGGTGGGGCTGGAGGCAAGAGCAGCCTCGCTAGCCACCAGATCCATCAAGACCACCAGCAAGGCCTGGGGTTTGGATATGGCCATCAAGATGATGGACCTAACTACCCTCGAGGGCATGGACACCCCTCAGCGGGTGAGAAGCCTTTGCCAAAAGGCCATGACACCTGACATGGATGACCCAGAATGCCCAACCCCAGCTGCAATTTGCGTCTATGGCGACATGGTCCCCCATGCGAAGGCAGCACTTGGAAAAAGCAAGATCTATGTTGCCGCGGTTGCAACCGCCTTCCCCTCTGGAAGGGCAGGCATGAAGGTAAAGCTTCAGGACACCAAGGATGCTGTCGCTTATGGTGCTGACGAGATTGATATGGTCATCGATCGTGGCGCATTCCTAAGCGGTAACTACCTAGAAGTCTTCAAGCAGATTCAAGCCATAAAAGAGGCGTGCCAGCGCCCCAAGGGCAAGCCCGCTCACCTCAAGGTGATCCTGGAAACTGGCGAGCTGCAAACCTACGACAACATCAGACGTGCGAGCTACCTAGCCATGCTGGCGGGCGCAGATTTCATCAAAACCTCGACCGGCAAAGTCACCGTTAACGCGACCCTGCCAATAACCCTCTTGATGCTCGAGGCGGTTCGGGACTGGTTTGACCAAACTGGCGAGCTGATTGGTGTGAAGCCAGCCGGTGGCATCAGGACCGCCAAGGATGCCCTCAAATACCTGGTGGTTGTGAAGGAAACCGCTGGTGAGCGCTGGCTCACACCTGAGCTGTTCCGCTTTGGTGCCTCAAGCCTGCTAAATGACGTGCTGATGCAGCGCAAGAAGCTTTTGACTAAGACCTACTTGGGTCCTGACTACGTAAGCGTGGACTAGGAGAGACAATGTTCGACTACGCACCCGCCCCGGAGGCCAAACTTGCGAGCTTCCAAAAAAGCTATGGCCACTTCATCGGGGGCAAGTTCACTAAGCCCGCCAATCTTTACCCAACGATTAACCCCGCGACCGAAGAGGTACTTGCGGAGATCTCCCACGGCACCGCCAAGGATGTCGACCTTGCTGTTAGGGCAGCACGCGCTGCTTACGAAAAAGTCTGGAGCAAGCTTTCTGGAGCTGAGCGCGGAAAGTACCTCTACCGCATCGCAAGAATCATGCAGGAGCGGGCCCGAGAGCTAGCTGTCGCGGAAACCCTAAACAATGGCAAGCCAATCAAAGAGACTAGGGACTTTGACGTTCCAACCGCAGTCTCGTGGTTCTTCTACTACGCAGGCTGGGCCGACAAGCTTGACCACGCAGGACTCGGACCCAACCCCCAAGCCTTGGGCGTTGCGGCGCAGGTAGTTCCCTGGAACTTCCCGCTGATGATGCTCGCCTGGAAAATTGCCCCGGCTCTAGCGGCCGGCAACACGATTGTCCTCAAGCCCTCAGAGACCACGCCGCTTTCCGCACTGCTTTTTGCCGAGATCTGCCAGCAGGCCGACCTCCCCGAGGGCGTAGTTAACATCGTTACCGGCTTTGGCGACACCGGGGCTGCACTCGTTGGCCACAAAGACGTCAACAAAGTTGCCTTCACAGGCTCTACCGAGGTCGGAAAGATCATCGCCAAGCAGGTTGCCGGGAGCAACAAAAAGGTCACCCTCGAGCTTGGGGGTAAGGCCGCAAACATCGTCTTTGACGATGCCCCGATCGACCAAGCAATCGAGGGAGTCATCAACGGAATCTTCTTCAACCAGGGTCACGTCTGCTGCGCAGGATCAAGGCTGCTAGTTCAGGAGTCCATCCACGACGAGTTCATCAAGAAGCTAAAGCGCAGGATGAGCACCCTCAGACTTGGCGATCCGATGGACAAGAACACGGACGTAGGTGCAATCAACTCTGCCGACCAGCTGGCCAAGATAAAGAAGCTAGTAAAGAAGGGTGTTAGCGAGGGTGGTGAGCTCTGGCAGCCCGAGTGCAAAATACCTAGAAACGGCTTCTGGTTTGCCCCTGCGATTGTGGACAACGTAAGCCCGGCAAACACAGTGGCCAGAGAGGAAATCTTTGGTCCGGTTTTGAGCGTCATCACCTTCCGGACGCCAGCAGAGGCCGTAACCAAGGCCAACAACACCGAATACGGCCTCTCCGCAGGCATCTGGACGGAGAAGGGTTCGAAGATGCTCAAGCTCGCCGACCAACTAAACGCCGGGGTGATCTGGAGCAATACCTTTAATCAGTTCGACCCCACCAGCCCATTCGGTGGTTTCAAGGAATCCGGCTATGGCCGTGAGGGTGGCCGCCAAGGCCTCCTCAGCTACCTGAAGGCAGGTAAGTAAATGAGACTCGATGTGAAGAAGACCTACAAGCTCTTTATCGCGGGAAAGTTCCCAAGGAGCGAGTCAGGGCGCAGCTACCAGGTCAAGGACTCCAAGGCCAACCATGTCGCAAACGTCGCGCTCGCCAGCCGTAAGGATGTCCGGGATTCCGTGCAGGCGGCTAGAGCTGCACAACCAGGTTGGGCCGGAGCCTCTGCATACAACAGGGGCCAGGTCCTCTACCGAATCGCAGAGATGCTTGAGGGTCGAAGGGAACAATTCGTTACTGAGATTTCTTCGCTGACGGGCAAGACCCGTAAGCAAGCAGATGCCGAGGTCAGCGCAGCGATTGACTCCTGGGTTTGGCATGCGGGTTGGACAGACAAGATCGACTCTGTTGCGGGAAGCATGAACCCGGTGGCAGGGCCCTACTTCAACATTTCGACCAACCAGCCAACTGGCGTGGTCGGAGCATTTGCTCCTCAGGGATCTGCCCTTGTCGGTTTTGTAAACACCATCGCCCCAGCCATTGTCTCGGGAAACACCGTGGTGGTTGTGACCAGCGAAAAGCTCTCGCTACCCGCGCTAACCCTCGGAGAGGTGCTAGCCACCAGCGACCTGCCAGGTGGGGTGGTGAACATTCTCAGTGGCAAGGAGTCTGAGCTAGCCAGCTGGTTAGTGGGTCACATGGACATCAACGCTGTGGACCTCGAGGGAACCTCAAGCCCTACTGAGCTTGAGATCAGCGCTGCGAATACCGTGAAGAGGGTCATTCGCCCCGGCACCTACCCCAGAGAAGGCGCCAAGGGAAACCTCCAGCACATCTTGGACCTCATGGAGGTCAAAACCGTTTGGCACCCAAAGGGCCACTAGAGCCTACGGCTGACCGCCGGGCTTGGTAACTGCCTGGGCTGCGAAGGCATTGGCATCTCTGAGGGCGTCGACAACCTCAAGACCTGCTAGTCGTTGAGCAAGATATTTGGCGGCGAACGCGTCTCCGGCACCAGTCGAATCAATAACCTCGACCTCAAAAGCTGGCGACTTCGCAATGCCTAACACCTCAGCGCCTTCTTCGCCCGAAGTCACTATTACCTCGGGGAAAAGTTCCTGAAGGTTTGCCTGCCTGGA
This sequence comes from uncultured Aquiluna sp., assembly GCA_964350385.1. Lineage (GTDB taxonomy): Bacteria > Actinomycetota > Actinomycetes > Actinomycetales > Microbacteriaceae > Aquiluna. The sequence goes on along the minus strand of CAYGJH010000019.1, from coordinate 5,534 downwards.
GAGAAGCTCGTACTCGTCAGCGTTTGGAAAGATGAAGTCCGAGCCCGAGATTGCCTCCAAGAACTCGGCTGCTCCGAACTGACTTATGAAACTCTTGCTGCCGGGATCCACCGCCACCAAAACCCCAACCGAGCCTGCCTTTTCAATTAGCTCCTGGGTGCGCTCTACGCCCATCGACATCACTGCGTAGCCGGAGAGATAGAGCACATCAGTCTTTGAAAGGTCGGCTGACTTCGCGGTTAGCCCCTCGTTTGCTCCGCGGTCGGTAAAGAAGGTGCGACTGTTTCCCTCGACCAAAACCACAATCTTGCCGGTGTGGAGCTTTTCATCTGGCTCCAATTTTGCAATCACAAACTTGGTCTCAAAATAATTTGTAAGCCGAGCTCGATCAGCTGCGCCAACCCTGGCAACCAGCTCGACCTCCACCCCCAAGGACGCCAGCCAGACCGCGAAGTTTGCTCCCGACCCACCTGGTTTGGAGGAGATCTCTGAGGGGTTATCGGTGTTCAGCTGACGGGCTGAATCTGAGATAACAATGATGTCCTCGATGACATCACCTAGAACCACAACCCGCTTCATTAGTTTGCGAGCGATCTGGCGATTTCGCCTGCAACGCTGACATTGTTCCTGGCCAGACTGAGATTCACTTCTAGTGACCTGCCGCCTGAAGCCTCGACGATGAACTGGAGCAGGAACGGAGTTACCTCCTTGCCCCTGACCGACTGTGCGTCGGCTGCCGCAAAAGCCCTCTTCAAAACTGCGTCGTGCTCGGCCCTATCCCAAGCCTCTGCCTCGGGAACGGGGTTTGCAACTATGAGTGCTGACTTTGACCCCAGGGATTGCGATGCCCGAAATACTTCTGCTGCCTCTGTCGGGCCATCAACTCTCCAGTCAAGGGAAAATTCGGAGGTTGGCAACCAGAAAGCGGGAAAGATGTCGGTCCCGTAGCCAACTACCGGAATGCTCAGGCTCTCCAAGCGCTCAAGAGTTGCACCGATGTCCAAAACACTCTTCACGCCGGCACTCACCACAACAACCGGTGCGCTGGCCAAGGTGGTTAGGTCTGCCGACTCATCGAAGGTTTCACTAGCTCCGCGATGAACCCCGCCTAGGCCACCAGTGGCAAAAACCTTGACGCCCGCCTTGGCTGCCAGATAGGCGGTGGCAGCGACCGTGGTTGCACCACTTAGCCCCTTGGCTCTGAGGATTGGCAGGTCTCTGACCGAAGCCTTAGGAATGTCCTCAACGGCAATTAGCTCCAGCTCATTCTCTGCTAGACCAACGGTGGGGGTTCCCCCAATAACAGCGATGGTTGCGGGCACAACGTTTTGAGCTCGCAAGAGCTCCTCAAAGGCCCTCGCGGCAAGAAGATTCTGGGGTCGGGGAAGGCCGTGGGAAATTATGGTCGACTCCAGGGCTACGACGGCCGCCCCCTCCGAGATGGCTGCCGCGACCTCGGGATGAATCTTGATATCAGCTTCTTGCACCCCACAAGGCTAGCCGAGTCTAAAACCCTCTCCTAGTTCGGAAATCACTATTGTTTGTTCGAAGAGGTTCCTTTGAAAAGACCATGGCTAACAACCCCGAGGGGTCAACAGATCACGATGTGGCTGGGAGTACTTGTTGCCCTCTTGGCACTTGTGCCACTAAGTAGCCAGCTGGAGCTAGATGCTCAGCGGGCGGACCTCAAACAGCTTGATTCTCAAAGCGTTACCTACTGCGAAGTTGCTAGCTGTGGAGACTTAGAAATCGCAGGTGGCCTTGAAGTAACCGACGAGCTAGTCCTCGAAGAAAACGAGTTTGGAGTCAATGCTCGGCTCAGGGTAATCAATCACGGTTTAGCAGCGGGAACCCGGGAATTTTGGTTCGAGCTCAGGAGCGAAGCAGGCTCAAGAGTTGAATCTATGCGGGGACTTTTGACGCTCACACCAAAGGGTCCCCAATACATCGAGTTCTTCTTCTCAGGAACTAAAGATGAGCTGACAAGTGGGAACTTAATTCTTGGTTACTAGCGTTACCAAAACGTTACATTTATCAGGATTTTCTCAGGTTTGGTGTAGTTTGACATATGTGTAGGTCAACGACGGAGCTGTTCGAAGACCTCGATTCGGTTCCTGAGTCGGCCTACACCTAAAGGCCGAAAGGAAAATAAATAAATGAGTGCAGAAGGTTATAACGTAGTCTTCAACATGCTTTCGCTTGGAATTGCGAGCATGCTGTTCACTACCACCTTTCTTCTCGTAGCACGTGAGCGTGTTCTCCCCCGTTACCGCATGGCTGTCATGGTCTCGGCAACGGTTACGGCGATCGCTGCTTACCACTACTTCAGAATGTTCGACAGCTTCGTCCACGCATTTGGACCAGATGCTGTTGCTGGAGCCACCTACAACGTTGGATACCGCTACGTTGACTGGTTCCTAACTGTTCCACTGCTACTGGTTGAGACCGTCGCAGTTCTCGCGCTAGCTCGCCAGGCACAGAGCTCACTGCTCGTCCGCCTAGTACCAGCAGCAGCCCTGATGATCGCACTGGGTTACCCAGGAGACTCCGGCATGACCATGGGCCTAGCACCATCGGTTTGGGGTCTACTATCGACCATCCCATTCCTCTACATCCTCTACGTACTGTTCGTTGAGCTCGGCAAGAGCCTCGAGCGTCAGAGCGAGGCTGTACAGCGCAAGATCAAGGAGCTACGTCTTCTTCTTCTCGCGACCTGGGGTGTCTACCCAATCGCCTTCATCGCGAACATGAACGCAACCGGTTTCGACGAGACCAGCTTCGTGCTTCGTGAGACTGGCTACACCATCGCCGACATCTTGGCGAAGTGTCTATTCGGTCTGATGATCTTCACCATCGCTCGCATCAAGAGTGGTGAGGAAGACAAGGAATTTGCTAAGGCAGAGTTCCGCGACTAATTCACAAAAGGAAGGGGCGCGGGGAGACCTGCGCCCCTTTTCTTTACCAAAGGAGAAACCATGAGAAAAAAGATTGACTGGGATCTAATCCAGATCCTTGCCCTGACCCTCACTGTTCCAGTGATGCTGATTATCGGGGCCGCTTTTCCGAGTTTCCTCGCAAACTATCGCTAGTCTTCCCCTGTGGCAGTATCTAGAGACGACTGGGTCCGATTTGTCGCATCTCGCAGAACCACAAGAGACTTTCTAGAAACCCCCGTCCCCCAAGAGCTCATCGATGAGCTCCTCCAGGACGCAATGACCGCACCGTCCTGGTCCAACACCCGCCCCTATCTAGTTGGCATTGCAACTGGCGAAAAGCGTGACCAGATAAGCAAGGACCTCCTTCTCAGGTGGGAGGCAGCTGCCAAAGCCCTCCGCGGCGGAATCTGGGGCAAGATCAAATTATTTTTCACCCGCTTCGGCCTTCCCAAAAGCGACTACCGCGTCTTTCGTCCCTACCCCAAAGAACTTGTTCCTAGACAGCAGCGAGTGGGTTCGGAGCTCTATGGATTACTTGGCATCGAGCGGGAAGATCACGTTGCGAGGCAGGCACAGTGGGCGAGAAACTATGAATTCTTTGGCGCACCGGTTGAGCTATTTATCTTCACCCACAAAGGCCTCGGAGAGTATTCGGTTTCTGATGCGGGCCTTTTCATGCAGAATCTCATGCTCGGCGCTCACGCCAGAGGCCTGGGTACCTGCGCGCAAGGGGCGGTTGCGCTTTGGGCAGACCCAATAAGAAAACAGTTCCAGATTCCAAAGGGCTACAAACTCCTGTGCGGCATAGCCCTTGGCTACCCTTCCGACCATAAGGTCAACTCTTTTGAAGCGGAGCGCTTACCAATTGAGGACATCAAGCTAAAAGATGTTTAGTTTTTCAAACCCCGAGTTTGTAGCAAATCCCTACCCAGAACTTGCCAAGCTCAGAGAGCTAGATGGCCCCATCTGGCATGAAGAGAGCCAGCTCTTTTTAGCGGCAAAGTACAAAGACGCTAACCAGGTGCTTAGAACCAGAACTCTGGGCCGAATCTTCTCCCCCAGAGAGCCCGAGAGCGAATGGGAAACTTTCAACTACCTACATGCGGACTCCATCTTGGACTCCGAGCCCCCGAAACACACTCGGCTGAGAAGCCTAGTAATGAAGGCATTCAACCCCAGGCGCATCGAGGAGCTAAGACCCGACGTCGAGCGGATCACCGAAACACTTTTGGAGCGCATTCGCATCAAACTGGCTGAAACCCAGGAGTTTGATCTCATTGCTGACTTCGCAGAGCCGCTTCCGGTCATGGTCATCGCAGAACTGCTCGGATTCCCGCAGAGCGACGAGTATCTGCTTAGGCCCTGGTCCCAGGCGATTGTGAAGATGTATGAGCCAAGCCCAACTGAAGAAGAGAAGGCTGCAGCGAAAGTGGCAAGCAACGAGTTCGCCTCCTACGTCCATGGACTCATGGTCGAAAGGCAGCAAAGCCCCGGCCCGGATCTTATTTCCGAACTTGCCCTGGTTGAGGAGCAGGGGGAGAAACTCTCCGCGACTGAGCTAATCGCAACCTGCGTCCTGCTGCTAAATGCCGGTCACGAGGCGAGCGTCAACGGTTTCGGTAACGGCATGGTTGCTGCAATGAAAACACCTGATCAGTGGCAAACGCTGATTGCTAACCCCAGGGCTATGGCTGATACGGCCGTAGACGAGTTTTTGAGGTTTGATGCCCCCCTCCACCTCTTTGAGCGAACCGCAACCGAGGACACAGAAATCGGTGGAGTTATGGTTCCAAAAGGCAAAAAAATTGCGGCTCTGTTGGGAAGTGCTAACAGGGACGAGAGCATCTTCGAGAATGCAGATGAGCTAGACCTCTCCAGATCTCCAAACCCTCACATTGGCTTTGGCGCAGGCATTCATTTCTGCATTGGAGCCCCGCTTGCTCGCATGGAAATGACCACGTCACTTCCGATGCTCCTGGAGGCGCTGGATAATCTAGAGCTCGCCAAGGAGCCCGAACGAAGGCCTACTTTTGTGCTTCGAGGTTACGAAAGCGTCCCAGTGCGGACCGCTCAGTAAAAGCTAGAGGTTCGAGCTCGCTTTTGGTGAAGTGCCGTATTTATTCTCTTCATTAGAAGAGTCGCTAACGGTAAACACGAGCAGCACAATCGCACCGACAAACGGGACAAGGCCGACAAGAGCCCACCAGCCTGTCCGTCCAGTGTCGTGAAGACGCCTAATGAGGACTGCAAGGGCCGGGACAATGGTCGCGAAGATCCAAATCAGCCCAACAATGCCTCCACCACCGTTGGCAATAAACCGATCTAGGTCCCCGTCCATCAGAGCTAAATCGATACCCGCTACTGCGAGGTTAGTGACCACCAAAAACAACTGGACGTACCAGTATTCAGAGCGGCGAGAGCGCCCCTTGAAGTCCGCGAATCTAGACCAAAATGACCTAATAGCTGCTGTGAAATTCATGCCCGTCCTTAGTCAATCAGTGGTTAACCCCACCATAAGCGCAAAGCCCGCTTTTGTGTGGACTGAAGCGAAGCTGACTAGCCCTTGGTCGAACCAAGGGTAAGGCCACCAACGAACTG
>CAYGJH010000018.1:0-21324 GCA_964350385.1 uncultured Aquiluna sp. | reverse complement strand
TTGTCGTTGGCCACTCCGGAGCTGAGGCTACCTGGGGTGGTAAGTCGGAGGTCTTCGTCTACGAGGACGAGTACGAAAACTATCAAAACGACGATGAGGACCGCTACGAGGACGACTAGTCCATCCCGCTTCCCGCCTCGCTGGAAAGTCGCTTAGTAAATACCTCACCCAGGATTAAGCTTGCAAGGTGACCTACGCCCTTTACCGCAGATATCGGCCAGACAGCTTTGCTGATCTGATTGGGCAAACCCAGGTCACAGAGCCGCTGAAGGCAGCACTAAATTCGGATCGAGTTCACCACGCCTACCTTTTTTCAGGACCTCGGGGTTGTGGCAAGACAACGAGCGCGAGGATTCTTGCTCGCTGCCTGAACTGTGAGAAAGGTCCAACCGATAATCCGTGCGGAAAGTGCCCCAGCTGCATAGAGCTGGCAACAGGTGGCCCAGGCTCACTCGATGTGGTTGAGATTGATGCTGCCAGTCACAACGGTGTTGACGATGCCAGGGACCTCAGGGAGCGCGCAATCTTTGCCCCATCGCGTGACCGGTACAAGATCTTCATTCTTGATGAGGCGCACATGGTCACTCCACAGGGTTTCAATGCTCTTTTGAAAATTGTCGAGGAGCCACCAGAGCACATCAAGTTCATTTTTGCCACAACCGAGCCCGACAAGGTCATCGGCACAATCCGCTCCAGGACTCACCACTACCCCTTTAGGCTGGTGCCCCCTGCGGAGCTTCTGGATTATCTAGGTCAGGTGCTCTCCTCCGAGGGCTTCGAGGCAGCCGAGGGTGTCATGCCACTGGTAGTGCGGGCTTCGGGCGGCTCTGTGAGAGACGCTCTGTCTCTTCTTGATCAACTAATTGCCGGAAGTGATGGCAAGAAGATCGAATACGAACGGTCTATAAACCTGCTGGGCTTCACCCACGACAATCTCATGGCCGAGGTAATTGATGCATTTGCCGAGCTTGATGCAGCTAAGGCTTTTGCAGCGGTGGACAAGGTGGTTCAGTCAGGTCAGGATGCCCGCAGGTTCCTAGAGGATCTGCTCGAGCGCATTCGTGATTTGATGCTTGTGAACTCGCTGGGCAAAGATGCGCAGTCCATTCTGCGCGGCATTGGGCCAGAGCAGTTTGAGCAGCTTGAGATTCAGGCCGCAAGGTTTGGCCTGAGTCAACTAACCGTTAGTGCCGAGGCAACCGCAAAGGCTCTCAGCGATACCTCCGCAGCGTCGAACCCGAGGCTGCAGCTTGAGCTTTTGTGTGCTCGAATTCTCGCCCCGGTCACTACGGCCAAACCTCAGGCCGTAAAGGCTGAGGAGCCCGCAAAGTCAGAGTCGGCTGCAATTAGGTCTGAGCCTGCAGGGGCCGATCCAAAAGAATCAGAATCAAAGCCGGCAGGAAAACCAGAGCCACAGGTAGCGGGGGAGCCGAAGGTAGAGAAAGTCAAGAACCCTGAGCCGGTTGCAGCACCTGCCGAAGTTACCGCATCGTTCTTTAGAAGCAACTGGCAGCTGATTCTCGATAACCTTGCCACCCAGTCTCGGTCAGCCTGGGCAGTTGCTTTTACATCAAAGGTTGTCGACTACGACAACGAGGTTTTGACCCTGTTGTTCCCCTCGCAAAACGATGTAGAGGCATTCAAGAACTCAGGTGGTGCGGCTGAGGTGCTGCGCCAGGTGATTAGAGACATGACTCAGGTAACAGTCAAGTACAGGGCCAAGATTGCCGAGAGCGAGAGAGTCCCTCCCACCGCCCCAAAAATTGAACCCAACGACCCGGACGAGTTCACCGACCCTGAAGAGCACGAGGAAGACCCCAAGACGGTTCAGCTGCCGCAGACCGACAGCACCGAGACCGATGCCACACCAACCGGCGAGTTCATGCTGCGCGAGGTTCTCGGAGCACAGAAGCTCAAAGGCGAGAAATAAATGTACGACGGCGTAGTCCAGGAGCTCATTGACGAGCTGGGCAGGCTTCCGGGTGTTGGTCCAAAGAGTGCTCAGCGTATTGCTTTTTATCTAATCGACGCAGATCCCGAGGTCGCTCACAAGCTCGCTGATGTCCTTAGAGAGGTTAAGGAAAAGGTGCGTTTCTGCATCACCTGCGGCAATGTCTGCGAGAGCGAGCAGTGTGCCATATGCGCCGATGCAAAGCGGGATCAGGGCATTATCTGCGTGGTGGAGGACTCCAAGGACATCGGTGCCATTGAACGAACCAGAGAGTTCCGCGGGCTTTACCATGTGCTCGGCGGGGCGATCTCTCCGATTGCTGGCATCGGCCCAGACCAGCTGAGAATCCAAGACCTCATGAAGCGGCTGGCGAACCCAGAAATACGGGAGGTCATCATTGCTACCAACCCAAATCTGGAGGGTGAGGCCACCGCCACCTACCTAATTCGCCTTTTGAGCACTTTGGAAATTGCGGTCAGCAAGCTAGCCAGTGGTCTCCCGGTCGGTGGCGATCTCGAATACGCAGATGACATGACGCTTGGCCGAGCCTTTGAGGGCCGAAGGCGAGTGAACTAGACTTCTTCGTTAGCGCTGTCGCCCTATTCCCCAACAAGGAGAACTAGTTGCCGCTTATCGTCCAGAAGTATGGCGGATCCTCGGTTTCCGATGCCGACAAGATCAAGCATGTGGCTGCGCGTGCTCTGGAATCACAGGCAGAGGGCAACGAGGTGCTGGTTGTTGTTTCGGCAATGGGCGACACCACCGATGAGCTTTTAGATTTAGCAAGCAGCGTTACCACTGAGACCCAAGGAAATCGCGAGCTGGACATACTCCTCACCGCAGGTGAGCGAATCTCGATGTCGCTTTTGGCCATGGCTATCAAAGAGCAAGGCGGTAAGGCAATGAGCTTCACCGGCTACCAGGCAGGTATCTCGACAGACTCCGAGCACGGCAGTGCTCGAATCTGGAAGATTGACCCAACCCGAATTCGTGAAGCCTTAGACGAGGGCAACATTGTTGTTGTTGCCGGGTTCCAGGGCTTTAGCTTTGAAAATGGCGACACCACCACCTTGGGAAGAGGCGGCAGTGACACCACGGCTGTGGCCCTGGCCGCAGCTCTCAAGGCAGAGGTCTGTGAGATTTACTCCGATGTCGATGGTGTCTATACCGCTGACCCCAGAATTGTTCCCCGAGCCCACAAGCTTGCCCAGATTGACCTTGACTCGATGCTTGAGCTTTCTTCATCGGGAGCAAAGATTCTCTTTATTAGGGCCGTGGAGTTTGCCAGAAGGCATCGAGTTCCCTTGAGAGTCAGATCAACATTTAGTGCCGACCCCGGCACCTTGGTTTACAGCAGTAAGGATGGAGAAGAAATGGAAGAGCCAGTAGTCTCCGGTGTTGCAACCGATAACACCCAGTCAAAGATCACGGTCATTGGGTTGCCCGATAGGCCCGGAAAAGCCGCAGAGGTCTTCCAGATCGTTGCAGAGGCTGGCGCCAACATCGACATGATCGTTCAGAACGTCTCGACCACTGAGAACCACCTCAGCGACATCTCCTTCACTCTCCCTCACAACGACCGCCACAAGGTCGTGGAGGCTCTGAAGGCGAAGCAGTCCGAGGTTGGTTTTGAATCGATTAGCTATGACGATGAAATTGGCAAGCTTTCAATTGTCGGAGCTGGCATGAAGACCTCATCAGGAGTCTCCGCAAAGCTTTTTGGCTCTTTGGCCAAGGCGGGCATAAACATCGAGATGATCTCCACCTCCGAAATCAGAATCTCTGTTGTCACACGGGCAGACCAGCTCAAAGAGGCGACCCGCATCGTTCACACCGCCTTTGAGCTAGACGCTGCGGAAACTGCTGTCATCTACGCAGGATCGGGTAGGTAGGGCGTTGACCGGACCGAACCTAGCCCTTGTTGGTGCGACCGGTGCCGTGGGCACAGTCATGGTCGACATCATCAACTCACGAGAGAACATTTGGGGCGAAATCAGGCTGATTGCCTCCGCCAGGTCTGCAGGGAAGCAGATAGAAATCCACGGCGAGATGGTGACTGTCGTCGAGCTTTCAGAGGAAGCCTTCAAGGGCATCGACATCGCTCTGTTTGATGTCCCGGACGAGGTCTCCGAGCACTGGGGGCCAATTGCCGCAGCTCAGGGTGTAGTCGTAGTCGACAACTCGGCCGCATTCAGGATGAACCCCGAGGTTCCGCTTGTGGTGCCTGAGGTGAATCCAGAAATGGCAAAGAGCCGCCCGCTTGGCATAATCGCCAACCCCAACTGCACGACCCTGACGATGATGGCCGCCCTGGGTGCTCTGCATCGCAAGTGGCAGCTAACCGAGCTTGTAGTCGCAAGCTACCAGGCTGTTTCGGGGGCCGGCGCGGCCGGTATCGAGCAGCTGACCGCAGAGACTCAGGCTGTGGCAAAAAACTCGGAGGCCGGACTAACGCCAGACAGCGTCTCAAAAACTCTTGCAGCTGAGGGCCTAGAGCAGTCCGATTCACTCTGGCCCGTTCCAATCGCGCTAAACGTCATTCCGCTTGCAGGCTCAGTCAAGGATGGCGGGCACTCCTCGGAGGAGCTCAAGGTGAGAAATGAGTCTCGGAAGATTTTGGGCATCAAGGATCTGAAAGTTTCGGCAACCTGCGTAAGGGTTCCGGTGCAGGTGAGCCACTCTCTCGCTGTGCACGCGACCTTCGCCAGCGACATCGCCGTGGCAGATGCCAGGGCTGAGCTAGAGAAGCAGCCAACGGTTGTAATGATGGACGACCCAGAGAACAACGTGTTCCCAACCCCAGCCTTTGTCGCGGGCCAGGACCCGACGTTTGTTGGCAGGCTTCGCCAGTCACTGGACTTCCCAAATACCTTGGAGCTCTTTGTAGTTGGAGACAACCTGCGCAAGGGCGCTGCGCTCAACACCTATGAGATTGCAGAGCTAGTTGCTCGGGAGCTCGCCTAACTTATTGTCAGCAGGGTCGCACTCGGTGGGCAGAAGACTCTGATGGGTGCGAAGATGCTCGCTCCCATGCCTCCGGACACGTGGAGATAGGCATTGTGCGCGCCCAGTGACCACGCAGAGATACCCTGAGCGTGTTCCTTGGGCAGGTCACAGTTTGTGATGATGGCCTTGGAGCCTGGCAGGCACACTTGACCTCCGTGGGTGTGGCCGGCGAACATTAGCGAAGCCCCCAGCTCTAAAAAGCCGTCAATGATTCTTCGGTAGGGGGCGTGTGCCACACCGACCGTAAAGCCCGATGGCCTCTCCAGTGAACTAAGTCTGTCGAGATTTTCGTGAGGATCGTCCACCCCCACAAAGTTCAGCTCGTTGCCGGCAAGGCTTAGCGACCCGGACTGGTTGTTCAGATTCAGCCATCCCGCGCCCTCAAATTCGCCGGTCATGCGTTCGGTGTCGAGATCATTGCGCTCGGAGGTGACCTTGGAGGGACCGCTCAGGTAGCTAAGGGGGTTCTTCGGTCTTGGGGAGCGATAGTCGTTGCTGCCATTGACGAAAACCCCGGGGTAATCAAGAAGCGGCTCAATAGCTATCAGGAGAGGGCTTACCGAGTCCTTGTGTCCCAAGTTGTCTCCGGTGTTGACCACCAGGTCAGGCTTGAGACTCGAGAGGTCTTTGATAAAGGCTGCTTTGTTTCGTTGGCCCGGGGCAAAGTGAATGTCAGAGATGTGCAGAACGCGCATTGGCTTTATGCCGAGACCGGTGAGCTCAAGCTCGAATAGCCTGAAGGGGCCCGCGTTCGTCGCTATCGACATCTGTTAGGCAGCACAATGACCGCCGAAGCCTCAATCACTGCCTCTCCCGCTGCAGGAATGGTGGAGTGGACCAGCTCGTTCTCCAAAGTCGGCTCACACTCGTCGAGCAAGAAGCCCTGCGAGGGTTGCGGGAAGCTCGGGAACAAGCCGGCTCCCTCCAAGGCGGAGAAGGCCTCTTCTAGGGTGAACCCTGTAACGTCTGGCACTACCAGCTGACCGCCGCCAGAAATGTAAACCTTAATCAATGAGCCTCTTGGAACCTCGTTACCAAACTCGGGCTCGGAGTAGGCAATCATGCCCAGCGGCATTGTTGACGCCACTTCTTCCTCGACAATCTGAATGTTCAGGTCGGACGAAATCAGTTGAACCTTTGCCGTCTCAGGATCAAACCCTTGGACGTTTGGCACCAAGACCATAGTTGGTTCGATGTAGCGTGGCTCGGCTTTGGCAAAGTCTTGACCTTCGTAGTGCTTGTTTACCTCGGTCATTACCTCACGCCAAACTGCGTGACGGATGGTTGACACTGCCCTGCCGTTTACGCTCTTACCCTTCTGGGGTGTAAGGCCTACGACGTTTCCTACCCATGTCGCTGTTGCCACCTCAGAGGAGAATCCAGTCATCCAGGTGTGCAGCTGCTGGTCGGTGGTACCGGTCTTTCCGGCCAGCGGAGTCCCATCATTCGGATTTGCTGCGGCACCAGTTCCGTAGGCCACAACACCCTTCAGTGCGTGGACCATCGCGTTTGCAATCTCGGGTGCAACTGCTTGTGAGCAGAGGCTTTCAGGGACTGTCAGCTCCTCGTTGGATTTTCTAAGGAGCACCCGATCAATTGCGATTGGCGAGCAGTAGACACCACCATTGGCAATTCCTGCATAGGCTGCGGCCATTGTCAGTGGAGCGATTTCATTAGTTCCCAGGATTGAGGAGGGCACAAACAAAAGCTCCTCGCCATCCGCACGGTGAACACCAAAGTCCTCGGCAACGTCTCTAATGCCGCAGAGGTCAAGCTGAGATGCCATGGCAGCAAAGGCAGTGTTCTGCGAGGTAATGACTGCTTGCTGAACACTGATGTCGTCGATGGTTCTCTCTTGGTCCGTACCTGAGTTCTTTACCTCCCAGAGACCAACCACACCACCACAGGTTGCCTGGAAGTCCTCGGCAACGTTCCAAATCTTCACCTCGTCGGGTTCACCATCGAGGTCAACGTCCTCACCTGTATAGACGCGACCGTCTACGTGATCGCCCAGGCTATAGCCCTGCTCCAGCCACTCAGCCAAGGTGAAGACCTTGTAGGTCGAACCGGGTTGGAAGCCGGAAGAGCCGCCGAAGTCACGGTCGGTGTTGTAGTTGACGCTTGTGGAGCCCGGCGGCGGGTTCTCGCTCTGGTCAAAGGTTCTGTTTTGGGCCATGGCTATGATTCGGCCGGTGCCAGTCTCGACCGAAACCGACGCGGTACCAAAGCCCCACTCGTTGTCTGGTGGGAGATTGGTCATAACCGCTTCCCAGGCAACCTCTTGAATATCAAGATCCAAAGTCGTGTAGATCTCCATGCCACCTCTTCGAAGGAGCAGCTCGCGCTCTTCGGCTGTGACACCAAATTCGGGGGAGTTTCTGATTGTCCAAACCGTGTAGTCGCAGAAGAAGGCGGTGGTCTGATTCACCTCACAACCGGATTGCACCGGCGTGATTCTGGTCTGAATCGGAGAGGCCTTGTAATTGTCTGCCTGCTCCTGGGTCAGGTAGCCCTCGTCGGCCATCCGCTGGAGCACGTAGTTGCGTCTACCAAGGCCACGATCTAGGTTGTCGGACTCGTCTGGCTTGTAATCATTCGGGCTCTTGAGCATGCCGGCGAGGTAAGCGGCCTGGGGAATGTTCAGTCTGCTCGCAGGAATTCCAAAGTAGTACTGGCTTGCAGTCTCAACGCCGTTTATTTGATTTCCTAGGAACACCAGGTTGAGGTAGCCGGCGAGGATGTCCTTCTTGGAGACCTCTTTTTCAAGAGCGATGGCGAGCCTGATCTCGCGAAGCTTTCGGTCGACGGTGACCTCTGTGGCATCGCGAATCGCGTCCTCATCACCCGAGAGGTTTGCCGCTTCGACCAGCGACTGCCGCACGTACTGCATCGTGATGGTTGAGGCACCTGGACCCTCACCAAAGGTCGCGAGGTTCGTAAGGGTCGCGCGAATCAGTGAGATGACGTCCATGCCGCCGTGCTCGTAGAACCTGGGGTCCTCCACCGCCACTACCGCGTCAATTAGGTTGGGCGACATTTCCTCGAAGGGAACCTCAACCCTGTTCTCGTGATAGAAGGTTGCAATCAGTTCAGGCTTGCCGTCTCTTAGGCCGTAGACGTTTGATGCCTGCGAGGCATTGATTGGCCTTACATAGACCGGAAGTCCCTCAAACATGGCAACACCAGTTGAGGCTGCGACGCCAGCAACTGCCACGGCCGGTGCCAGAAGCGCGACGGCCAAAAGACCGGCAACCGCGCTAAGTACACCAAATTTGAATAGGTTTCCTAGCGCCGAGAGAACTGACTTACCCGACATAGACTCTAGGTTACCTCTCGATACCTGAAACGGAGCTGTGAAATGACCAAGTGGGAGTATGTAACAACCCCCCTTTTGCTGCACAAAGAGACCGAGATTCTCAACACCTGGGGCAGTAAGGGCTGGGAGCTAGTCCAGGTAACCACTGGGCCTCAGGGAGGCCTAATTGCGTTTCTAAAGCGAGCTGCCGAGTGAGTGTAGAAGCAAGGCTCGCCGCGCTCGGTCTTGAGCTTCCCGAGGTAGCTATACCCGCAGGTGCATACGTGCCAGCTGTCATCAGCGGAAACCTGGTCTTTACCGCCGGTCAGATCCCGCTGGTCGAGGGCAAGCTGATGGCAGAGGGTCGTCTCGGTGCCGAGATTACTGCCGAAGCTGGCAAGGAAATCGCTCAGCGCTGCGCCCTGAACGCGATTGCCGCCGTGAAAAGCGTGCTGGGAGATTTGAGCAGGGTTAGAAAGGTTGTGAAGGTCGTAGGGTTTGTGGCCTCAACCCCCGATTTCACCGGTCAGCCTGGTGTTGTGAACGGAGCCAGCGAGCTGTTGCAGGCAGCCTTTGGAGATGCGGGCATTCACGCTAGGAGCGCTGTCGGTGTTGCGGTATTGCCGCTGAACAGCCCGGTTGAGGTTGAACTGATTGTTGAGTTTGAGTAGCTAGATCCGCTTCGACATCCAGATCGAGCTCTCGATCTCAAAACCAAGGCGATCGTAGAGCTCTCTGGATTCTGGGTTGTTTTGCTCGGTCTCGAGGAAAATCACTTTTACGTCTTTAGCGCTCGCCCTCGACTGGGCCTCGGTCATTAGCAGAGTGCCGACCCCCTGATTGCGGTATTCGGCAGCAACGAACATCTCATCGATGAGCGCCTCCGCACCGCCTGACTCAATGCCCCAGCCCCAGGTAATTACAAGGTAGCCGGCAAGTTCTTCGCCCTGCTCTGCGACCAGAAGGTCTCCGAGCTGCTCGTTGGCAATTAGCGGTCCGATGGCATCTAGCAGGTGCTCGTCGCTGAGCGGGGTGCCGACTTCCTCGCAGTAGCCACGCATGAGTCCAAGGACTGCGTCCTGGTCGCTAGCTAGAGCCCTGCGCACGCTGGCCATTAGTCATTCGCCCCCGAAGATACCCGAGCAGAAATAGTGTCCATGACGGTGGTGTCGGCCAAAGTTGTGACATCCCCAACTGGCCGGTCCTCTGCCACATCTCTGAGGAGGCGGCGCATAATCTTCCCCGAGCGAGTCTTGGGAAGCTCAGCAACAACAAAGATTGTTCTTGGCTTTGCTATCGGACCAATCTCTTTGGCAACGTGGTCGCGAAGCTCCTTGGACACCCCCGCCTCATCGCCGGCGTGGTCGAGCTGACTCGAACGCAAGATAACGAAGGCGACGACGGCCTGGCCGGTGGTCTCGTCCTTTGCACCAACCACCGCTGCTTCCGCGACGTAGGGGTGAGAAACCAGAGCCGACTCGATTTCGGTCGTTGAGAGCCTGTGGCCCGAGACGTTCATTACGTCATCGACCCGGCCCAGGAGCCAAAGGTCTCCATCCTCGTCGAGCTTTGCTCCGTCGCCTGCAAAATAGCGGCCTGGGAATCGCGACCAGTAGGTTTCCTTGAAACGCTCCGGGTCACCCCAAATTCCCCTGAGCATCGAGGGCCAAGGCTCGGTGATCGTCAGCAGGCCGCCATGGCCATTTCCAACGGCATCACCTTCGTCATTTACCACCTGCATTGAGACACCAGGGAGCGGCAGCATCGCGCTGCCTGGTTTGGTTTCGGTTACTCCCGGCAGTGGCGAAATCATGATTGCACCCGTTTCGGTTTGCCACCAGGTGTCGACAATTGGGGTCTTGCCAGAGCCAATTACCTCGCGGTACCACATCCAGGCCTCGGGGTTGATTGGCTCTCCCACGCTGCCCAGGAGTCTTAGCGAACTGAGGTCGTAGTGGCTTACAAGCTTGGAACCAAGCTTCATGAAGGACCTGATTGCGGTTGGAGCGGTATAGAAGATGTTGACGTGGTACTTCTGAATGATGTCCCACCACCTACCCCAGTCCGGTGTGTCAGGTGTGCCCTCGTAGATCACCTGCGTCGCGCCATTGGCCATTGGTCCATAGGCAACATAAGAGTGTCCGGTGATCCAGCCAATATCCGCAGTGCACCAGTAAACATCTTTTGTCTCATGCAGGTCGAAGACGTTCTTATGCGTGTAGGCAGCTTGGGTTAGGTACCCACCTGTGGTGTGCAGGATGCCCTTTGGCTTTCCTGTGGTGCCTGAGGTGTAGAGGATAAAGAGCGGGTGCTCGGCATTGAAGCCTTGCGCGACGTGCTCGGTGTTGGCGACCTGTAGCTCCTCGTGCCACCAGAGGTCGCGGTTATCGTCCCAGTCAATTTCATTACCGCAGCGCTTTACCACCAGCACTTTTTCGACGCTCGGACACTTTTCATCGCTAAGTGCCTGGTCCACGGCCGGCTTTAGGGCGCTGGCCTTACCTTTGCGAAAACCGCCATCGGCCGTGATGACTAGTTTCGCTCCGGCGTCCTGGATTCTCGCCGCCAGTGAGTCCGCGGAGAAACCTCCGAAGACCACAGAGTGAACCGCTCCAATTCTCACGACAGCCTGCATCGCAATTAGTGCCTCGGGAATCAGTGGCATGTAGATGGCGACCCTGTCGCCAGCTTTGATGCCGAGCTTTGTCAGCACATTGGCTGCCTTTTTTACCTCGTTCAATAGGTCAAGGTAGGTAAAGGTTTTGGTATCTCCGGGTTCACCCTCGAAAAATAGTGCGACTCGTTTTCCCCAGCCGGCTTCGACGTGACGATCAAGGCAGTTGTAGCTGACGTTTAGCTCGCCATCTTCAAACCACTTTGCAAAGGGAGCTTCTGACCAGTCGAGGGTCTTGGTAAATGGTTTGTGCCAGTGGAGGTTTCTTGCCTGCCGGGACCAGAACTCCAGGCGATCAGTTTTTGCCTCTTCGTAGAGCTCGGGCCCGGCGATTGCCTGCTCGGCAAATTCAGCACTGGGCGGGAACCTGCGGTGTTCGTGCAGCAGGTTCGCAATTTCATTTTCGCTCGACATCTTTGTCCTCCAGAGTTGCCCTCTCATAATGCCAGAGAATGAGTTTTGTTACTGCATGGTCAAAAATGTGACATCTCTTAAAAGTCCCCCAAATGGGGAACAAAATTCGCCAATTTGCTTTTAGACTTCTTTGTACTGACCTCGGTCGGTTTTTGTCGGGGGCATCCCCCCATAGCTCCCGGCAACTGGCGGCAGCTTTCCCCCAAAGCTGCCGCCCCTTTCTTTTCCACAGCTTTTTACTGCGGGCACTTTCTTTGACCCTTGGGTCTGCATGATGTGGCAATGGAATTGCCAGCGAAGCTTTTAGAGCTTGTAGTAGACCCCGAAGTTCGCGACGTTGTAATTTCAGGAGATTTCTGCGCAATCGATCGCGGACATGGCCTGGAGGAGACCGCGAGCCCATTCTCTGAGGCAGAGCTCGAGGGAGAGCTCAGGCAGCTGGCATTCGAGGCCGGGGTCAGATGTGACATTGCTAAACCAGTGGCTGACATCGCCTTCGACCGCTATCGAATTCACGCTGTGTTGCCCCATGGAGTATCGATCGCTCCCCAGCTGAGTCTTCGGGTTCACCCAGAGAGCCATTTCCGGCTCCGTGATCTCACCGACCAGGGCGGCCTGTGCAAGCGCTGGGGGTCTTGGCTGAGATCTGCCCTCAATGATCAGAAGACCATAGTTTTTTCAGGTGCTACCGGTTCCGGTAAGACCACCTTGTTGCGGGCGGTGCTCATGGAGACCTCCGAGCGAGTGATTTCCATTGAGCAGACTCCTGAGCTGAGGCTTGCGCCACCTGCGGTTCAACTCTTTTCTCGAGAGGCCAATCAGGAGGGTGTCGGGGAGATTACCTTGAGCGAACTGGTAACCCACAGCCTCCGCATGCGCCCCGATCGCCTCGTAATTGGAGAGGTTAGATCAAGTGAGTTTGGGGCCCTGCTTCAGGCCATCTCAAATGGCCACCGGGGTTCGATGACCACCCTGCATGCCACCTCGCTTGCCCAGGTGGCCGACCGCCTGTTGATACTGGGCCAGTTATCTGGCTTGAGCTGCGAACTTACCTCGATGCTGGTGGCAAATTCAATCGACTACGTGGTGCAGCTATCTAGAGAAAGTCGTGAGCTGGAAGTGGGCATGCCTCGGCTCAAGGGCTCCACACTAGAGATAGTTCGGCTGCCATGACCGCCGGAAGGCTGCAGAGCCTGCTCTCCAGCGGCCTACCGCTCAGGTCTGCACTTGAGCACTCCGGATACGCCACTCTCAGCCCTCTTGCCTTAGAGGCGATTAAGCTCGGCTCTCCGCTTCAGAGGATTCTTGGCCAGCTCGATGAGATTGAGCTTCAGCAGCAGCAGGCAGTGGCTGAGCTAAACCAAGCCCTCGCAGTTCCCAAGGCCACCAGGGCTCTACTGAGCTGGTTACCGGCGTTTGCACTTGTCGCCTCGCAGCTGATGGGACTAAGTTCCCTCAGCGCTCTGGTCCATCCGGTCTCGCTGATTGCGATTGCACTTGGCTTTGCGCTGATCCTCTTGGGTCGAAGACTGACCGGCTCAATGCTGATTGAACCCAAGCTAGATCAAACCGCGATCTATTCGCTGCAGCTATTCGGTGTCGCGATTGCCTCTGGCCTGGGCCTGAGCCAGACACTCAGGCGCTACCCAGAGCTGAGTTCCTCGCCGCCGGTCATGGAACTTGTCGCTGTGTCGAAGACCACGGGTTGTTCGCTCTCCAGCCTTGTTCAATCAACTATCCGGTCGGAGATCTCCAACGCGAGTGCAGCGCTTATGACCGAGCTAAGGGAGCTGTCGGTCAAGCTTCTAATTCCGCTGGGCCTAACCACACTGCCAGCTTTTTTGCTTTTTACCATCCCGCCGATATTCATCGGCATTACCAACAGATAAGGAGAGAAAAATGAAAATAATCAACTCAGAGCGCGGTGCCATCACCGCGGAGTATGCAATTGCCACCCTGGCGGGCGTCGCATTTGCAGGGCTAATGCTGCTAGTGATGCGCAGCGAAGAGGTGCGCTCACTGCTGTTTGGGCTTGTGGCCAGGGCACTGGGCGTTGGATAACCAGAGGGGCGCTGTCACCGCCGAGTTCATGCTGCTGATGCCAGCTGCAATTCTGGCGGTGACGCTCCTCTTGGGATCATTCACTCTCGCGCTCGAGCGAGTGAAGTTTGAGTTTGAAGCCTTTCAGTTTGCGAGGAGCTACCTTTACGGACTTGGTAGCGAGAGCCACGAATTCCTCGAGCGCAGAAAGGGCAACCTGATGTGCGTCGAAGTTCTATCAAATTCGCCATTTAGCTTTAGGAGTGAGTATTGCCTTTACAAAATTGGCACTTAGATTCAGGTTTGGTCCGGGATCGGGGTTCGGTTGGTCTGGTGCTCGCGGGGCTAGGTGCGACTATTTCCCTCTACCTAACTGGGCTATCCATCGCTCACTCCTGGCTGCTATTGGAGGTGAGGACCCAGCTTGTTGCGGACCTTGCAGCTATCGCGGCGGCCGACACTGTGACGGGCATCATCGCCGGCATACCTTGTGAAAATGCAAGGGAAATTGCCGCCGGTAATGGCGCAAGTTTGGATTCTTGTCGTATTGTCAGTGAAGTTGTCAGCATTAGGGTTGGCAAACAAGACCTTCTGTTTCAGGTCTTCGCCAGCGCGGAAGCGGCGGCAATGGGTGCTATGTAGGAGTGGATTTGGCAAAGAAACTGGTGATAGTTGAGTCGCCTGCCAAGGCGAAGACGATCTCCAAGTATCTAGGCGATGACTACGAGGTCTTGGCCTCCGTCGGCCACATCCGCGACCTGGCTGAGCCGAAAGAGATATCGGCTGAAAAGAAGAAGGAACACCCGTCACTGGCGAAGTTCTCGATTGACGTCGACAACGACTTCGAGCCCTACTATTCAATCTCCCCAGGAAAGTCCAAAACAGTTTCCGAGCTCAAAAGCGCTCTCAAGGGTTGCGATGAGCTCTACCTCGCCACCGATGAAGACCGCGAGGGAGAGGCGATCGCCTGGCACCTCCTAGAGGTGCTTAAGCCCAAGGTCCCGGTTCGCAGGATGGTCTTCAACGAAATCACTAAGGACGCAATCCAAGAGGCGAGCAGAAACACCAGAGAGTTAAACGACAACCTTGTTGAGGCCCAAGAGACCAGGAGGGTAGTCGACCGCCTTGTCGGCTATGAGATTTCTCCTATTTTGTGGCGCAAGATAAACCGCGGCCTCTCTGCTGGTCGGGTGCAGTCTCCCGCGATGCGGATGATTGTGGAGCGCGAGCGCGAGCGCATGGCTTTTGTCTCTGCCGGCTACAGTTCCGTTACCGCGAACCTCGAAGAGTCCGCTATCAGCTTCGAGGCAAAGCTTCTCAGCATTGACGGCAAGCGACTCGCAGGCTCAAAGAGTTTTAGCGAGGACGGCGTCCTGACAGCCGACGTTCTAGTGCTGGCCCCAGATGCTGCCGAGCAGCTCGCTAAGGATCTGACGGGTGAAACTCTCAAGGTGACGAGCATCGAGGCTAAGCCCTCGACAAGAAAGCCCTACGCACCCTTCACCACCTCAACCTTGCAACAGGAGGCGTCAAAGAAGCTCTCGCTGAGTGCAAAGCAGACCATGGACCTTGCGCAGCAGCTCTACCAAGAGGGCCACATTACTTATATGCGAACCGACTCCCCGTCGCTTTCCCAGCAGGCCATAAGTGCCGCTCGGACCCAAGCCGCTCAGCTCTATGGCCAAGAGATGGTTCCAGATGCACCTAGGGCTTACGGGGCAAAGAGTAAGAATGCCCAGGAGGCCCACGAGGCAATCCGCCCATCTGGAGATTCATTCAGGGAACCCAAAGAACTCTCGGGATCGCTGGGCGCGAAGGCGTTAGCCCTTTATGACCTGATTTGGCGCAGGACCCTCGCCTCGCAAATGGCAGATGCAAAGCTCTCAACTACCACGGTGAAGTTTGCCTCTAGTGCCCAGGGCAAGGCCCTCGAGTTCAGTGCCAGCGGAACCGTGGTCAGCTATAAGGGTTTTATGGCCGTCTACGAGGTCATCAGAGAAGACGACGATGAAGAGCAGGCTAAGCTCCCCACGCTCACTGAGGGTCAGGAGCTAACTGCCGGGGAAGTCATTGCAAAGTCCCACCAGACCCAGCCGCCAGCCCGCTACACAGAGGCCTCACTGGTAAAGGCGCTCGAGGAAAGGGGAATCGGAAGGCCCTCTACCTACGCGGCAATCATCTCCACCATCATCTCCAAGGGTTATGTCATCAAGCAGGGCTCAGCTTTGGTGCCGGAGTGGATTGCATTTACCGTCACAAGATTCCTCGAGCAAAACTTTGATCACCTGGTGGACTACGAGTTCACGGCAAAGATGGAGGGTGACCTTGACAAGATTGCGCTTGGTGAGCTCGACCGTTCCAGCTGGCTCAAGAGCTTCTATTTTGGTGATGATGGGCTCAAGGCAACAGTTGAGGGGCTAGGCGATAGCGACCCAAGATCAATCAACAGCTTTGACATCGGTGGCGGAATAACTTTGAGGACCGGCAAGTACGGCCCATACCTCGAGCTCATGGAGGATGAAGAGCGCCGAATAGTAAACATCCCCGAGGGGCTAACTCCTGATCAGCTCACCCACGAAAAGGCAGTTGAACTCGCGAGCGCTCCGCCGGTCGAGAACAGAGTCTTAGGCCAGGATCCGGAAAGTGGCCTGGATATCATCGTCAAGGACGGTCGCTACGGTCCGTATGTGACCCTCGTGGACGAGGGCAACCCCAAGCCAAAGACCGCTTCGCTGTTCAAGTCAATGTCTCCCGCTGAGGTCACCTTTGAAGAGGCGATCCAGCTGCTCTCGCTGCCGAGAGAAATTGGTCTGGATCCGGAGAGCGGCAATCTCATTACGGCACAAAACGGCAAGTATGGACCGTATCTCAAGAAGGGCTCTGACTCGAGGTCACTGGCAAGTGAGGAGCAAATCTTCACTTTGACTTTGGAAGAGGCAATCGAGATCTACAAGCAGCCCAAATATGGCGGCCGCAGAACAGCGGCAACGCCGCTCAAGGAGTTTGGTGAGGACCCTGCATCGAAGTTGAACGTCTTTGCAAAGACCGGACAGTTTGGTGATTACGTAACCGATGGAGTCGTCAACGCCACAATTCCAAAAGATGAACCACTAGACGAGCTCGCGCCGGACCGCGCCTTTGAGCTTTTGGCAATCCGTCGTGAGAAGCTAGGGGTAGAGCCGGGAGAGGCACCAAAGACCACAAAGAGGAAAAAGCGCTGAGATGTTCATCACCTTCGAGGGCATAGACGGGGTTGGCAAGTCAACTCAGCTCGACATGCTTGAGAAGCACCTCATCGCTCAAGGCAGAGAGGTCGTGAGGACCTTAGAGCCAGGTGGAACTGAGCTGGGTCAGGAGATTAGACACCTGCTGCTTCATCGCAAAGGAGATGTTGCTCCCAGGTCAGAGGCACTTCTATATGCTGCTGATCGCGCCCACCACGTTGAGACCAAAATCAAGCCGGCGCTCGCAAGTGGCAAAGTTGTCCTATCCGACCGCTACTTTGATTCCTCAGTTGCCTACCAAGGCGCAGCTAGGGAGTTGGACGTGCAGGAAGTAAAAGACATCTCACTTTGGGCAATTGACCGCCTGCTACCGGACCTGACAGTGCTGCTGGATCTTCCCGCTCAAGAGGCAATGAATCGAAGGGGCAACAAGGGAACTGAGCCAGACAGGCTTGAGCGCGAGCAGGTCGAATTCTTTGAGCGCGCAAGAGACGAATACTTGAGAATGGCAAATGAGCCAAGGTTCTTGGTAGTTGATGCAAACCTCTCACCCGAGCAGATTCACTCTCAGGTGTTGGAGCGAGTAGCGAAGCTTAGTTAGATGGCTGGAGTCTGGGATGAGCTGCTGGGCCAACCGGAGGCCATTGAGCAGCTGAGTCGAGTTGTCACCGGTAAGGATGACGGCTTCCAGCACAGCTGGCTCTTCACTGGACCTGCGGGGAGCGGGAGATCGACGATCGCTAAGGCCTTTGCGGCCAGCCTGCAGTGTGAGCAAAATGGTTGCGGTAGCTGCCAGCAGTGCTCGCTAGTTTTGGCCGGAGCTCACCCCGATGTCCGAGTATTGGCAACTGACAAGGTCATCATTTCCATCGACGAGGTGCGCGAGCTGGTCCAATTTGCCTCAATGGCGTCTTCGGTTGGTGACTACCGAGTGGTCGTAATTGAAGATGCCGATCGCATGAGCGAGAGAACCTCAAACGTTCTCCTCAAAGCTCTGGAGGAACCACAAGACAAGACCATCTGGATGCTCTGTGCACCTTCGGCTGCCGACCTGCTGCCTACGATTCGCTCACGAACAAGAAATGTCAGTCTCAGGCTTCCAAGCAACCAGGAAGTCGCGCAGCTGCTTGTTCAACGAGATGGCGTAGCCGAGGAGCTGGCAATTCAATCAGCTCGCCAGGCCCAACAGCATGTTGGCATGGCCAGAAGGCTTGCCCTCAGCCAAGATGCCAGGGCTCGAAGGCAAGAGACCATGCGGGAGCTTGCCTCAATCACGAACCTCAGCGGCGCTATGGCGGCGGCAGAACACCTCTTGAGCGTTGCGAAGCGAGATGCCGAGGCTGTCTCGCTGGAGCGCGACAAGCAAGAAAAGGAGAAGCTTCTAGCCGCATACGGCCTGGGTCCCGAGGACAAGGTGCCTCCGGGTATTCGAAGTCACATCAAGGAGCTCGAGGACAACCAAAAGCGTAGGAACACTCGCGCACTTAGAGACGGTATCGACCGGGTCTTCACAGACGCGGAGTCATTTATCAGGGACGTCCTTAGCATTCAGCTTGGAACCTACTCTGACCTCATAAACCAAGATCTGCTGGAGGTTTTGAATCAGCGAGCGCTTTTGACCGGTGCCCAGCAGAGCGTAGAAATTCTCGATGCCATCAAGCAGGCGAGGGTAAGACTCGAATCAAATGTCAGAGACCTCCTTGTCCTGGAGGCCCTCTGTACCAACTTGATCATGAGGAGGCAGGTTGCGGCTTAGAGCACTGTTGTTACTGCCGCTTTTGTTGCTAACTTCCTGCGCTCCTGCGGAGCCCGTCGCCGAATTAGCGCCCGGACAAGAGCCCCAGGAGCAGATCTTGAGTTGGGTGAGCTGCAACGAGGTATTTGAGTGCGCCTTTATTGCCGCACCACTTGACTGGATGGAGGACACAGGCGAAAGCGTCTCGATCAGCCTCATGAGATACCAGGGGACAGCTGATAGGGAGCCAATTCTCATTAACCCGGGTGGCCCAGGGTCCTCAGCGATTAATTGGATGCGCGATGGATACGAATTCATTGGCTCAGACTGGTTTCGGGAGAACTTTCAGGTAATTGCCTTTGACCCTCGAGGTGTTGGAAGGTCAACGCCTGTGACCTGCACCGATCCAGAGCTCAAGGACGAATTGCTCTACTCAAACAGTGGCTACGAATATGGCTCCGAGCAGGATTTGATCATTGCTGAGAGTCTCATGATTGAGTTTGCTGAGAGCTGTCAGGGCAACGGCCCATCAACTGCTTATTTCAACACCCAGCAGACAGCTCGCGACATGGATCTCATTCGAGAGCTCTTGGGGATGGAACAGCTCAATTACCTTGGATTCAGTTACGGCACAGAGCTTGGGGCTAACTACGCGGCACTATTCCCTGAGCGTGTGGGCAAGTTCGTTCTTGATGGAGCAGTCGATCCGACGATGGACTCATCGACAAAGCTCCTGGGACAGATTCAAGGCTTTGATGCAGCCCTGCGCGCTTACCTAACAGCCTGTCTGGACACACCCGTCTATTGCCCTTTTGACGGCGATATTGATTCGGCCATGGCAAGAATCGCCGGTTTTTTGCAGGCTCGAGAGGTAAGGCCGCTTGAGACGACAATTGATAGGGAATTGGGAATCTCCGCGGCCTTGGCCGGAATGATTGTCACGTTATATTCGCAAGATTCTTGGATTTACCTCTCTCAGGCATTTGATGAGGCATTCAATGGGGACGGAACCTTCTTTGTTTACCTCGCCGATTTCTATAACGACCGCGACCCTGATGGTGGCTATATCTCGAACATCAATGAGGCGAACTATGCCATCAACTGCGCTGACGATGCTGTGACAAACGAGGGTCCAGATCTCGATGCAGAAATAGAACAGGCCAGTGTGGTCTTCGGACGCTACTTCGCCGGACCTGACATTTCATGTCTGGGTTGGCCTGAGGGTATTGGCATGCAATCCCTAGATTATTCAGTTCCTTTGGCCAACGGCCCAATCGTTATTGGCACAACCGGTGATCCCGCGACTCCTTATCATCAAGCTGTTTCGCTGGCGGAGATTTTGGACGGTGCGAAGCTTTTGACCCTGAAGGGTGAGGGCCACACTGCCTACGGAGACAATAGCTGCATCAATTCGCTCGTTGATGCCTACCTAGAAGGCCAAGATCTGGGGGAGGGCGACCTCACCTGCTTCTAACCATTTAGAGGTAGAGGGCGGCCAGAATTGCAGCAAAGATAGCGATGAAGATCGCAGGGGTTACATACTTGACCACCTCAAACCAAGGCCTGAAGCTAATAACTCTTTTTCTTAGTGCTGACTCACCCGGCAGTGCCTTTAGGTCATCGATCACCGCCTGGGCCTGGCTTGCAGCCGAATATTCGGCCAGGGCTCCCAGGATTCCGGATGCCAAGAGAATCAGCGCAAAGGCATGGACAGTCCAACCGCCGTTATCTGCAATGGTTGGGGTAGCGATCGCGGCAAATGCAAGCAGTCCAGTCGGAGCAAGCTGAGCCAGCACCACGTGAAGGCGGTTTGTTTGGAACTCTCGGATTAGTTCGGCCTCTGTCATGGTTGCTCCTTCTTGGTCCTCGATTACTAGGTTAGGCAACATTGGCTTCCAACGCACTTCAACAGCGCTTAGCGCGCAGATTCGTGAAGCTACTATCTGGATCGACCGATGGTAAACCACCTTGGCTATCAGCTGTTGCCGAGGGTGATGAGGGTGGCTTCTTTCTACCGGGCGATGCTCCCTGGGTTGTTCACAGAGACTTTGCCACCCTTGTGGGTGGGGTTAGGGCTCTTCTCTTGCAGGCATTGCACCCGGGGGCGCTTGGGGGAGTGGCGCAGCACTCGAGGTATGAGGAAGATCCCTTGGGCAGGCTCTCGGGCACCATTCGCTGGCTGACCGTCACCACCTTTGGTTCGATGACCGCAATCAAGAATGAGGCAGCCAGGGTCAACAGAATGCATGACCGGGTTGCCGGCGAATACAAGAAGAATTCCGGAGAGAAGACCGCATATAAGGCAGCCGATAAAGATCTGCTGCTTTGGGTTCACATCGCTTTTATGGACTCATTTCTTAGAACCCACCAGAACTACTCAAAGGCACCCATACCGGGAGGAGCGGATGCGTACGTCTCCCAATGGTCAAGGTCTGTAGGTCCATTGGGGCTCGATCAATGTCCAATGACAGAGGCAGAGCTAGAGCAGGCTCTCGATAACTATCGTCCGCAGCTTCGCGCGGATGCCGACGCAAAGTCGGTAATCAGCTGGATTAGGAAAGCTCCGCTACCCAATGCAGCTAAGCCAATCTACAAGCTGCTATTTCACTCTGCCCTCGCTACGCTCCCTGAGGATCTGCGAAAAATGATTGGCATCCGGGGATATCCGCTCTGGCTTCTCAGGCCGATCACGACCACCCTTTTGCGCCTTGGAAGAGTGTCTATTGGGCCAGATTCTCCAATCGAGGATGCAGCAATCGCGCGTCTAACCAGACTGGGAATGATTTAGTAATGCGAACAGTTTTCTTACCCGGACCATGGGTCCCCAAGTTTTCACTTGGCCCTCCTAACTAAAAAGGGCACCTCGGCAATAGGTGCCCTTTTTGCTTTGGGCTAGGATTTTGGGTGTTTCGCCACCTTAGCTCAGTCGGTAGAGCAGCTCCCTCGTAAAGAGCAGGTCGCCAGTTCGATTCTGGCAGGTGGCTC
>CAYGJH010000017.1:0-22591 GCA_964350385.1 uncultured Aquiluna sp. | reverse complement strand
GCTTCAGCCAATTCGGCTGCGGCGTTTATTGTGATGCTTGTCTTTCAATCCAAGTTCTATCTGCTGTTTTCGTTCCTGTTTGGTTACTCAGCTCACTATGTGATCAAGGGAGAAGCCGCCAATAAACGCAGATGGGTTGGGAGGTCAGTCGGGCTTCTCATTCTGGGACTACTGCACGCAGTCTTCTTCTTCCACGGCGACATTCTGGTGCTCTACGGCGCATTCGCATTTATCTTGCTGGCGCTGTATTTCAAATCTGAGAAGACAATAAGGCGCTGGGCCAAAGGAATCTACATCTTCATTGGAGTGCTTTTCTCACTCCTTGCACTCCTCACTTACTTCGGAGAGCTGTTCCTTGCATCCAAGGGCAAAACCCTGCCGACAGAGGCAGAGGGACTTGATGGGTTGAACCTGGCACTTGCCTCTGGAGGTTTCTTGGAGACCGCTGCAGCGAGGTTCGAGCTCTGGGTTGCCTTTGCGCCTCAAGGGGCCATTTTGCAGGGGCCTCTTGTCATGGTTGCTTTCTTGATCGGAGTCTTGGTAGCTAGAAAAGAGGGTCTCGCCAAGGGGGCAAACCCGGCGCTTATGAAACGCATGGCGATTTGGGGCTTTGCGATTGGTCTGCCACTCCAGCTTCTTGCGGC
Source organism: uncultured Aquiluna sp. (assembly GCA_964350385.1). GTDB lineage: Bacteria > Actinomycetota > Actinomycetes > Actinomycetales > Microbacteriaceae > Aquiluna. The sequence continues at coordinate 21,947 of CAYGJH010000017.1, read as the reverse complement.
GGTTATTTACATCGTCAATCTTCAAGCTGTGACCTACAGCCTCGGACTTTCGCTAGTTTCGCTGGCCATCAACTTCTTGACCGCGCCCATCCTCTCCGCCGGTTACATAGGAGCGCTCTGGCTGCTCAGCGAGAAGCTGGGTGGAATTGCTCTTTTGTCGGCTGGTGGAAGACATTCGCTAACCATCTATCTCGCCCAGTCGGTCGTCTTCTCAGTGCTGTTCTCGGCTTGGGGTTTTGGCCTTTTTGCGCAGCTTGATGCGTGGCTCGTTGCTGTGACTGCAGCTGTGGTTTGGTTGGTACTGAGCCTATTCGCAATGCTGAATCTGAAGTTCCGGCAACGGGGTCCGATGGAAGCGGTGCTGACGAGGTTTTCAAAGCTCTTTGAGAGGAAGGCATGAACCTAGAGCAGCTTGGCCTTTTTGGCGTATTTATCTTTGGAGCAATCCCTTGGTTCGAAGCGATCGGTGTTGTTCCGGGAGGAATCCTCGTTGGTCTCAATCCCACCCTCACCGTCATAGCCGCGGCAGCCGGAAACCTGATCACCATTGCCGTGTTTGCCTATGGTGGAGCCAAGATCAGGGCCTGGGTTATCAAACGGCGAGAAGCAAAAGGTAGGGAACCTAAGTCTGATCGTTGGGCCAAGGCTCAGAAGGCCTTTGACAAGTACGGCATTTATGGAATGGCCATACTTGGCCCGCTAATCATTGGGACCCAGTTTGCAGCAGCAGCCTCGGTTGCTGCTGGGGTAAGGCCGGCGAAGGTGACTCTGCTTGTGTCCACTGCGATGGTGTTATGGGCCATAGTCTTCGCATTCGCTACCGCATGGCTGGTTGAGGTTGGCGGATTCGACACCTGGCTTGGCCAGAACAGCTAGTTATCCACAGCACACTTGTCTATACTTTTGTATAGATAGGAGTTATCTGTTATGACTAAGCGGGTGACCAGAAAAGCATTCAAGAATGGCGGCAGCTGGGCCGTCAGGATTCCTAAGGGTTGGCTACCCGAGGACGCTGAGTTCGACATGACTGTTCGTGAGGACGGCGTTCTTGAAATAAGACCCCTGGACCGCGATGAGAGAATGAAGCGACTGCTTGCACGTCTTTCCGAAGGTCCAGAGATTCCAGAGTCCGAGTTCCCAGTGCCAGATAGATCAGACTGGGCCGACCGGTTCGATTTTGAAGAAATGTTTAGAGACGAAGAGGAAAGCTAGTTGTATCTGCTTGACAGCGACATCGCAATCTTCGCAATCAGGGGCAATAAAACTGTTTTGCAACGTCTCGGGAATCTATTGTCGGGCCAATGGGCAATTTCAACCATCACAGCTTTCGAAATTCAAAAGGGTATTGAGGCTCATCCAAACACTCGATCCAGCGCTAAAGCCCAACTTTTCTTGGCAAATGTCGAACCCCTGATGCTCGACGGTAAAGGGGCTGCACAAGCAGCAAAGGTCTCTAACGCCCTGAAGCAAATTGGACGCCCTATCGGGACGACTGACGAATTGATTGCGGGACATGCGCTGAGTCTGAACGCGACGCTCGTAACAAACAATCTCAAGCACTTTCAGCGGGTGCCCGGTCTGAAAGTGGAGGGCTGGCTCTAGGGCTGCAGCCTGTTTGGTCCCCTGAAGAGGAAGCTTGCCTCTCGGATGTTCGGAAGCTCGAGCATGAGCATTACAACCCTCGTCAGACCCATGCCAAAGCCTCCGTGTGGGGGGACTCCGTAGCGGAAGAAGTCCAGGTAAAACTCAAGTCCCTCCGGGTCTAGACCCTTGTCCTTTGCCTGCGCCTCAAGAACTTCAATGCGGTGCTCGCGCTGGGCCCCAGTTGTGATCTCAGTGCCCTTCCAGATCAGGTCGTAGCTCTTGGTTAGCGTCTCGTTGTCCTCGTGGCGCATGTGGTAGAAGGGTCTGATGTGCTTTGGGTAGTCGGTGAGGAACACGAATTCGTGGCCAAGCTCCTCTTTGGCATACTGCGAGATCTGACGCTCACCCTCTGGGTCAAGGTCACCATCAGTCCTCGGCACTTTATACCCGCGCTTTTCAATGATTTCGTGAGCCTCGGCTAGGGGGATTCTGGGGAACGGGGCTGCCGGAACCTCGATATCAATGTCGTAGAGTTCTTTGATTCTCTCGCCGTGCTTCTCCTTCACTGCGGTGATTGCCTTCACCATGAGCTCTTCCTGGAAGCTCATTACGTCCTCGTGTGAATCTATCCAGCTCATCTCCATGTCGATAGAGACAAACTCGGTTGCGTGGCGGGAGGTGAAAGAGGGGTCTGCCCTAAATACTGGTCCGATTTCGAAGACCCTGTTGAGGCCTGCGCTCATGGCCATCTGCTTGTAGAACTGGGGGGACTGGGCGAGGTAGGCGTGGCCCTCAAAGTACTCGAGCTTGAAGAGCTCTGCGTGAGACTCGGAGGGAGAAGCCATCAGCTTCGGGGAGTGGATCTCGACAAAGTCGTTTGCCAGCCAGTGCTCTCGCCAAGCCTGCTCGATTGTGGTCTGGACCTGCATCATCAGATTTAGCTCTGGCCTTCTAAAGTCGATGAATCGCCAGTCCAGCCTCTTGTCGATTGAGGTGTCTTCGGCAATGGGGCTGTCTGGTAACGATGCTGAGACGACCTCAAGTCCCTCTAGCAATATCTCAATGCCACCCAGCTTTACGCGCTCATCGTGCTTGAGCTGACCCTTGACAATTACAAAGCTGCCGTGGGTGAGGGCGGACACCTGGTCGGCAAGCTTGTCCTCTTCGCTGGGGCGTGGGTAGGTGACCTGCACGCTTCCAGACTCATCACGAATGATGATGAACTGGATCCGCTTCTGGTCCCTAAGGGTCTCTACCCAACCCCCGATTGTTACCGGACCATCCTGTTGGCTTTTCAGTTCGCTGATCTTTGAGCGATTGAGCATAGTTCGTAGGTCCTTTAGGGCTAGCTGGCGGAATTCAGCCAAGTTTAGCGAAGGTAAACTTGTTCTATGCCCGCCTCTCGCCTTCACTTCGTAAGACACGGTGAGGTGTTTAATCCGCGGGGACTGCTCTACGAACGCCTTGATGGTTTCCCGCTGAGTGAGCTAGGTCATGAGATGGCGGAGGCCGCAGCCAGGGAGCTGGCAAGCATGAACCGCGAGATCGCAAAGCTTTATGTCTCACCACTTGAGAGAACCAGGCAATCTGCAGCCCCTGTCGCAAATCAGTTTGGCCTGGAGCCAACAATCGAAGAGAAAATCATTGAGCCATGGAACAAGCTTCGCGGCTACCCAATGGGCCCAAGAGCACTGATTGCAAAGCCTTCCCTTGCGCTCCACCTCTACAACCCCAGCCTTCCGAGTTGGGGGGAGCCTTTCAATCAAATTGCTACCCGCATGACACAAGCGGCGCTCGCAGGCTGGGAAAGTGTGGACTCAGGTGATGTGGTCTTTGTCTCCCACCAGCTACCAATCTGGATGACCTACCGCAGCGCTCAGGGCCTCAGACTTCCGCACAACCCTCGAAACCGTCGCTGCTCGCTTTCTTCCATCACCTCCTTTGAGGTTGCAGGGGGAAAGCTGGTACCGGTTGACTATCGTGAACCCGGCCTCAGGCACGCGGGGCTGATCTAGTTGCGAAGAATTTTCCTTAGCGCACTGGTTGTTCTAATGCTCTCCGGCTGCGCTCAAGACCCACTGGCGGAGCAGTTTCGCTCCGGGGATAACAAGAACTACATCGCAGGCGATGGCACGGTGACGGAGTTTGCGGCAGATCAGAGGCCGACGTTCGAACCGTGGGAGGGCATCACCGAGAGCGGCGCATATCTAAGCTCAGAGTCTCTCGAGGGTTATGTCGTGGTTATGAACTGGTGGTATGCAGCGTGCGCGCCGTGCCGTGCAGAGGCACCAGACCTTGCAGCACTAAGCGAAGAATTCGCAGCTGAGGGTGTCCAATTTGTTGGGGTTAATGTTCGCGACACCGCGGAAACCGCGCTGGCCTTTGATCGGAACTTCGGCATCACCTTCCCATCAATAATCGATGCTCAGAGTGGTGGGGTCTCGTTAGCTTTCTCAGGCGTGGTGAGTCCGCAAGCGGTCCCCACGACACTGGTAATTGACAGAGAGGGCAGGGTCTCGGCAAGGATTCTGGGCCGTATCGATAAGTCAATCCTTCGTGAGCTAATAAAAACGGTGAACCAGTGAGCCCCTCAGAGATTGCCCTATCTGGCTCGATGCTCTTAGCTGTGCCAATTGCTTTGCTCGCTGGCATCGTTACGTTCGCAAGCCCCTGTGTGCTGCCGCTGGTTCCCGGCTATCTCGGCTACGTCTCAGCAAATGTGAAGTCGAAGGCCGTTCTCGGCACCGCGCTGTTTGTTGCGGGCTTCACGACGGTCTTTGTCTCCCTGGGAGTCCTTGCCGGTTCTGCCGCATTTGTGTTCTTCACTCGAAACCTTTGGGTTCAGGTAGTGCTTGGAGTGCTGGTGATTCTGTTTGGCCTTGCCATGATTGGCCAGCTCGGTATTTTCCAAAGGACTCTAAAGCTCCCGCTAACACCGAAGACCGGTCTTATAGGTGCTCCGCTTTTGGGTGTGGTTTTTGCCCTGGGTTGGACTCCATGCATCGGGCCCACGCTGTCGGCGGTTCTGGTACTAGCAAGCGACAGCGGGGACCCGCTTCGGGGCGGAATTTTGGCAACTGTCTACTCATTGGGCATTGGAGTGCCATTCCTTTTGCTAGCGGCAGGAATTGGCTGGGCTGCGAAGAGTGTTGACCTGATTAAGCGCAATATCCGAAAGGTCAACATTTTCGGAGGCGTTTTGCTCATCGTCTTGGGCACACTGATGGCAACCGGGCTCTGGTTGCAATTTACTAATTGGTTGCAGGTGGTGAACAGTGGCATCATCCTCCCGCTTTAGTCCTGTCTTCTGGGGTCGCTGGTTCTGGCGCCAGCTGACCTCGATGCGCACCGCGCTCTTTCTTCTCTTACTGTTAGCTCTGGCGGCAATTCCCGGTTCGCTCTATCCTCAGCGAAGCGCTGACCCCAATGGTGTCAGGCTCTATTACGACCAGCAGCCTGAGTTTGCAGCCCTTCTGGATTCGCTGCAGCTCTTTGATGTCTACACCTCGGTTTGGTTCTCAGCGATCTACATCCTGCTTTTTGTCTCGCTGGTTGGCTGCGTCCTGCCCAGGACTCAGGTCCACCTCAACGCTCTGCGCGCTAAGCCTGTCGAGACTCCACAAAAGCTTGAGCGGATGCCCGCCTACATCAGTGGTGCGGCTGACGCTGATCAGCTTGACCGCGCCGAGAAGGTGCTTCGAGCCCGAGGTTTCCGGGTTCGCAGGCTTGGAGACTCGGTATCCGCCGAGAAGGGCTACCTAAAAGAGACCGGGAACCTGGTCTTTCACTACTCCCTGGTGCTGCTGTTGATTGCAGTTGGAGTCGGCGGAGGCTTCAGCTTCTCAGGTCAGCGGGTCCTGGTCGAGGGAGATACTTTCGTGAACAACCTCGCAAGCTATGACGCCTTTTCTCCTGGCCCGCTGTTTTTTGAAAATGAGCTGCAGCCTTTCTCTATGACCTTGGAGGACTTCGAGGTTGTCTATGACCTCAGAAACCCTGCCAACCTTGGGCAGCCCGTGGACTTTGTTGCCAATGTGACCCTCGATGACGGCGCTAGGGTCGCCAACTCGGACATACGGGTCAATTTCCCGCTAGAGGCTCCGGGTGCGAATGTGTTCCTAACCGGCAACGGTTTTGCGCCGGTGATAACCCTCTATGACGGAGTAGGCAACATCGCTTTTTCTGGGCCGGTGGTATTTCTGCCTCAGGACTCCAACATGACATCGCTCGGTGTGATCAAAGCCCCTGACGCCAGCCCCGAGCAGATTGGTATCATCGCGTTTTTCTATCCGACCGCCCAGGAGCTCGAGTCTGGGGCGTATGCGTCCATCTACCCGGACCCTATCGATCCACTGTTGACCATGAACGTCTATTTGGGCGATCTTGGGCTCGATGCTGGAATACCCAGAAACGTTTATGCATTGGACATTACAGATCTCGATTTGATTGCCGGGCGTGATGGACCAAACCCGCCAATTGAACTTCGGGTAGGTGAGACGGCCGAGCTTCCCGGAGGAGCTGGGTTCATCTCCTTCGATGGGCTGAAGCGATTTGCCTCCCTGGACGTCGCTTATAACCCCGGTGGTTTGTGGATCATGGTGTTTGCATTTATTGCCCTTGTGGCAATTGTGTTTTCGCTGAGTGTTCGCAGAAGACGGGTTTGGGTGCGTCAGGCAGCTGGCAAAATTGAGTATGCAGCACTAGCCAGAGGTGACGATGACGGCCTCGAAGAACTAATTGATGATTTACGCAAAGAGATAGAGGGTGACTAGTTGAACATTGTCTTGAATGAGCCACTGTCGCAAATCTCCCTGCTGTTCGTCTCTGCCGCGATGGGTCTATTGGCTGTTGCCCTGTTGATGTTTGCTTTCCAACTCGCCAGACTCAAAGACGATCCCACCGAGTCGCGCTTTGAGCGTTACGGCTTCTGGGTGCTGGGTGCTGGCACTTTGGTCCTAGGTGTTGGGGTGTTCCTGCGAGGAGTTGCAGCTCAGCGCGTGCCCTGGGCAAACATGTATGAGTTCGCAATCTCAGGCGCACTGATGATTCTGACCATCTACCTAATTTCGCTCAGGGTCAAAGATGTTCGCTATGTGGCGACCTTTGTCACCGGGTTCTCGCTCGTTACCCTCTTTGCCGCGGTGAGCCTGTTCTATGTCGAGGTGAAGACATTGATGCCCGCGCTACAGAGTTACTGGCTGGTGATCCACGTGGTCGTGGCAATCATGGCAACCGGCTTCTTTGCCATCGCAGCTGGTTTCCACATCTTCTATCTTGTGAAGGCAGCCGGAGTTGGTAGGGCTCTGATGGACCGCTTTCCAGACCTGAGGCAGCTGGAGCGCATTGCCTACCGTTTCAACATGGTCGGGTTTGTGGCCTGGAGCTTTACGTTGATTGCAGGAGCCATTTGGGCCGAGCGTGCCTGGCACCGCTACTGGGGCTGGGACACCAAGGAGGTTTGGACCTTCATAATTTGGGTGGTCTATGCCGGCTACCTACACGCCATGGCAACCAGGGGCTGGACAGGTAAGCGAGCGGCGGTGCTTGGTCTGATCGGTTTTGGGGCGGTTATTTTCAACTTCACCATCGTCAACCTTTTCTTCAAAGGCCTGCACGTCTACTCAGGTCTCTAACAGCTGCCGGCAGCGATCTAACCTCGCGAGCCACCACTGAGTGCGTTCAGGGCTGGCAGCGTATTTTTCTAACAGCTCTTGACTCGGGCTCACCTCGCGAAGCTCGATTTCACCGGCTACCGGAACCAGCGGCGAGGCAATAACGTCCCCGCCCAGGAGTGATGCGGTCGCAAGACCACAGTCATAGCTGAGTGTTGGCATGGCAGCGGCAAGATGCAGGCCGTGGGCAATTCCTATAGAACTCTCAAGGGCAGAGCTAACAACTATCTCCAGGCCACTCTCGCTAGCGATCGCGAGGGCCCTTCGGATGCCTCCGAGCGGTTGAACCTTGATAACCGCAATGTCTGCCGCCTGTTCCCTAGCAACCAGTAGCGGATCGGTTGACTTTCGAATCGACTCGTCGACGGCGACCTTGAGTGGTATCTGCTCCTCGGCCAACCAGTTCCTGAGCTCTTTGAGCTCAGCGATTGTTTTCACCGGCTGCTCGATGTATTCGAGTTCAAGGCCTTTGAGTTCCCTTGCAACCTGCATGGTTTGCTCGGTGGAGTAGCCGGCATTGGCATCTAGCCGAATCTTGGTATCTGGGTAGAGATCCCTTACTCTCCTTGCGCGGGCAATGTCGTCTTTTAGGTCCTGCCCTTTTTCGGCGACCTTGATCTTTACTGAGCTGAATCGGCCAAAGGGTGAGAGCACATCGGCCACCTCATCCGGAGCAACCGCTGGCAGGGTGGCATTGACCGGTATTGACTGCCTAAAGGAGCTAGGAAGGGGGTCATTGGCCCAACTGATTGCACCTGAGAGCCACTGCGCGGCCTCATCGTCTTCGTATTCGACGAAGGGGCTGAATTCGCTCCAGCGCTGGCTGCCTCGGAAGATTAGCGCCTCACGCACCACAATCCCACGGAATCTAGTCCTCATCGGGAGGGCTACAACCGCTACATCGGTTATCTCGTCGGCTGCCATTTGATTAGTCTAGGCATATGAAATTTTCTCCAGGAGCCCCGTTTGACCCCACCCAGTGGGTCGAAGTTGCTGGTTTTGAGAACCTGGAAGATATCAGCTACCACCGCCACAACTCCCTGGGAGTAGTGAGGGTCGGCTTCTCTAGGCCCGAGGTTAGAAACGCTTTTAGGCCGCAGACGGTGGATGAGCTCTATAGGGCTTTAGATCATGCGCGCATGCTCTCCGATGTTGGAGTAGTGCTGCTAACCGGCAATGGTCCCTCGCCCAAGGATGGAGTTTGGGCATTTTGCTCTGGCGGCGACCAGAGGGTCAGGGGAGATAGCGGCTATGAGTATGCTCCAGGTGGCGCGGGCAGGCTTCACATTCTTGAGGTCCAAAGGCTTATTCGTTTCATGCCAAAGGTGGTAATCGCCCTGGTCTCCGGCTGGACGGCAGGTGGTGGACACTCACTCAATGTTGTTTGCGATCTTTCGATTGCCTCAAGGCAGCATGCCAAGTTCAAACAAACAGATGCCGATGTCGGCTCCTTCGATGCTGGCTATGGATCAATGCTGCTTGCTCGGCAGGTTGGCCAAAAGTTTGCTCGAGAGATCTTCTTTTTGGGGCAGGAGTATGACGCTCAGCGGGCCCTTGAGATTGGCGCAGTGAACAAGGTGGTGGACCACGAACAGCTCGAGAGTGCAGGACTAGAGTTCGCAGAGCAGATTCTCGGTAAGAGCCCAACAGCGATTCGAATGCTCAAGTATGCGCTGAACGCAGCCGATGATGGCATGGTTGGCCAGCAGTTATTTGCGGGAGAGGCGACCAGGCTCGCCTATGGGACAGCCGAGGCCAAGGAGGGCAGAGACGCCTTCTTGGAAAAGCGCAAACCAAACTGGTCTGATACCCCCTGGCACTTCTAAATGAAAAAGCTCCGGGTTTGTCCGGCCAATGACACCTTTGGCGCTCTAAATCTCATCCTTGATGTCCTGGAGGGTAACTGCGCAGGATTCATTTCCGGACCTGAGATAAACGGCGTTCCTCCAGAGGTCTCTGTTCCTCAGCAGGTTAGCGATGATGTCGGACTCATTGTCGAAAGCTCAGGCTCCACAGGCTCCCCAAAGCAGATCGAGCTATCTGTTGCGGCTTTGAAGCACTCGGCTGCCGCATCACTTTCGCGGCTAGGTGGACCGGGGCAGTGGCTACTCGCCCTAACACCACAGTTCATTGCCGGGGCAAATGTCCTTACACGATCGGTGCTCTCAGATACGCAACCGGTGATTATGAACACTCAGGTTCCATTCACCACCGAGGCTTTTGTGAGGGGGGCATCTTTGATGGAGGGGGAGCGCCGCTACACCTCCCTTGTTCCCGCCCAACTCCAGCGGATAGCTGCCGAAATCGATAGCGATGCTTTTCTGTTTTCAACCCTGAGAAAATTTGATGCCATTTTGGTTGGAGGCCAGGCGGCAGACTTCGCTCTCGTGGAGTCCCTTAGGGCCAAGGGCCTCAACATTGTCCTGAGCTATGGCATGGCTGAGACCGCCGGAGGCTGCGTCTATGACGGAGTTGCGCTGGACGGAGTTCAGATGCAAATCGTTGACGGCCTGATTGAGATTTCTGGTCCTGTCTTGGCCAATGGGCTGGGTGGTAGATATCTCTCCAACGACCTGGGGGAGATGGTCGATGGCAAGCTCAAAGTTCTTGGCAGGGCTGATCGGGTCATAGTTTCTGGCGGGCTGAAGGTTTCTCTTGAGCGAGTTGAGGAGGCCGCACTCGCGATTGCTGGGGTCGAGGAGGTTGCGGCGTGCGCGGTGGAGAGCGAGTGGGGTCAGTCAGTTGGCATCGTCTACGCAGGAAGCCCGGAGGTTTCATTTGAACAGCTGACTGAGGCGATATCCCCTGCGGCCAAGGCTAGAAAGGTGATCAGGGTCGAGGCGCTTCCGCGGCTTTCCTCAGGCAAGCCCGACCTCGTGGCGTGTAGCAAACTACTCGCCGATTAGTCTTTTTCTAATGTCTAAGTTTTCTACCTGGGTAACAGGTGCCAGAGTGCGAACGCTGCCACTTGCCATAGCTCCGGTATATCTCGGTTCGGCGGTGGCTTTCACCCTGGACCGCTTTGACCCTTTGCTTGCGATTTTGGCACTGGTGGTTGCGCTGTTTTTGCAGATTGGCGTGAATTACGCCAACGATTACTCCGACGGTATTCGTGGGACCGATGACAATCGGGTGGGCCCGCAGCGCATCACCGCAGCCGGCCTCGCAAGACCAGATGCGGTGAAGCGGGCGGCATTTATAACCTTTGGCATCGCGGTTGCTGCGGGTCTTGCCATTGTCGTAGTTACCTCCCAGTGGTGGTTACTTGGCATTGGAGCCCTGGCGGTGTTGGCAGCCTGGTTCTACACAGGCGGCAAATCGCCCTATGGCTATGCGGGTCTGGGCGAGGTGGCAGTGTTTGTCTTCTTTGGCCTGGTTGCAACGGTGGGCACGAATTTCATTCAGACGCTGCTCATTGATCCGCTTGCGGTGCTGGTAGGTATCGCGTTTGGGTTCTATGCGACCGCTGTCTTGCTGGTGAACAACATCAGGGATATTGATACCGATGCCAAGGTGGGAAAGAAGACCCTCGCGGTTCGGCTTGGTCGTAAGGCATCAAAGACCCTGTTTATGCTGCTGATCTGGTTGCCAGTTGGTCTGAATTTCCTGATACTGCTCGCTTATCCGGCTGCAATACTCGGCATGTTGAATTTGCTGCTGGTGCTGCCGGTAACGCTGATAATCATGGAGAGTAGAAACCCTGGTGAGCTAATCACGGCCTTGAAGCTGACTTCTTTTGCGGGCCTAGGGTTTGCCGTCTTGGTTGGGACCGGCATCGCTCTGGTCAGCTTCAGCTTCTAGGTCCAAGATTCGATCCTCCTCGCTAGAGAGATCGTCTTGGTAGCGGCCCAGTGCGTCTCTAGACAATTTCTTGGCAACTGCCTCGCTCATCGCATCGCGCTGACGGTCAAGAAACACAAGCGCTATGGCAAAAGAGAGGGCTGCTGCAATAATTGCGGCGAAAAATGGGTTGAACTGAAGCAGTAGGAGCACAAAAAAGACTCCAAAGAAAAGCCCAAGGCGCATTAGCACGTAGCTGAGCCAAGGGTTTTTCACGTCACCAGTCTAAGAGGAAGCGAAACGAACTAGGGTTGAAGGTATGACACGAGTGGCTCTTGTAACGCTTGCGTTTTTGGTTATTTGGATGGTTTTCACGACCGTTTTTGCAATCAGCGCTGACAAAAACGAGGTTAGGTCCCTGCCGAAGTGGCTCTGGGTCATTCTTTGCGTGATCGTGCCTTTCTTTGGAGGCCTCCTCTATCTCATGGTCGGTCGCCCGCTCAAGCGCGGTGATGACGGCGGATTTGGTGGTCGCGGAAAGACCATTGCCCCAGATGACGACCCCACCTTCCTGCGTGACATCTCGAAGAAGATGCGCAAGAAGGATGATGAAGACGACAAGAAGTGACCGCCCAAGACTTTGCCGCCAGCCTGGTGGCGAATCTTGTCGCCTCCGGAGTCGAATCCTTCTACCTCTCACCCGGGGCTAGATCGCAAGCTCTCGCAATTGCGGCCGAGCAGCTAGCGAGCGCCGGCAAAGCTAAACTCACGGTCCGCCTAGATGAGCGTTCGATGGCCTTCACGGCACTCGGAAACGCATTGGCATCGGGCAAGCCAGTTGCGGTCATAACCACCAGTGGAACCGCGGTTGCAAATCTCCATCCAGCGGTCTTGGAGGCCTTCCATGCGGGCATTCCACTTATTCTCCTAACTGCCGACAGGCCAGCGAGACTGAGGGGTAAAGGTGCGAATCAGACCACGCTGCAGCAGGGCATTTTTGCCGGCGGCACCGTCGCCGAATTTGATCTTGAGGCCGATGACCCAGAGGTCGCTGCCAAGTTCGCGCATTCAGCGGTCCTAGCCGCGGTAAACAAACAGGGTCCTGTGCAGCTGAACCTCCAGTTTGATCTGCCACTTAGTTCTGCATCGCCGACTGCGACGGAGGTTTTTGCAACCCTCGATCCGCACCCTCCTGTTGGAGCAGGCGATTTGGCCGAGCTTGAAGTTCCGGTCGATGACCACACCGTCGTTATTGCCGGAGCAGGAGGCGAGGGAGCCAGAGAGTTCGCAGAGAAGGCAGGCCTGCCACTCCTAGCCGAGCCAAGCTCAGGCGAGCGTAGCGGGCCAAACGCGATCGTTGACTACATCGCAGCTCTCGATTACCTGGGTGATCAGGTTCGCAAGGTCGTCGTCTTTGGGAAGCCGACGCTGTCCAGACCAATCCAAAAGCTGATTTCGGCAAGCGCGGTTTATGTCAATCACTCACGCTTTGGGCTGTTCGACCCTTTCGACAACGTGATCGCTTCCGCTGATCGGCTTCTGCCCTCATCGGTAGCAGCCGCACAGTGGCTTGAGAGCTGGAGGCGCGAGCCAGAGGTTGATGCTCGTGCTGAGCTCGTTCAGTTTGTTTGGGATAGGAGCGACAGGCTGCTTTTCGGCGCATCAGATTTGATTAGAGTCGCAGACCGAGTCGTAAAGCCAAAGCAGATCGAGGTCTACTCAAACCGCGGACTATCTGGGATTGATGGAACGGTGTCCACCGCCATTGGTATTGCCCAGGAAAAACAGGACGTTACTGCACTGATTGGTGACCTGACTCTCCTGCACGATGCAAATGGGCTCAACCGCAGCGACCTGGGAGACATGAACGTTCGCCTAATTGTCGGTAATGACAATGGTGGCCACATCTTCTCTCGTCTCGAGGTGAATGAGCTTTTGCCACAGGCGACCTTTGAGAGACTCTTTGCTACTCCACAGGTAGTAGATCTTCGGTCTCTGGCTGCCGCCTACGGCTGGAAGTATTTCCGCTGCGAAAGCGTGAAGGAGCTTGAGGCGCTCTGGGGCGAAACCGGGTTTGTGCTTATCGACTACGCGCTCTAGGCGCCAAATGCCCAGCGAACGGCTCTGAACTTTAGCTCCGTTTCACTCAGTTCTGCCTCTGCCTCTGACTCGCTGACAATCCCGCAACCCGCCATCGCCCGGATCTGACCAGGTTCCACCACGCCTCCGCGAAGCGCAATCGCAATTTCTCCCGATCCGTCAGAACTTAGCCAACCAACCGGTCCTGCATAGCCGGCCCTATCAAAAGGCTCCAGCTCCTCGATTAGTTCCATGGCTGCTTTGCGGGGGGTGCCGGCAACCGCTGCGGTCGGGTGCAGAGCACCAACCACATCCAAAAGCGAGGTCTTTGACTTGAGTTTGCCCTTGACGTCGGTGGCTAGGTGCCAAAGGTCGGGAAGTGCGAGTGAGAAAGGCTCTTCATCGGCCTCGATGACTGAGCAGAACGGCTCGAGTGCTGTGACAAGTGACTGCACAGCATAGCCATGCTCATGCTTGTTCTTGAGCGAATGCGACAGGCCATCGGCAATTGCGCGATCAACATCCGGGTCGGTGCCTCTGCCAGCGGTGCCGGCAAGCACTCGTGCCGAGACCTCTCCGCCCTCGGAGCGAATTAGCAGCTCGGGAGAAGCTCCAAATACCGATTCGACTTTGTAGGTCCAGCAGTGTGGATAGCGCTCGTGGAGCCTTGCCAGAGCCGATTCAAGCTCAACCGGCTCCACAGTTTCGAGCACTAGGTCTCTGGCAAGCACCACTTTCTCTAAGTTTCCCGCACTGATTTTGGCTATGGCTTTTTCAACGGAAGCTCTAAAACCTGCCGAGCTCTGTAATCCCTCAACGAAATTTCCGGCTGGTGAGTTGCCTTTGTCGTAGCTCTCATCTTCATCAACTACGACCTCGTAGCTGTGACCCTGTTGAATAACCAGGGTTCTTGCGGGCACGATAATCACGGATTCTGCGCTGCTCTTGGAAGAAAAGGTTATTGAGCTCAGGCCAATTAGGCCTGTGCCGGGAACCGACACCTCGTCTTGGATCTCGCTGGCATCCACAAGCTCTTGCCACTTGGCAGAAAGCTCCTGAATTCGGCCATCACCTTTTGCGGCTAATCGCTTGGCGACTCCGTAGCCGATTATGAGCTTGCCCTCATGCAAAAAGACGTTTGCACCGCCTAGCTCCAATACCTCAGGCACGGCCGCTTGCCGGATGTGAACCTTGAGGGTCAATGTGATTCCTAGCTTCCAGTTCTCTGAGAGTGCAGAAAGAATAGAGCAACAGCTTTTAGGCTTTTTATTCCTACCAAGTCTAAGCGGAGGCTCTAGTTGCGAAGAATTGCAGGTGTTGTCCTGATGGGCGCGATGCTGCTTGCTGGACCCGCCCTTGCAGACAATGACGAAGATGATCTCTTTCGCGAGGGCGATGAGATTGAACAGGTAATACCGCCGGTTGTTGTCAATGGCCAGGTTGACCCCAATGCCGCGGAGCCACTTGATCTAGACCGGATTGAAATTACAACCCTGACCCCAGCAGACAGGTTCATGAATGCCACGACGCCGCTGGTGGTGGCATTGATGTTTGGCTCTGTTGGATTGGTGGTCTATACCCTTGCCACTCAAGGCAAGGGCGACTCCTAGCCCGATTAGACTTGGTAGGTGACCAGGGCCGATTTAGGAAAAGATCCGAGCAGCGTTTCCGCGATGTTTGACGAGGTTGCCTCGGCCTATGACAAGACCAACGACCTTTTGTCCCTCTACCAATCCCGGCTCTGGCGGCGCTCGCTGAAGGCGGCTGTGGCACCAAAAAGCGGTGAGCGAATCCTAGATATCGCCGCCGGCACGGGAACCTCTTCCATGGCTCTGAGGGTTCCAGGCGCTGAAGTAGTGGCGGCCGACTTCTCTAAGGGCATGATTGCGCAAGGGAAAAAGCGCTACCCCGACCTCGAGTTCGTTTTTGCCGATGCCATGAAGCTTCCGTTCAAGAAGCCTGAGTTTCATGCGGTCACGATGTCCTTTGGCCTGAGAAACGTGCAGGACCATAGGGTCGCGCTACGTGAGTTTCACCGGGTGCTGCTGCCGGGAGGCAGGCTGGTTATTTGCGAGTTTTCCAAGGTTCGAGGGCTCTTAGGGACCCTCTACCGCTGGTATTTGAGAAACGTGCTGCCGATCGTTGCCAGATTGCTCAGCAAGAACCCCGAGGCCTACAGCTACCTGGCCGATTCCATCGAGGCCTGGCCATCCCAGGATGAGCTGGCACAGGACATTCGAGATGCCGGTTTCAGTGAAGTCTCATATCGAAACCTGACTTTTGGAATTGTTGCTATTCACACGGGGTTTAGAAACTGATGGCTCTCCTACCCCCCCAGTTCCAAAAGCTCGGCGATAGCAAGCTTTTGAAGCAGATCGAATCCGATCTCAAGGTTGTCGAGACCCGCATCCAGACCGCTACAGCTCAGACCAACTCGGTCGTTGACTCGATGTCGAACCACCTCGCTAAGGCAGGCGGGAAGCGGCTTAGGCCACTGTTGGTGCTGCTCACCTCGCACCTTGGCTCCGGTTCAAACTCAAGTGTCATGGATGCCGCCGTGGTGATGGAGGTCACGCACCTCGCCACCCTCTACCACGATGACGTGATGGACGAGGCCTCGACAAGAAGAGGTGTCGATGCAGCTCATGTTGTGTGGGGGAACAACATTGCGATTTTGACAGGGGATCTGCTGTTTGCAAGGGCCGCGAACATCGTTAGCCATCTCGGCACCGAGGCCCTGCAGCTTCAGGCCCAGGTCTTCGAGCAGCTGGTTCTCGGTCAGCTTCACGAGACCATTGGCCCCGGTGATTCTGACCCGCTTCAGCACTACCTCGATGTGGTCAGGGATAAGACCGGTTCCCTAATCTCACTCTCGGCGCGGCTGGGAGCACTGCTTGCTGGAGCCGATGATGCCTATCAGGAGCCGCTGCGGCTATACGGAGAGCGGGTTGGCATTGCCTTCCAGCTAGCAGATGACCTAATCGACATCAGAGCCTCCAAGAAAGACTCGGGCAAGGTTGCGGGAACAGACATTCTTGCCGGTGTCCCCACCCTGCCAGCACTCCTACTTAGTGCCTACGAGGACGAGGACTCCAGGGCCCTTGCCAGTGACATCGCTGACGCCAGCGAGGCTAATATTGCCTCTGTCCTCGAAAGGCTTAGGAACCACCCGGTTATTGCCAAGGCTGAGGAAGTCACCGACAGCTGGGCAGACATGGCCGTCGATGCACTTGAGCCACTACCCAGTGGTAGCGTGAAGTCCGCCCTTGAAGCTTTTGCCAGGGCCGTGGTTGACCGCAAAGGTTAGTTTTTAGAAAGAGACAATGTCCAAGCTACGTCTTGCAGTTATTGGTGCTGGTCCTGCCGGTATCTATGCATCAGACCTCATCCTGAAGGCTGAGCGGGACTTTGACGTCTCAATTGACCTATTCGACCTGTTACCTGCCCCCTACGGACTGGTGAGGTATGGCGTAGCCCCAGACCACCCCAGAATCAAAGGCATCATCAGGGCACTGTTTGAGGTTTTAGACCGCGGAGACATTCGTTTCTTTGGAAACGTCAAATACGGAGTCGACATCACGCTCGACGACCTCAAACAGCACTACAACGCGGTCATCTTTGCAACAGGTGCGATCAAGGATGCAGATCTGGATATTCCAGGGGCAGATCTTGAGGGCAGCTTCGGAGCTGCTGACTTCGTGAATTGGTATGACGCTCACCCAGACTTTCCGCTCGAGTGGCCGCTTGATGCCAAAGAGGTCGCGGTTATCGGTAACGGCAATGTCGCCCTCGATGTAGCTCGGATTTTGGTTAAGCGACCAGACGACCTGCTATCCACCGACATTCCAGATCACGTCTATCAGGGCTTGAAGGCATCACCTGTGACCGACGTCCACGTCTTTGGTCGAAGAGGCCCCGCCCAGGTCAAGTTCTCTCCCCTTGAACTTAGAGAGGCACTCCATGTTGAGGGAGTGCAGGCGATTGTCTATGACGAGGACTTCCAATACGACGATGGTTCTCGCGAGGCAATTGATTCGAACAATCAGATTCGCGTGATGGTTAAGACCCTTGAGGACCTGCGGGAAAATCCGTCAGCGCCACAAGAGCGAAGGCTCCACCTCCACTTCTTCTCGACCCCAAGGGAGATCCTCGGGACCGGTGGCAAGGTTTCGGGTATCAGGTTTGAGCGCACGGAGCTTGATGGCACTGGTCGCGTTAGGGCAACCGGCGAGATGCGCGAGTTCGAGGTTCAGGCTGTGTATCGAGCGGTTGGTTATTTTGGGAGCGAACTCGATGCCATCCCGTTTGACGATGTTGAGGGCGTGATTCGAAATGAAGAGGGCAGGGTCCTCGACCAGACCGGCTCACATATCCCAGGCGTCTACTGCACCGGTTGGATTAAGCGCGGACCAGTTGGTCTCATTGGCCACACCAAAGCCGATGCCATTGAGACCATCGGGCATCTGATATCCGATCGAGCGAGCTGGTGGTCACCGTCTGAGCCCGGCGAAGAGGCTGTCGAGGAGACCCTGCGCTCGCGCGGAGTTGACTTCATGGCTTGGCCAGGTTGGCTAAATGTTGATAGCGAGGAAAAACGCCTTGGTGAGCTGAGCGGAAGAGAGCGACTGAAGCTCCATAATCGTGCTCAGATGCTCGATATTTCTAAAGGACGCTAATTGCAGAGGCTGCCTGGAACAAGGCTCCGTAAAGCCCAGATTGGACTGCTTGCAACCTTTGTCCTGATGGGTCACGGCGCTTTGGCATCGGTTGCCTGGGTCCCCGAATATATTGATCGACTCGGAGTTTCCTTCGCGACCTGGGGAACCATCATTGGCTTTAGCGTCATTGGTTCCATCACCCCGCTGCTCTTTGCATCCAGGTTGTTGATGCGCTTTGGCTCAAGGCCGCTAATTCGTTTTGCAAACTACGCGGGCATGGTGTTCTTGGTCGCATTGGCCTGGACCAATGACCCAGCACTTTGGATGCTCATCAACATCGGCTTCAATTTCTCGATGTCACTTTTGGGGGTGAGCGTGAACTCGCATGCGGTGCTGCTGCAAAAGCAGATCAGCATCAACATCATCGGTCGCATGCACGCGGGCTGGTCGCTAGGAGCTGTCGGAGCAGCCATTACCGGAGCTATCTCGACGACCTTCTTGTCGTTGGAGCTGTTTTTGATTCTTGTAGCAATAGCCACAATCATCATCTTTGAATTCACGCTGCGGTGGCTGTTGAGCCCTGAGGAGGATGGCCACGTCGAGGAAAAGGCCGGGGTTGTTAAGCGGAAGTTCTACCAAATGCCCTCGCAGCTATGGTTCTTGGCGATCGGGCTATTTGCTGCCATCTACCCAGAGGTCGCCGTTATTGACTGGGCGGCGGTATTTGCTCGCGATGTCCTAAATGTTGACGTGGCCCTCAGATCGATACCCTTTGGAGTCTTCATGATTGGCATGATCATTGGTCGACTCTCAATGACCAGACTTGCTGAGAAGTATCACCCCCACACCATCGCTTCGAGAGGAGCCTTCCTGGCAGCCGCGACCTTGGCATTAGCGGCTCTCAGCGCCTCGGCGATAAGTAGCTTCAACACAATTCTTGGCCTGGTGACGGCTTCGATTTTATGGGGGCTCGCCGGGCTTGGATTGGCACCAGCCTCACCTGCGTTCTTCTCGGCGGCAGGCCATATCCCAGGCGTGTCAACCGCATGGGCGGTTAGTAGGTTGAGCCTGTTTAACTCCTCGGTGGCAATCGGTGCCAAGGCAGGTATGGGGGCGCTAACCGAGGGTGTCGGGCTGTCGACAGCCTTTTTCTTCCCGGTAGTTCTTGCAGTTATTTCGGGCATTATTGCTGATCAGTGGGCCAAGCGCGCACGCAGGAGCGAGCTCAACGCTGCGGCACCACCCACCGGGCCAATGTCGGTGATAGTTGCGCCAGACGAGGATAGGTAGTCTGGGCAGGTGACACTGCTAAAGCTCACCAACTCACCACAGCGCTATGCGTGGGGCTCAGTAGATCTGATTCCTCAGCTGCTGGGCACTAAGCCAGACGGCAAGCCGCAGGCGGAGCTTTGGTTTGGAACGCACCCGTCCTCGCCCGCAGAGGTTTTGGACGAAGTCGGTGGCAAGCTCTCAGATCGCATCGAACCCCTCGGGTTCCTAGTCAAGTTTTTAGCAGCCAGCGCTCCACTTTCGATTCAGGCCCACCCTTCCAGGGAGCACGCTTCCATTCGCTATGCGGAGGGCTATCCCGGATACTCCGACCCAAACCACAAGCCCGAGGCCATTGTCGCTGTCAGTGAGTTTGAGGCGCTTTGTGGCTTTAGATCGGTTGCGATGATTCAGCAAGACCTGGAGTCTCTTAGCCAGGCCGATGCCACCTTCGCACCTTGGCTGCTGGCTCTAGCGAGCGAGGGACTCCGTGGGGCTACCAGCTGGGCGCTCGAGGCCTCCAGAGATCAAGCAGAGCGGCTTCTGTCCGCAGCCACTTCACTGGGACCTCGCGCAGAGCTTCTGGAGAAGATTTCCCAGGAGCATCCAGGGGATGCGGGGCTTTTGGTGGCTGTCCTAATGAACCACGTGGTGCTTAGACCAGGGCAGGCGCTATATCTTCCAGCCGGCAATATTCATGCCTACCTCTCAGGCCTAGGGGTCGAGGTGATGGCAGCCTCTGACAATGTGCTTCGCGGAGGCCTGACTAAAAAGCCGATTGATAGACCAGAGCTGATGCAGGTTTTGGACTTCGGTGAGCTAGCGGAGCCACTGGTGGACACTTTTGAGCTGACCAGCGGCCTGACCGAGTATCAAGTGGCGACAGAGGACTTTAGCCTCTACCGCCTTGAGCCGAGCGGGGCAAACATGCTGATCGATGTTGCCCTAAAGGGTCGAGCAATTGCGGTCTGTGTCGCCGGTGAGATTGTCATCTCAACCTCAAAGGAAGAGTCTTTGAGCCTTAGACAGGGGGAGGCTGCGTATTTTGCAGATGCCGCCTATTTCTCTGTAATAGGAAGTGGCACCGGCTACCTTGCTATGGGTTAGCGGTAGTTCACAAACTGCAGGTCAACATCGAGGTCCTTACCTCTAAGAAGTGCAATTAGCTGCTGCAGGTCGTCGCGGCTTTTCGAGCTGACCCTGAGCTCATCACCTTGAATTTGGCTCTTGACGCTCTTGGGACCTTCGTCGCGAATAATCTTTGAGATCTTCTTGGCATTTTCTTGATCGATGCCGTTTTTCATGGTCGATGTGATGCGGAATTCCTTGCCTGAGGGTTGGGGCTCGGAAGAATCCAGGGACTTTAGCGAGATTCCGCGCTTGATGAGCTTGGTCTGGAAAACATCCAGAGCAGCCTTTGCGCGCTCTTCGGAGTTTGCTTTGATGACGATGCTCTCTCCGCTCCAGGAGATATCGGCATCGGTTCCCTTGAAGTCATAGCGCTGCTGAATCTCTTTGGCGGCCTGGTTGAGCGCATTGTCAGTTTCCTGGCGGTCTACCTTGCTCACGATGTCGAATGATGAGTCTGCCATTTCTCTCCTAGGTCTTTGACTGGCGGGCGGTTGATGAGCGCACAGTTAGGTCAATGGGCCAGGTGGTGAGCTGCTCAATGTTGGCTAGTTGCTTGTCATCCCCGGACTCGAGGATGTCTACGATCCAGTTGGCTCCGTGCTCGCCCTGCTCGGCGGTCTTTTGGTCAATGGTTGAAAGGCCGTAGAACATGCCTAAGGGGTGGCCATCGAGTCCGATCACGGAGATGTCTTGGGGGACCCGAAGACCCAAGTCTCTGGCTGCCTGAATTGCGCCATAACCCATCTCGTCGCTGGCGCAGAAGATTGCGGTTGGAGCACTTCTTGGATCTCCAAGCATCTGCTTGGCTGCGTGGTAGCCGCCGGCGACAGTAAAGTCTGCCTCCGCCATCCACTGCGGGACGAAGTCAAGATTGGCGTCAAGAAGTGCCTCGTGATACCCGGTTTTACGGAGGTAGGGCTGGTGAAAGTCCATCTCACTTGCGGGGTTTCCAGAGATCATGCCGATCTTGGTGTGGCCTAGGGATATGAGGTGCTGAGTGGCAAGCCTGCCGGCCCCCTCATCGTCGATGCTTATCGACCTTGCTCCCGGTATTGGGCCACCAATTCCCACGATTGGCTTCTTGAGATCCGTTAGCCGCTTTAGCTCCTCATCGGAGACCTTGAGCGCAACGGTCAAAACACCGTCCACACGCTTTCTAAGGACAAGGTCCTCAAAGACGCGCTTTCTGTGCCCAGAACCACCCGAGAGGTTATAGAGGGTGACGTCATAGCCACGATTTACAAGGGCATTCACCGCTCCTTCTAGAACGGTTGAGAAAAACCAGGTAGCAACAAACGGCATTACTACGCCGATGTTTTTCGAGCGGCCAGTTGCGAGAGTGTAGGCAGACGAGGAGGCTACGTAGCCAAGCTCTTGGGCTGCCTTGAGCACGCGCTCTCTAGCTCTTGCCGAGACATGTGATTTACCATTGAGAGCCCGAGAGACGGTTGCGGTCGAGACTCCAGCGCGCTGCGCGACCTCGACGATGCCAACCATGTAAAAAACTGTAAACGCTTATGGCTTTTACCGCTACTTTACAATTTGAAAATCGGGTAGTCTTTCTAATCGCGCCTAGCGCACGGCAAGTTACCCAAGCGGCCAAAGGGATCTGACTGTAAATCAGCTGGTGTATGCCTACGGGGGTTCGAATCCCTCACTTGCCACTGTTGCACAATGTTTCAATTGCGGAATCTCCGTTGACACAGCTGGTTGACAAAGCCATGACAAATATTCGACCCCATGGCCTTCACCACGTCACCGCACTGGCGAGCGA
>CAYGJH010000016.1:0-23335 GCA_964350385.1 uncultured Aquiluna sp. | reverse complement strand
TCAAGCTTCTCCTTCAGGGCAAGCGAGTCTTGATAAAGCAGGTCATAGTCGCCAATGTAGATAGATGTTGCAGGCAGCCCATGCATGTTTCCCCTCAACGGGCTCACTTCAACTCGTTTGAAGTCGCCGCAGTTAGACCAAACAATTGCGATGTAGCGAAGCGATTGTGAAAGCAGCCACGGATCTCGATTCTCATAGCGCTCAAAATCCTCATAATCCCATTCGGAATCAACCCAAGGTGCAATCAGAATCAGCCGCTTTGTGAGTTTTTGCCAGGACTCCTGCTGGGCAAGTGTCAGAGCCAGCCCTCCCCCGGCAGAGTCTCCAGCAATTACAACCGGCAGTCCAAGACCCGCCACCTCTATGCGCACACGCTCCAGGAACTCAAGCGCATCATCCACGTTATGCCTGGAGGCAAGGCCATATCGCGGCACGTAGACCATCGACGAGGTCTCACGCGCGATTTTGCCGATAAGGTCCCAGTGCTGCTTGGCAATTGGTTGAACATAGCCGCCACCATGGAGGTAGACGACAACTCGCTGACTTGGGCTTGAACCCTTCACCACGTGAAGCGGGAAGCCGCCAACGACTTTAGTTTCAATGCTGAGCCCCCTGAGCTGCTTGCGAGTTGGCATAGCAGCTGGCCGGGCGGGCCTGCCGAGCCTGGTGAGCCCTAGCTTCTTCTTAGCCATAAAGAAAAGCCAAACTATTCTCATCACCGGGTTCACTTTTGGCACCTTGCGCAGTAGTAGAGCTTTCTGGATGCCATCAGCTCAAGGGTGACCTCGTGCCCGCACTCCCTGCAAGGCTGACCCTCTCGTTTATAGACGTAGTAGCGGTCCGCAAGCTTTGGCCTACCTTTGAGGTGGCCCTCACGGGTGAGCATCAGCCCGGTCCGAACCCCTATTGGCATCAGCCTCACGCTGTCTTCCCAAATCTGATCGGCCAGCTCGGAAGGTAATACGTTTCCAGGCGTATGGGGATTGACAGAGGATCGGAAAAGTAGCTCTGCGCGATAGACATTGCCGATACCAGCTATGACGCTCTGATCCATTAGCTGCTGCCCCACCGCAGTCTTTCTGGAAGTCAGCTTCGCGATGAAACGCTCGCGCTCCGACCCTTTACGGTCAGGCCTCAGTGGATCGGGACCCAGCCTCGCCTGTACGTCCTTGATACCCGCCTTATCGATAACCTCGCAAGCAGTTGGGCCTCGCAGATCAGCAGTCATGCCAGGAAGTTGAAATCTTGCCCTCACCTGACCTGTGACCTCGGGCGTCTCGCCGGCAGTGAAACGCCACTTGCCATAGATGCCCAGGTGAATGCGAATCGCGAGGTCGTCAAAATGCAAAAACAGCTGCTTCCCCCAGGCATCGGCTTTGGTGAGAACCCGCCCCGAAACGAGCCGGGCGTCGGTGAACCTGCCCTGGGGGGAGCTGATGTCTAGCGTGCTGCCAAGAAATTCTTTTTGAAACCTCTTGGCGATGCGGTGAACGGTATGACCCTCGGGCATTGCTAGTAGCGAACTTCGCCGGTTGCCTCGAAATGAGAAATCTTGCCGATTCTCCTTACGTGACGCTCGTCCTGAGAAAAGGGTTCAGCAATAAATACCTTGACCAGATCCAAAACTTCTTCCTTGCTGTGTTGGCGAGCGCCGAGGGCAACAACATTGGCATCGTTGTGCTCCCGAGCAAGCCTTGCAGTTGATTCATTCCAAACCAGAGCCGCTCGGATGCCGCTTACTTTATTGGCGGCCATTTGCTCTCCGTTTCCACTCCCACCAAGAACTATGCCTAAAGCCTCAATTCCCCCTTGCAGATCACTGGCCACTGCCTGTGCAGCCGCAATGCAAAACCCTGGGTAGTCATCCAGTGCGTCATATTCTTTAGGTCCGTGATCGATTAGCTCATGACCCAGAGCTGACAGCTCAGATACTAGGTAGGCGCTGAGATCCATGCCTGCGTGGTCGGTAGCTATGTGAATGCGCAACTATCCCATCCTCTTCTCTATCTCACTCAATTCTTGATCGGCATTATCTGTTCGCACTAAAACTGTTTCACCTTTGGTCGTCACAAGCTCAATGACCTCACCCGAGCTTGGCAAAAAGGCCACCTTCTTACCCGAGACCCGTAAACCCAGTCCGCCAAAGGACTTCCAACTCGCCTCGGTCTTGCGCACGCGCTCAATTTCTCTGTAGTCCACACGAAACATAGGAATGCCCCTGAGGTAGACAGTAAGGGCATCACCTATGTCAATTCTGGGCTTTGCTAGAAAGAGAATCAGCAAAACCGCTACCGGGGCGAGTACGACCAAGAAGGGAAATGAGAGAGAGGATTCCCTTGCATCCGCAAGACCAATTTGGGAATCTATGGCTGCTATCTGGATGCCTGCCATGGTTGCAAACAAAACCCCGGTAACCAGCATCAAAACAATGCGTACGGTTGAAGGAATTTTGGGATAAAGAATTACCACTGCCCAAATAACACCTGGAATCAAAAACGCTGCGCCTGCCCAAATTAGAAGCTCACTCAGTGGTGCAAACCCATCTGCCTGACCGCTCGGGCCCCAGTGCGTGGCCACGGGGTCAGGAAGCAGACCGCCGGCAGCGAGAGAATTTGCCCACCAGTAGAACCAGGCAAATGCTGCAACCGGAACTAAAGCCAAAAGGGTTGAGAGCTGTCTTTGCACCTCTCCAGCCTAGAGCCACCCGTAGGCTAGTTGCGGTCATTAAACCCGGTGCCCTGTAGGCCACAGACAAAGACGTATGGAGATTAGATGCCAGGCGAAAACCTAACCCGCGATGAGGCAAGCCAGAGAGCTCAGCGAATAAGTGTTGAGAGCTACCAGGTTCAGCTCGATGTAACGACCGGTGACAAAACCTTCCAATCCAAGACCACCATCCGCTTTGGTTGCAGCGAAGAGGGTTACGAGAGCTTCATAGATGCTCAAACCGCCAGCGTAGAAAAGATTGTCCTAAACGGAGAGGACCTGGATCCCAAGGTTCACAGCGACAACACCCGCATCACGCTCCCCGGTCTGAAAAGCGAGAACGAGCTCTACATCGAGGCCACTGGGAAGTACTCAAATTCGGGTGAGGGACTGCACCGATTTGTGGACCCGGTGGATAACGAGGCCTACCTCTACACCCAGTTTGAGGTGCCCGACTCAAGGCGAATGTTCCCCGTCTTTGAGCAGCCAGACCTAAAAGCAACCTTTGAATTCCACATCACAGCCCCCAGCTACTGGAAGGTGATTTCAAACTCCACCACCCCGGAGCCTGAGAAGCTGGATGAAGCAAAGAGCATCTGGCGCTTTGCTCCAACCCCCAGAGTTTCCAGCTACATCACTGCGTTGATTGCTGGGCCTTATACCCAGTGGCAAGACAAGCTAACAAGCTCCGATGGCCGGGTGATTCCCCTCGGGGTCTTCTGCCGCGAGTCCCTGGCGCAATACATGGATGCCGACTACATATTCGAAAAGACCAAGGACGGCTTCGAGTTCTTCGAAAAGCTTTTTGATTACCCCTACCCCTTCGAAAAATATGACCAGCTCTGGGTGCCGGACTTCAACGCGGGCGCCATGGAGAACGCAGGTGCTGTCACCTTCACTGAGAGCTACGTATTCCGCTCCGCAGTAACGGATGCAATCAGAGAGCGCAGGGTCGTCACCATCCTGCACGAGCTAGCACACATGTGGTTCGGGGATCTGGTGACGATGAAGTGGTGGAACGACCTCTGGCTAAACGAGAGCTTTGCCGAATACGTCTCCACCTTGGCAACAGCCGAGGCAAGCGAGTGGAAAGAGGCTTGGACTACATTCGCAGCTTTGGAGAAGAACTGGGCCTACCGCCAAGATCAGCTCCCCTCCACTCACCCAATTGTTGCCACAATCAACGACCTCGAGGACGTCCAGGTCAACTTCGATGGCATTACCTATGCCAAGGGAGCCTCGGTTCTAAAGCAACTAGTGGCATGGGTCGGCAGGGACGAATTCTTCAGAGGAGTAGCTGCCTACTTCAAGAAGCACCAGTGGCAAAACACAGAGCTTCGCGACCTTCTCGTCGAGCTCGAAAAGGAAAGTGGCCGCGACCTAAGCCACTGGTCCAAGCTCTGGCTTGAAACTGCTGGGGTAAACACCTTGAAGCCCGAAATTGAGGAAACAGGCGGCAAAATCACATCCTTCAAGGTCATTCAGACGACTCAGGAGGGTCACGACTTCCAGCGTCCGCACCGGATGGGCATCGGGTTTTTCTCCCTCGAATCAGGCAAGCTCAAGCGCACACACCACCTCGAGCTGGATATCGATGGCCCCGCAACCGAGGTTACCCAGCTCCATGGCATGACAAGACCGGACCTGGTGCTGCTAAACGATGCGGATCTTGCCTATGCGAAGGTGAGGCTCGATGAGCCCTCAAGGCTTGTGGCCATGGAAAACCTAAGCGGCATCGAAGATTCGCTCGCGAGGACACTCGTGTGGACGGCCGCCTGGGATGCGACCCGTGACGGCGAGGCCCCAGCAAGGGACTTCATCAAACTCGTTCTTCGCCACATCTCTTCCGAAACCGAGTCCACCACTGTTACTACCCTTCTTCGGCAACTAATCACCACCGGAAACCTTTATGTCCACCCTGACGCTCGGGAGCAAACTCTGACCGAGATAGCAGATGGCCTGATCTCCCTTGCTGAGAGTGCGAAGCCAGGTTCTGACAACCAGCTCCAATTTGCAAAGTTCGTGCCGCAATTTGCTCGCACCAGCACTCAGCTGAATTGGCTGGGCGAGCTTCTTGATGGAACCAAGGAGATAAGCGGTCTGAAGGTGGACCAGGACCTTCGCTGGGAGCTACTTACCGGTCTTGTCATCGGCGGAGCTGCCGGCGAGAAGGAAATTGCCAAGGAGCTTGCGAGCGACAACACCGCTGGAGGCCAAAAGTTTGCAGCTGCCTGCAGGGCCGCAATTCCAACCGCGGAGGCCAAAGCGGAGGCATGGCGCGTGCTAACCGAAACCGAGGACTACAGCAACACCTTGGTCAACAGTGCATCTCTTGCATTCGGAAGGGTCAACGACCTAAGCCTTCTAGCGCCATACGCGGGCGGCTACATGGACGTGGCCCTGAGGCTCTGGAACGAACGCAGCTACCACATCGCCTCCTACCTGCTAACCAACCTCTACCCCATCCAGCTTGCAAACGACGAGCTCAAAGAGCTGACCGAAAAGCTAATTGCCAGCCCGGAGGTGGCAGAAAAGCCAGCGTTGCGTAGGGTATTGGTAGAGAACCTTGCCGGACTCGAAAGAGGACTCAAGGCTCAATTGGCAGATGCTTAGGAGCTAAGAAAGATGAATTTCGAAGAATTCCTCAACCAGTGGTCACTAGTCATCTCGGTTTCAGCCATCATCCTTGGGGCAATCGTGCTGCGCGTTCTATTGAAAATCGCAACCAAGCGTGCCGTGAAGACCATTGTCGCTGGAGTGAACCGCGCTCAGAAAGACGATCGTCTCGACGCCGTCATGGCGGAGCAGCGCCTCTCTCAAAGAACCAAAACCATCGCATCGGTGCTGGATAACTTCACCACCTGGGCGATCACAATCACAGCACTGGTGATGGTGCTGAGCGAGTTTGGTGTCAATGTAGGGGCACTTATTGCGGTCTCCACGGTGCTTGGAGCAGCAATCGGCTTCGGCTCGCAGTCACTGGTCAAGGACCTGCTCAGCGGAATCTTCATCGTCTTCGAGGATCAATATGGCGTTGGTGACTGGGTAGATCTTGATGGGGTATCCGGCGAGGTCGAGAGAGTTGGCCTTCGGGTAACTGAAGTGAGGGACATCCACGGCACCCTCTGGTTCGTGCGAAACGGTGAGATTCTTAAAGTTGGCAACTCCTCGCAGGAGTGGGCGGCATCGCTTCTCGACTTCGCTTTTGCCTACGACAACGATGTTGACAAGGTGGAGTCCATTATCAAGGAGACCGCTCAGGCCATGCGCAAGGATCAGGAGTGGGCAAGCATCATGACATCAGAGGCTGAAGTCTGGGGCATGCAGCACGTGTCAGGCGAGCAGTTCATTCTGAGGACCTCCATCCGCACCTTGCCAAACCAGCAGTGGTCGGTTTCTAGAGAGCTTAGAAAACGCTGCAAGGCAGCGTTCGACAAGCAGGGAATTACCCTTCTCGAGGCGCAGAAAATCAACCTAGCCAAGTAATTGCTAACTCTTTTCGAGCGCATCGGCGGAAGCGCCACATTTGAAAAACTGACCGCTGAGTTTTACCGCGGCGTGGCCGAAGACCCACTGCTAAAACCTATGTATCCCGAGGAAGACTTGGGTCCAGCCGAGCGCAGATTAAGCCTGTTCTTGCAGCAGTACTGGGGAGGGCCAGACACCTACCAGCAA
The DNA here is from genome assembly GCA_964350385.1 of uncultured Aquiluna sp. Taxonomy (GTDB): domain Bacteria; phylum Actinomycetota; class Actinomycetes; order Actinomycetales; family Microbacteriaceae; genus Aquiluna. The sequence goes on along the minus strand of CAYGJH010000016.1, from coordinate 16,954 downwards.
GAGCGCGGACACCCGCGGCTCAGGATGCGCCATGCGCCCTACCGAATCGGCCCAGAGGCCAGAGCAGCCTGGCTAGGTCATATGAGGAGAGCCGTTGACTCGCTGGAGCTAGCTCCTGCAGATGAGAGTGAGCTCTGGGACTACTTAGAGCGGGCTGCGACCGCCATGCTAAACACCTTTGAGAACTAGACGATCTTGAAACTTTGCTTCGAGAGAACATGCCCATAGGCCGAGCTCAACCGCACCCAACCCTTTGCGGTGTAGACCCTGATTTCTTCGTCTTTTTGCATAAAGCCCAATCCCGCCATTGCGAAGGCTGCTGCTCCAGGCAGGTGAAACTCCAGGCTCACGGTCTTTCCCCAAATTCCAAGCCTCACCTTGGCAGCAATTGAGCTTCCAACCGACGAGGGAAGCGTGTTTGCAACCTCGGCGATGCCATCCTTAGCCCACTGAGTAATCTGTTGCTGCGAAATCGTGCCAGTCTCCACCCAGTCTTGCCGAGGTGGCGTCACCCCACTCCAAGCAGCTCGACTAGTTGAGGTGGGGAGAGTCAGCTCTAGTCCCTCAGTCTGTGCCGATGCGAGTCTCTCTTGAACCGAAGCAATCGAGTAGGTCGCATCCAACTCGGTCTTTTCAACCCTCATTGTCCTAAGGCCCAGCACGGTTGGACCATCCCCCATCAACGAGCCAGAGAAGATAGGCGCTACATAGACAGCAAGGATGTCCCCGAAAGCGCGAAACTTCACGCAACCGTCATCGTCTAGTTTTCTTGCTCTGGTGAGGTAGGAGGAGAGATCCTCCATGTCGCGGGAGTCTGGAAAGCGAATGCTGTTTGTCATGGCGAAACTAAACTAGCGGCTCTGGAGGTTTTCCCATGAGCGAGCCAAAGATTCCGTCCGACCCAACCGCGGATCTTCTCGATGTCCTGAATCTTGACAGGAAGTCAGAGACTGACTTCGTGGGCAGGACCCAGTGGATGCCACACGGCAGGGTGTTTGGTGGACAGGTGCTAGCGCAGTCACTTGTTGCCGCGATGCACACCCTTCCCGAGACTCGTCGCGTCCACTCCCTCCACAGTTATTTCCTCAGGGCAGGAGACATAGGCCAAGAGATTCGCTTTGAGGTGGAGATCCTCCGTGATGGTCGTTCGTTCAGCGCCAGAAGAGTAAAGGCGCTGCAAGCGGACAAGCCGATTTTTGTTCTGAGCGCCTCATTTCAAGACGCAGCCGGTGGACTAGAACATCAGGAACAAATGCCGGAGGGACTTCCAGACCCGGAGACTTTGGCCAGTGCAAAAGACCTACTCGGCCAGCTTGACCACCCCGCCACAAATTACTGGGCCAACGCCAGGCCCTTTGACCTTCGCCATGTATCAGAGCCGGTTTACCTCAGACCCGCGAAAGAGCAATCTGCTGACCAGATGATTTGGTTTAGGTCGATTGGCGAGGTTCCAGCCGATGACGCCCTTCAAACAGCAGCATTGGCCTATGCCTCTGACTACACAATCCTGGAGTCAATCCTCAAAAAGCACGGACTCTCTTGGGCCCACCCAGGGCTCAACACAGCAAGCCTGGATCACGCGATGTGGTTTCACGAGAAGCCCAACGTGAACGAGTGGATGCTCTACGTTCAACACAGCCCCTCCGCCTCGGGAGGCAGAGGACTGGCATTTGGATCAATTTTTTCCAAGGATGGAAGGCTGCTGGCCTCAATTGCCCAAGAGGGCATGGTTCGAGTTCCCGAATACCGTTAGTCGCGAGTTAGTCTGCGATAGCGACTGCGGTGGGGCTTTGCGGCGTCGGGGCCAAGTCTTTCGATCTTGTTCTCCTCGTAGGCCTCGAAGTTACCCTCGAACCAATACCAGCGATCTGGCGTCTCGTCGTCTCCCTCGTAGGCGAGGATGTGGGTAGCAACGCGGTCCAAAAACCAGCGATCGTGAGTGATGACCACGGCACAACCCGGGAACTCAAGAAGGGCGTTCTCCAAAGAGGCAAGTGTCTCGACATCTAGATCGTTTGTCGGCTCATCGAGAAGCAAAAGGTTGCCGCCCTGCTTCAGCGTGAGAGCCAGGTTAAGCCGGTTTCGCTCACCACCCGAGAGAACTCCTGCCTTCTTCTGCTGGTCAGCACCTTTGAAGCCAAAGGCCGCTACGTAGGCCCTTGAGGGCATCTCAACATTGCCGACCTGAATGTAGTCAAGTCCTCCAGAGACAACTTCCCACAGGGACTTCTGGGGGTCGATGCCCGCACGGTTTTGGTCAACATAGGAGATCTTTACGGTCTCGCCGACCTTGAGATCTCCCGCATCAATTTGCTCTAGGCCGGTGATGCATTTGAAGAGCGTGGACTTTCCAACACCGTTCGGCCCAATGATTCCCACAATTCCGTTTCGAGGAAGCGTGAAGGAGAGGTCGGTAAATAGCTTTCTGTCATCAAAGCCCTTGGCGATTTTCTTTGCCTCGATAACAACATCGCCAAGTCTCGGACCGGGAGGAATCTGAATCTCTTCGAAGTCGAGCTTCCTGGTCTTCTCCGCCTCGGCAGCCATCTCCTCGTAGCGAGCCAGACGAGCCTTGCTCTTGGTCTGCTTGGCCTTGGGTGTAGACCTGACCCACTCGAGCTCGTCCCTAAGGCGCTTTTGAAGCTTGGCGTCTTTCTTACCCGCCACCTCAAGCCTCTCGGCCTTTTTCTCCAGGTAGGTCGAGTAGTTACCCTCGTAAGGGTAGGCACGACCTCTGTCTAGCTCCAGGATCCACTCGGCGACATTGTCTAGGAAGTATCTATCGTGAGTGACGGCCAGCACCGCTCCCGGATACTTTGCCAGGTGCTGCTCGAGCCAAAGGACACTCTCGGCATCAAGGTGGTTTGTCGGCTCATCGAGCAGCAGTAGGTCTGGCTTTTGAAGAAGTAGCTTGCACAGCGCGACCCTTCTTCGTTCACCACCTGAGAGATTAGTGACCGGCAAGTCGCTAGGTGGGCAGCGCAGAGCGTCCATCGCCTGCTCAAGTTGATTTTCGAGGTCCCAGCCGTCGGCAGCGTCAATTGCCTCCTGAAGCTTTCCCATCTCCGAAAGCAAGTTGTCGTAATCGGCATCAGGGTTGGCTAGCTCAGCGCTGATCTCATTGAAGCGATCGATTTTGCCCTTCAGCTCGCTGACGGCCTCTTCGACGTTACCCAGTACCGTCTTTTCCTCATTCAGGGGCGGCTCCTGCAGCAGAATGCCCACAGAGGCATCTTCTGCCAATCTCGCCTCACCATTGGATGGGATATCGAGGCCAGCCATAATTTTTAGCACCGAAGACTTACCTGCTCCGTTTGGGCCAACTACACCTATTTTCGCCCCTGGATAGAAGGCGAGCGTCACATCGTCAAGGATGACCTTGTCACCATGCGCCTTGCGCGTTTTGATCATCTGATAAATGAATTCAGCCAATTTCTACCCAATCGATTGAGAGCGAGGAAAACCCTCTTCGCCACGTGCTCGGGATAGTTTATCCCAGTGTGTTGGGCCCTAGGGCCTTGCAAATGCAGCGGCAAAGAGGGTCTTGGGATCCAGTGGGTATTGGGGGCGCATGGATCCCTCGAAGGCTAAGCGGGTTGAAGCTCAGCCTCCGAATCTTCGTGCTCCTCCTCGGCAGGCTCGGCCCTTCTGAACTCCGTGGTGCCGAAGGTGAGGTCATGACCAATTGCCTCGGCCTCGATCTCTACCGAGGTGCCGCTGCGCTCGCCGTTGTCCCAGTCACGAACCTTGAGCCGGCCCGAAATCACGACTCGGTCTCCCTTAGCGAGGGAAGCGTGGGAGTTTTCCGCGAGCTTGCGAAAACTTGAGACGCTAAACCAATTGGTCTGGTCGCTTATCCACTTACCGCTTTCTGAATCGAACCTCCGCTGCGCTGCGGCCAGCCGGAAGCTAAGAATGCTGAGCCCATTGTCGGCTTCAATGAGCCTGGGGTCTGTTGCGATTAGCCCGCGAACTACAAGATGTTCTGCCATGAGATTTCCTAACTCTTTTGATGGGCGTTAGTTTGCCCAGCATCGAGTGGTTAGGAAAGAGGGTTGGCGCTACCTGTGGATAACTCGGTTATTTGACTAGGTGCGCAAAGCTCTGGCGCACTTTGCCGACCTTCGGAGCGACAACTGCAACGCAGTAGCCCTGGGTTGGGTTGTTCGCAAAGTAGTCCTGGTGGTAGTCCTCGGCAGGATAAAACTTTTCGAGTTCTGCAATCTCGGTGACGACCCGGCCGCCCCAAATCTCATTCGCCTTTGCAACCGCTTTCTCGAACAGCTCGCGCTGTTCAGGGGTCTCGTAGAACATGGCCGAGCGATACTGGGTCCCGATGTCGTGACCCTGACGATTGAGCTGAGTTGGATCGTGGACCGTGAAGAAAACATCCAAAATGACCTCAGGAGAAATTACCTCCGGGTCAAATTCAATTGACACCACCTCGGCATGGCCGGTTGTGCCGTTGCAGACACTCTCGTAATTAGGGTTTGGATCGTGTCCCCCGGCATAGCCGCAGGTGACGTCACTAATGCCTTGCAGCTGAATGTAGGCAGAATCGAGGCACCAGAAACATCCGCCAGCGAGAGTGAATTTTTCCATTGCAGTCATAAACTTTCGTCAGTGGTAATTCATTCCACTTTGAAAGGTACGGCGCAGCCTAATTGACCCAAAAAAACCCGACGCTCGGCGTCATTTTTGCTCTTGTTGCAGCAATTCTCTTTGGCATAAACGCATCCACCACCAAGGTAATCATTTCAAGTGGAATCTCGCCCGAGCAGGTCGTGTTTTTCCGTTCACTAAGTGCGGGACTCATCGCCCTAACCTGGGTTCTCTTCACTAACCCCAAGAGCATGAAGGTTCCCGCCAGGCTGATACCAAGGCTTCTGCTTTTAGGTGTGGTGGGTGTTGGCATGCTGCAGTGGACCTACAGCCAGGCCGTGTACTACCTCCCGATTGGCATTGCGCTCCTCATCGAATACACCGCAGTTCTTTGGGTGCCGATAATCGCACTTTTGATTTTTAGGGAAAAGGTCGGGAAGCAGATCTGGCTCGGTGCCGCACTCGTTCTCGCGGGCCTTGCGGTGGTGGCAAATATTTGGGACTCAGAGTTGAATCCGGTTGGGGTGCTCTTTGGCTTCGCGGCAGCGGCTTCGCTCACCACTCACTTCCTAACTGGCGAGCGGGTTCAGCGCTACCTGCCAACCAACGTGACCATGGCCTATGGCATGTCAATAGCAACGCTCTTCTTCCTGCCGTTTTCAAATCTTGGCTCGCTCAGCCCTGAGATCTTGGGGGCGAGCGTTGATCTGGGCGGCAATCTTGCCGGAACGGTTGTGCCTCTATGGGCAGGGCTTATCTTCATGGGAGTGTTTGGCTCCTTTGCCCCGATGGCACTTATCTACCTAGCGCTTCGTAACCTCTCGGCAACGCTCGTGGGAGTGGTTGCTACCGCGGAAACAGTCCTTGCGGCCCTTTTTGCGCTGTGGTGGCTTGGGGAGTCGATTTCTGGGACTCAGTCTCTTGGGGGTATCGTGGTGATCGCAGGAATCCTTCTTGCCCAGACCGCACGTAAGCAAAAAGCAGTGAAAGTAGTTGATTAGACATGGCCACAATGGAGCTCACGCTCGAAAATTTCGAAACCACAGTCGCCCAGGATGGAATCACGTTTGTTGATTTCTGGGCTGAGTGGTGTGGCCCCTGCAAGATGTTTGGCCCGATCTTCGAAAAAGCAGCGGATGATAACCCCGAGATTCGTTTCGGTAAGGTCGACACCGAAGCTCAGCAGCAGCTCAGCGGCATGGCCGGCATCAGCTCTATTCCCACTCTGATGATCTTTCGCGATGGCATACTGCTCTTCAACCAGGCTGGAGCTCTTCCAGGACCTGCCCTAACGGAACTAATTGGCAAGGTGAAAGAGTTGGACATGGACGAAGTCCGTGCCGAAATCGCCAAGCAGGCCGAGACAAACCCAGAGAGCTAGCTAAGGGAGGCGCCGGATGCGCAACAACTCTCTTGCCATGCTCGCGACGATCGTGGCCATTGCGATTCTCGCTTGGTGGATCGGCTTTTTCGACCCCACCACCTGCAGCCCCGATGTCCAACAGGCTGGATGGACCTCTTGCGAGGAAATAGCTCGCGATAGAAACATTGCCCTAGTCGTGCTTATCTCTCTGGTGGTCTTTGTGGTGAGCTTTCTGGCGATTCGCTCCAGAAAAAAGTAACTACAAAATAGCTGCTGTATCCACGTAGGGAAGCTCTTCAAATGCGTGAGCAACCGCCGGGTGGGTTACCTTGCCCTCATGAGTATTTAGACCCAGGGCCAACGCCGCATCATCCTTGAGCGCTCGCTGCCAGCCCTTGTTGGCCAGAGCAATTACATAAGGCAACGTGGCATTTGTCAGCGCCCTGGTTGAAGTGTTTGGCACAGCTCCGGGCATGTTTGCCACGCAGTAGTAAACGCTCTGGTGAACGGCGAAGGTGGGCTCGTCGTGAGTTGTAGGACGAGAGTGCTCAAAGCAGCCACCCTGATCAATGGCAATGTCGACAAGCACAGACCCCGGTTTCATGCCCCTCACCATTTCGTCGGTGACAAGCTTGGGAGCCTTCTCCCCCGGGATCAAAACCGAACCGATAACTAAATCTGCATCGGCCAGCTGCTCGGCAATCTCGTAGGAGGTTGAAACCCGAGTCTGAACCTCACCGTTGAACCGCTCCTCAATCTCCCTCAGCCTCGGGAGGGATAGATCAATTACAACCACATCGGCACCCATGCCGTTCGCAACATACGCAGCCTCGGTCCCGGCGACTCCGCCGCCAATCACAACAACCTTCGCCCGCGGAGTTCCTGGCACCCCGCCCATCAAAACCCCCAAGCCACCCTGAGTCTTCATCAGCTGGAATGCACCGATCTGGGCGGAAAGCCTTCCTGCAACCTCGCTCATTGGCTGAAGCAGCGGTAGAGACCTCCCTATCTGAACGGTCTCGTAGGCGATGGCAGTGGTTCCAGAGGCAAGCAGAGCGTCAGTGCATGCTCTGGAGGCGGCGAGGTGTAGGTAGGTGAAGAGCACCTGGCCTTTACGCATCAACTTGTACTCCGGCTCAATCGGCTCCTTGACCTTCACGATCATCTCGGCCTCGGCCCAAACCTTTGTCGCAGCTGGGGCAATCTCAGCCCCGGCCCTTTGGTAGTCATCGTCGCTAAAACCGGATCCGGCACCTGCACTTTTCTCGATTAGAACCTTGTGGCCTCGTTGGGTCAGCTCGTGCACTCCGGCCGGCGTCATTGCCACCCGGTTCTCGTTGTTCTTGATTTCTTTTGGGACACCTACAAGCATTTGAGCTCCTTGAAATTTGTCTTATTTTTGCAATATGTTCGTGAATATTGCATTTGTATTGAATTTTCTGCAGAAACAGAATAGTTTTTCTGATATAAATCGCATTTGAGAGGCAATCACAATGCCCGAACCGAAGAAAATTCAGGCCCAGGTATCACTTGATGAGACCGACTACGAGATCCTCAGGCTGCTGTCGATTAACGGCAGACTTTCGAACTCAGATCTTGCAAGCCAGGTCGGCCTTGCTCCCTCCACCTGCTTGGTTCGGGTTCGAAGGCTGGTCGACGAGGGAGTCATTAGGTCTTTCAGTGCTGAGGTATCGCCAGAGGCAATTGGCCTGGAGCTCCAGGCGCTGATCTCAGTCACTCTCAGAGCGGGAGCCAGGGCTAACCTCGCCAGCTTCATGCAGCAGATGCGGGAGCACCCTCAGGTGGTCCAGGTCTTTTTCTTAGGTGGTCAGGAGGACTTCATCGTGCATGTGGCGGTGGAGAACTCAGAGGCCGTTAGGGAGTTCGTGCTTGAACAGCTCAGTAACAATGCATCTGTGGCAAACACCAGAACCAACATCGTCTTCGACCATCATCACAAGGGGCCAATTAGCTAGAGTTAGCGAAGGTCGAAGGAGACACTAATTGACTACCGCTATGCACTCTCCCGGTGATGACAACGGGCTAAGAGATGCCATTTTTCAATACGCCACTCAGCGCCTTAGCTACAACCCTCCTCCCCTTGACGGACCGCAGACCTTCGAAAAGCTCTCAGAGCAAGCGGGCCTAACTATCACCGAGGAAGGCCTTGGTGGCGACCGAGCGCTCGAGGTCTTCTCCGATGTCTTGGCACCCGCAACTATTTCTACGGACCACCCCGGATACCTGTCCTTCATTCCAGCAGCACCCACTGAAGCCGCGAGCCTTTTCGATCTTGTGGTTTCGGCAAGTTCCATATATGGAGGTTCCTGGCTTGAGGGTGCCGGCGCTGTTTACGCAGAAAACCAAGTACTGGATCTGCTAGCGAGGGAGTGCGGCTTGCCACAAACAAGCGGCGGGGTGTTTGTGCAGGGCGGCACACTGGGCAATCTATCGGCGCTTGTGACCGCAAGGGAGGTTGCCCAAAAAAAGCACGGTGCCAAGGACTACACGATCATCTGCTCTACCGAGTCTCACAGCTCAGTCAAGTCGGTTGCGAAGGTTATAGGTGTTGCCACGAGTGCCGCGGACTCGGGTGAAACAGGTGCGATAACTTACGAATCGGCCAAGGCCGCGTATGAGGCGGCTGTCGCTGGCGGGCTAACACCTTTTGCAGTTGTCGGAACAGCCGGCACCACAAACTTTGGGATTATCGATGACCTCGCTGGTCTGGCAAGACTTGCGAAGGAAAAGGACCTCTGGTTCCACATCGACGGAGCCTATGGTCTCGCAGGGATTTTGGTGCCAGAGCTAAAGGAGCTCTATGCGGGTATTGAGCATGCCGACTCGCTAATTGTTGATCCCCACAAGTGGCTGTTCTCACCCTTTGATGCCTGCGCTTTGATCTACCGCAATCCAGCCCTGGCCAAAGAGGTCTTCTCGCAACACGGCGAATATCTAGAACCGGTCAACAAAAACAAAGACGAGTGGAACCCCTCGGACTATGCGATCAACCTAACCAGAAGAGCCCGCGGACTCCCGCTGTGGTTCTCACTTGCCACCCACGGGGTCGCCACCTACAGAGATGCCATTAGGGCAAACGTAGATCTAGCTCATCAGGCGGCGAGAGAGATTGAGAAGCGTGAGTATCTCTCCCTGGTGCGCAGGCCACAGCTCTCGGTGGTCGTTTTCGAGCGCGACGGCTGGGAGCAGGCGGACTACGACGCATGGAGCGAAAAACTGCTTTCCGAGCAGGTTGCTCTGGTACTTCCCTCTAGTCTCAGGGGCCGCCCCCACACCCGTTTTGCAATCGTGAACCCCATGACAACTATCGAGCTGCTAATCGAAATCTTGGACAGCATGAAATGAAACTAACTGTTGCCCAAAGTTTGGCCTCTCCTGCGAACAAAAAAGCTCCCGAGCGCGGCAGTTTAAGGGTGGCGCTTGTGCAGTTCAGCTGGAATCAAGATGAAGCTGCCCACCAAGAAAACATCGCCCGCGCAGTCGCACTAGCCGCAAATAACGGCGCAGAGATTGTTTTTCTTCCGGAGCTAACGCTTAGCCGCTACCCCGCCGACACTTTGCCTGCCGGGACTCCGAGCGATAGCGCAGAAGACCTCGAGGGTGGGCCAACTTTCAATCTGCTCGCAGAGCTTGCCAAAGCACACTCTGTTTTTGTGCACGGGTCTCTCTATGAAAAAACCGGGTTTAGCGATGGCAGGGGCCTGAACACCGCGATCGTGGTGGGGCCAGACGGAAACCTTGTAGCCAGAACCCCAAAACTGCACATCCCTGTAACCGAAGGCTACTTCGAAGACAAGTATTTTCAGCCCGGTCCGGCCGCGAAACCCTACCCCGTGTATGAGCTAGACCGCGCCTCGAAACCTAAGCTCGGACTTCCTACCTGCTGGGACGAGTGGTTTCCAGAGGTTGCGAGGGCCTACGGGCTAGCCGGTGCAGACATACTTTGCTACCCAACGGCGATTGGCTCAGAGCCTGACTACCCAGATTTCGACACGGAACCGCTGTGGCGACAAACAATTGTCGGCCACGCGATAGCAAATGGCCTATTCATCGTCGTGCCCAACCGCTACGGCAATGAGGGCCTCGTCACTTTCTACGGAAGCTCCTTCATTGTTGACCCCTACGGCAGAATTCTCGTCAGGGCGGCTCGGGAGGGCGACGAGGTGCTAATCGCGGATCTGGATCTTGATCAAAGGCGCGACTGGCTGGACCTATTTCCCTTCTTTGCAACCAGAAGGCCAGACACCTATGGACTTCTTACAAAGGGGGTTGTGAACCCAAGGGGACCAAATGGTGATGGCGAGCTGGGAGGCATTGCGGGGCTGACGCCATGAGACATATGCCTCCAGAGTGGCACCCGCACGAGCGAACCTGGGTCGCCTTCCCACACCATGGCTACACCCTCGGTGACACCGAAGATCAGCAGCTTGCCGCAAGAAAAACCTGGGCAGAAGTTGCAAATAAAGCCTCGGACTATGAGCCAGTAACCGTCGTAGTCCACCCCGCAGGTGTCAAGGATGCGAAAAGGCATCTAAGTTCCCAAATTGAAATCGCTGAGATCGAACTAGATGATGCCTGGTTACGAGACAGCGGGCCAACATTTGTAATCGATGGCGGAAAGCTCGCTGCCGTGGACTGGATCTTCAACGGCTGGGGCGCTCAGAGCTGGGCCAAATATGAAAAAGATGCACTGGTTGCAAGCGAGATAGCCGAGCTACTTGGCGTGCAAAAGTTGGCAAGCAATCTCGTAAACGAGGGTGGCGGTATTCACGTCGATGGCAAGGGAAGGGTGCTCCTAACAGAGACCGTCCAGCTCGGCAAGGAGCGAAACCCGAGACTCAGTAGAGCAGAAGTCGAGGCTGAGATTCACGACAAACTTGGTACCAAAGAGGCAATTTGGCTAAAGCGCGGACTCACCCGCGACTACGACGAGTTCGGCACCAAGGGTCACGTTGACATCGTCGCGTGTTTCACACCCGACGGCAGGGTGCTTTACCACGACCAGAGAAACGAGCGTCACCCAGATTTTTTGATCTCAAAAGAGGTCAGGCAAACACTCGAGGCAGCCGGCCTGGAGACTGTCGCGGTGTCAGCTCCTGAAGTGCAAGTAGATGGCCACGGGTTCGTCGACTACAGCTACATCAACCACTACGTGCTAAACGATGCTGTACTGCTTTGTAGTTTTGATGATCCGGTTGATAAAGAGGTAGCCGCCCAGCTACGAGATGTCTACCCGGGCAGAAAGATTGAACTAATAGATGCACGAGAGCTGTTTGCAAGAGGCGGCGGCATCCACTGCATTACCCAGCAGCAACCAGCGGCTTAGCAAATAAGAAAGGCATGACATGAAGCGTGAAGAAACCGAAATCGACAAGATCGCCAATGACTGGGTTAGGCAGCTAGCAAAGCGCTCACCCTCCTATGCCACCTATCTAGGGTTTCCCGGTGGTGAGAAGGACGTTGACGACTTCTCTCCCGATGCTCTAAAGCAAGACCGCGATGACTATGCGGGCCTGATTTCGCGCCTCGAGGCGCAGGAGCCCAAGGACGAGGTCGATCGGGTCACAAAAGAAGCGATGATTGCTGATGCGGACCTGAGCATCCGCACCTACGACTCAGGCCTGCTCTTCAGGAACATGAACAACATTGCCTCCCCAGCTCAAGACATCAGAGACATCTTCGACCTCTCCCCCACTGAAAGCGTCGAGCACTGGGAGAACCTAGAGGCCAGGATGTCGAAGGTTCCTCAAGCTATTGCCGGCTACATCGAGTCGCTGAGGGTTGGCATCAAAAACGGTGACACTCCGGCTAAGCGCCAGGTTGAGGAGATCATTAGCCAGGCCGCTCAAATTGACTCACCGGACGGGTTCTTTCGGGAGTTTTCTAAGGCAGAGGGTAAGGACCTACCCCAATCGCTTCGCAAAGAACTAACCGCTGCCGGAGAAAAAGCGACCGAGGGTTACCGAACCTTCGCCGAGTTTCTCAAGAGCGAGCTCCTACCTGCCGCAAACACCGAAGACGCCATTGGTTCTGAACGCTATGCGCTACTGAGCGAGAGGTTCCTAGGAGCAAAGATCGACCCCGACGAGACTTACGAATGGGGAAAACAAGAGCTGGCACGAATCATCGAGGAGCAGTCCGCGGTGGCCAACGAGATCAAGCCTGGGGCGAGTGTGGAGGAGGCGGTAAAGCACCTCGAAAATGACCCCAGCACAAAGCTTCACGGCACCGAGGAGCTGAGAAAGTGGATGCAGAAACTCTCCGATGAAGCAATCGAGAAACTCTCTGGAAGCCACTTCGAGATAGCCGAGCCCCTGAAGAAACTCGAGTGCATGATCGCCCCAACTAAGCACGGCGGCATTTACTACACCGGTCCCACAGATGATTTTTCGAGGCCGGGACGAATGTGGTGGTCCGTTCCCGAGGGTGTTGAAGAGTTTGACACCTGGCGTGAGACCACAACGGTTTATCACGAGGGAGTCCCAGGTCACCACCTGCAGATCGCGCAGCAGACCTATATCAAAGACACTCTCAATGACTGGCGCAGGCTTGCCTCTTGGTCCTCTGGTCACGGTGAGGGTTGGGCGCTCTACGCAGAGCGCCTAATGGACGAGCTTGGCTTCCTGAGCACTCCTGCGGACAGGCTAGGAATGCTGGATGCTCAGCGCATGAGAGCCGCGAGGGTGGTTCTTGACATCGGTGTTCACACCAAGAAGCCAAACCTGGAGGGCAGTGCCGTCTGGGACTTCGACTACGCGCTCAATTTCATGGGAAGCAACGTGAACATGTCCAAGGAGTTTGTCCGCTTTGAGGTGACGAGGTACTTTGGGTGGCCAGGACAGGCCCCTGCCTACAAAGTAGGACAGCGCATCTGGGAGCAGATTCGCGATGACTACCGCTCTCGCAAGGGAAGTGACTTTGACATCAAGGAATTCCACAAGACCGCTCTGAACCTGGGAGGTCTTGGTCTGGATACGCTCAGAAGTGCAATGGCTAGAGCCTAATTCCGGCATATTCGTTACGCTTTAGCCTGTGTCTAAGGTTCTAGGTTCCCTCCCCACAGGCGAAAAAGTGGGCATCGCATTCTCTGGTGGTCTCGATACATCGGTTGCAGTTGCCTGGATGCGAGAAAAAGGCGCCATTCCATTCGCCTACACCGCCAACCTCGGCCAGTACGACGAGGACGACATTGACTCAATACCCGGTCGTGCCAAGGAATATGGTGCAGAGGCCGGGAGGCTAGTTGACTGCAGAGAGTCGTTAGTCGAAGAGGGCCTGACGGCAATTGCTTGTGGCGCATTCCACATCAGAACCGGATCGAAGGTTTACTTCAACACCACTCCATTGGGCCGCGTTGTCACTGGAACCCTGTTGGTGCGTGCGATGAAAGAGGACGGGGTTGATATTTGGGGTGATGGCAGCACCTACAAGGGCAACGACATTGAGCGCTTCTACCGCTACGGTCTTTTAGCAAACCCAGAGCTACGTATCTACAAGCCCTGGCTGGATAGCGATTTTGTTGCCGAGCTTGGTGGCCGTGAGGAAATGTCTCAGTGGCTTGAGGAGCGGGACCTTCCTTACCGCGCCAGTACCGAGAAGGCTTACTCAACCGACGCAAACATGCTCGGAGCCACCCACGAAGCAAAAAGCCTTGAGTATCTCAACACCTCGATGGAAATAGTTGAGCCCATCATGGGTGTGAAGCACTGGGATAACAGCATCGAGATTTTCGACGAAGAGGTGACGATCTCCTTTGATCAGGGCAGGCCCGTGTCTGTAAATGGTCATAAGTTTGCCTCTGCGGTTGATCTGATGTTGGAGGCCAACGCCATTGGCGGTCGCCACGGTCTTGGCATGAGTGACCAAATCGAGAATCGCATCATAGAAGCCAAGAGTCGAGGCATCTACGAGGCGCCCGGCATGGCGCTGATACACATTGCTTATGAGCGGTTGGTATCCGCGATCCACAACGAAGACACTATTGCGGCTTATCACAACGAGGGTCGCAGAATGGGAAGGCTTCTTTACGAGGGTCGCTGGCTAGACCCCCAGACGCTCATGCTGAGGGAGTCCCTGATGCGCTGGGTGGCATCGGCAGTAACTGGCAGCGTGACTCTCAAGCTCCGTCGTGGTGATGATTACTCAATCATGGACACCCAGGGTGACAGCTTCTCCTACCACCCAGAGAAGCTATCGATGGAGCGTACCGAAGACGCAGCTTTTGGACCCGAGGACCGAATTGGCCAACTAACAATGCGGAACCTGGACATCCAGGACACTCGCCAAAAACTTGACCTCTATCGCAAGCAGGGTCAAATTGACGGCGGCCAGTTCGAGCTGACCTGATGAGCATCCACATAGCGGCAAAGCCTGGTGAGATAGCGGAAACCATCCTGCTCCCGGGCGACCCGCTTCGGGCGAAGTGGATAGCTGAGACATTTCTCGTCAACCCAGTTCAGTACAACAGCGTGCGAAACATGCTCGGCTACACCGGAGAATTTGAGGGCAGAAGAATCTCAGTGCAGGGAACCGGTATGGGAGCTCCCTCGATTGGCATCTATGCCTACGAACTATTCAATGACTACGGGGTTCAAAATGCCATCCGGGTCGGCACCAGCGGAGGGCTCCCCCCAACAAAACTAAGAGATGTTGTCATTGCCATGACCGCATCTACCGACTCCAATATCAATCAAAGAGCAACCGGGGGCTTGGACTTCGCTCCAGCTGCCAGCTTTGAGCTTCTCGAAAAGGCCGTGGCGAAAGCTCGAGAGCTAAAAATTGACCACCACGTTGGCATGATTGCCTCGGGGGATCTCTTCTATGACGAAACTGATTCCCTCGAGCATTGGAAGAAGCTTGGCATTCTGGCCCTAGAGATGGAGACCAACCAGCTCTATACCTTGGCCGCTAGATTCCGCAGAAAAGCCCTCAGCATCGTCACGGTCTCCGACATGATGGACGGTTCCGAGCAGACCAGCAGCGAAGAGCGTGAGAGCGGGTTCAGAAACATGGTGACCCTCGCTCTTGCCGCAACTAACTAGCACTAGATTTTCTCTGTGCCCTCAGCCACAAACCTTCTTGGTTTTATCCTCCTTGCCCTAGTCATAATCGTCGTTCCGGGACCGGGTGTGCTTTTTGCCGTTGGCAGGGCATTAGTCCTTGGAACAAAACCTGCCCTCCTGTCCGTATTGGGAAATGCACTGGGTGTCGGAATTCAAATAATTGTGGTTGCACTTGGTCTTGGGGTGCTGATTCAAAGCTCTCCGGAAGCTTTTTTTGTGATTCGTGTCGCTGGGGCAAGCATGATTGGCTACCTCGGTATTCGGGCAATCATGCAGCGAAAAAAGGGGCTTGAAGACTCCCGAGACAAGCCTCACTCGCGTTCGACAATCCTGAAAGAGTCAGTTGTAGTTGGCCTGACGAATGCGAAGACTCTCGTGTTTTTTCTTGCCGCTCTTCCTAGCTTCGTCTCCATTGAGGATGGAAACCCAATCGTGCAGATGCTTGTCCTTGGCGCGATATTTTCGGTAATTGGAATCGCATCGGACTCTGTCTACGCGATCGCTGCGGGCAAGGCCCGCGAGTGGCTAGCGACCTCGACGCTTCGACTTGCAGTCTTCAGAGGGCTTGGCGGTTTAGCCCTGACACTTCTCGGTCTTTACATGCTTTTTGAGGCAATCTTTCACTAAGTTCATAGATAGATGACCATCGATGTATGCTGGAAGCATGAGTGAATGGAACTATACAAAGTGCGCCAAGCCTTTTGAGTCCGAGGAAGAGGCGCGCAGCTACCTTGTAGGCAAGGACTTTGCCGGGTATGTACTCAAGCGAGATAGCGGTTTCGCAGCAGTCTGTCCGACCTACCCAGATGGCTACTATCCAGATGCGGTAGTGGTACTTGAGGTGGAGAATTCTCTCGGAGAACTCGCCAAAGAGCTCTCCTCCAGGGATGCTTCCTGCTGCTAGCGGCAAACTTGGCCCTAGACCAAACAGGAACGGTCCTAGGAGTTTCGACATAACTCCCGTAGACTCCAAATAAGTTAGCGTTCAAGCGTTGACTTGCGTCGTAGATCGACTTCCTCCAGACCCTGGTTTTAGCTTTCCTTCGGCGAACGATTGCATCCATCGATGTCCTCGCCAATTGCCCAGAGATCGGGCACATAAGTGATGTAACCCATCACACGAAAGCAACTAACACTATGTCTACAAAAAACTTTATTGATCTTGGCGTGCCAGCCAAGATTGCAGCAGTGCTCACATCCCAGGGAATTGATTCACCCTTCCCCATCCAGGTGGACACACTTCCCGACACCATGGCCGGCAGGGATGTTTTAGGTCGCGGTAAAACCGGATCGGGAAAAACTCTTGCCTTCAGCATCCCCATGGTTACAAGGCTCTCTGCTCGAGCAACCAGTGGCCAGCGGGCCCCTAAACCAAGAGGTCTCGTGCTAGCTCCTACCCGTGAACTTGCGACTCAGATCACAAATACTCTTCAGCCAATAGCGAGTGCGATGAACCTGAGAGTCACGACAATCTTCGGAGGCGTCCCTCAAAACAAGCAGGTTCGAGCCATTAGGGAGGGGGTCGAGATCATCGTCGCAACCCCCGGCCGGCTGGAGGATCTAATGAAACAGGGGCTTTTGCAGCTGGACGGAATCGAGATCACCGTGCTGGACGAAGCTGACCACATGGCAGACCTTGGGTTTCTCCCAGGCGTCACAAGGATATTGTCTGCGACCCCTAGGGGCGGCCAGCGTCTTTTGTTCTCTGCGACCTTGGATAACGGTGTCCAGAAACTGGTGGATAAGTTCTTGCAAAACCCGGTTATGCACGCTGTGGACGAGGCTAACTCGCCGGTTTCGCAAATGACCCACCATGTCTTTGAGACAAATGATGCCGAAGCTAAGAAACTCTTGGTCTTTGCCCTTGCCTCTGGAACTGGCCGAAGAATCTTGTTCATGAGAACAA
>CAYGJH010000015.1:0-23774 GCA_964350385.1 uncultured Aquiluna sp. | reverse complement strand
GTGTGCCGCCTGGGTTATAGATGTCGTAGTTCTCATACCAGTTCAGCTGCCACCAACCAGGAATCCTGAAACCGTCAATGGCCAGCTTTCCTGTGTTGGGATCGGTGACCAAGTTTCCAGAACCACCAACGACCGTGCCGACAGAGGTGAAGGCAAGGAGCGTAATCGCGCCGAGCACAATCATGGAAATTACAGCTGCCTTGTGCCTGAAGAACCTGCGTCGAACAATTGTCCCTAGCGAAAGACCCTCGGTCTCGCGCTGCTCAATGGTGATCTCACGATTCAGCTGAGTCTCGTCGACAGGTCTCTTCTTGGCCATTAGCTGATCCTGATTCTCGGGTCGAGCGCAGAGTAGAGAAGGTCAGCAATCACGTTACCGATTACCGCCATAAGCCCAACGATCATGACGTAGCCCATCACGAGATTTACGTCCACCGCATTGAGGCCTCGAATAAACAGCGCACCCATACCCGCCCAGGCAAAGACCTGCTCGGTAATGACAGCACCACCAATCAAAGCTGTGATGTCGACGGGAACGATGGTCGCAATCGGCAGCAGCGCATTACGCATTGCGTGGCGAACAACAACCGTTCGCTCATTTAGACCCTTAGCCCGTGCGGTTCTCACGTAGTCCTGGTTCATTACCTCAAGCAGCGAGGCCCGTGAGTAACGTGTGTAACCAGCAACAGAGATAATCAAAAGAGCTGCAGTGGGCAGAATCAGGTGCGCATAGGAGTCAATCAGGCTTAGCCACATGTTCTCCTGACGTTTAATCGCAGGCGTTACTGCACCAATAGTGGAGATGTAGCCGTTATTTAGCGGGATCAGGCTCAAATACTCACTCCAGTACTGCAATGCCTCGTCGATGGCCATTATGAGCCCCGCAAAGGCTCCAGTGATACCTGCAGCCCGCGCAATCTCCTTGCGACCATCGCCACCAAAAACAATGCCCAGCAGCACACCAATCGCGGCCATGATCAGAACGATTAGCAAAATGCCCAGTGGGCCCTGGATGTAGTAGAAGAGGTACTGCCCCGGGAGCCACATCGCAGCTGCAACCAGCGCCATACCTAAGACAATGATTAGTCCCCTGCGCTGATTGAAACCGATCGAAAGCACCAGCACAACGCTCGCAACCAGCAGGGTCATCAGGATGATTCCTGGCACCCCAAGAGCTGGGTATTTCAGCCACTGCGTTAGGTTCAAGAAAATCATTACAACCACCGACAGCACAGCGCCGCCAAGGAAACTTTGGACCCTGGTTCTGAGGCCGCCGCCCACTATGCCGCTAACAGCGATTGCCAGCACCAGGGCAATCACGGTCATTGCCCCGGGAGGGATATAGGGCTCCTCTAAAAACCTATTGAACTGGATCGCCCCGAACTCCTTGAGGAGAACGGCAACCCAGAAGATTGGCAACGAGTAAAAAATGAAAGCAAAAAAAGTAACGGTGTAGTCGTAGCCCGAGTACTGCCTGAGAGCAGTTGTCATTCCGATGGCAACACCGATGATGATCGAAAGAATTGTTGCAAGGGTAATCAGCTGGACCGTGGAGGCAATAGCGCCAGATAGAGCCTCGGTTACTGGAATCTCACCTCTAGAGACCGAGATGCCCAAATCGCACTGACCTATCAGGCAACCCGCCGCGCCACCAAGCCAATAGAAGTAACGAATGAACGGTGGAACGTCGAGCTGAAGCATCTCGGTGAGGTACTGGATCTTGAACTGAATATCGGGATCCCGCGAGCCTCTGAGCTCAAGCAGTGGATCTCCTGAAATGGCAGTTAGCTGATAAACAATGAATGAGGCTACAAGCAAAACCATCAAGGTCGCCGCAGCCCTGCGCGCAATGAAACTCAGCATCTTTGCCCTTTACCTGAAGCAGAGTTCGGGGGCCACCACCGGATTGGTGATGACCCCCGGACTGCTAGCTATCTAGATTAGCCCGCGGTTGGGGTCCAATCCCAGAAGTTCCAGAAGTAGTAAGGAACGAGGCCGTTCTCTTCCACTCCGGAAACTGAGTTGTCCCACCAGGTTAGACCTGGGAAGTTGAAGATAGTGATGTTGTAAGCATCTTGCGCGAGCTTCTCCTCGATTGCAAGACGAATACGAACCTGGTCTTCTCTCTTCACTGCGACGTTGAGCTCCTCAAGAAGAGCGTCAACCTCTGGGTTGTCGTAGCCGGTCCAGTTAGATGGTCCACCCAGGGTTAGGTACTGGTCGTCACCGGACACTGCCAGTGAGGTTGCAGCCCAAGCAAAGATGGTCGCATCGTGTGGGTTGGTGTCTGGGTAGGTAATACCCGTGAACTCCCAGTTCGGCTCGTCGTCCTGGATGACGTTGAAGCCAACAGAGTCAGCCGAGGTCTTGATGAGCTCGAACTCGTTGGTACGACGAACGTTTCCAGTTGGGAACCAGAACTTCACATCGATTGGAGTGGAGACGCCTGCCTCAGCGAGCAGCTCCTGTGCCATTGCACGATTCTCGTCATCGGTGCCGAGGTACATCGAGTAGTAGCTCTCCGCGGTGTCATAACCCTCCGAACCAGGGATGAAGAGTACCGAGGTACGCACCTCCGCAGTTGGGTTCAGTGGCTTGATGATCTTCTCGATGATCTCGTTTCGAGGAATCGACAGCAGGAATGCCTGACGGACCTTTAGCGCAGTCTCCTCGTCGCCACCATAGCTGGCAGGGTCGAAAGGACCGCCGTTGTTCTGGGTCAGGTCAACGTGCTCATACGCTGCCTCATTGGAGGAAACGTAGCTAGCGTTGGCTAGGCCCTGTACAAGCTGCAGCACGTCAGCGGTTGGCTGACCTGATGCGATCTGGACCTCACCATTGTCAACAGCCTGGATAGCGGCGGTTGAGTCAGCAATCTGACGGATGGTGATGCGCTCGTACTTTGGCTTTGGACCCCAGTTGTAGAGCGGGTTCACAACGTGAGTTGAGTACTGCTCCTCCACTAGCTCCTCAAGGATGTATGGACCTGATGAGAGGTAGACAAGTGGGTTGTCTGGGGTGTTTGCGAACTGGTAACCGTTGTTCCAGACGTCAGCAACTGCAGCAATGAACTCGTCATCACCGTTGTAGACGGCATCAATGAAAGCCTGCTTGGCAGCAGCTGGGTCGGTGATGTCCGAGTGAGCCATCATTACCGTTCCGTGGGCTGAAACGCCAACGCCGAACTCTAGCTCCCAGTCAACGTACTGAACGTCGTACTCGAAGGTGATGGAGTTGCCGTCAACCGTTGGAAGCTTTGAGGCGAGGGTTGGGGATGGTGCTGCGTGCTGAAAAACGAAGCTCTCATCCTCATTCTGGTAATAGCCGAAGTTGGCAACCCAGTTGAGGAGCATGTCGGCGCCGTCAATCGGAGTACCATCCGACCAAACAACTCCGTCATTGATGGTGTACTTGACGGTCAGTGGGTCTTCAACCACGATCTCGTATGTACCAAAATCGGTGTTCTTAACCAGTGCAGGATCGTTGTTGTAGTAGCTGAAGCCCGAGCCGGTTAGGTAGGCGGTGAGCGAGTTGGCAACGTTGTTACCAGCTGCAGTTGAACCGTTGAAGTGATCAACGATGTCGTTCCAACCTACGGTGATTTGTGGAGCGAGGTCCTCGTACCACTCAAGAGTGGTCTCAGGGTCGCTCGTTGCGCTCTGGGTTGGGGTTAGCTCCTCCGGTGCTGCACATCCTGAGATGGTTAGCGCGAAGGCAGCAGCACCCGCAACAAGAGCGGATCCGCGGAATTTCTTCATGTTTCTCCTTGACTATTGGAGTCACACGCGGAGCTACCCCCGCGTAGACGGGTTTAACTTTAGATTGAACTTTAGGTAAATGAAAATTACCGGGTTTCGTTTTTGTAACACTTTGTCTCATTTTGAATGTTTGCCGGTGCTAATAGCGCTCAGCATGCCGGTAAATGGGACCTAAGATTTGGCTGTGCGAAGCGATTTGGCTGCTCTAGCGGCCGTGGTGATGTGGGCATCGCTTGCCGCACTCGCCTCGACTTTGAATCACATCCCGCCATTGATGTTGACAGGCCTTGGGCTCCTTATTGGGTCAACACTCGCTCTTCCGCTTTCGGGTTTCAAACTCAAGAAGATTTGGCCAAACCCCAGGGTGTTATCGCTAGGCGTGTATGGACTGTTTGGTTATCACGCGGCGCTTTTTGCCGGGCTCCAAAACGCACCCCAGGTGCAGGCAAACTTAGTCAACTATCTCTGGCCCCTGCTCATCGTCCTGCTGGCACCCCTAGTGGTCAAAGGAACCACCCTTAGACCCCGGCATGTTTTTGCAGCGATAACCGGTTTCGTCGGTGCTGCTCTGGCGATCCTCTCGGGCGCGCAGCTAACTGGTGGCTTCGAAATCGGTTATCTCTTTGCTCTCCTCGCAGCATTCATCTGGTCCACCTATTCGTTAGGGGTTAGAGCGATAGGCAGATTCGACACTTCCTCAGTTGGTGCATTTGGTTTTGTCGCCGGATTCTTGGCACTGGGAGCTCACCTGATTTTTGAGCAGCCCACGACGATTGCCGCTAGCGACCTTGTGCCGCTTCTACTTTTGGGACTTGGTGCGCTCGGCGCATCTTTCTACTTTTGGGCCTATGCGCTTCAGAATGGTGACGCCCAGCGCATCGGCCTAATCGCTTTTCTAACACCACTACTCTCCACAGCAATGCTGGTGCTGACAACCGGTAGTCCGCTCTCTCCCCTATTGCTGGTGTCTGCAACTTTGATCTTCACGGCCGCCTGGTTCGGTGGCAGGGGCAATAATTAGCGAGATGAGCGAAGACAGGTTTAGAAAGCGCGGGCTCGCTGCCCCCGTTTATCTTCCTTCGCTTCTGATTACAGCCGCAGAGGGCGCGTTGCTACCGATTTTGCCCGTCACCGCGGTTAGCTACGGCTACTCATTGGCAGAGGCGGCAGTCGTCACAACCGTTCTAATGGTTGGCACCATGGTCTTCGAAATACCGGCCTCTTGGATAACTACCAAGCTTGGCGAGCGCCGTTCAATGCTCCTCGGCACTTTTCTCGGTGCTCTCAGTACGCTGCTCGCGTTCCTGCACCTTGGTTATCTGAGCTTGATAATCGCAGCCCTTGGGTTTGGAGCTGCGCACTCGTTGTTCGGTCTTGCAAGGCACTCATTGCTTGCAGAGTTAGTTCCCCCAGAACACCGGCCGAAGTCGATGTCGCTCTTGGGGGGCATGTTCCGAGGCGGCATGGCAATTGGACCGGTGATTGGGTCAGCCTTCATTGCCCTCTACGGCGTTGAGTTTGGCTACCTGGCAGCTGGTGTGATGTGCCTGGCAGCAGGTGCCGCGGTCTTTTCGGTGCCGACAACAAGGCTCAGCACGACTCCCTCTGGCCAGGCCGGGAATATCTGGGCCGTCGCAAAGCGCGAGGCTCCCAAGCTGGCAACACTGGGTGTGGCATCTGCAATCATCAGCGCAGGCAGAACCATAAGACTGATCGGGCTGCCACTACTCGCCATTCAGCTCCAGATAGACCCGGCTGAGACCTCGTTTATCTTCGGAATAACCGGGTTTATCGACTTCTCGCTGTTCTACCTCTCTGGCATCATCATGGCCCGCTACGGCAAGTTTTGGTCCTCAGTGCCGACACTTTTGGCCCTTGGCACCACCTACCTCTTCTCCTTCATGGTCACAGACGTTGCCACCTTCTGGATCATGGCCTCGGTCACAGCATTGGCAAATGCCGTGTCTGCGGGCATCAACATGATTCTTGGCGCAGACCTGTCACCGCCAGGCGCAAGAAGCGAATTCCTGGCATCGTTCAGGATGCTCACCTCGGGTGGGGTGGCAATTGCGCCTGCAATGATTTCGGTGCTAACAGCAAGCATTGGCTTGGCCGGAGCCCTGGCGACCACAGGTCTTCTGAATTTTGTCGGGGCATTTCTATTCTGGCGCTATCTGCCCATCTACGCCCCAGATAAAAAAGAGAATTAGCTAGGGAACCAAGTAGCTTTTTGCCCTCGAGTCTTTGCAAATCAAGTAGCTATCGAGCCCAAACAGCACCTCTCGGTATCGCGCGCACAACCGCAACTCACTCACCTCGCCCGTTGCTGCTATCTCTGCTAAAACAATTTCGAGACTCTTAGCAGAGGTTGCCCGGGCCAAAAAGTCCTGCAGTTGTGGCCTCAGAAGGTTCTCGTCCGGAATACCCGCAACAACTGCTCGATCGTGTGAATACAGCACGGCAAAGTCAGCTACGCCTTGGATCCGATGACCCGCAATCATTGCTGCTCCAACGGCAACGGCGGAGAACGCTGCTAAAAGAATCAGCGCGAGGTAGCCGGCAATGAGCGGAGCTATGGAACCGCGTTCGCTCACCCCGGCTCCAAACCTGCAACCTGAACCGCAACCGCATTACCAACGGCAATCTCGAGTGCGGCAAGGCCTCCTGCCTCACAGGGTTGGCAGCTGAACCTGTGCTCGGCATTCTTTTGCCACGAAGCAGAGAGCTTCTGGACATTTGTTGCCACCAGTGCCGGAATCTGGGAGGGATCCCCAGCTTCCAATAACGCAGCTCTGAGACCGTGCCGGGCAATGGATTCCGCCGCCATTGAATCAGAGAGCTCCCCGTAAAGAGTCACCACAGGAGCTATTGGGAGCAACAGAATTGCCAGCAAAGCGACTGTCTCGATGGGCGATGAGCCTGAATCTGCACTCCTCATTCGAGAGACTCCCTCGCCCCCAAAACCACTACCTCCTCAGAAAATCCCTCTAGAAAGCCAAAGCCGGGCAGTCCTGCGGATGCCTTTAGGCTCACAAAGGCTTCGTCCAAGCTTCCCTCAACATTGAATTGTGCGAGATGCGGAAGATTGGTTTCCAGCAACCTCAGCAGATACGGCTGCTGGTTTGGAGCCTCGCTCAGCCCCGCCCGAGAAGCTGCATCGATGACCGCGTTGCGAAGTTGCAGAGTGTTGTGAGCGCTGAGAACCAAGGCCAGGACGCTGAGGGTTATCAGAGTTGCGAGCGTGATATTGACAACGGCTGCAACGACCGCACTACCTCTTTCGTTCAAAACGAAACCACTCGGTCCATGGCCTCATCGAACACCCCCTGCAGGGCCGGGGCGGCAAAAGCCCAAATGACCACCACTAGACCTGCGGTCATGAGCGTTATCAATACCCAACCGGGGACATCTCCGTTATCTTCTTGTAGCTTTCGCATTTCTCTCCTCCTTACCGACACTGGGTATAAAGAGGATTATTTGGGCTTCTGGAGAATCTCGCTTTTGGTTATTCACAGACCCAGCGATGAAGAGCGCCGAGCGACCGCAGCTGGTCAAAAGGACCTTTGTTTTTTAGGGGTGGTGAACCCTAATCAACCGGCTTAACAGGCTGGACTCGACTGATGAGTCGATATTTCCCAGTCTTTATGATTCTAAAATTCCACAGGAAAATGACGGGGACAAGCACAACGGTCGGGCCCAGCCAAAGGGCCACTTCCGCGAGTGGGTTCTGCACCAGGGGACTTACCTGCTGAACCATGACAGCGGTGATTGTCGCGATGGTACCTCCCAGCATTCGAGAGAGATGCACCCTGACACGGTCTGCGTGAGCCACTGTCTTGCTTGCCTTGACTGCATCCTCGATTCCGAAGGTGAGCCCAAGGGCACCAAAAGACGCCAGAGCCCAGCCGAGCGAGTCGCCTCTGGCGACCATAAATGCTCCGTACCCAATCATCACAATCCCAAAGACCAACATCAGCCAGGCAGCAAATCGGTCGATCGCGTCATCGACATGTCGCTTGCGACCCTTTCTATAGCCGGCAAAGGCCATGTAAAAGGAAAAGAGCGCAATGAAAAACAAGAAGGGATTTGGTCTGACGAATGTGACAGGGATTGCTGTAACTCCCACAGCGAGCATCGAGTAAAAAAATGCCACCCCTACCCTGCGGTGAGCCTTTCCACCTTTCGAAACACCCACTGCAATGAAAGCCGATATCAACGCGACCACTCCACTGGCAACGTGGATGAAAAGAAGAACATCGACGAAGTCCACCTTAGGACTCTATCTCACCCCCCCCCTTCCGAAACGCAACCTGAATCTGACCCATTCAACTCGGCGCTATCAGCTGTGAAGCAACGCGTTCATGTGCCTAGTTCCATGAAGGGCCAACCAGGGACATCACCGGTGTCACTCAAGAGTTTTGCTTTCACTTTGTCTCCTCCTAGATTCCTGAGCCCAAAAGGCTCAACGATGGATAAATGGCAAACAAAACTGTCACCGGCAATATCAGAAACACGGTAGGGATCAGCATCTTTGTCTCGCTGGAGCCGGCCCTCGCGATAATGCTTGCCGAAAACTCCGATCTAGCGGTTTCGACCAAACTTTCGAGAGCATCGGCCAGTGGAGTTCCTCGATCGATAGCCAGCTTTAGCTTCTGCACCAGTTCAATGAGCAACCGGTCAGGCTGCTCCGAGGCCCAGGCTTCGAGGAGCTCTCCTAAATCAGCGCCAAGTTCGAGGTCTTGGGTGATTTGGGTGAGCCGAGGGCCAAGTGGCGGGGCGGTGCGAGGGGCAAGCCAAGCTATGGCAACTGCAATAGGCACGCTATTGCGACTTAGTAGAGCCAGTAGCCGGACGAAATCGACGAGCTGAAAGTCCACATTTTTTCTCGCCCTGGTGGGGAAAGTAAACAACCGCGAGAGACTGAACGCCGACATTGGCGTCACTGGTAGATGCTGAGAGAGCACCCTGTTAGCCAACATGGAAGACTCTCTCAGGCAGCCTCAGTCGCCCCAAAAGGTTCGTCAAAAAGTAGGCAAAAAGGCTAAGGATCAAGCCCAAAACTAAGACTAGTGAGCCCTCGGGGGTCAAGAAAGCTGCCCGGTTTTGCTCGAGGTTTAGAAGCAGCAGGCAGACAATCCAAGGGGCGAGAAGTGCAATCTTTGAACTTCCTAGCACCCAACCTTGCTTGGCTCGCACCTGAGAAATAACGGCCTGCTCCTGCCTCAGGTCTCTGGCTGCCTGGTCCCAATTTGCCGCCTCTCCCCGGCCACCAACTTCCTCAACCAAAGCCATGACTATGGCAAGGGAGTCCCCACTTCGACTCCCTATTCTCGTCTGGAAACTTGCCAGTGCCTCCTGGGTGTCAACACCGCGTTCGAGCTCGAACCTTAGACGCTCGAACTGTTCACGAAAAACCTCGGGACCCTCACTAGCCAAGTATTCGATCTGCTCCAGCATCGAAAGCCCTGCCTGAGAACCACTTCGCAGCGCATCAAAGACGGCAGGCCAAAGAAAGTCCATACGCTTTTGTCTTGCGGCCGCAACCGCCCTTAGGCCCTCAAGCCAGCACACAAAAATTAGCGTGGTAAAGCAGACAGCGAGACCCAAGATTTGAGTTGCAAAGAATGTCAGCAGCCCCACGAGCAAGGCAGTTCCGCAAACCAGCACCAGCAGTTCATTTCTTCGATTTCCAAACCCCGCGGACTCGAGAAGGTTTCTAAAAGCGGTCATCGCCAAGCTCCAAAATCTCGCTGATAACCCGTCTGCCATCGGGCAGCTGCCTGCACTGCACGACAAAATCAAGGCTCGATAAAACCGTTGGACGAAGAAAACTCTCGGTGATGTTCTCCCCTGCAAGCAGTGGCAGCGTGAGCAGCTTTTCAATGGCTGCCGATGCACTGTTTGCGTGAATTGTGCAGGCACCTGGTATTCCGGAGTTGAGCGCAACAATCAGATCAAGAGCCTCGGCTCCCCTAACCTCGCCAATAACGAGTCGGTCGGGACGCATTCTCAATGCCTGGCGCACCAGCTCTCGCAGACCGATCTCTCTGTCTCCCTCAGGGCTCGCAGGTCTGGTTCGCATGGCAACCCAGTCGGGATGGTCGAGGGAGAGTTCGAACGTGTCTTCGCAACTTACGATTCGAGTCTGATCAGTCAGCTCGCCCAGTAGAGCGCGCAGAAGGGTAGTTTTTCCTGAGTGAGTGGCCCCAGAAACCAGGAAGCTTTTCGAGGCAGTAATTGCCGACCTAAGTTGATCGGCCTGCCTTTGCTCGAGGCTCCCTCCCTCGACCAGTTGGTCCAAGGAGAGGCTATTTCTTGCGAACTTTCGAATGTTGACTGACCAGTGATCGCGGGTAATTTCAGGAATGACCACATGAAGCCTCGATCCATCGGGAAGGTCGGCATCAACGAAAGGCGTGAGCCTGTCCAGTCTTCGCCCTGAATGCCGCAGCATCCTTAGCACCAATAGCCTCAATTGCCTGGCGGATAAGTCGACCCCTACCACCTGGTGCCCAGACGCGTTTGCGAAATGCAGCTCACCAGGCCTATTTATCCAAAGCTCCTCAATAGAGGGGTCATCGAGAAAGGGTTGAATCTCTCCGAAACCGGTAAGTTCAAGGTTTGCAGCAGCGATTAGTCGCTCCTCATCCAATGCCTCCGGGAGTCCCTCGGCCAGCTCGTCAACGGCCTGAACGGCAGCTAGGGACGGCTCATAGCCTCTCGAACGAACAAGTTCTCTGGAGCGATCGAGTACCTGAGATAAATTCATGGCTGAACAATGTCATCGGTATCGGAAAAGCGCCTCAGGTTTTCCACAGCCTACGAAAACCATTAGGCTATTGAAGTTCTAGCGGGTGTGGCGAAATTGGCAGACGCACCAGATTTAGGTTCTGGCGCCGCGAGGCGTGGGGGTTCAAGTCCCTTCACCCGCACAACAAATCTCGATTTATTTGGCGTCTCTGTAGAAATTCTCGTGGGGACCCAAAGCCTCTAAGTAGATCAGCTTAACCTCGGGTTCGAGCGAGTAACCGAGAAGAAGCTGCTGACCCAGGCATGAAAATTTGTGGACTCTTAGGCGCTTCAGATCTCCCTTTTTCGACTCTCCCAGGAGAGGGTTTGCAGCCACTGCTTCAATTGCCCCATTAACCTCGCGAAGCTGATTTGTATGCAACCTCTTGTAAGTGCGAAGAAACCTTCGTGTTTGCCTGATCGCCCAGCTCACGATGAGCGGGGTATGAAGGGCAATGCATCGACGTGGGGTTCGGCCAAGGATGCAAGGGACTCTGATACAAAATCGATTGGCAGGTCGGGGTTTTCAAGACCAGCCTTACCGACGCGCGCCCAATATTCGAGTTGCCCCTGGAGCGTGCGGTGTTCAATCTTGGCAGCGAGCCTGGCGGCATCGAGCAAATCCCCTGCAATTCGAACAGAATAGCTGTCTATAGTGGCCTCCAAATTAGAGCTACCACAATTGTAGTAAATGCTAGACATACCTTCAATCTAGCTAACCTGAATCACAGCCAGAAGACTAGGTCCTCGGTCTGTGGATAAGTCACTGCGGCTCCGCAGGAGAGCGGCCGTGGCGCTACTCCAGAGTCAAGGGCTCAGCTTGTAAGACTTACGCTGTTGGCCTTGTGATCAATTTCAAATCTGTAGGGGCCTCGCCTTACAA
Source organism: uncultured Aquiluna sp. (assembly GCA_964350385.1). Lineage (GTDB taxonomy): Bacteria > Actinomycetota > Actinomycetes > Actinomycetales > Microbacteriaceae > Aquiluna. The sequence goes on along the minus strand of CAYGJH010000015.1, from coordinate 12,344 downwards.
CCTCGGTGCTACCGCCCCCCTCGGACCTGATTTCGAGTTGAGAACAGATTTCACCCAAAAACTTCTTTTGGCTATCAAGCGAGAGCTCAGTGCCCTGGTACCAAACCTTGGCTCCGGAATGATCACGGACTGTGAGCGCTGGCGAACCATCAACATCGGATGCCTCGAAGCTTGCAATTACCTCGGCACCCTCCGCCCTGGACAGCTCACTCCAGAGCTCAATCTCGTAGCCGTTTGAAAGCTTTCCTTGGCCTTGACGCAGCGGGTAGAACTCCTCGACGTACACCCCAGCCAGATCTCGAACAAGTTTGCCGCCATAGCCACCAAGCTTCACGCGGAGAGTTCTGTCGGCAATGTTGCTGAAGTAGGAGACCAAAACGTTTCCACCCTGTGCGACGTAGTCGTGGTAAACCTTTTCCTCCTGCTCTGAGAGCATGTGAACCATAGGGAGCACTGCGAGCTTGTATTGCTTCAGAGTTTCCAGATCCACATCTCCTGGCACAAAGTCCACGCGGGTGCCGTTTTCCCAGAACGCGCGGTAAATCTTTGCGACCGTCTCGGCATAGCTAATGTCTTGCGTCGGCAAGTTGGCCTGCATGAGCGCCCAAAACTGCTCATAGTCATAGACCATTGCGACCTCTGCCCTATCAGTTGGGTGATCTGCAACCCCAGGGTTTTCTGCAAGCCAGTTGCCCAGCTCGCTTACCTCCCTAAAGACCCTGGTGTCCGCGCCGGCGTGCGGAACAAGGGCGCTGTGGAAACGCTCCGATCCCGCTTGCGACTGGCGCCACTGGAAATACATCACGCCCTGGCTACCTCTGGCAACAAAACTCGCGCTGTTGCGCTTTTCCTGGCCTGGGGTCTTTGCGTAGTTGCGAGGCTGCCAGTTCACCGCGCTGGTGCTGTGCTCCATTAGGAGCCACTGCTTGCCGCTCGCGAATCCGCGGGTGAGATCGGCCTGCTGAGCAAGGTCGATGTGGTTATCAGGGTCGTGCTGAGCAAGGTAGTGGTCAGTTGATACGAAGTCCATTTCCCTTGACCACTTCCAGTAGTCCATCGCGTAGGTGAACTTCATGGACATGAAATTTGTGGTGATTGGGTGAACCGAATCGTGCTTACGAATGATGTCCCGCTCCATCTTGTAAAGCTCGAGAGTGAGCTCCGAGGTGAAGCGCTTGAAGTCAATCTGCTGACCGGGGTTTGGGTGAGTGCCATCTGGTGTCCGCTTCGGAACCACCAGCTCGTCCCAGTCGTAGTAGCGCTGTGACCAAAAATCAGTGCCCCAGGAGGCGTTCAGCTCATCCAAGGAGCTGTAGCGCTCCCTGAGCCACGCAACGAAAGCCTTGCGACTGTTCTCGCAGTAACAGTAGGGAGCATGGCAACCGTACTCGTTGTTGATGTGCCACATCACAACAGCAGGGTGCTTGGCATAGCGCGACGCAATCTGCTCCACTAGCGCGGAAGCTTTCTCCCGATAAACACTGCTCGCAGCGCAATAGTTCTGCCTGCCACCGTGAGATAGCTGAACCCCATCGAAGTTGACAGCCCGCATCTCCGGGTTCGCCTTTGAAAGCCAAGCGGGAGGAGAAGCTGTTGCGGTGGCCATGTCAACGGATATCCCGCCATCGTGGAGCAGCTCCATGGCCTCGTCTAGCCAGTCGAAGTGGTAATCACCATCGCTGCGTTCGATCTTGGCCCAGGAAAATATTCCGAGAGACACCAGGTTCACACCCGAGGCCTGCATCAGCTCAATGTCTTGCTTCCAGACGTCCTTTGGCCACTGCTCAGGGTTGTAGTCGCCGCCGAAGTGGAGTTTTCCTAGGTTCAGCATTAGATCTCCTCGATCTCGATTAGTAGTGCGTTCTCTGGATTCATGATTGGGCTCCGAAGTCCCACTGTTCTGAGTGCCTCGCCGGTCATCTCGACCCCGGCAAACCAAGCAACGTTAGTGCGCTGGGTGAAAGCCGGCTCACCGGCGGGGAATGCGGCCTTGGCTAAGTAGTTCTTTTTTGGATCGAGCCCCTCGAAACAAATAGCGTTGGGCCTCGACCCCGCCTGACCGGCAAGCGTAACCAAGGCAAATAGCGCACGCGAGCGATCTTGCGAAACGACACCGTGAACGAAACTGGCAGCATCGACCTGCTCAACGCGAATCATCTTTCCGGTGTGCAGCAGCTCCCGGTTGGCCTTGTAGTACTGACTCCAAGAGGCTAGGAGCTTGCGCTCCTCGGCAGTGGTCTTGGTAACGTCCCACTCAAGACCAGCATGGCCAAAGAGCGCGGTTATTGCCCGAAAGCTGAGTGAGTGGACCCGGCCGGTGGTGTGAGACTGGGTAGGTCCGATGTGGCTTCCCAGCATCTCGGGCGGTATTGCAATTTGGGTATAGCGCTGAATAAATTGCCGCTCGAGCGCGTCATTGCAGTCTGATGTCCAGAACCTGTCTGCAACCTGCGCCATCCCTAGGTCAATTCGGCCGCCACCGGATGAGCAGGACTCAATCTCAAGACCTGGGTGGCGCCTCTTCAGCTCAGCAAAGAGCTCATAGATGGCGAGGGTCTGCTTGTGGACGGCTGGACGATCATTGCTTGCCGGCTCAAGCAAGAACTTGTTGTGATCCCACTTAATGTAGGCAATGTCATAGTCACTGAGAACCTTGTCGACCGCCTCGAGGATGTAGCTGAATGCGTCGGGGTTTGTGAGGTCAACAACGTGCTGCCGCCTGCCCTCAGGAGGAACTCGCTCCCCGACCTTGAGAATCCAGTCGGGATGTGCCCGATAAACATCGCTGTCGGGATTGAGCATCTCCCCCTCAAACCAGAGGCCGAACTCCATGCCCGAGGACTTGACCTTCTCAATGAGAGCTCCGAGACCCTCTGGCCAAACCTCGTCGGAAATTTGCCAATCGCCAAGACCCCTGGTGTCATCGCGTCTCGAACCGAACCAGCCGTCGTCCAAAACGAAGCGCTCCACACCTATCTCCTGAGCGACATCGGCAAGCTCAGAGAGCTTCTCGAGGTTGTGATCAAAATAGACAGCCTCCCAAACGTTCAAGGTGAGTGGCCTGGGCCTGATGTTCGAAGGGTGCTCTTTTCTACTCCTCAGCCAGCTATAGCTGCGGTGAGAGATGCCGTCGATACCCTCCGAGGAGTGAATCGCATAGACGCTTGGAGCGCTGTGAGTCTCACCGGCTTCGAGGATGATTTCTCCCGGCAGCAATAGCTCACCTGCAGAAATATAGGTTCTCCCGGACTGGTGCCTTTCGACCGAGTGTCGAGAGTTCCCAGAGAATCCAACCCCCATCGACCAAACCTCGCCGAGTTGGTAATTGGCGCCCTGGGTCATAGCAAGCTGCAGGATCGTGTAGTCATGGCTCGAGCGTCCCTCGCGCTCTTCTCTAACCCAGGTGCCGGGCTGGATTTGCCTGCGGTGCGGCTGACGCTCTTTCACCCAGCGCCCTGCAAAATCCATCGACTCGGAAGCATTGTCGGGCAGCGGCAGGAAAACCTCGAGAGCCTCAAGCGAGTAACTCTCATTCCCGAGGTTCTTTACCTCCTGGCGAATCTCCAAAACCCCAGAACCGACAAAAACGAAACTTGCCTTGACCTCAAGCCCCGCCCGCTCGTCTCTGCTGGTGGCAACCAGGGAGGTGTCTGTCGAAGCCACATCCACAAGCTCAAATAACTGTGAGAAGTCTTTTCCGAAGCGGTGGCCGAGAAGTGCCGGACGGGAGATAAAGCCGCGGGCGTTTTCTCGCCAGATGCCCTCAAAACGGTGCTCATCTAGTTCCGCGTGGGCGGCAGGTTGGACACTTGCAGCCCTGAGCTGATCGACCGCCTGATTTCCAAGGTCATTGCCCCAGTGCAGGATCTGCGGGGTGGAGGATGAAAAATCAAATATGACCTGAGTGCCTGCTTGGGCAATGCTGGCGGTCTTGGGGAGAGTCACTTACCTACCTCGAAACATTCGTTGTCTCTAGTTTGAATACGTTACTGGGCGGAGTAAAGACCCCGCCCAGTAACTACTCAATTGCTATTCAATTGTCAGCGCCCCACCGAGGCCGGGCGCCTGTCCGCTCGCCCAAACCCAGTCACTGATCTTGGACCCACTGCTGAACCCAAATGATTAGGTATGAACGAACTTAGGCAATAATCCCAAACTTTTCGAAATAAAAACGACAAAAGTAATCATTCTGTTAGTAACAAAACGGCCAAATTCGCAAAAACCTAGTTATCTTTTTTACTCAGGAGGCGGTAATCGATGCTCGCAGCGCAGCGAAAAGCTCGGATTCTTGAGGAAGTCGGCACCTCAGGTGCTAGGCGCATCTCCGATCTTGCCGAAGCTCTAGAGGTCTCCGAGGTAACAATTCGCAGGGACGTTGAGGCCCTGGCAGCCCAAGGCCTGGTCGACAAGGTTCACGGCGGAGTCACTGCAAACACGCTCTCCTCGACCGTCGAGCCTCCCTTCGCAGCAAACTCCATGAAGGAGCAGGCCGCCAAGGATGCAATGGCAGCCCTAGCTGCTGAGATGGTTAGGCCCGCGATGGCGGTTGCCTTGATGGGAGGAAGCTCGGTTTATGCGCTGGCCAAGAGGCTGCGAGAGGTGCCCTCACTCACCATCGTTACAAACTCGGTCCCCATTTCAGACCTATTCGCTCAGAAGCCAAGGGCTGACCAGACTGTCGTTTTGACAGGAGGAGTGAGGACCCCAACCGACTCTCTCGTGGGCAACATCGCAGGCGAGGTGTTTTCGAGGTTCAATCTAGACATTGTTTTCATGGGAACCCATGGCATGGACCCAGAGTTTGGCTTCAGTTCTCCAAACCTGGTGGAGGCAGAGACCAACCGCGAGGTCATCAGGCGCAGTGCAAAGTTTGTGGTTCTAGCCGACCACTCGAAGTGGGGGGTCAAGGGCTTTAGCTCCTTTGCCGGCTTTGACACAGCCGATGTGGTCATCACCTCACAGGGGCTTGGCTCAAAGCACCTGCAACTGCTGCGCTCGAAGGTCAAAGAGGTCTTAGTAGCGAGCTAGAGCTTGAGCGAATAAAGGTAGCTACCAATCGGCCTACCAAACCTGACCGCCACATCCGCGAGGTGGCCCTGCTCCACAAATCCGTGCTTTTTGTGCAGCGCAATGGAGGCGTGAGCCCCGCGGTCAGCAATAACCGCGATGATCTCCTTGATGCCCGCTTGCCGGCAGCGCTCAATTAGCGATGCGAATAACCCGCTGCCGAGCTTCTTCCCGGTGGCCGCGGCCGCTAGGTAAATCGAGTTCTCGACAATCTTGAGGTAACTGGTCTTCTGACGCCAGGGTGCTACATAGGCAAAACCCAACACCTGCTCTCCCCTTACAAGCACCAGAAATGGCAGCGAATTTTTTGTCAAAAGCTGATAGATCTCCTGCCAGTAGCCAAGGTCAAGCGGTTTGTCATCAAAGGTGATGACGGTGTTTTGAATAAAGAAGTTGTAGATGTCTTTGACCTGTGGCAAATCCTGCTCCAGAGCATCGCGAATTACCACCTGTGGCTGGGGCTCCTCAGGTCGCTGCCTCAGTTTGCGAACCAGTCGCCACCGAGTTTCGGAATCAACCATTAGCGGCTCCAATCAATCGGCTCAAGTCCCAACTCTAGAAGTGCTTTGTTACAGCCAGAGAAAGGTTTTGAACCAAAGAACCCTCGGTATGAGGAAAGAGGTGAAGGATGCGGGGAGCTAATTACCTTTGCACCGCCCAGCTCAGGAAGAAGCTCCTGCGCCTTTGCCCCCCACAAAATTGCAACCAGCTTGCCCTTATTTGCGCTAACCAAATAGCGACAGGCGGCAGTTGTGAAACGATCCCAACCGATTAGGACGTGAGCCGCCGTCTGGCCCTCTTGGGTGCTCAGGTGGCGATTGAGCAGCATCACGCCAGCCTGCGACCAGCTCTCTATGGAACCCGCAGGCAAAATCCCGAGGTCACTCTGGAGCTCGGCAAGGATATTACGAAGGGTCGGAGGCAGAGGCCTGGTCCCCTCGGGTACGGCGAAGGCAAGGCCGGTTGCATGGAGGGGGTTTGGATAAGGATCCTGACCGACAATCAAGACTCGATAGTGCTCAGGAGCATGCTCAAAGGCCCTGAACAATTGCTCCCTTTTAGGTGTTATTCCTTCCGCGGGTAAGGCAGCCAGAATCTCATCCAAGACCTCAGCCTGCTCATCGAAGAGAGGCTGCCAAGACGGGTGGATCGAATCGAGCATGAGCCAATAGTAAAAGTGCGAAGATAAGTGCATAGCTAAAGGAGCAAAGATGCTTGATTCGAAGGCCTTGCTAGCGGAGGCGTCAGGTCACGCCCAGACCCTGATCGGCATTAGGCGAGAGCTGCACCAAATCCCGGAATTCGCCCTCGATCTTCCCAAGACCCAGTCAAGGATTCTTGCGGCGATCGAAGGCCTGGGAGAAATAACCCTCGGCAAGGACTTGACCTCGATAGCGCTCGTGATCCGCGGAGGAAAGCCGGGTCCGACAGTCTTGCTCAGAGCCGATATGGACGCCCTCAAGGTGGAAGAAGAAACTGGACTCGACTATGCCTCCACCAACGGCTACATGCATGCCTGTGGACACGATCTTCACATGGCGGGCGCGATTGGGGCTGCCCACCTACTTGCAACCCACAAGGCAGAGCTCAATGGCGATGTTTTGATTTGGTTCCAGCCCGGAGAAGAGGGCCACCACGGCGCCGACGTGATGATCGAGGAGGGGATGTTGGAGCTCACTGGGAACCGACCAGTTGCCGCTTATGGCCTTCATGTCTTCACATCTTTGCCCCTCGGCGCGATTGCCTGCAAACCCGGCCCCCTTATGGCCTCAGCTGGCGATCTGCACGTCACCTTTCATGGCTCTGGCGGTCATGGCTCGATGCCCTGGCTTAGCAAGGAGCCTGTTACCCCGATGGTCGAAGCAATAGCTGCACTGCAGAGCCTGATAAATAAGAGCTTCGACCAGTTTGACCCCGTAATACTGAACGTTGGGTGGATTAGAGCCGGCGACGACGCAACGACCAACGTGATCGCGGACTCTGCAAGCTTCGGTGCAACGGTAAGAACCTTCTCAGAGGCAAACACCCAAAAGCTTCACGAACTGGCCCCCAAGCTAATCCATTCGATAGCCGAAGGTTTTGGCCTTAGAGCTGAGGTCGAATTTGGACGCGCTACAAAAGTACTGATGAACGATGCAGCCAGTGTCGAAAGGGTTGAGAGAGTCGCAAAGAGCCTGGTTGGTGAGGCGGGATACGTTCCGATGCAGAACCCGATCGCAGGGGGCGAGGACTTCGCATCAATAGTTGCGGAGGTGCCGGGAGCATTTGTCTTTGTTGGCGCCTGCCCGCCTGAGATCGACTACCAAACCGCGCCGACAAACCATTCGGCGAAAGCTACATTTGATGACTCGGTGCTGCCGCTCTGCTCGGCGCTGTTGGCCTCTTTGGCAATGGAGCACCTGGGCTAAAGTTACCTCTTGTTACCTGCAAGATTGCCCAGTGTCGAGTAATCCTCCATAGTTCTATCAATTACTTCTTTACCCAAGGAAAGACGGAAATGACTGATGCAGCAAACTGGGGCTTTGAGACCCAGCAGATCCACGCCGGCGCCGAGAGCGACCCAGCCACCAACGCCCGTGCAGTGCCCATCTACAAAACCACTGCCTACACCTTCAACTCGGCCGAGCACGCTCGTAACCTGTTTGGGCTAGCCGAATTCGGCAACATCTACACCCGCATAATGAACCCGACGCAGGATGTTGCGGAAAAGCGCATCGCTGCGCTCGAGGGCGGCACCGCAGCTTTGCTACTCGCCAGTGGTCAGGCAGCCGAGACCTTTGCGGTTTTGAACATTGCCCAAGCTGGCGACCACATCGTCTCCTCCTCCACGCTTTATGGCGGGACCTACAACCTCTTCAAGTACACCCTGGCAAAGCTGGGTATTGAGGTCACCTTCGTCGAGAACCAGGACGACGAGAATGAGTGGCAGCAGGCGGTAAAGCCAAACACCAAGCTGTTCTTCGCCGAGACCATCGGAAACCCAAAGGTTTCGATTCTCGACATTCGAAAGGTTGCGACAGTGGCCCACAAAAACGGTGTGCCACTGATCGTCGACAACACCGTAGCGACCCCATACCTCATCAAGCCTCTTGAGCACGGTGCAGACATCGTCGTGCACTCGGCGACCAAGTTCCTGGGTGGTCACGGCACCGTTGTTGCCGGCGCAATCGTCGACGGTGGAAAGTTCGAGTGGTCGAAGTCCGACAAGTTCCCGGGTCTTACCCAGCCAGACCCGAGCTACCACGGAGTCGTTTATACCGATGCCCTAGGTGACGGGATTGCCTACATCATCAAGGCAAGGGTTCAGCTTTTGAGAGACATCGGCGCTGCGGTCTCACCGGACACCGCATTTTCGCTGCTGCAAGGCATCGAGACTCTTAGCCTCAGAATGGAGCGCCACGTCGAGAACGCGAGCAAGGTAGCGCAATGGCTTGAGGCTCACCCTCAGGTAAAGAGCGTGAACTATGCAGGCCTCCCAGGCTCTCCTTATCACCAGGCTCACAAGACCTATGCTCCTAAGGGTGCCGGAGCTATCGTCTCGTTTGAAATTGAGGGAGGCATTGATGCCGGAGTGAAGTTTGTTGACGGCCTTGAGCTTCACAGCCACGTTGCCAACATCGGCGACGTCAGGTCTCTGGTCATCCACCCAGCCTCAACTACTCACTCTCAGCTCAGCGAGGCCGACCAGGCCACAACCGGCGTCACCCCAGGACTGGTGAGGCTCTCGGTTGGTCTAGAGAGCTACGATGACATCATCGCTGACCTGCAGAAGGGTTTTGCTTCCGCAAAATAAATGGACTTCCAGATATCTGAAGACTCTGCTCCCTCGGAGTTCATCTCCGAGGAGCAGCGTCGTCAGTTGGTTGGCAGGCCCCCCGCCACCGGTGCATGGCTGGTCGGAGACCCAGTCGGTGACCGCAAGTTCTCTGAGGTTTTCGACCTAGATCTTGAATCCGGCGGTCGGCTCGAGGGAGCAAGACTCGCCTATGAGAGCTGGGGTGAACTAGACAAAGATCACTCAAATGCCATCCTGGTGCTGCACGCACTCACCGGCGATAGCCACACCTCAGGCGATGCAGGCGATGGCCACCCGACATCCGGGTGGTGGAACGGGCTAATCGGCCCAGGTCTTGCTCTCGATACCGACAAGTACTTTGTCGTTACACCTAACGTCCTAGGTGGCTGCCAGGGCTCCACGGGACCGAGCTCCCTCGACAAAAACGGCCGCGAGTACGGGCCTGCTTTTCCGCAGCTGACCATTAGAGATCAGGCCAGAAGCTTTGAGCTATTCGCGGAACAGCTCGGGATCTCTCGCTGGCACGCGGTAATTGGCGGTTCGATGGCTGGAATGCACGCGCTAGAGATGGCCATTGAGAATTCGGAGAGCATTGCCCGATTGGCAGTGCTGGCGGCTCCGCCATTTTCAACTAGCGACCAGATAGCCCTCAACACCGTTCAGTTAGAAGCAATTCGCTCAGACAGCAACTTTGCAGCGGGCTGGTACTACGACGCAAAACCCGGCTTCGGCCCGCACAAGGGTCTGGCACTGGCGCGACGGATGGCACTTTTGAACTACCGCTCCCCCGCCGAGCTGAACGAGCGCTTTGGAAGGGCCTGGCAGTCTCAGGTGAGCCCGCTAACCGAACGAGGCAAGTTTGCGGTTGAGAGCTACCTGGATTTTCACGGCAATAAGTTTGTTCGCAGGTTTGATGCAAACAGCTATATCACTCTGGTAAACGCCATGAACTCTCATGATGTTGGCCGAGACCGAGAGAGCGTCGAATCTGCGCTGTCAGAGATCACCTGTCGAACCCTGGTCCTGGGGCTCGATAGCGACCGGCTATTTCCGCTTTCGGGACAGAGAATCATTGCCGAGCACATCTCGGGCGAACTCTACGGTGGTGAACTGCAGGTGATTCAGAGCGAATTTGGCCACGACGGTTTTCTAATTGAGATTGAAGAGGTTGGTAGCAGGCTCAAGGGGCTTATCGAGTCCTAGAGTGGAGCCTGTGAATTTACTCCGCTCCAAGATTGCAGTCTCCTTCTTTTTCGTGTCCGGAGGCTCTGCCCTTGCCCTATGGGCCGTCCACATCCCGCTCATCGAGCGCAGCGTTGGCATCGACTACTCCGTTCTCGGAGCACTTTTGATGTTCAGCGGTCTCGGCGGTTTTATTGCAATGCAGGTCTTCGGTTGGATGATCGATCACATCGGCAGCAAGTCCGCCACGAGAGTCGGTGGGGTTGCAGTTGGCCTTTCTCTGCTGGGTCCCGCCTTTGCTCAGGATGCACTTTCTCTGGGTCTTGCGATCCTGCTGCTTGGCTTTGGCATTGCAGGGGTGGATGTGGGGATGAATGGTGCCGCGCTTCAGGTGGAGAAGGAAAACAAAAAGCCAATCTTTACCTTTTTTCACCTGTTCTGGTCAGTAGGAGGGCTAGCAGGGGCCGCCCTGGGTTTTGCAACCATTTCGGCCGGCTTTAGCCAATCTCAGACCTTGCCGGTCGTTGGTCTCACGCTCAGCGTGGTCGGTCTGTTCATGGCCAGCTGGCTATTGCCAGATAAGGCAAACGTTGACCGTAACCAGGAGAAGAGTGTCGGCAAGGCTGCCAGCAAGGCAAACAGGAGCGTGCTTGGATTTGTGATTCTTGCCGGCCTGATGAGCGCGTCGGGAGCGATTATTGAAGGAGTTGCGCACGACTGGTCTGCTCTTTATCTGCGGGATATCCAGATGGTCACGGCATCGAGTGCGGCTTGGGGCCTGGCTGCCTTCAACGTCGGAATGATTCTGGGACGAATCTTTATCGACCGGATCGTTGAGGCCAGGGGCCGAGGCTTTGTAATCGTCTGGGGGTCCGCGGCTGCGGCGGTAGCCATCGGCCTGCAGTCGATCGCGCCTAGCTACGAAGTATCGCTGTTCTTCTGGTTCCTCCTCGGCCTTGGAATTTCTGGTGTCGTGCCTCAGCTGTTCGCTGCCGGCGGCGAGATTGGTGAGGCCTCTCACTCCGGCAGGAACATGGCACGAGTGGTTGGAATCACCTACATCGGCGGCCTCGCTGGACCTTCGATCATTGGCCTATTGACCCTTGCGGTCCCGTTGAACTTTGCAATTGGTTGGGGAGCACTGCTGGGTGTTTTCATTGTGCTTGCCTGGCCCCAACTTGGAAAGCTCAACAAATGAGTTTGCTGTTCAGCCCCATCAAAATTCGGTCTCTTGAAATAAAGAACCGACTTTGGGTTTCGCCGATGTGCATGTACTCGTGCGAAAACCAAGACGGTGTGGTTGGCGATTGGCACCTGGTTCACCTGGGCACAAGGGCGGTCGGAGGCGCGGGTCTAGTCATGGCAGAAGCCACTGCCGTAAACCCCGAGGGAAGAATCTCGCCGTGGTGCCCGGGGATTTGGAGCGACGAGCAGATTCCGGGCTGGAAAAAAGTAACCGAATTCATTAGAAGCGCGGGATCAGTCAGTGCCCTCCAACTTGCTCACGCAGGCAGAAAGGCCAGCACCTATCGCTCTTGGTCGGGAACTGGAACGGTGCCAATCACCGACGGTGGCTGGCAGAGCTACTCGGCAACAGATGTTGCCTTTGAGGGTTATAGCGCCCCCAGAATGTTGGAAACCGAGGAGATTAGTTCACTTGTTGATGATTTCCGAAGCGCAGCCCGCAGGGCGGTTGAAGCAGGCTTCGATGCCCTCGAGATACACGCAGCCCACGGCTACCTAATCCACCAGTTCCTCTCGCCAATAACCAATAGGCGCGAAGACAAATACGGTGGCAGTCTCGAAAACCGAGCAAGGCTGCTACTCGAAATAGTGGCAAGCGTTCGCGAGGTGATTGGCGATGACATGCCGCTCATGGTGCGCTTCAGCGCGACCGACTACGTGGAAGGTGGCTGGGACCAGGAGCAAACCAACCAGGTAGCAATCTGGGCCAGTGGGGCCGGTGCAGACCTGTTTGATATCAGCTCGGGCGGCCTTGTGACAGGAGTCAAGATTCCAACTGGACCTGGTTACCAGGTCGACTACAGCAAGTCCACCTCGCAGGCCACAAACGCAAATGTCTCGGCCGTCGGCCAGATCACCACAGCTGAGCAGGCGGAGGCGATCCTGCAGTCGGGCCAGGTAGATGTAATCATGGCCGCTAGGCAGTTTCTAAGAGACCCCTACTTCCCGCTTCGTGCAGCGCATGAGCTGGGAGATGAAATCGAGTGGCCGGTTCAGTATGAGCGGGGAAGATTCCCTAGCGCCTAGTGGTGGCGTCTTTGATCTCGCCGACCAA
>CAYGJH010000014.1:0-31015 GCA_964350385.1 uncultured Aquiluna sp. | reverse complement strand
GAATCTTTCCTGCTGCATACATGCGCTCTTCAACGTCAATGGTCAGCGGGAAGAAGTCAAACTGCTCCTTTGGCTGCTTAGAAGCGCTGGTAGCTGAGAAGAGCATTGTCTCCTCGTCGATGTAGACGGCAGCAGCACCTGCTGCCTGCTGGGCAAGGCGTCCTGCCTCGAAGCGAATGGTGCGCTTGCCGAATTTACCGTTATCAATCACGGCTTCTGCGAATTTAATCTCTGGGCCTTCCATGGCCCCTCCTTTTCCTTACGCGCACGCAACAAACGCAAAAAACCAAATCGGCTTTTCGCATGCGTGCTAGGGGGAGGAAGTGCTGGTCGTCAGTAAAAAACTCTGGGGCCGTGACCCAAAATCTTCCACCGAGGACCCGCCTTCGAGCTCCTCCGTGCTACAAGCGTAACAACATGGGTCAAAAATGCCTAGAAGCAAAAACCCCCGGCGGTTTGCCGGGGGTAATTGATCAAGAATCTAGCGACGCAGTCCGATGCGCTCGATCAGGGATCGGTAGCGCGCAATGTCTACCTTCTTCAGGTAGTCAAGTAGTCGCCTGCGCTGACCAACCAAAAGCAAAAGCCCACGACGCGAGTGGTGGTCGTGGTGGTGCTCCTTGAGGTGTTCGGTCAGGTCGAGAATGCGGCGTGAAAGGACCGCAATCTGCACCTCTGGGCTACCGGTGTCACCGGGGCCGGTTGCATACTCATCGATGATTTGCTTCTTAATGCTTGGATCTAGAGCCATTGCTTAGTCCTCTTTCTTTCCGCAGCGCGGCGCCAAAGTCCTTGTGACTGAAGCTCTCTTTATCCGCGGCCGATATACGGCAGAAGCAAAAGCTTAGAGATAAACGCGCGAAAATGCTAGGCGGTAGTGCCCTCGCTGGATGAGTCGAGGGGCTCAGGCTCCACATATTTGTTGCCGTCATAGAAGCTCTTCGAGGGCCTCAGCGCCATGATGATGTAAACGACCATCACTGCTAGGAACAGCGCAAAGATTGGCAAAACCAAGAAGATCAGGCTCATGAGCTGCTCGGAGGTAAGCATCGCCCCAGGGGCTGCGGTGTTCAAAACTGCAACCGCACCGATCCCGGCAAAGATTCCGTATCCAATTGGAACAGCCTGCAGGAAGATCCACTTTGCTGAGAATCCTGCGTCGTGCAAACGCCTTGCGAGAATCGAGAGATTTGGAACCAGAAGTGCAAATGAGAGGAAGTTACTGAGCGGAGTCGGCTGAGCGGCAACGTTCTGGATCTCCTGCATCCAGTCCGCGGTTTGCTCAGGTGCCGGCCAGATGATTGATTCGATGGTTCCGACGACTAACCCAAGCAACACCGTGAAAAGAATCCAATACCAAAACTCTCGCCTTGATGCCTTGCCCTTGAAATTAAAATAATTTCTAAATCCGCTTTGGATAGCTCCGATAAAACTCATTGTCCGAGCCTAACCCTCAAGTATTTTCTGTGCGCCAGCAACATCCCGGGCAATCTGGTCCGTGAGCTCATCGACCGACTCAAACTTCGCCCATGGCCTTACCTGATCCACATACTCACAGATCACAGTTTTGCCATAAAGGTCAAGGTCGTCTCGGCCGATGACGTGAGACTCTAAGAGCCTGGGGACAGCCTCGATCGAGTCGTTAGTGCCAACCGAGTGGGCTGCTGGATAACGAACGCCATCGGCATACAGATAGCCTGCGTAAACACCGTCGGCCGGCAGGAGGCCCTCGCTTTCTCGGGATAGGTTCGCGGTGGGATAGCCAAGCTTGCGGCCGAGTTTTCGGCCGTGCTCGACGACGCCCTCAGTCTGGTGATTACGGCCCAGCAGCACACTTGCCGCAAAAACTTTGCCCTCAGATATCAGCTGCCTGGTCTTAGTCGAGGAAATCTTCTGGTCATCGAGCATCACGTGACTTACCTGCTGGGCCTTGAATCCAAATCGCAGTCCCAGCTCGCTGAGGGTCTCAACCGAACCCGATCCTTTGTGGCCAAAGCGAAAGCCCTCCCCGACAAGCACCAGCTTTGCGCGCAGAGGCACGATGTGCGTGGACACAAACTCCTCTGGGGTCAGGTGCGCAAACTCTTCGTCGAAAGTCAGGGTGCGCATCGCCGCAACACCAAGCTCGGCAACCAGTCTCGCCTTTTGGCGCGGGCCAATGATGGGAAGCGGAACGTTCTCTGGGTTCAGCACGTGATTTGGGTGCCTATCAAAAGTCACCACAACAGGTGCAAGGGCATGCTCCTCAGCCTGGGTTATCAGCTCGTGAATGAGCTGCTGATGACCTAAGTGAACACCGTCAAATTTTCCAATCGCAAGAGCGGTCTCGGAAAACCCCTCAGGCAACTCAGTTATCTCAAGCACTTTGCCTCCGCAGCCAGATTAGGCCAAGCACTGGTAACAAAAGGGGAATGAACGCATAGCCTGCCCCGAAACCTGACCAAACTGAGGGGTGATCGAACAGCTCAGGCAAGAAGATACTCAAGCCGCCCACGCTGACCACCCCAACCAGCTCGAACCAAACCGCAAACGTTGCCCGCCGTTTCCAAGCGGCCCCGGGCCTGGCGAGAGCGAAAGTGGCAAAAACATAAACCAGTGCACTAACAGCCGAGAGTGAGTAGGCAATTGGCGCCTCATCAAACTTGGTGGCTATCTGAAAAAGTGCCCTAGCCGAGGCCGAAAGGGCAAAGATGCCGTAAATGGCAATCAGCAGTCTTCCGACTCCAAGGGAACGATTCACGCGATAACTCTATTCTTTGCGGCTTAGGCGAAAGGGCTGACCCCAGACCAAATCTGCAGCATCCGCACCAGCATCACCGCGACTGTCAGTGATGCAGCTCCGAGAATCACGGTAGACCACTTCGTTTTTTCGGCAAGCGCCCAAAACCCGGCGGCCACTTGCAGAATGATCGCCACCAACAGGTAACCGAAATACTCGAGAGTGCTAATTACCGCTCGCTCCCCCGAGATCGCCAGAATCGTTGAAACAAGTAGCTGCACCGCCAGACCGGCAAGCACCGCCAGCGACATCATGATCTCACCCTGGCCAGGCTTCCTCCCAAAAAAGCCCAGCAAGAGCTGAATGGTGCCAACTGCAAGGGTCAGGATCAGAAGTACGTAGTAGAGAGGCTCCAGCATCTAAACCTCCTCGGGAAAAACAACGGAGCTTTTTGCCTCTTGCCCCACCGGCTCAATAACTGCCACCAATCGCCCGCTGGCTGTGGCACAGCTCATCTCCGAGATCTGAAGAGCCAGGCGCTTGCCGTGCCGGAGGTCAACTTCTTGCTGCTGGGAGATTGCGACCTCTGGCATAAGTGTCTTCAATACCTCGAGGTTTGCAACCAGAGTCGGCTGTTCAGCGATATCGCTGGCGTCTGAAACCTCAAAGGCTCCGATTCTGGTCCTTCTGAGAGCGGTTAGGTGACCTCCAACGTCAAGCGCGTCACCCAGATCTCTAGCCAGGGCCCTGATGTAGGTTCCGGAACTGCAGTCGACCTCGACATCGATGTCTAGGTACTGGCCAACTACTGAAGGCTTGCCTACAATCTCGAACCTAGAAACGGTCACTTTTCGAGACTTTAGGACGACCTCTTCACCGGCGCGCACAAGGTCATAGGCCCTCTTACCCGCTACCTTGATCGCACTGACCGAGGAGGGTATCTGCTCGATGTTGCCAGTTAGCTTCAGAATCTCTGCGTCAAGCTGCTCGCGCGGGACCCTCGAAGCGTCACGCGTCTGCCCCAGCTCTCCCTGCGCATCGTCCGTGGTGCTGGAGGCCCCGAGTCGAATGGTTGCCAAGTAGGTCTTGTCGAGTCCGGAAAGGAACTGCATCAGCTTTGTGCCGGCACCAACACCCATGAGAAGTAGGCCAGTCGCCATCGGATCCAAGGTTCCGGCATGGCCGATCTTCTTGGTCCCTAGAAGCTTCCTGAGCTTGGCCACTACATCGTGTGAGGTGAAACCCTGTTGCTTATCGATCAGGGCAATACCCGAGACCACTAGTCCTCCTGGGGCTTGCGATAGGGGTCTGCATCTCCGGCAGGCTGGGCCTTGCTGGCGAGCTGAACAACCTCTTCATCCCTACGCTTTGCCTCGGCTAGAAGCTCTGCGAGCTGGCCAGCATTCTCTGGAATATCATCTTTTTCAAGCTCGAGTGTTGGAGTTATGCGAATGCCGAGTTGCCGACCAATCTCTCCGCGAAGGCGCCCTCGATTCTGTTCAAGAATCTCTTGGCTGCGCTCAACCTCTTCAGCAGTCCCGTAAACGGTGTAGAAGAGGCGGGCATGGGCGAGGTCCGGTGTCACCCGGCAGTCGGTAAAGGTAACAAACCCGAGGTCCGGGTCCTTCACAACTTTGGCTAGAGCCTGCGCGGCGAGCACCTTGATGCGCTCACCGAGCCTTCTCGCCCTCGCTACATCTGCCACTAGACCCTCGGCTTCTCCACCATCTCGTAGGTTTCGATGACGTCATCAATCTGAACGTCATTGAAATCTCCGAGCCCGATACCACACTCGTAGTCGGTCTTTACCTCGGTCACGTCGTCCTTGAATCGCTTCAGGGAGTCAACCTTGAGGCCCTCTTGGATCATCTCGCCACCGCGAAGCACTCTTGCAAGTGCGTTGCGCTTGATCAGACCAGAGCGGACGTAGGAACCTGCGATGGTACCGAACTTCGAGGACTTGAAGATTTCTCGAACCTCTGCCGTACCCATCTGCTTCTCCTCGTACTCAGGCTTGAGCATGCCCTTGAGGGAGTTCTCGATGTCCTCGAGTGCGTTGTAGATGACGGTGTAGTGACGAACGTCCACGCCTTCGCGATCCGCACGCTCTTTGGCCTTGTTGTCCGGACGGACGTTGAAGCCAATAATGACGGCTGAGTCCACAGTTGCCAGGTTGACATCGGACTCGGTGATTGCACCAACACCGCGGTGGATGATGCGAAGCTGGACCGAGTCATCGACCTCAATCTTGAGAAGGCTGTCCTCGAGGGCCTCTACAGCACCCGAGACATCACCCTTGATGATGAGGTTGAGGGATTCGACCTTGCCGTCCTCGAGGGCCTTGGTGAAGTCCTCAAGCGACAGCCTCTTGCGAGTCCTTGCTAGCAGAGCATTTCTGTCCGCCGCCTCTCGCTTCTCAGCAATCTGCCTTGCCTGACGCTCGTCATCGGCAACCACGAAGGTGTCTCCTGCACGAGGAACGGACTGAAGTCCCAGGACCTGGACCGGGCGAGAGGGCTCGGCAGCCTCGACTGCATTGCCATTCTCGTCAAACATGGCCCGCACGCGGCCGTGAGCACTTCCGGCAACAATTGCGTCGCCAACCTGAAGTGTTCCAGACTGAATCAAGACGGTTGCGACCGAGCCACGACCTTTATCAAGGTTTGCCTCAATGGCAACTCCTCGAGCCGATCGGTCAGGGTTAGCGCGGAGATCCAACGCAGCGTCTGCGGTGAGAAGAACTGCATCCATCAGCTTGTCCATGCCCATGTTCTTCAAGGCCGAAACCTCGACGAACATGACATCGCCGCCAAACTCCTCGGCAACCAGCCCAAACTCGGTTAGCTGCTGACGGATCTTGTCTGGGTTCGCACCCTCTTTATCGACCTTGTTGATTGCGACCACGATCGGAACCTGAGCTGCCTGGGCGTGATTCAGGGCCTCGATGGTCTGAGGCATCACACCATCGTCGGCTGCAACAACCAAGATTGCGATGTCGGTGACCTGGGTACCTCTGGCTCGCATCGCCGTGAAGGCCTCGTGACCTGGGGTGTCAATAAAGGTAATGGCCCGATCTACACCATCGTGGATGGTGTGAACCTGGTAGGCGCCAATGTGCTGGGTGATGCCGCCGGCCTCGCCAGCAACAACGTTAGAGTTTCGGATCGAGTCCAGAACCCGCGTCTTACCGTGATCAACGTGACCCATGACGGTGACAACTGGAGGCCTGGGGCTGAGGTTCTCAGAGTCTTCCTCATCGATGTCGGTCGAAATGCTAAGGCCGAATCCCTCGTAAAGCTCGCGCTCCTCGTCCTCCGGGGAAACTAGCTCGACTTTGTAGCCAAGCTCCTCGCCAAGAATCTGGAAAGTGTCCTCATCTAGGGATGCGGTGGCGGTGGCCATCTGTCCCAGGTGGAAAAGAACTGTGATCAGCTGACCTGCATTTGCGCCAATCTTGTCGGCAAAGTCCTGAATGGATGCACCGCGGCGGATTCGCACAACCGTGTTGCCGTCACCGCGTGGGACCATCGCACCGCCAAGGCTCGGCGCCTCGCGCTGCTCAAACTCCTCGCGCTTGGTGCGCTTTGACTTTCTAGACTTGCTCTTGGAGCCGCCCTTACCAAAAGCTCCTGCAGTGCCGGCTCCGCGGCCTCCGCGGCCTCCGGGTCCTGGCCTTCCTGGGAATGCACCTGGTCTGCCGCCACCTGGGGCTCCGCCCGGGCCCCCAGGGCCTGCACCAAATCCTCCTGGCTTGCCGCCACCTGGCCTTGGAGCTCCTCCTGGACGCTGCGGTCCTCCCTGCTGAGGTCTTGGACCACCTGGACGCTGAGCCTGCCCTGGAGCTCCCTGGGGCCTTGGCCGGCCCATGCCCTGGTTTGATGAGAAGGGATTATTGCCGGGCCTCGCCATTGGGCGGGGAATGCCCATGCCCTGGTTTGAAGAAAACGGGTTGTTACCGGGGCGCGGAATTCCTTGCAATGGTGCTGGCTTCTCGGCTGGCTCTGCCGGCTTCTCGGCAGGCTTTTCCGCAACCTGCTCCGCTGGCTTTGCCTCAGGTTCTGTCGCCTTTGCCTCTGGCTTTGGTTTCTCGGCCTTTGGCTTCTCGGCAGGCTTCTCCTTCTTTGGATATGCCGCACGGAGCTTGGCTGCGACGGGTGGTGCGATGGTGGAAGAGCCACCCTTCACATACTCACCGAGCTCTTCAAGCTTCGCGAGAGCGACCTTGGTATCGATACCAAGTTCTTTAGCTATGTCGTATACGCGTGGAAGCGCCACTGAATTTCTCCTGTCTGGGGCCAACCCCAAACAGGGCAGGCCTTATTGCTGAGCGGGTCTCATTTCTGAAAGCTCATTTGGTGTCACACATCTTCTGCCTGCTTCTATGTCTATAGAAAGTCTTCGCAACAACGCTGCGAAGCTTTGGACTTCGCCCATTCTATTGGGAAATAGCGCTACTGGCTATTCATCCATCGTGCTATCGGGCTGGATATCAATCTTGGCACCGGTCAGCTTTGCAGCCAGACGGGCGTTTTGACCTTCCTTGCCAATCGCTAGCGAGAGCTGGAAATCTGGGACCAGAACCCGCACTGCCTTAAGTCCAGCATCAATCACGAAGCTTGAAGACACTTTGGCAGGTGAGAGAGCGTGGGCGACAAACTCAGCGAGGTTCTCTGAGTGGTCAACTACGTCAATCTTTTCCTCGTTTAGCTCGCTGCTGACCGCTCTCACTCGCTGGCCAAGTTCTCCAATGCAGGCGCCCTTGGCGTTGATGCCAGGCTCGTTTGAACGAACTGAAATCTTCGTGCGGTGACCGGCTTCTCTGGCGATTGAAGTGATCTCCACCTGACCCGATGCAACCTCTGGGACCTCGAGAGCAAAAAGCTTCCGAACGAGATTGGGGTGGGTTCTAGAGACCGTGATCATTGGGCCCCTGAGGCCTTTTTGGACGCTGGTGACATAGACCCTAATCCTGCGGCCGTGGGAGTAGTCCTCGCCAGGGACCTGCTCCTCGGGAGGCATGATTGCCTCAATCGAGCCCAGGTTTACATAAACCATGTAGGGCCGTGACCCCTGCTGAATCTGACCGGCAACAATGTCGCCCTCTTTGCCCTTGAATTCTCCAAGCAATCCCTCATCGGCAATCTCTCGCATGCGCTGAGCGATTACCTGCTTTGCGGCGTAGGCGGCAACTCGGCCGAAGCCCTCGGGAGTCACCTCGTTTTCGGTCTCGGTCGGCTCACCCTCTTCATCCAGGACGGCTGCGAAAACTGAAACGTGACCTGTTTTACGGTCCAGGTTTGCGCGGCAACCCTTCGGGTGCTCGCCAATGTGCTTGTAGTAGGCGGCAAGAATGGCGGCCTCGATTATTTGGACGAGTTCGTCAAAGGGGATTTCTTTTTCGCGCTCTAGCAGACGGAGGACACTGAGATCGATATCCATATGGCCTGCACCTGTTCTATTTCCTGCGCGAGGTTATCTCCGCTAATGCAGATTCTAGCTTTACAGTCAAGCGCTCGTCTGACGCTCTGTCCCAAAGCTCCACTTCGCCAGCCTCGAGACCCCTGCCACACACAATCACCCAGGGCATACCCAATAGCTCAGCATCCGCAAACTTGATTCCGGGAGACACTTTGCGATCATCGAGCATCACATCAAAGCCCATCTCTTCTGCCTCGCTAGCAAGAGCCTCGGCGGATTCAAAGATGCTGTCCTCTTTACCGGCCGCGATGATGTGAATTTGCGCGGGCGCAACGGCCTCTGGCCAGATCAAACCCTTGTCGTCGTGAGACTGCTCGGCAATGACCGCGACCAGCCTGGTGACACCGATGCCGTAGCTTCCCATGGTTACGGTCACTAGCTTGCCGTTTTCGTCCAGGACTCTGAGGTCAAGCGCCTCGGCATACTTGCGCCCAAGCTGGAAGACGTGCCCGATTTCGATACCCCGGGCAAGCTCTAGTGGGCCGGAGCCATCGGGTGCTGGGTCGCCGGCGACAACCTCGGCTATGTCTGCAATGCCATCAGCTACGAAGTCCCGGCCGTAGGTGAGGTGCCAAACGTGCTTCTCATCTTCATTCGCGCCAGTGATCCAGCTCGATCCCTTGGCAACCCTTGGGTCGACAAAATAGGGAATCCCGCTCTCTGCCTTCTCCCCCAAAAACTGAGAACCGCTCTTGGTTGGACCGATGTAGCCCTTAACAAGTTGCGGATGCCTGGCGAAGTCCTCCTCGGTGGCCTGCTCAACATCATTGGGTGAGAACCAGGCCTCCGCGCGTTTTTGGTCAACCTCGCGGTCTCCAGGAATGCCCACAATAGCCAGGGAACGTTTCCCCTCTGGGGAAACCAGCGCCAGGACAACATTCTTTAGAGTGTCCGCTGCCGACCATTGATCGCCTTGTCTGGGGTGATTTTGGTTAGAGAAGTCCACAAGGGTGGCGATGGTAGGAGTCTTTGGAGACTCGTGGATTTCGGCCGCGGGGGTCTTTGAAGCGTCGATTTCTTTGGCAACTTCGAATCGAATCGCCTCGACATTTGCGGCAAAGCCTCCCGAGGAGCGTACGAAGGTGTCCTCACCGATCGGCGCAGGGCACAAAAACTCTTCTGACTTCGAGCCTCCCATGGCACCCGCATCGGCCTTGACGATTACGTAGTCGAGCCCGAGCCTTTTGAAGATGCGCTCGTAAGCATCTCGCTGAGCCTGATAGCTGACCTCGAGGCCCTCATCTGAGATGTCGAAGCTGTAGGCATCTTTCATGATGAACTCTCGACCGCGCAAGAGCCCCGCTCTTGGTCTTGCCTCGTCACGGTACTTGAGCTGAATCTGATAAATGCTCAGTGGCAGGTCTTTATAGGAGTTGTAGAGGTCCTTCACTAAGAGAGTGAAGACCTCCTCGTGAGTTGGAGCAAGGAGATAGTCCGCGTCCTTGCGATCTTTGAGCCTAAAGATGTTGTCGCCATATTCTTCCCAGCGCCCGGTTGCCTCATAGGGTTCCTTGGGTAGCAGCCCGGGGAAGTGCACCTCTTGGCTGCCAGCTGCCGCCATCTCCTCGCGGACAATTTTCTCGATTTTGTTCTTGACCATTAGCCCAAGTGGCAGCCAAGACCATATCCCCGGCCCTGCCCTGCGGATGTAGCCAGCTCGAACCAGTAGCTTGTGGCTATCAACCTCGGCGTCGGCGGGGTCCTCGCGGAGGGTTCTCAGAAAAAGTGTGCTCAGGCGATAAGGCATGCGCACAATGTTAGCTACTCGCCGACGGATACCTGTGCGGTTCCAAGCTCACTTGGATCCATTTCCGCGGCAATGCGGTTTGCCTCTTCGATCAGTGTCTGAACAATTTCGCTCTCAGGAACGGTCTTGATGACCTCGCCCTTGACAAAAATCTGGCCCTTGCCATTGCCCGAGGCCACGCCCAGATCGGCCTCTCTTGCCTCACCCGGGCCATTTACAACGCAGCCCATGACAGCAACGCGAATCGGGACAGTTAGGTGCTTTAGTCCCTCAGTTACGTCGTCTGCGAGGGTGTAGACATCAACTTGCGCCCTTCCGCAGCTCGGGCAAGAGACGATTTCGAGCTTTCGAGGTCTGAGGTTCAGGCTTTCAAGGATTTGGGAACCAACCTTGATCTCCTCAACCGGCGGAGCAGAAAGGGAAACCCTGATGGTGTCGCCGATTCCCTGGCTCAGTAGTGCACCAAAGGCAACTGCAGACTTAATTGTTCCCTGGAATGCGGGTCCGGCCTCGGTAACACCAAGGTGCAAAGGCCAATCCCCTCGCTCAGCTAGCTGCTGATACGCGCTCACCATCACAACAGGATCGTTGTGCTTCACCGAAATTTTGAAGTCGTGAAAGTCGTGCTCTTCAAACAAAGACGCTTCCCAGACAGCGGATTCAACAAGCGCCTCCGCCGTTGGTTTGCCGTATTTCTCCAAGAGCCGAGGGTCCAAAGAACCTGCGTTCACACCGATACGGATGGAAACTCCCGCGTCTTTCGCGGCCTTGGCAATCTCGCCGACCTGGTCGTCAAACTTCCTAATGTTTCCCGGGTTCACCCTGACCGCGCCACATCCTGCATCAATTGCCTGGAAGACATAGCGTGGCTGAAAGTGGATGTCGGCAATCACCGGAATCTGACTGCGCTTGGCGATGATGCGAAGTACGTCTGCGTCGTCCTGGGACGGCACTGCAACACGGACGATGTCGCAGCCGGATGCCGTCAGTTCCGCGATTTGTTGCAACGTGGCATTGATGTCTGTGGTGGGGGTGGTGGTCATCGACTGCACAGAAATTGGTGCGTCGCCGCCGACTGCCACCTTGCCAACCATGATCTGTCTGGTCTTGCGCCGAGGAGCCAGTGTTGGAGGTGGTGACTTGGGTAGTCCGAGATTTACAGCCGGCACTTACGCCCCTTTACTTTTTTCTCTAGCAATACAACAGCCAAGAGCTAATTTAGCTTCCTAGCCCAGACTGATTGGGTTA
The DNA here is from genome assembly GCA_964350385.1 of uncultured Aquiluna sp. GTDB lineage: Bacteria > Actinomycetota > Actinomycetes > Actinomycetales > Microbacteriaceae > Aquiluna. The sequence continues at coordinate 19,823 of CAYGJH010000014.1, read as the reverse complement.
ATCAGGTCAGCCAGAATCAAAACGACCCCAGTGAAGATTAGTAGCACCCACATTCCATACGCCACAGGCAGGGCCTTTGCAGTGTCAACCGGACCGGGATCTTTTTTGCTAACAAGTCTCGAAACCCTGCGCTTTGCTCCCTCATAGACAGCCCCTGCAACGTGGCCGCCATCAAGTGGCAAAAGCGGGATCAGATTGAACGCGAAAAGAGCAATATTCAATGAACCGAGAAGTAGTAGTAGCGAAGACAGCTTGGCCTCGAGCGGAATCTCTGCAGCGGTGAGCTCCCCAGCCAGCTGGCCAACACCAACTATCGATACCGCCCCATAGGGGTCGCGCTCTGCAAGGCCGAATGTTGAGACAAATACCTGGTAGACCTGCTGCGGAAGTTCAAGAATGAAAGCAAACATTGCTCCTGTTGCCGCTACCCCGTAGCCGAGCGACTCACCCAGTGGCATTGGGTTACTCGTGGGTGCAAGGCTGACGCCAATTATCGGGGTGAGTCTGGTTACCGGATTGCCCTCACTATCGAGGCTCAGCGTTCCATTTGAGTCGTAGACGGCCCTCTCAAAATAGCTCGGGGTGATGCTGAGACTTACCTGTTGGCCGTCCCTCTCCACAACCAAAGTCGATGCTCCCTGACCTCGGGTTGTCATAATTTCGGTGACTTGGGCCCAGCTGACAACATTTGTGCCATTCACAGACACGACTTTGTCGCCGTCAGCCATTCCCGCCTGGGCTGCGGGAGATATCGGTGCTCCCGCAGGGCAGCTGCCATCGCTAGCAGCCTCAATGCACTGATAAACCTTGGCAACGGTCAGGGAGTTTTGCAGGGGGCCAATTCCAGTTAGGGCAATTGCAATCAGAAGGAGCCCAAGAAAAAAATTCATCATCGGCCCACCGAGCATGATGGTTACTTTTTTCCAGGTGCTCAGCTCATAAAACTGCCGTCCGGAATCACCCTCTTCTTCCTGAGCGGCGATCTCCTTGCGAGCTTCCTTTATCCAGCCGGCAAAGGGGCCGCGGTAGGGCTTACTCTCCGGCGGATACATGCCAGCCATGAGGATGTAGCCGCCGAGCGGAAATGCTTTGAAGCCAAACTCCGTCTCGCCGCGCTGGCGAGAGAAAAATGTCGGGCCAAACCCGATCATGAACTGCTTTACCCTCACCCCAAAGGCTTTTGCTGGAGCGTAGTGGCCGAGCTCGTGGAGGCCAATCGAGAGGGCAATACCGACAATCACCACCAAAATGCCGATTGCGTAAAGGGCTATGTCGAGCACGTAGTCAAGGTTACTAGCTGATCCGCTGGGCAATTAGAGAGTCTGCTGTGAGGCGAGCCCAAGCCTCAGATTCCAATACGCCCTCGAGAGTAAGGCTTGCCGGCGGGTTGTGCTGCTCGATTACCTGATCGATGATGCTGACGATCTCAACAAAGCCAATTTGCCCGGCCAAGAACGCTTCGACAGCCTGCTCATTGGCAGCGTTGTAGACAGCAGGGAAAGTAAGTCCCCGAAGCGCCACCTCGCGTGCGAGCGGAATGGCCTTGAAAACCTCTTCATCGATTGGCTCGAACTCCCAAGAGTGGCTCTGCGTCCAATCAATCGGAGCCACCGCACCGGGCTGACGCTTGGGCCAATCAAGTGCGAGTGCGATCGGAAGCTTCATGTCGGTGATTGAACACTGAGCGATAACTGATCCATCGGCGTACTCCACCATCGAGTGAACAGCGGACTGCGGGTGAACGGTTATCGCGATCCTGTCAATCGGGACACCAAAAAGTAGCTGGGCCTCGATCATCTCAAGACCCTTGTTCACCATAGATGCCGAGTTGATTGTGATGATTCGGCCCATCGACCAGGTTGGGTGCTTGAGTGCCTGCTCAATAGTGACAGACCTGAGCTGCTCGGCGCTAAAGCCCCTGAAGGGGCCTCCGCTTGCGGTCAAAATTAGCTTTTCAACCTCAGCGTCGTCACCGGACCTGAGGCATTGTGCGAGCGCCGAGTGTTCGGAGTCAACCGGAACTATCTGGCCGGGGCTTGCAATCCTGGTGACCAGTTCACCTCCAACGATGAGCGACTCCTTGTTAGCCAAAGCCAGGGTCTTGCCGCTCTCGAGAGCAGCAAGGGTGGCGGCCAGTCCGGCAGAGCCGCTGATCCCGTGCACTAAAACATCAGCCTGGATATCTTTTGCCAGCCTGGCTGCTGCGTCTGCACCGATGGCAACCTCGTCACGAGTCAACCCGAACTCGATGCGCTGCCTCTCCAGAAGTTCGGCGGAGGTGTTTGCCGAAAGCCCGACAACCTTGAAGCGGTCAGGGAACTGCCTAATTAGGTCAAGAGCCTGAGTGCCCACCGAACCGGTCGAACCAAGAACTATCACCGAGCGCATAGGGAAAGCTTAGAACCCGCTTTGAAGTTCTGGATCTTGAGCCGGAAAACAGCTTTGAGAATCTAGACTTCTGACATGACTCTCGAGCAGAAGCGCCACGTCGTCACCGCAATTCCAGGGCCTAATTCCGTCGCCTTGCAAAAGCGTCGGACCGAGGTCGTCTCCGCGGGTGTTGGCGCCATGTTGCCCATCTTCATCGAAGAGGCGCACGGTGCCATCTTGAAGGACGCTGATGGCAATCACCTGATTGACATGGGCTCCGGCATTGGCGTTGTCACCATTGGGCACACCAACGAGAAGCTCGTAGCAGCTGTTCAGGAGCAGGTCGCCAAACTCACCCACACCCTTTTCACCGTTGCTCCCTATGAGCCGTATGTAAGAGCGGCTGAGCTGCTTACCAGCCACGCTCCGTGTGGGAAAAAGAAAAAGGCTGCATTTTTCAACTCGGGTGCAGAGGCTGTTGAAAACGCGGTAAAGATTGCGCGCAAAGCAACCGGTCGGACCGAGATCGCAGTGTTTGACCACTCTTACCACGGCCGGACCAACCTCACCATGGCCATGAACTTCAAGGCTCACCCGTATGGCACTGGTTTTGGACCCCTCGCGGGAAGCGTCCACCATGCCCCGATGAGCTACCCGTTCAGGGACCCTGAGGGTATGACTGGACCCGAGGCCGCAACCAGAGCTATTACCTACCTCGAAAAGCGGGTTGGTGCATCACAACTTGCAGCACTGTTTATCGAGCCAATTCAGGGCGAGGGTGGCTTCATTGTTCCGGCCCCAGGCTTCCTGCTAACGCTTCAGGAGTGGACCAGGGCCAACGGCATCGTTCTCGTCGCTGACGAGGTCCAGAGCGGCATGGCAAGGACGGGTAAATGGTTTGCCAGTGAGTGGGAAGAGGGCTTTGAACCTGACCTCATCACGGTCGCAAAAGGAATAGCCGGTGGCATGCCGCTCTCAGGAGTTGTCGGCAGGGCGGAGATCATGGACGCAGCCCATGCAGGCGGACTCGGCGGAACCTTCGGCGGCACCCCCACTGCTGTTGCAGCTGCGGTAGCGGTGATGGAGCAGTTTGAGGAGGGCGGCTGGTTCGAAAGAGCCGAGCAGATTGGCGAGATTCTCTCAGGCAGGCTCACCGCAATGCAGAACAACTACCCAGTAATTGGAGATGTTCGTGGAAAGGGCGCGATGCAGGCCATTGAGCTTGTCAGGCCGGGAACCATGGACCCAAACCCTGAGGCCACCGATGCGGTTATGAAGCACTGCCACCAAAACGGCGTTTTAGTGCTCAATGCCGGTACCTACAACAACGTTCTAAGATTCCTGCCTCCTCTTGCTATAAGTGACGAGTTGCTGCACGACGCCCTTGACGTTCTTGCGGCCGGACTGGCCAAGCTCTAGCTAGCTAAAAAACCCGGGGAAACCCAAGAGAGAATCAAAGGTGATTCATGATTACTATTTATCCGCACCGTGAGCGTTTGGCTGAGCTTTTCCAGCGCGAGAAGCAGCGCTTTCAAGAAACCCACCCGGCAAGCTCCATAGCGCACAGCTCCGGCAGGGACAGCATGCTCGCAGGAGTCCCAATGATTTGGATGGCCAAGTGGCCAGGAGGATTCCCGGTCTATGTGAAAAGCGCCTCGGGAGCAAGATTCATAGATCTTGACGACAACGAATACACCGACTTCTGCCTCGGTGATACCGGTTCAATGTCCGGTCACTCCCCCAGGCCAACAGTTTTGGCCATTAGCGAGCAGGCCGAAAAGGGCATCACGCTCATGCTCCCAACCGAGCAAGCCGCAAAGAACGCCAGGGAACTTGAGAGCAGGTTTGGCCTGCCCAAGTGGCAGTTCACGCTCAGCGCGACAGACGCGAACCGGCACCTGATTCGCTTTGCCAGGCATGTCACTGGAAGAAAAAAGATCGCGGTCCACGACTACTGCTACCACGGCACCGTGGACGAGACATTTGCAAACCTCGCGGCTGACGGCAGCACTACATCGCGTAAAAACAACATCGGTGCTCCCGTTCCCCTTGACCATACGACGATCTCAATCCCATTCAATGACCTAGCTGCTGCAGAAGCTGCCTTCGCGAGCGGTGAGGTGGCTGCGATGCTGATGGAACCTGCACTCACTAACATCGGCATCGTGCTGCCCGATGACGGCTATCTAGAGGGCATGCAGGAGCTGTGCAGAAAATACGACATCATCTGGATTCTTGATGAGACCCACACCCTCTCTGCAGGGCCCGGAGGCATGACAGCCCAACTCGGCTTGAAGCCAGATGCACTGGTGCTTGGCAAAACCATCGGTGGTGGCATCGCAGTCGGTGCTTATGGAATGACCGAGACCCTTGCTGAGACCATTGCGGCATCAATGGAGCTGGAGAGCATCGATGTGGGCGGGGTTGGTGGAACCCTCGCCGGAAATGCTCTCTCAATGGCTGCTGTTGGTGCAACTTTGACCAAAGTGCTAACCCCTGAGGCCTTTGAACACATGGAGTCGCTGGCAATCATGTGGCAGCAGGGCATTCAGGAAATCATCGATGAGTTTGAGCTTCCCTGGCAGGTCTCCCGGGTTGGCTGCAGAGGCGAATACAGCTTCCGAAGGGCAGCACCAAAGACAGGTGCCGAGGCGGCAGCGGCTGAAGACTTTGAGCTACAGCAGTTTCTTCAGCTGCACGCCCTGAACCGAGGAATACTCATGACTCCGTTTCACAATATGACTCTGATGAGCCCGGAGACAATGCCAGAGGACGTCGAGCGTCACCTGGGCCACTTCCGCGAGGCAGTGACCGAATTATTTGGTGATTAGCTTCTTCTGCTTCCTAGACGAGCGAATCTGAACTATAAGAACAATCGCAATCGCGACCAGGAACACGAACGAGCCAATTACGTTTGCCTCTGCGGGGATGCCTCTGGCGGCAGCGGTGTAGACGAACTTGGGGAATGTGTCCACTGCTCCCGAATTGAACTGAGTGATGATGAAGTCATCGAAGCTAAGTGCAAATGCGAGCATCGCAGCGGCCAAAATACCCGGCAGAAGCAGCGGGAATGTAATGCGCCAAAAGACCTGGGCTGCGTTTGCGTAGAGATCGCGACCAGCTTCCTCAAGCGCAGGATCTAATGTCGCAACTCTCGCCTTCACCGTCACCACAACAAAGCTCAGGGTGAACATGGTGTGAGCGATGATGACGGTCGGCAGACCCTTTTGCCAACCAAAGTCCAGGAACTGCGCTGCAAGTCCCGCTCCCATAACCACCTCAGGGGTTGCCAGGGGCAAGAACAACAGCAGGTTGGTGGCGCTGCGGAAGCGGAATCGGTAGCGCACGAGTGCGATAGCGATCATTGTGCCCAAAATCGTCGCAACAACCGTGGCGCTCACCGCAACAATTACAGAGTTTCCGAAAGCGTCACACACCTCCTGCTGGTTGCAGACATCCAGCCAGTTGTCCAGGGTGAAGCCGCGCCAAATAATGTTCGATTTGATCGAGTCATTAAATGAAAAGACAAAGGTGTAGATGATTGGAATTGCCAAGAAGGCAAAGGTGAGTGCCACATAGGTGGGGAGCAGATACTTGCCAAGTGAAAGCTTCAAAGCAGGTCCTCCGTTCCACTCCTGCGAACGTAGGCGGAGACCAGAATCACAATTGCGGCCATCAGCAAGACCGAAAGTGCGGAGGCCGTTGGGTAGTCCTGAATTCTCAAGAAGTTTGCCTCGACGACGTTGCCGATCATGGCCGTATCCGTACTGCCCAAGAAGTCTCGACTGGCAACAACGTAGTCGCCGCTTATCGGTATGAAGGTGAGCAGCGTGCCCGAGATCACTCCAGGCAATGAGAGCGGGAAGGTGATCTTGCGGAAGGTCGTAAAGGAGTTCGCGTAGAGGTCATGCCCAGCCTCCACCAGTCGCAAGTCCAACCTGTCAAGCGACGAGTAGATGGGGAGCGTCATGAACGGAATGAAGTTATAGACCAGGCCAAAAATAACCGCAAAGTCCGTGCCGATTATGTAGCTATCGGCACCCATCAAACCGACGTCTTTCAGGGTATTTAGAAGCCACGAATCATTCGAGAAGATCTGCTTCCAAGCAAAAGTTCGCAGCAGCATCGAGATGAAAAATGGCGCAATGACCAGTGTGAGGAGCATGCCCTTTAGCAGTGGGCGGTTCCTCGCCGTGACTCCGATGAAGTATGCAATTGGGTAACTGATTGCCAGGGCGATGACAGTTGCAATCAGGGCAAAACTAAATGAGCGAAAAATCTGAGGGGCATATTGGCCTAGGGCGTAGCCATAGTTGCCAATCTCGAGGGCGACATCGTAGCGACCAATGGCACCGGAGGCACTGGGAGCCTTCAGGGAGGTGAGAATCAGCGAGAAAAGCGGTGTCAGGAAGAAAAGACCCAGGTAGAAAAGGCCCGGCAGAAGAAGGTAAAGGGCAACGCGACCGGTCTTAGTGGGTTTTTGGCTTGCGACCGGCGCCTGCGGGCCTAAGGCTACGAATGCCACCTCTAGGTCCTACTCTGCGACTTCTTCTTCGCCGGTTGGCAGGTCCGCAAGCCCAAAGCTGTGTTCCACCTTCCAGCTAACCCAAACCTCGGCTCCCAGCTCAACCACTGGAGATTTTCCGACGTTCTGCGCAAACACCGTTATCTCGCCAACGTCTGGAATCTCGATTTGATACTGATTGGAAACACCGGTAAATCGGATATCGGTGATGGTTCCAGGGCCCAGGGTATTTACGGCCGGATCGCTTGCTGGCTTCTCGGGGTGGAACGAGGTCTTTTCCGGGCGAACACCGATTGCAACTTTGCCCTTAGTTTTTTCGACCCTCGCTGCCGGAGCGGCAAGCCTATTTCCCTTGAAATTGATGGCGAGCTTTGCATCATCAGCTTCCGCAACCTCGCCCACAAAAATATTTGACTGTCCCAAGAATTTCGCGACGAATGCGGTCTTGGGTCTGTCATATAGGGCCTCCGGGGCTCCCATTTGCTCAATGTGACCGTGGTTCATCACGGCAACGGTGTCGGCCATGTCCATGGCCTCTTCCTGGTCGTGGGTGACGTGGAGGAACGTCAGGCCAACCTCCATCTGTATCGCCTTGAGCTCAATCTGCATCTGCCTGCGAAGCTTTAGATCCAAAGCTCCCAGCGGCTCATCCAGAAGCAGCAGAGCAGGTCTATTCACGAGCGCTCGAGCAAGCGCAACGCGCTGCTGCTGGCCACCCGATAGCTGTTGTGGTCTCCGCGCCGCCAGGTGCTGAAGCTCGACCATCTCTAAAGCGGCCTGAGCTTTTTGCTGTGGGTTATCAACCTTGCGCTGCTTTAGTCCAAACGCAACGTTCTCCTCCACACTCATGTGAGGAAAGAGTGCGTAGTTTTGGAAGACCGTGTTTACCGGCCTCTGGTGTGGCTTTTGGTCAGTGACATCGTTGCCCCCGATCAGGATTCGACCCTCACTCGGAGTTTCCAAGCCGGCGATCATCCTCAGGGTTGTGGTCTTGCCACAGCCCGATGGGCCAAGAAGTGCAAAGAATTCCCCGGCCGGAATCTTCAGATCGAGGTCATTGACCGCGACAAAACCGGGGAACTCCTTGCGAATACTCTCAAGCTCGAGGTCTTGACCGCGAGCAACGAAGTCAGCGGACACTAAGCCCCTAGCAGTAGGTTCTGCCAAGCCGATGCAAAGCGCTGCTCTTCCTGACCGGTGAGCGAACGGAATGCCTTCGACTTTGACAGGGTGTCAGCGTTAGGGAAGATCAGCTGGTTTTCTGCCAACTCTGGGTCTTCCTCCGCAGCTACGTCCTGTGCACCAACTACCGGGGTGATGTAGTTCACCCAAAGTGCCAGCTCTGCTGCATTTGCTGGGTCGTAGTAGAAGTTGATTAGCTCCTCAACGTTGCGCTTGTGAGTTGCGCCGTTAGGAGTAACGAACACATCAGCCCACAGTGTTGCGCCTGACTCGGGGAAGATGAAGCCGAATGGCTCAGGGTCATCATCGGTGCCAGCCTCGTAGTTGATAACGGTGATGTCACCTGACCATGCGGTGGAGGCAATGATGTTGCCCGTCGCTAGGTCATCGAGGTAGCTGTTACCGCGAACGTTGTAGATCTGTCCGGCGTCAATCTGCTCCTTGATTGCATCTAGCGCTGCCATGAAGGCATCCTCGCTGAGGCTTGAGCTAGAGGTGATGTCGATGCCCTGGCTCATCAGCACTAGGCCAACGGTGTCGCGCATCTCAGATAGAAGCCCAACGCGGCCTCTGAGCTCTGCTGCCCAAAGATCAGCCATCGACCCTGGGGCGTCCTTGCCGGTTGCATCCTTGTAGGCCTGCTTGTTGTAGCCAATGCCGGCGAAGCCTGCCTGCCATGGAATTGAGTAGATGCGGTCTGGGTCCTCAGCGGAACCTAGGTAGCTAGGCGCGATGTTTGCGACCTTGTTTGGCATGTTGTTGTTGTCGTAGGTCTGGAGGTAGCCAAGGTTCTGAAGTCTGGAAGCCATCCAACCCGTAGGGCAGGCTACGTCAGCGCCGATGTCGGCACCGAGCTCCAGCTGGTCCTTAACCTTCGCATACCAAGTGTCGTTGTCATCGATCTCGATGCGGTAATCGACGCTGATTCCGCTCTCTGCCTGAAAACGCTCAAGTGTTGGGTAGTTGCCGTCGTCGTCCTCATCCATGTAGGCAGGCCAGTTGTGCCAGACCAACACCTTCTCTGAGTCGGAAACGTCGGTTGCTGCAACCTGGCCCTCGTCTGCTGGTGCGCAGGATGCAAGGGTAAGTGCAGCTGCCGTTCCACCAACTCCGGCCAGTGCCGCGCGCCTGGAAATCTGATGATTTCTAGCCATCTGAACTAGGTCCCGCAGCATTGGGTCTTGCGGTAGTTCTCGCTTCATTGCTTTTCTCCTAAATCCGCTTTTAGCGGCTCGTATTCATTCTCAGGCGCTTCGGTCGAATCCGAATTGCTCAAAGTTTGGCACAAATTCCTTCCAACGCCGTAAATGAAATCTAACTTTTACTTTCAGTCTCCGATGTAGTGCATGACGTGCTTGACACGTGTGTAGTCCTCGAACCCGTAGGCCGAGAGATCTTTGCCGTAGCCCGAGTGCTTGAAGCCGCCGTGAGGCATCTCAGCTGCAAGTGGGATGTGGCAGTTAATCCACACAGCACCAAAGTCCAGATGCTTGGCAAAGCGCATGGCCCGGGTGTGGTTGGTGGTCCAGACCGATGAAGCAAGTCCGTACTTGACATCGTTTGCCCAGGCCAAGGCCTGCTCATCGTCCTTGAACTTCTGGACAGTAAGTACTGGGCCAAAGATCTCCTGCTGGATGTGCTCGTCGTCCTGCTTGAAACCAGACAGCACCGTCGGCTCAAGGAAATAGCCCTTGCCGGAGAGCCTGTTGCCGCCCATTTCGACCTTGGCGTGGGCAGGAACTCGATCGATAAACCCTTGAACTCTCTCAAGCTGAGAAGAGTTATTCACGGGACCAAACAGGACATCGGGATCGGATGGCATTCCGACCTTTGCGCTCGCCTTTACCTCGGCTAGCAGTGCTGCCATGAATGAGTCATAGGCCTTCTCGTGAACTAGCAGCCTGGTCGCAGCTGTGCAGTCCTGGCCAGCATTGAAGAATCCTGCAGCTACGATGCCCGCGGCTGCCTTCTCCATCTCGGCATCGTCAAAGACGATTACCGGTGCCTTACCTCCGAGCTCGAGGTGGACTCGTTTTAGATCGGCGGAAGCCGACTTCGCGACCTCCATACCAGCACGCACTGAGCCGGTAATCGAGACCATCTGCGGGATCGGGTTTTCGACCATCATGCGTCCGGTGTCGCGGTCACCCGTAATGACGTTGAAGACACCAGGAGGCAGGTGCTTGTTTGCGATCTCGGCCAAGAAAAGGGTGGAGGCGGGGGTGGTGTCCGATGGCTTCAGAACGATTGTGTTGCCAGCCGCAATCGCAGGTGCAAACTTCCACACCGCCATGTTCAGCGGGTAATTCCACGGGGTCACCTGGCCGATGACGCCAATTGGCTCGCGCCTAATCGAAGAGGTGTGGTCAGCTGTGTACTCAGCGGTCGCCTTGCCCTCTAGGTTTCTAGCGGCTCCGGCAAAAAAGCGAATCTGATCAACGGATGGGACCATCTCATAGTCAACGAGGGTTGCCCTTGGCTTACCGGTGTTTTCGCTCTCTAGGTCAGCCGCCTTGTCGGCATGCTTCTCGAGCTCGTCTGCAATTCTGAATAGTGCCAGCTGGCGCTCAGCTGGTGTGACCTGCGACCATTCCTTGAAAGCCGCATGAGCTGTCTCGAATGCGTGGTTTACGTCCTCGGCACCAGACACGGGTGCATGAGCGTATACCTCTTCGGTTGATGGATTGATGACATCGCTGACCCCACTGGCAGCCGGGGTTACATACTTGCCACCTACGAAGTTCTGAAGCTTTCTTACTGACAACTGAATTCACTCCTCATTGAGATAGGTACATTGATGCTAGACCCGCAATGGCCTACCCGACATTAAAAATGAAAAAGAGTGCCGATTTCGTAACTTATTTGTAAAAAAACTGCGGAATACCTATTTTCGTGGCCTTATTGATGTGATACTCGAGCTATGTCTAGGACGACGAGAACGCGGCAGTCACAGCTCGACGAAATTTCCAAGCAGATTATCGAGCAGTTGCAGCACGACGGCCGAAAGTCCTACGCCGAGATTGGAAAGGTCGTGGGGCTCTCCGAGGCCGCTGTTAGGCAGCGGGTTCAGAAGCTAACGGATTCGGGCGTGATGCAGATCGTCGCCGTTACCGACCCACTGCGTCTGGGCTTTTCTCGCCAGGCAATGATTGGTATCAAGTGCATAGGCGATGTGACCGAGGTGGCCGAGGCACTTTCTACTCTGCCGGCGGTCGACTATGTCGTGCTCACGGCCGGAAGCTTTGACCTGATGGTCGAAGTTGTTTGTGAGGATGACGACCACCTGATTGCTCTCCTGAATCAAAGAATTAGGACGCTTCCTCAGGTAACCTCGGCAGAAACATTTGTCTACCTAAAGCTGCACAAGCAGTTTTACAACTGGGGAACCAGATAGGTTCCGAACAAAGTAAAGAAGTGATAATCGATGGCGATTTCAGAGAGCAGAAAAACTAACCCCCTCAGGGGGCTAATCGGCAGGGTGAAGCCCAAGCCAAAATCAAGCGCTGAACTCAAGCTTTACGAGGCGATGAAAGCCGGCAAGGAAGTTGGCGACAAGATGTGGCAGGAGGCTGCCAAGAAGCACTCCTGGCTGCACTTCACCCGCCACAGTCCCTACCAGAAGATCGACATGACGATCATCGAGCGCGGAGAGGGTCACTACCTAATTGACTCCAAAGGTCGCAAGGTAATTGACGGCCTCTCAGGGCTATTCACCTGCAACGTAGGCCATGGACGCCAAGAGCTTGCGGATGCGGCACAGAAACAGATGATGGAGCTGGACTTCATGCCGCTTTGGTCCTACCACCACCCAAGGGCCATTGAGTTATCTGAGAGATTGCTCTCCTATGCGCCCGAGGGTATGACCCGAATTTTCTTCACCACTGGCGGAACCGAGGGCGTCGAGTCGGCATGGAAGATCGCCAAGCAGTACTTCCGCATGACCGGCAAGCCTCAGAAGCACAAGGTCATTTCCCGAATGACTGCATATCACGGTACGAGTCACGGTGCACTTTCAATCACAGGCATTCCTGCCTTCAAGCAGATGTTTGAGCCACTGGTGCCATCGGCATTTCGGGTTCCAAACACCAACTACTACCGCGCTCCACACGAATTCAAAAATGAGGACGAGTTTGGCCTGTGGGCTGCAAACAGGCTCGAGGAAGCCATCTTGTTTGAGGGTCCGGACACGGTTGCAGCCTTCTTCGTTGAGCCCATCCAGAACGCCGGTGGCTGCTTCACCGCCACCAAGGCCTACTTCCAAAGAATCAGGGAAATCTGCACCAAGTACGACGTGATTCTGGTGGCAGACGAGACCATTACCGGCTACGGCAGAACTGGCGAGATGTTTGGCTCACAGCGCTACGACATCCAGCCGGACATGATGGTGACGGCCAAGGCCATCACCTCGGGTGCTCAGCCGCTTGGCGCGCTTTACTTGAAGGAGAAGTTCTTCACACCATTTGACGACGGCACAAAGACCCTCGCCCACGGCTACACCTTCGGAGGCCACCCGGTCGCGTGTGCAGTGGCGCTTGCCAATCTCGACATCTACGACAAAGAGAAGATTGTTGACAACGTCCGAAAAAACTCGCCGGTCTTCCGCAAGACTCTCGAGAAGCTCTACGACCTTCCGATCGTTGGCAATGTCCGCGGTGACGGTTACTTCTTTGCCGTTGAGATGGTCAAGAACAAGGAGACCAAGGAGACCCTAACTGGCCCCGAGGCCGAAAAGCTCCTCAGAGGCTTCCTGAACACCGCGCTCTACGAGGCCGGGCTCTACTGCCGCGCAGACGATAGAGGAGACCCTGTAATCCAGCTTGCTCCCCCGCTAACTATCGGACCCAAAGAGTTCGACGAGATCGAACAGATCCTGCGCAAGGTGCTGACTGAGGCTTGGAAGAGACTCAACGCCTAGCCCGTGGACTACTCCCAGCTGAGTTTTTGGCACGCTGAAATTGGCGAGCTGTCGCCAAGAGCGGTTCCATCGGAAGGTGGTCCATTCGATGTAGCCATAGCAGGCGCTGGGTTCACCGGTCTATGGACGGGTATCTACCTGCTCAGAGCCAATCCCAAGCTCAAGGTCGCCATTTTTGAAAAAGAAATAGCGGGATTTGGGGCCTCAGGCCGGAATGGTGGCTGGTGCTCCGCGCTTTTTCCCTGGGCGGCTGACCAGCTTGCAGAGAAATATGGCAAAGACGCAGCTAGGCAGTTGCGCTCTGCGATGGTCGACACTGTCCAGGAGGTGGGCAGGGTAACCAACGAGCTTGGTATCGACTGTGATTTTCAGCTTTCGGGAACCCACTATCTAATTCGCTCGGAAGCTCAGCGGCTAAAGGCAGAGCACGAGCTTGCAGCTGCCACGGAGTTAGGAGTAGATCAACTTAGAGAAATCTCCCCGGAGCTGGCACCGCGCGCTACGAAGGTCCTGGGTAGCGTCTTTGATCCGGCATGTGCCTCGATTCAGCCTGCAAAGCTCGTGCGCGGGCTTGCCGAGAGTTTTGAAAGGCTCGGTGGCCTCATATTCGAAGAGACGGAAGTCCTGACACTTTCCGAGGGTCGCATCGAAACCTCCCGCGGTGAGTTCAAGGCCGAATACGTCGTGGATGCGCTCGAAGGATACCGATCTACCCTCAGGGAAAAAAGCCGCGACTCGATACCGATCTACTCACTCATGGTTGTCACTGAGGTTTTGCCGGAAGAGCTCTTGAATGAGATGGGACTCGAACCCGGTGTCACTTTTGCTGACTATCGAAACCTCGTGATCTATGGTCAGCGCACCAAGGACAATCGCATCGCCTTCGGTGGCAGGGGCGCTCCTTACCACTTCGGCTCGCGCATAAAGCCTGGCTATGACCGCAACGACAGGATTCATGACCAGATAGAAGGAGTGCTCCTGGATCTATTTCCTCAGCTAGTCGGGGTCAAATTTGAACAGCGTTGGGGAGGTGCCCTTGGGGTGTCTCGGGATTGGATGGCTTCAGTGCGACTTGACCCGAAGTCCAAATTGGGTCAGGCAGGCGGCTACGTGGGAGACGGTGTTGGCACCAGCAACCTAGCCGGACGGACCATGGCGGATCTGATTTTGGGACTTTCTACTCCACTAACCAACCTTTGCTGGGTGCAGCATCAATCTCCCAAGTGGGAGTTCGAACCCCTGCGATTTATAGCGGCCAGAGGTGCGCTAATTGGGGCCGACATCGCAGACCAAATTGAAGGAGTTACTGGTAGAAGATCTTTGATCTCAAAAATAATTGCCCGCCTGACCGGCAAAGGATAGGCAAGTTATCCACAAGCACAAGGAAATCAGCAGAAGAGATTGTGTAGCTTTTAGCCATGGAAGAAATCACCGCAAGAGAAGTGTTCACCTCTCCGCTCGGGACTCTCTCCGTCTGCGTTTCAAAAGGCCAAATAGTGGAGGTGGGCTTCATCAGCGAGGCTCTACCTAGCTTCTCTGAAAGCACCTCCGATGCCGCAATCGCTAAAGAGGCGGCCAGCCAGCTGAGAGATTACTTTGCGGGCAAGCGAAAAAGCTTTGATCTTCCGCTTCACTTTTCAGGTACAAAGTTTCAAGAAGAAATCTGGCACGAGATAGCGAAGGTTCCCTTCGGCCAGAGCGCTACCTACAAGGACCTTGCGATGAGAATCGGCAAGCCGCTTGCCGCGAGAGCTGTGGGAGGTGCTGTAGGAGCAAACCCGATAGGAATCATCGTTGGCTGTCACCGCATTCTCGGCTCTTCAGGCAGACTCACCGGCTACTCCGGCGGAAGCGGTGTCCCAACCAAGAAAAAGCTTCTTGAGCTTGAGGGGATTGCCTACAAGTGAGCACAAGGGTCCACTCCGATGGCATCGAGCGCTGCGTCTGGGTAACTGACGACCAGATCTACATCGACTACCACGACACCGAGTGGGGAACCCCCACTAAGGATCAACGAGCCCTCTTCGAAGGAATCTGTCTAGAGGGTTTCCAGGCAGGTCTTAGCTGGATAACCATCCTCAAAAGGCGCGAGGGTTTTCGAGCGGCATTCGATAACTTCGAGCCGGACAAAGTTGCCCGCTTCGGTGAAAACAAGATAAACGAGCTGCTTCAAGACGAGCGCATCATAAGAAACCGAGCCAAGGTCGTCTCGGCAATCAGTAACGCGAGGGTTGTGACAGAAAAGTCAATTGACCTGGTTGAGCTGATGTGGTCTCACGCTCCCAAGAATCCAAGTACCCCCACCAAGGACTTTGAATGGAAAGCAGCAAGCGAAGAATCCGAAGAGCTGAGTAAGTCCCTGAAGAGACTTGGGTTTAGCTTTGTGGGTCCAACCACCATGTATGCGTTGATGCAATCAACTGGAATGGTTCAGGACCATGCACCTGGGTGTTTTAGACGAAGCTGAAAAAATCCCCCCTCCCACTACATTGGTTTATTGGGAGAACAAATGACAGCTGAAGAGTTCAATCGGGTTTATCGCGCCCACCTAACCGAAATTACGCGTTTCCTAGCTCGCAGGCTCCCGGGCGAGATTGTTGAGGACATTGCCGGGGACCTTTTCGAGATCGCCTGGAACAAGCGAAGTTCCATACGATCCGGCGAAGAGCTCTCCTGGCTTTATAAAACCGCCAGATATCTCATTGCCAACTATCGAAGAAAGCAGTCTGGGCGACTAGCGATAATTGACCGCCTCCGCGAACCTGTCGCGGCGCCTTCGGCCGAGTCCGTCGCCCTAGCCGATCTGGCAATGGCGGATGCCTGGAAAAAGCTGCCCGAAAAAGAGCGAGAGACTCTCTCGCTCTGGGCAATCGAGGGTCTTGAGCCAGGCAACATAGCCAAAGTTCTAGGCCAAAGCGAGAATGCGGTTAATGTAAGGCTTTCCAGAGCGAAGAAGAATCTCTTAGCGGCCTATGAAAAAAACGGCGAAGAAACTACATAACAAGATTATGGAAGACAACGAACTTAGAAACCTCCTCAAAAAAGCCGACACCAAGGCATCTCTCGAACCGATGAACGAGACAGTGGTCGCCAAGGCGGCCATGCAAGAGCGCAAAGCGCCCATGAGCTATCGCAGCTTCAGGGCTCTTGTTGGGTCGCTAGGAGCTGCGGCACTGGTTGTGGGGATAACGCTTCCCTCCGCCCTGCAGCCGCAGCCACTTTTCGAGCTTGCCTCATCTGGCGCAGCGGGAAGAGACAGCGCAATGGCAACCTCTGCGGAGTCTTCAATCGCAGCCGATACAAGCATGATTTGGCCTGGCTGGTTTGAATACAACTACATTGTCCAGGGCCTGGGCACAGAAGGTGGCAGTGGGGAAATCTTCGAGGTTCGGAAGAAGGGCAATCCCACTCAGATTCTAAAAAACGTCGCCTCGGTGTTTGGCATCTCGGGCGAACCAAAAGAGGATGATTGGTCAACCGCTGATTACCCGAGCTACTCCATCTCGGGTGAGGACTTCTCAATCTCCGTCTATTGGTCAGGTCCAGGAGGTTGGTACTTCTCCCGCTGGAACCAGGACTATTTCCGCGGCTGCATGGAACCTGCCATGGAAGAGCCCGGCGAAGACGAGGTCGTCTCAGATTCCTCAATGGACGAGTCCTACGTTTGCGAGGAAATCAAACCAGAGCCTGGTCTGATTCCGTCGGAGCAGGAAATGCTTTCCCAAGCCGAGAGCCTTTTCAACAAGCTTGACGTTGACTTTGACCGGACACTTGCAAGGGTTTGGAGGGACGACTGGGGCGGGTCAGTATCAATGCCAATGATTCTTGATGGCAACGCAATTCCTCTTGAAACCTACGTTGGTTGGGGCTCCGACGGGGAAGTTTCCTATGCCTCCGGCTACAGCGTTGAGATCGTCTCCAGGGGTAACTTCGACACCATTTCAGCCACAGACGCGGTCGAGAGAATTAGCGACTGGCGCTGGTATGGCTCTGTGGCCTCAAGCTACTACGAGCAGTACTACGCGACCACTGCAGTGGCAGAGAGCGCGGTCGAGCGCGATGCAGCAGTGTCAGGTGCGGAGGATTCGGTCAGCAAAGATGAGCCAATGCCCGTGGAACCAGAGCAACCAACTGAGCCTGAAATTGTTGATGTTTTTGTAAACCGATCAGAAACGGCCCTGGCCGCAGCATACGACGGTAGCGGCAACATGTGGCTTGTTCCCGCCTACATTCTCCACAACGACCAGGGATGGTTCGATGTGATAATCGCCGTTGAAGAAGGGGTGATCCAGCTTCCCGAGCCCTACGACATCATGCCCCTGAGAGACTCTGATGACATGATCCTGCCTGAAGAGGGAAACTAGTAGCCGGCTGGAACCAGTAGTTCCACTCTCCCAGCGCTCACTGTTGCTCCCAGTCCGGCAGAGGCCGCGACCGACTCAACTTCTGAAATGCTGCCCAGGCCCTTCGTCAATGCAGCGCGAACAAATGCTCCCTTGGCCTTTTTGTTGAAGTGGTTCAGCGCCTTGCCACTTTTTTCTTCCAGCACCTCAACGAACCAGGAGTCACGATCTTTTGGCACTGGGTTTAGCTCGACATAAGCCTTGGAGCGCATATCCAACACTTCACCCAACATTCGTGGCCAGACCGCCCGATGGGCCTCCGTCCAAATTCGCTTTAGGTTGACGCCAGGAAGTTTGGACCCGGCACTGAGGCGATAGTAGGGAATCTGCTCGGTTGCCGGCAGTAGGCCAAATAGCGCAGACTGGATAAAAACCTGCTCAGAGGCTCGCTTCCTGGCCTCCTCAGTCAAAGACTCGAAGTCGAGCGCATCAAACAACACGCCTGTGTAGCGGGAAATGGCTGGCATTGTTCCCGCGGTCAAAAGCTCCAGGTTCGCATCAATATCTGCGAGATTTCTAGCACCGAGCTTAAGCGCCTTAGCAGCAGCTTGTTCGTCTCCGCACAGCTCCATGAGCTTATTAATTATGAGGTCTCTTGCGTCATCGAGCGCCGCCCAGATGATTGCGGAGCGATCTATGGATACGCCAACGCCGCCGGGACGCTTGGTCTCCGACGGCGGAAGCAGGATAAGCATTTACTAGCTGACCAGTTGGGCATCCCGAACTACGACGGTTACCACGTCGGACTCCATGGACAAAAAGCCGCCCTCTTCGGTCTTGGCAACTACCTTGCCCGACGCGGAGGAGATGCGAATCTCTCCGGCAACCAGGACCGCGAGCATGGGCTCGTGACCGGCCAAAAGGCCGATCTCACCGACAGCTGTCTTTGCGACAAGCATGTCGGCCTTACCCGACCAGATTTCTCTCTCGGCCGAGACTACGTTGACGGTGATTTGGTTTGCCACTAACCGAGGTCCTTCTTGATGCGCTCGTAAGCCTTCATGACGTCATCGATACCGCCACAGTTGAAGAAGGCCTGCTCTGGAACGTGGTCCAGCTCGCCATCGGCGATCATGCGGAAGCCTTCGACCGTGTCCTTGAGGGAAACTGTCGAGCCCTCGATTCCGGTGAACTTGGTTGCCATGTAGGTGTTCTGCGAGAGGAACTGCTGAATCCTACGCGCACGAGACACGGTGATCTTGTCCTCCTCCGAGAGCTCCTCAACACCCAAGATGGCGATGATCTCCTGAAGTTCCTTGTTCTTCTGCAGGATTGCCTTGACCCTAATCGCGGTGTCGTAGTGGTCCTGTCCGATGTAGGCAGGGTTCAAGATTCGCGAGGTCGATGCAAGTGGGTCCACAGCTGGGTAGAGGCCCTTGGCAGCAATCTCACGGCTCAGCTCGGTCGTAGCATCGAGGTGAGCGAATGTGGTTGCCGGTGCCGGGTCGGTGTAGTCATCCGCAGGCACGTAAATAGCCTGTAGCGACGTAATCGAGTGACCTCTGGTAGAGGTGATGCGCTCCTGGAGCACACCCATCTCATCCGCAAGGTTTGGCTGGTATCCCACAGCAGATGGCATACGACCCAACAGCGTCGAAACCTCAGAGCCTGCCTGGGTGAAACGGAAGATGTTATCGATGAACAAAAGCACGTCCTGGCCCTGAACGTCACGGAAGTACTCCGCCATTGTCAGAGCTGAGAGGGCGACGCGAAGACGAGTTCCAGGTGGCTCATCCATCTGGCCGAAGACGAGGGCGGTCTTCTCCAGAACGCCGGCTTCCTTCATCTCCTCGATGAGGTCATTACCCTCTCGGGTACGCTCACCAACACCTGCGAACACCGAAACACCATCGTGGTTCTCAGCTACGCGGTAGATCATCTCCTGAATCAGAACTGTCTTACCAACACCTGCACCACCGAAGAGGCCAATCTTTCCACCCTGCACGTAAGGGGTGAGAAGGTCAATGACCTTGATGCCCGTCTCGAACATCTGAGTCTTTGACTCGAGCTGGTCGAAGGCCGGTGGGGTGCGGTGGATTGGCCAGCGCTCTTTGATCTCGAGCTTGTCGCCAGGCTCACCATTGAGCACATCACCAATGACGTTGAATACCTTGCCCTTAGTGACATCGCCAACTGGCACCGAAATTGGGGCTCCAGAGTCATGAACAATCCCGCCGCGCACCAGACCATCGGTGGGCTTCAGCGCGATGGCACGAACCAGGTCGTCACCTAGGTGCTGAGCAACCTCCAAGGTCAGGGTGGACTTCTCCTTGCCCAGGACAATCTCTGTGGTCAGGGCGTTGTAGATCTCGGGGATAGCATCGTGTGGAAACTCGATGTCGACCACCGGTCCGGTCACGCGCGCGATGCGACCCGTTGCTGTCTTTGTGCTCTCGGCCATTGTGCTTTCTCTTTCTTAGTCCTCGGA
>CAYGJH010000013.1:0-38279 GCA_964350385.1 uncultured Aquiluna sp. | reverse complement strand
ATGTGTTAAGCACGCCGCCAGCGTTCGTCCTGAGCCAGGATCAAACTCTCCGTAAAGATTTGTTTGACCTCAAAGAGGTCAAGCTTTACGAACACCCCAGCAAGCTGAGGTGAACAATTTGATTTGGCTAATGAACTGTCTTGCTGACAATTCTGTTTTATCCAAAAGGAATCTCTGCCAGAACCGAAGTTCTAGCCGAGGTTTTTGGCATCGACATTGTGCACGCTGTTGAGTTCTCAAAGATCGGATGCTTCTGAAATTTCCCTCTCGGGTCCTATCCAGAGCAACTTCACAAGCCTACAGATTTCTTGACCTTTCCGCAATCTCTGGTTTCCCTGAGATTTCGGGGCAGAAAAGCTATCTGCGGACCTAAATCCTAGACACCAAAAACATCGGCCACAAGGGCCAATATCGTAGGGACTAGAACTTGTTGTGCTTGAGCCGAGAATCTCCACGAGTCTCTACGGCTATGGACAACTTGCAAAAGCATAGTTACGTTTTGGTAAACGTGTCAAATAAATGTTTTTCGGGCGTGTCAGCCAGAAAAGAAAACCCCAGCGAGGTTTTTCTTTCCCTTTGAAATAACGGCCAAAGACATGCCCGCGAGTGGCTCTAGTGCTTCATCCTCAGAGCCAATTTTTACCTTGTTCACGCTGACCGCACCCTGCTCAATGGCCCTTCTTGCCTCAGAGTTGGAGTCTGCAAGTCCGGTCGCAACCAAAGCCTCGATGATCTTTGCTCCCCGCGACAACTTTGCACTGGGTAGTTCCGCGAGCGCCGAACTTAGCGTCTTCTCATCCAGGCTTGAAAGTTCCCCGCTTCCAAAAAGGGCAAGGGATGCGTCCCTGGCGCTTTCAGCCTCAAGTTTTGAGTGCACCAACTCTGTTACCTCAGCAGCTAGCCTGCGCTGCGCCTCACGCTTGAAGGGCTCCTCGGCCACCTTCTTTTCATACTCGGCGATCTCTGCTCTGGTCAAAAACGTAAAGACCTTGAGCCTGTCGATGACATCTGCATCGTCGGTGTTGAGCCAGAACTGATACATCGCGTACGGGCTGGTGAGCTCGCTATCGAGCCAGATCGCATTGCCCTCGCTCTTTCCAAACTTCTTACCATCAGCATTGGTGATCAAAGGAGTCGCGATCAAATGCACACTCTTACCCTCAACCTTGTGGATTAGGTCAGTTCCGGAGGTTAGGTTGCCCCACTGATCGCTTCCGCCGGTCTGCATCACGCAGCCATAGCGCCTGTAAAGCTCCAGGAAGTCAAGTCCCTGCATGATTTGGTAGGAAAACTCGGTGTAGCTGATGCCAGCATCGGAATTGAGCCTCGCAGAAACCGCATCCTTTGAGATCATCTTTCCTACTCGGTAGTGCTTACCAATCTCCCTGAGGAAGTCAATCGCGCTGTATTCGCTAGTCCAGTCCAGGTTGTTCACCATCTGAGCTGCGTTCTTACTCTCAAAATCCAAGAACCTGCGGTTCTGTTCGGCGAGCTTCTCAACCCACGCAGCCACTGTTTCGCGATCGTTGAGGGTCCGCTCGGAGTTTGGCTTCGGATCTCCCACCAAACCGGTAGCGCCACCAACCAGCGCAAGGGGCTTGTGACCTGCAAGCTGCAGCCTTCTCATAGTAAGAAGCTGAACCAGGTTTCCTAGGTGCAGGCTTGGCGCCGTCGGGTCAAAACCGCAGTAAAAGGTAATTGGCTTGCTAAGTGCGTCCCTGAGCTCTTTCTCGTCAGTGGAAAGCGCCACCAAGCCTCGCCACTGCAGCTCGTCGAGAATGTGAGGGAAGCTCGCGTCGTTGGATTGAGTTTTGAGAGTGTCCTTGGTAGCCATTACTTCTTGGCCTTTCCAACAAGCTTCCTAAGCTGCACCAGCTGCTCAATAACCTGCTTCGAAGAGGTGCCGCCGGCACCATTCCTGCCTTCAATTGCGCCTGACACACTCAAGACCTTACGCACCTCAGGTTTGAGATGCATCGAAACCTCTCGGTACTGTTCATCGCTGGGCTCGTGGAGCTCGAGTCCATTTTCCTCACAAAAACTGACAAGCTTGCCGGATATCTCATGGGCCTCGCGGAAGCTAACACCCTGGCGAACAAGCCACTCGGCAATGTCAGTGGCGAGGGAGAAGCCGGCTGATGCCATGTCTTCCAGCCGGCTCTTGTTGAAAGTAAGGGTGGAAATCATGCCTGTCATCGCAGGCATTACAAGCATCAACTGGTCGAAGGAGTCAAACATCGGCTCCTTGTCCTCCTGGAGATCGCGATTATAGGAAAGCGGCAAAGCCTTGAGAGTTGCCAGTAGCCCAGCTAGGTTGCCGATGATTCTTCCGGTCTTTCCCCTTGCAAGCTCTGCAATGTCCGGGTTCTTTTTTTGCGGCATTATCGAGGACCCCGTTGCAAAACCATCGTCCAGTTGGACATAGCCAAACTCCACGGTTGCCCAAGCTATGACCTCTTCGCTGAGCCTCGAGAGGTCAATGGCCACCAGCGACATTATGAATGTGAACTCAGCCACCAGATCTCGAGCCGAGGTCGCGTCCATCGAGTTCTCGGTGGTGGCGGCAAAACCGAGCTCTTCGGCAATGGCTTGCGAATCAAGGCCGAGGGTATTTCCAGCCAGTGCTGCCGATCCATAGGGCGACTTGTTGAGCCGCTTCCTAAAGTCCTCAAGTCGCTGGAGGTTTCTTACCTGCGGCCAGGCATGGGCTGCTAGGTGGTGCGAGAGCAAAACCGGCTGGGCGTGCTGGAAGTGAGTCCTGCCAGCCATAGCAGCACCCATGTATTCCTCGGCTTTACCGCTCAGCGCCTCTATGTAGCCAAGGATTTGCTCCTCGAGAGCATCGGCCGCATCGGACATGAACATACGAATCAGAGTGGCAATTTGGTCATTGCGACTGCGTCCGGTGCGAACTTTGCCACCAACATCGCTGCCTGCTATCTCAATCAGACCTCTCTCCAAAGCGGCGTGAACGTCTTCTTCTTCGGGCTTTGGCTTGAAGCTGCCGCCCTCGACTCGCTTTGTTAGCTCTTTGATTGCCTTCTGAATTACCCCGAGCTCATCATCGTCTAGATACCCTGCGGCATTTAGGGCTTTGACGTGGG
This sequence comes from uncultured Aquiluna sp., assembly GCA_964350385.1. Taxonomy (GTDB): domain Bacteria; phylum Actinomycetota; class Actinomycetes; order Actinomycetales; family Microbacteriaceae; genus Aquiluna. The sequence continues at coordinate 35,175 of CAYGJH010000013.1, read as the reverse complement.
CGGCTGTGCCCCTCAGGTCGTACTTGGCAAGGCGCCAATCGAAGTGGGTGGACTTGCTTAGGGCAGCCATGGCGTCAGCGGTAGCTCCTGAGAACCTGCCGCCCCAAAGGGCATCGCTACTTTGTGCCATGATTCCTTACCCGAGTTTGTCTAAGTCTAGTTTTGCTCTGCCAGCCAGGCCATTAGGGCCTTTTGGGCGTGGAGGCGATTCTCCGCCTCCTGCCAAACGAGCGAACGCGGACCGTCTATGACATCGGCACTAACCTCAAACCCCCGGTAAGCGGGCAGGCAGTGCAGGAACACAGCGTCGTTTGAAGCTAGTTCCATCAGCCGTTGATCAACGCTAAATCCAGAAAAGTCTGCCTTGCGCCTATCGGCCTCCTGCTCCATACCCATGGAGATCCAGGTGTCGGTGGCAATGACGTTTGCATCAACCACGGCCTGCTCGGGGTCGCTGGTTACCTCAATCACGCCACCAACCATTGCCGCAATCTCCCTTGCTCGCGACACGACGCTCTCATCCGGCAGGTAGCCCTGTGGGGCTGCCACCGAGACGCTCATCCCGGCGAGCGCGCAGGCAACGAGGTAGCTGTTAGCCATGTTGTTCGCGGCATCGCCAACGTAGGCCAGCTTCAAACCCTGTGTCTTACCGAAGTGCTCACGAATAGTCATTAGATCGGCTAGGAGCTGGCACGGATGCCAAGAGTCACTGAGGGCATTTATCACCGGCACCGAGGAATGTGCCGCCATCTCCTCGAGACCACTCTGGGCATAGGTGCGCCAGACAATCTGAGCTACCTGACGCTCCAATACCCTGGCGGTGTCTGCAACCGACTCCTTTTTTCCCAGCTGAGAAACCCCGGTGTCCAGTATCAGCGGTACTCCCCCAAGATCGGCGATGCCCACCGCAAAAGACACTCGGGTTCTTGTTGATGTCTTGTCAAAAATGACCGCAACTGTCTGCGGACCGGCAAAAGGTCGCTCGGCAAACCTGTCGCTCTTGAGCCTGATGGCACGCTCAATGATGGCCTCTTGCTCCTGAGGAGTAAGGTCGTCGTCCCTGAGAAAGTGTCTGGTCATCTCTACCTCGTAACCTGCGTACCAACACCAGAGGCCGTGAAAATCTCTAGCAAGATGCTGTGCGGCTCTCGTCCGTCAATTATGTGTGCCTTCGGCACACCGCCATCTACCGCATCCAAACACGCCTGCATCTTTGGAATCATCCCAGACTCTAGCGAGGGCATAAGTTCTCTGAGTTCATTCGCGGCTATTTCCGAAACCAGCGAGTCGCGATTTGGCCAGTCCGCATAGAGCCCCGCAACGTCAGTGAGCACCATCAACTTCTCGGCACCCAATGCAACCGCCAATGAAGCCGCAGCAAGATCTGCATTTACATTCAGTAGCTCGCCTTGGGTTGTTGGTGCAACGGTCGAAATTACTGGAACATCTCCGCGCTCAATGGCCTGAATCACGCTTCGGGGGTTCACGCTTCTGACCTCACCAACCAGGCCGAGGTCGACCTCGCCATCGGCGGTTTTGCCCTTCACCTTCACGGCGCGGAACAGGTCATCATCCTCGCCTGAGAGAACCTTTGCCCCAGCGCCGCTGTCGCTTATTAGCGCCGCTAGCTTGGCACCAATCTGGTTCCTAAGGACATCGCGAACAACCTCTATGGTCTTCTCATCGGTATAGCGAAGACCCCCGCGAAACTCACTCTCGATTCCTTGCTCTGCAAGCCTGGCGGTGATTTGAGGACCGCCACCGTGAACCACAACGGGCTTGATGCCAACAAATCTCAGATAAGCCATGTCCTGAGCGAACGCCTTCTGCAGCTGTTCATCAACCATCGCGTTGCCGCCGAATTTAATCACGACGATGCGCCCATGGAAGTCCTTGAGCCAGTCGAGTGACTCGATCAGGGTCTCTGCCTTGATCTTGGCTAGGGCATTATCTGATTGCTGTGGCTTCATTAGCTTGAGTATGCACTGTTCTCTTCGACGTAGGCATGGGTCAGGTCGTTGGTGACAACGGTAGCCACCTCGTTGCCAGAGTGAAGGTCTATCTCGATTGCGACCTCTCTCCCGGTTAGGTCCACCGTGGAACGGTCCGCGGCAGGCATCCCTTTAGATGAGATCAAGACCGAATTCATCGATACATCGATGTCATAGGGATCGAAGGCTGCCGAGGTCGTGCCAATTGCCGCCAGGATTCGACCCCAGTTTGGGTCGTTTCCAAAGATTGCAGTCTTGAACAAATTGTTGCGGGCAATGGCCCTACCAACCTCAAGAGCATCGGCCTCACTGGCGGCGCCTTGGACTTTGATGTGGATATTGTGAGAAGCGCCCTCGGCATCATCAAGAAGTTTCAGTGCCAGCTCCTGGCAAAGCTCAGTCAACAGCTGTTGAAACTCAGCTGGGTCAGGCCTCACTCCTGCTGCGCCAGACGCCATCAGAGTTACCTGGTCATTTGTCGACATCGCACCATCTGAGTCCAACCTGTCAAAGCTCAGGCGAGTAGCCTCACGCAGCGCAGCATCCAGACTTTGCGGCTCAAGATCAGCGTCGGTTGTGATCACAACGAGCATGGTCGCAAGGGCAGGAGCGAGCATGCCGGCACCCTTTGCAATTCCTCCAATTCGATACCCCGAGCCCTGCCTAGTTGCGAGCTTGGGCACGGAGTCGGTTGTCATAATCGCCTCGGCCGCGCTAGCACCGGAATCTGCATCGAGGACTGAGAACGCCTCCTGCACCCCCGAGAAAAGCTTCTCTCTATCGAGCTGCTCCCCAATCAGACCAGTAGAACAAACGAGAATTTCCGCTGCTCCAACTCCCAGCAGCTCCCCCACCTTCTCGGCGGTGGCATGGGTAGTTTGAAAACCCTCAGGTCCGGTGTAGCAGTTGGCGCCGCCCGAATTTAAGACGATTGCCCTAGCCATTCCGGACTTAATTACCTCTTGAGACCAAAGAATTGGGTTTGCCTTGCACCGATTTGAGGTGAATACTGCTGCAGCGGCGTACTTCGGGCCATCGTTGACAACCAGCGCTACGTCCCTCTTACCGCTTGCCTTCAATCCCGATGCAACTCCCGCTGCCCTGAAACCATCTGGAAAGCTGACGCTCAAGGGGCTACCCCAACGGTCGTCAACCCTGTCTGCTCGGTCAATCCCAGGGCTATGTTCATGCTCTGAATCGCTGCGCCTGCCGTGCCCTTCACCAGGTTGTCAATTGCGCACATGAACAACACCCGACCGGCACGTTCGTCGTATTCGATTGCGACGTGAGCCATGTTCGATCCCAGCACGGCTCCGGTTTGCGGAACCTCTCCCGGAGGCAACAGCTTCACAAACTCTTCATCGCCGTAGGCATCCTGATAAACCTCGCGAACATATTCCATGGAAAAGCGGCTGCCAGGCTTTGCAGCGACTGAGGCAAAAATACCCCTGGTCATCGGAACCAGGATTGGGGTGAAAGAAATAGATCCGCGCTTACCCGATGCGATCGCCAAATTCTGCAGCATCTCAGGGATGTGGCGATGCGAGCCTGCAACGGAGTAGGCCCTTGCCGATCCCATCACCTCGGTGGCTAGCAGGTCCGGCTTCGCCGCCCTGCCGGCACCAGATGTGCCAACCGCGAGGGTCGCAACCAGGTCTTCAACCTCAATCAGGTCCGCAGTCGCAGCCGGCGCCAACGCAAGGGTGACAGCCGTGACATTGCAGCCAGGAACCGCAATCCTGCGTTGTTCACGCAGTCTGCCGCGCAGCTTTCCGCCATCCGCAGTGACCATCTCGGGAAGCCCGTAGGGCCAGGTTCCCGCGTGCTCGCTTCCGTAGTAGTCACGCCAGGCGGAGGGGTCGTGAAGCCTAAAGTCCGCGCCGCAGTCGATGACAAGCATGTGCTCAGGAAGTTGATTTGCAATAGCCGCGCTTTGCCCGTGTGGAAGCGCCAAGAAGACCACCTCGTGACCCATAAGATTTTCAGCAGTCGTCTCCAGCAGAACGCGGTCGGCAAACTCACCTAGGTGAGGCTGAATCTTCCCAAGGGTCTCCCCGGCATTTGAAAACGCAGTGACGTTGCCCAGATCAAGCATTGGGTGAGCGGAGATGAGCCGAAGTAGCTCACCACCGGCGTAACCGCTGGCCCCCGCGACCGCAACCTGAATCGTCATGCGCGAAGCTCCGCCCCATGCCGCTCGGCGGCCAGCTGAACGGCTGCCTCCTTGGCAGCGTTTGCCTCGGCCGCGGTTAGCGTCTTGTCTTTAGCTCTAAAGACCATTGAAAAGGTAAGGGACTTTTTCTGGCCGAGAGTCTCGGAGCGCCAATCATCAACCAGCACGATGCTTTCAAGCAGCTCGCCGGCACCCTGCTCAATCGTTTCCACCAGTTCAGCTGCCGAAACATCGAGCCCGACAACCAGCGAAAGATCCTGTGTTGCAGCCGGCATGACGCCAATCTCGGATGCGGTAATTAGCTCCGGTGCCAGGTCGTAGATAGTGCTCAAATTGACCTCGAACACCCCTGCCCTTCCAGGAAGGTGAAGATCATCGGCGATGTCGGGATGGAGCTCACCAACGATGCCCACCTCTTTGCCCGACACGATTACCTTGGCTCCCCTGCCGGGGTGAAGGCCCATAACCTCAGCCTGAGAAAGACTCGCCTCAACACCAATGCTGCCAAGCGCAGAAAACAGAGCCGAGATGGCCTGCTGGTAGCCAGCCTGTATGGAGGCCTGACCAGGCTGCTGTGAAACCCAATCACCCAGGACCACCCCCGCAAGCTTCCTCGGCTGTGATGGAATCGAGGCGTTCAGGCTCGCCAAAACCTTGTCGCTTGGTCGCTGATTGCCCACTGGCAAAGACGTGACCGCAGTTCCGCCAGCTAGGAAAGCGGAGCCCTCCTCCACAATCGCAAGATTGCTATTTGCTCGGGAGACGTTCCTTGATGCGGCTTGCAACAGCCCGGGCAACAGCTCCTTTCGAAGCTGTCCCGCCTCGCTCTGGATCGGGTTTTCGAGTTCAATTGCCCCACTTGAGCTAAACCAAGAATTCTGCTCGGGAGTGTAGAACGGGTAGTTGAGGACCTCAACAAATCCGCCGCCAACGAGCGTGCTGAGGACTTTTCTGCGCAACTGCTGCGTGCGGGTGAGTCCTCTGCCTGGAGGCGCAACTGGAATGGTCGCAGGGATCTTGTCGTACCCAACAAGCCTTGCAACCTCTTCGGCTAGGTCAGTTTTGTGCCTCAGATCTGGCCGCCAAGAGGGAACCTCAACCTCTAGAGACCCCTTACCCGAAACCTTGCAGCCGATCATCTCCAGAGCTGCGACAACTTCCTTTTCGGAGTAGTCGTAGCCAACAAGCGCCGAGGGGAAACCTGCGTCCATGGTTATCTTCACAGGAGCCATCTCGGTGACATGCTCTGCGCCCAGGCCTGAAAGCTTGCCACCGGCTAGCTCAGCCAACAGCTGAGCCGCCCTGGCGGCAGCATATGCAGAAACTTTGTGGTCTACCCCGCGCTCAAACCTTCGCGAAGCCTCGGATGGCAGTTTGTGCCTGCGTGCCGAGCGCGCGATCGAGATCGGGTCAAAAATTGCAGCCTCAAGCAAGACCTTTGTTGTCGCGTCGGAGACCTCGGTGCTCGCGCCTCCCATGACTCCTGCGATACCGATGGGTCCGCTCTGATCTGTGATCAAAAGGTCCTCTTCGTGTAGGACGCGCTCTTTGTCGTCGAGGGTGGTTATCTTCTCGCCTTTTCTCGCCCTGCGAACCTCGATGCCACCGGTCAACTTGTCCAGATCGTAGGCGTGAAGTGGCTGGCCCAGTTCAAGCATTACGTAGTTCGTAATGTCGACAGCTATCGAAATTGATCGCATGCCCGCAAGCTTCAATCGATTTGCCATCCAGGAGGGAGTTGGCGAGGTGGCATCGATTCCTTCAACCCCCACCAGTAAGAAGTTTGAGCAGCCAGCGGTGTCGTGAATTGGCGCGCTGTCGGTGACTTTGAGTTCGAAGCCGGAGACCTTTGCAGGGGTAACCAGTGATGCTGGATCGGTGAATTTAGCGGAGGTAGCGTGCGAGTACTCCCTGGCAATTCCGCGAATGGAGAAGCAATAGCCCCTGTCGGGAGTCACATTGACCTCAGCCGCCGCCTCATTCAGACCCAGCAGCTCCAACGCATCGCTTCCCAGCTCAGGGTCAAGGCCCAGGGTTGCTAGCCGCAGAATTCCATCATGGTCATCACTGAGACTGAGCTCCTTGGCTGATGCGATCATGCCGTCAGAGACATGCCCATAGGTCTTTCGGGCAGCGATCTCAAAGCCACCAGGTAACACCGCCCCAGGCAGTGTTACAACTACTTTGTCTCCAAGCTCAAAGTTTCTCGCGCCGCAGACTATGCCTCGGACGTCCTCCGGCTTTGGACCAACCTGAACCTGACACCACCTAATGGTCTTGCCGTTTGACTGCTCTTCCTCGACAAATTCGAGCACCTTGCCGACCACTACCGGGCCAGTGATCTCTCCACCGATAGCGGATTCTTCTTCGAGACCAACGCGGACCAGCTGCTCCATGACATCGTGCGGTGTTGCGTCTTTTGGAAGTTCAACGTATTCAGCGAGCCAACTAAGTGGGACCTTCATCAGATCACCTGCCCGAACTGCCTTGAGAATCTAACGTCCGCCTCGACCATGTCGTGCATGTCCAAAACGCCGTTTCTAAACATCAGGGTTCTCTCGATACCCATTCCAAATGCGAATCCCGAATAGACCTCGGGGTCAATGCCCGCTGCTAGCAGAACATTGGGGTTGACCATGCCGCAGCCGCCCCACTCAACCCATCTTGGACCGCCCTTTGCTCCGGGGTGCCAGACATCAAGCTCTGCGCTGGGTTCAGTGAATGGGAAGTAGCTAGGGCGAAGTCTGATCTTGGCCTCGGGTCCAAACATAACCCGAGCAAAGTGCTCGAGCGTTCCCCGGAGATCGGCCATCGTAAGACCCTTATCAACCGCTAGGCCCTCAACCTGATGGAAGACGGGAGTGTGAGTCGCATCAAGCTCGTCCGTGCGGAACACCCTGCCCGGGCAAAGAACATAGACCGGGAGCTCCCGCTCCAGAAGCGAGCGAATTTGAACCGGGGAGGTGTGTGTCCTCAGAAGTAGGTGATTCTCAACAGGAGCGACAAAGAATGTGTCCTGCATGGCTCGTGCGGGGTGATCCGGGTGGAAGTTCAGAGCATCGAAATTAAACCATTCGTTTTCAAGTTCTGGGCCATCGGCGATTTCCCAACCCATGCCCACGAAAACGTCACTGATCTGGTCCATCAAGAGCGACAACGGGTGTCTAGCACCACGCTGGATGTAATTTGCGGCGGCCGTGATGTCGACCTTTTCAGTCGCAAGACGCTGCGCCCTGGCTATCTTTTCGAGCTCCGCGGCCTTTGCCTCATAAGCGGCCATAAGCTCGGTCTTTGCCTCGCCGATCATCTTGCCGGCCTCAGCCTTTTTTTCATTAGGCAGCGACTTGATTAGCGAATTGAGCTTGGTTAGCGGAGCGGCATCTCCTACTAGCTGAGCCTTAGATTGCCTAAGTTCCTCCGCTGTTCCAATCGCGCTCAGAGCATCCAAGGAGCTCTTGAGCGCCTTGGTTACCTCGGATTGGGTTAGCTCGGACACCTGCACAAGTTTAGTGATTGGCCCGCTGAGCGAACGCAGTGAAATACAGGCAGATAGAAGCCGCAGTGGCGAGATTTAGCGACTCTGCAGAGCCATAAATGGGTATTGACACCGTCTTATCCGCCAAGGACGCAAGCTCAGCATCCACTCCCCCGGCCTCATTGCCAAATATCCACGCGGAGGCAGAAGCTAGGGCTCCCTGCGGCATATCGGGCAGTGACTCACCCTTGGCGCTGGTTGATAACACTTGAATGCCCTTGGCTTGCAGCTCAATTACTGCCTCCTGCATGTCCACCCCGACGCTAATTGGAACGTGAAGCAGGCTGCCAGCGGTAGAGCGAACCACCTTTGAGTTGTAGGGGTCAACGGACCCCGTTGAAAACACAACGGCATCTGCACCGGCGGCATCTGCTGCCCGGATAATAGTGCCGGCATTTCCCGGATCCTGAATCCGATCAAGCAGGACCACTAGCCTCGGACCAGTTTCCAGGATTTCCGAGAACTCAACATCGACGTGATGAACGACACTCACAATGCCCTGAGGGGTCTTGGTGTCGGCAATCTTTTCCATTACCCGCGTGGAAACCTGCTCCACGGAGACACCAGCCTTTTCAAGCGTGGTTATCTCAGCCGAGTAACGCTCTAGAGCGATCTCGGTAACAAAAATCTCCTGAGCGAGTTCGGGATACTGCGCGAGCTCCTTCAGTCCCTGAGGTCCCTCAAGCAAAAAGAGCCCGGTTTCATACCGGGCATCTTTTTGTGAAAGTCGCGCAATTTCCTTGACCCGGGCAGAACCTGGGTCAAGCGCCACTAGCTAACCTTTGGAGCGTTTACGTCCTTTGGCAGTGCTGCCTTAGCGCTAGCAACCAATGTTGCAAATGCGCCCGGGTCGTTTACTGCCATGTCAGCCAGGATGCGGCGGTCAACCTCGATACCTGCCAGGTTCAACCCCTGGATTAGGCGGTTGTAGGTCATGCCGTTCAGGCGGGCAGCAGCGTTGATCCTGCTGATCCACAACCTACGGAAGTCACCTTTTCGCTTGCGACGGTCGTTGTATGCATAGACAAACGAGTGCAGCAGCTGCTGCTTTGCCATGCGGTAAAGCCTTGAGCGCTGTCCGCGGTAACCGTGTGCTCTTTCCAGTGCAACGCGACGCTTCTTGTGCGAGTTGACTGCGTTTTTTACTCTTGCCATTGTTCTTAGTCTCCTCCGCCTAGCGGCCTAGTTGCTTCTTGAGCTTCTTGAAATCTGCAGGTGATACCACCTGGTCTTGGTTCAGACGACGCGTCCTACGAGAGCTCTTGTGCTCCAGGTTGTGACGCATGTTGATCTGCTGCTTCATGAGCTTGCCGCTACCGGTGAAGCGGAAGCGCTTCTTGGCACCCGAGTGGGTCTTCATCTTCGGCATAATCTCTCCTCTTAGTTTTCTTCGCTCGTCTGAGACGAGTCCTTGGTTTGAACTCGTTTCGCTTCGGCTCTTGCCTCAGCCTTGTTCTTTAGTGGCCCAATAACCATGACCATGTTGCGGCCATCAATTGATGGGGTCGACTCCACGGTGCCGAATTCGGTTACTTCCTCGCTAAGTCGCTGCAGCAGCTTCACGCCCATTTCGGGCCTGGACTGCTCGCGGCCTCGGAAGACAACCATCACCTTCACCTTGTCGCCAGCCTTGAGGAACTTGCGAACCTGACCAACCTTGGTGTTGTAGTCGTGATCGTCGATCTTTAGACCGAAGCGAACCGTCTTCAAGATTGTGTTGACCTGGTTCTTGCGAGCCTCTCGCACCTTCTGAGCCGCTTCGTATTTGAACTTGCCGTAGTCCATGACCTTGCAGACTGGTGGATTGGAACCTGGTGAAACCTCGACTAGATCTAGGTCTGCATCCTGTGCCATCTTCAATGCCCGCTCGATTGGTACTACACCAACCTGTTCTCCGGTCGGTCCGACTAGTCGAACCTCAGAGACCCGAATACGCTCATTAATGCGCGGATCGCTAATAACTGCTCCTCGTTGCCAATTGTTTTAGCTCGCCATTTGGCGTGCAGAAATAAATAAACTCTCTTACCCAAACAACCTTTTGATGCGGTTGGCAGGTGGGATTGCAATCCACTTCTTCACTGAGCCTTAGCCCAGAGCCTGCAATACTCTAGCAGAGGAAAAGCCAACAGAGAAGAGGCAAATTGGACGAGGGCGCAGCAAGAGACATTGCCGAGGTTCCGGCGGTAGAAATCATAAATACCGCTGCGGTTCACCTGATGAGCGCTGCTGCGGTGCAGACGGGTCTGGCCGAGGATGCCCCTGCCGACCTAGACGAGGCGCGCAAGTTGATCACCGCCTTAGCGGGGCTTGTGACTGCTGCTGCTCCTGAGATTGGAGATCATCACGCGAGACCTCTTCGCGACGGTCTTCGTTCTCTTCAGCTCGCTTTCCGAGAGGCCTCAACCATGCCTGATGAGCCCGGTAAGGGCCCTGGCGAGAAATACACCGGACCAGTTAGCTAGGCGACTACGAGCCGGTAACCAATTGAGTCAACCCTTCGGTTGAACTCATCGCTCCTGAGCTCATCCGTGAAGGAAGTCAGCAGCTGCTTGAGTTTGTCTGGGCTGACACTCGGGCGCATACCCAGCTGAATTAGTAACTCTGCATGCGAAAGATCAAGCTTGGGGTCTCCGTCAAAAAGGTCAATGGTCGAAATCAGCGGATGTCGCAAGGCAACCTCTTCACACCAGGCACGAACCCAGGGGTCTTTGTGGGGAGGAAACCACTGTTCACGCTTTGCTATGGCCTCTAGAGCGGGGGTTCTTATTGCAATGGCGTCGGTTGCAGGATTCAGAATTATTCTCGAGTGCCCCTCGGTGGCAGCCGCCAGTGCGACCCGCTGAGCGGATGCTGGCACCGGCCTTGCATCGCTTTTCCACTTTGCCATGTCTTCAACCGAGCTAAAAACCGGGATAGCGGTCTGCTTATCAGGAGTTGCTACGGCAACAATTGCCAGCTCCGCACTCTTGTCCACCAGCTGGCCGTGAGGCCCCTGTTCGGATTCACCGAGGGTTGCAATTAACGGGATAAGCAGCCTGGAGTCAGTGAGGGCGGCAACGAGCGCAGACTTTTCAATGGGATTATCGGCGAGCGCCGCCCCAAGGGCTGTGGGGGTTTTTCCATCGTCATCTGCGAAGGCGTTCTCCTCAAACGAACGACCCTCCCATGGGACGCCAGCCGAATCGCTGTATTTGTCGCTCAAGCTCTGCTCGCAACCTCAAGTGCCTCTTCCAAGGTGAAGCGACCGGCGTATAGAGACTTTCCAAGAATGGCGCCCTCGAGACCAAGTGGCACAAGTGCCGATAAATTGGCAATGTCCTCTAGCGATGAAATACCACCGGATGCAACAACCGGCTTGTCTGTTCTTTCCATTACCGTCTTGAGAAGATCCAGATTCGGACCTCTCAGGGTGCCGTCCTTGGTGACATCGGTAACCACATAACGGGCACAGCCGGCATCTTCCAGCCTCGCCAAAACCTCAAACAAATCCCCACCCTCTTTGGTCCAACCCCTTGCAGCGAGGGTGGTGCCTCGAACATCGAGCCCCACCGCAATCTTGTCCCCGTATTTTGCTATTGCTCCGGCTGTCCACTGGGGATCCTCTAGTGCGGCGGTCCCGAGGTTGACTCTTGTAGCCCCAAGTTCTAAAGCTGCCTCCAGGGATTGAGAATCTCGGATGCCGCCAGAGAGCTCAATCTTCGTCTCCCCGGCATTTGCGATTACCTCCGCGATGACCTCTTTGTTGCTGCCCCTGCCAAACGCTGCATCGAGGTCAACCAGGTGAATCCACTCAGCCCCTGCATTGATCCAATCCATTGCTGCATCGAGCGGGTGGCCAAAGTCTTCCTCGCTTCCCGCCTCACCCTGAGTTAGTCGCACGGCTTTGCCTGCGGCAACATCAACAGCCGGTAACAGTTCTAAATGCATCGAATACTCCTAGAGGGTCTTTGTCCAGTTTCTCAAGAGCTCCAGGCCCGCCTCACCAGACTTCTCGGGGTGAAACTGAGTGGCACTAAGCGGGCCATTCTCAACAGCAGCCAGGAACCTTTCGCCGTGTTCCGCCCAGGTGAGCTTTGGCGGGATAAAAGGCGCTTGCACATCAAGCTCCCAATTCTTTGCGGCATAGGAGTGCACAAAATAAAACCTCTCACCCTCGATGCCCTTGAAGAGTTCGGAGCCTACGTCAGGCTCGACTGCTGTCCAGCCGATGTGAGGAAGGGTTTCAGCTTTTAACTTCGAGACCTCTCCTGGCCATTGGCCGAGCCCAAGGGTTTCTTCCCCGTGCTCCAAACCCGAGGAAAACATCACCTGCATCCCAACACAGATTCCGAGCACGGGCCGGGAGGCGGCCAGCCTCTTATCAACGATTGAGGCAGCCGACACCTCTGAGAGCTTTCGCATAACCGCGGCATACGCTCCAACACCGGGAATCACCATGCCATCAGACTCAAGGAGGGCCTTTGCGTCGGAGGTAAGTGAGACCTCGGCACCTGCCTCCACCAGGGCGCGAACAGCAGAGTGGATGTTGCCGGAACCGTAATCTAAGACCGTGACCTTTTTGGTCACAGGCTTCCCTTCGTTGAGGGAACTCCCTGAACCCGAGGATCGGCCTCAACCGCAGCCCTCAGAGCCCTGGCAAAGGCCTTGAACTGCGCCTCTGCGATGTGGTGGGCGTCACGACCGCCAAGCAGCGAAACGTGAAGCGTGATGCCCGCGTTGTGAGCAATGGCCTCAAAGACGTGACGCACCATAGAACCAGTGAAGTGACCACCAATCAGGTGATACTCAAAGCCTGCGGGTTCTCCATCGTGAACCAGATATGGCCTGCCAGAAATGTCGACCACTGCTCGCGCCAGAGCCTCATCGAGCGGGACAACAGCATCCCCGTATCTCGAAATACCTGCCTTGTCGCCCAGCGCCTCTTTGAGAGCCTGACCCAAAACAATTGCGACATCTTCAACCGTGTGGTGGATGTCGATATCCGTGTCGCCCTTTGCGCTGATCTTTAGGTCGATCAGGGAGTGCTTTGAAAAGGCAGTGAGAAGGTGGTTGAAAAATGGAACTGTTGTCTCGATTTCGGAAACGCCGGAACCGTCGAGGTTTAGCTCAAGCTCAACCGCAGACTCTGAGGTCTTGCGGGTGACTTTGGCAATGCGAGTCATCTTTAGCACCTTCAACTTGGGATTGAAGCCCAAGTCTAGTCAAGCAAAAGCGCAATCTCAGCAAGAAGTTTGGTGGTTTCGGCCTCTGTGCCAGCGGTTATGCGGAGGGTTTCGGGGATTCCGACGTTTCGGACTAAAACCCCCTTGGCTAACAAATCTTCGAATACAGCGTTGGGGTCTGAGAAGCCGGAGACCAGCACAAAGTTTGCGTCGGAGTCGTAAGGTTTGAGCCCCCACTGCCTGCATGCTTCGATGATTCGATCACGCTGGAGCTTTATTTTCTCAACGTTTGCGAGCATCAGGTCGCTGTGCTCCAGGGCGGCAAGAGCCGCAGCCTGCGTCAGGGCAGAAAGGTGATACGGCAGCCTGACAATCCTCATGGCGTCAACGACCGCCGCCGAAGCGGCCATGTAGCCAACCCTCGCTCCCGCAAAAGCGAAGGCTTTGCTCATCGTCCTGGACACCACTAGGCGCTCCATAGTGGCCAGCAGCTCAAGGGAACTGGGTTTTTGCGAGAACTCGGCGTAGGCCTCGTCTACAAGAAGCATTCCCTCGAAAGCCCCATAAGCTGCCCGCACGGTCTCCGGTGTCACCGCAGTCCCAGTTGGGTTATTGGGCGCACAGATCAAAACAATCTCTGGTTGGTGCTTCGAAATAGCCTCGGCCACGAACTCTGGGCTTAGTTCAAATCCCTCGGGGCGCTGGACCTCGACGTATTCGGTCAGGGTTATCCGGGCAATGTTTGGATACATCGAGTAGGTGGGTCCGAAGCTCAGAGCTTTCCGGCCGGGCCCTCCAAACGCCGTGAAGAACTGCTGAAGCACCTCGTTAGAACCATTAGCCGCCCAAACCTGCTCAGCGGATAGCCCGTGGCCCAAGAACCTGGCAAGCGAATCTCTAAGTTCCAAGAATTCGCGATCTGGATAGCGATTTAGCCCGACTACTGCCGTGGCCAACTTTTCGACTATTGTCAGGGCCACTTCTTCGGGTATGCCATGAGTGTTTTCGTTTACATTTAGAGAAACTGGAACAGCGAGCTGCGGCGCGCCATAGGGCTCCTGACCACGCAGGTCATCACGAATTGGAAGGTTTTCGAGACTGCTCACCCATAAATGCTAGCCATCAGGCTAGGGAAGTGCGATTTGTTGCCCAGGAATTAGATCGGAGCTCTCGAGTGCATTTGTCATTACAACCTCTGCGATCCAGTCCCTTGGATCCTGGCCTTTGGCGTGCGCCTCTGCCAGAGACCAAAGTGAATCGCCCTGAGAAACGGTGATGAAGGTGAGGCTGCCCGGTTCTGTGTCAGTGGCAACAGAGCCTGTGATGCCCACAACACTCATTACGACAGCCAGCACGAGAATGACGATCGCGCGAGCGAAGCGTCTTGGGTCAGTTAGTTGATACGCACTGAGTTTCTGCATTGCTCTTACCTCCTTGCTCGAATTTCTTTTTCGAACATTTGTTCTAAGTATAGAAATCTTGCTGTGATTTGCAAGCATTTCTTGCTACATTTTTAGTTTTTTTCGAAAATGTGTTTGGATTTGATGCAAATTCCGAATACAGTTTCGATAGGCAAAGCAAAACACTGGCCACCGACATTTTTGGAGGAGAGATGGATCAGAGCGGACTAACTGCCGTGCAGCAGCGGATTTTGGATGTAATTCGAGAGTCAATGCATTCCCGCAACTACGCACCTTCCATGAGAGAAATTGGTGAGTCTGTCGGGCTCTCCTCCACAGCAAGCGTGTCTCACCAGCTCAACAAGTTGGAGCTACTTGGCTTTATCTCGAGAGACCCAAGACGGCCCCGAACCATCGACCTACTGGGTGAAGAGCCAGCCGCAGAGATTCTCCGACCTGACTCCGCCCTCGTTCCCCTGGTTGGGCGAATCGCAGCCGGCATACCAATTACGGCAGATCAGAATGTCGAGGACGTCTTTACTCTCCCCAGACAGCTGGTGGGACAAGGTGAGCTTTTCTTGTTGAAGGTAGTTGGCGAGTCAATGATCGATGCAGCCATCTGCGATGGCGACTGGGTCGTCGTCCGACAACAGCAGACTGCCGAGAACGGTGACGTCGTTGCAGCTCTGATCGAAGAGGAAGCCACAGTGAAGACGTTTAAGCAGCGCGATGGCCACACCTGGCTCTTGCCAAGAAACTCCGCATTTGAACCCATCCTTGGAGACCAGGCAGTCATCCTCGGAAAGGTTGTCGCGGTCCTTAGGACCGTTTAGCAAACTCCCGGAGCTCGTGGGCGAGATCCTCGCGCACAAGAGCCCTCAGGGAAGTTCCCTCCTCGACGTACTCGGTGTCCAGGACCTTTCCAGCCAGGTGGATGCGCGAAACCAGATCCCCTCGGGAGTATGGAATTACCCCAACAAACTCAACATCTGGTTTTGGGAGCATGCTGGCGATGGCCTCTTGCAGGGCGTCTATGCCTTGGCCGGTTCTGGCAGAAACGAGCAGCGCTCCCTGAACCATGCCCCTGAGCCTCACCTGAACCTCGTCGGGCACGAGGTCGGCCTTGTTGAAGACCACTAGCTCCGCAATTGAACTGGCATCGAAGTCGGCAATAACGCTTCTCACTGTAGATACCTGACCGAGCGGATCCGGGTCCGTCGCATCCACGACGTGGACTATCAGGTCAGCGCTGGCAATCTCCTCGAGAGTCGAACGAAAGGCCTCAACGAGCTGGTGGGGTAAGTCTCGGACAAAGCCAACCGTGTCGGAGATGGTGTACTCACGGCCATCCGGTGTTGAGTGCTTCCTAACGGTTGGGTCCAAAGTCGCGAAAAGAGCATTCTCAACCAAAACTCCAGCCTTGGTGAGTCGATTTAGTAACGAAGACTTGCCTGCGTTTGTATAGCCGGCGATTGCAACCTGAGGTACTTGAGACTTTTGCCTTGATTGGCGCTTAGTGTCCCTAGCAAGCTTCATCCCCTTGATTTCACGCTTGAGCTTGGCCATGCGGGTGTTGATGCGGCGCCGATCAAGCTCGATCTTCGTCTCACCAGGACCCCTAGAACCGATTCCGACACCACCTGCGGCCTGACCACCGGCCTGCCTGGACATCGAGTCACCCCAACCGCGCAATCTCGGGAGCAAATATTCAAGTTGAGCAAGCTCGACCTGCGCCTTACCCTCCTTGCTTTTCGCATGCTGGGCAAAGATGTCAAGAATGATCGCGGTACGGTCAATTACCTTGATTTTGACGATGTCCTCAAGCGATCGACGCTGTGATGGAGAAAGCTCGGTATTTGCGATCACAGTATCGGCACCGAGCGATCGAGCTAGGTCTCTTAGCTCGGCGGCCTTTCCCTTACCGAGGTAGCTTGTCGGATCAGGCATGTTTCTGCGCTGGAGTAGCCCATCAAGAACTCTCGCCCCAGCTGTCTCTGCAAGGGCTGATAGCTCGCGAAGCGAGTTCTCGGCTGCGGTGAGATTGCCCTGAGACCACACTCCGATGAGAATGACCTTCTCGATCCTGAGCTGTCGATACTCGACTTCCGTGATGTCTTCGAGTTCCGTAGAAAGGCCAATTACCCGCCTGAGCGAATCTCGCTCCTCCAGATCTAGCTGATCACCGTCATACTCCCCAGCGGGTGCGGCGGCGCCTCGGCGAAGAATTCGCTCCAGGGCGCTCTCAGATTCCACGGCTTAACACTAGGCCTGTAATAGGTTGGTGAAATGACCCAGCACTACTTCAGCGAAGACCCAAGCGTCGAAAGGCGCCAAAGGACAATCCGTTTCGAGGTAGCTGGAAAAGAAATAGAAGCCCTGAGCATTAGCGGCACCTTCAGCACTACAAAGCTAGACCCCGGCACAAAGGTTCTGTTGAGCCTGCACGAGCACTTTCCAACCTCGGGCGCTGTGCTGGACATCGGTTGTGGCTGGGGCCCGATAGCGCTCTCAATCGCGCTAACTTCACCCGAAACTGAAGTTTTTGCCGTCGACATAAACGAACGCGCAGTGACTCAGACCAAAGAGAACGCGGACCGCCTGGGTCTCAAAAACCTCAAGGCGATACTGCCAACCGACCTCGACAAGAGCCAGAAATTCGACGCAATCTGGTCTAATCCACCAATTCGGATCGGAAAAAGTGCCCTTCACGAACTGATGCACACATACCTACCGAGACTGATGCCCGGGGGTGATGCGTACTTGGTGGTCCAAAAGCAGCTTGGTGCAGAGAGCTTTCAGAAGTGGCTAGCAAGCGAATTTGATGACTGTCAGGTAACGAAGGTAGAAAACAGCAAGGGCTACCGCGTAATACGGGTTACAGCCCCCGCCAGCTACCACTAAAGACGAGCTCGGCCGGACCGCTAATTGAAACGTGTTCGCCTTCTTCGGTTGGAAATACCCTCACCCCTAAATCGCCACCCCGAACACTTACCTTCCAGTGGTTCTGCTCTCCCCCGGCCCAGTGCCTAACGGCAAGTGCCGAGGCGGCAACGCCAGTGCCGCAGCTCAAGGTCTCGCCAACGCCACGCTCAAACACGCGCATGCTCAATCCAGCAACCCCTTCAACAATCATGGGCTCGTCGATGACAACAAACTCAACATTTGCGCCTTCTTCGGGCTCTGGGTCAAGGATCGGAATCTTGTGAAGGTCTAGGTGCTCAAGCTCATCAAGGTCGGCAAGTGCCACAACGACGTGGGGATTACCCAGATCCACGCTCAAGCCCGGTCGCGGGACCCTCAGTCCTGCAGCTTTGACCAATACCTCTTCCTCATCGATTGAGAAGCGGCCAAGGTCCACCGCGAAGCCATTTGCGGTCTGGGTTAGATCTTTGATGCCTGCTCTGGTGGCAATCGGTAGGGTGCTGCCGGGGTCAATCTTGACGAGCTCGTGATCTACAAGGTAGCGCGCCATCACTCGGATCCCGTTGCCACACATCTCTGCCTTGGAGCCGTCTCGGTTCCGATAGTCCATGAACCAGGAGGCGTTACTCTCCTCATCGAGAAGGCTCTCAGCCTCACTGCCCTGGGTTGGACGAATGACTATCAGGCCATCTGCTCCAACGCCAAAGTTTCGGTCGCAGAGCTTTTGTATTTCAAGTTCGGAGAAATCCAACTGTCCAATCTCGTCAAGAACCAAAACAAAGTCATTACCGGTGCCGTGGCCTTTGGTGAAGTTGATGGACATCACTACAGCCTAATTACATCCAGGGCGGCACCCAGGATGTCCTTTGAAGAATCCAGCCAAACTATCCGGCTATCTCTCCTAAACCAGGTCATCTGCTTTTTGGCATAGCGCTGGGTGAGCTGGACAGTCTCCGCGATTGCCTGAGCTTCGGTTAGCTCGCCCGTGAGCTGCGCTGCCGCCTGCTGATAGCCGATAGCCACCCGAGCGGTCTTTGAAAGGTTTGGGTAGCTTGCCAAGAGTCCCTCAACCTCAGCCACCAAGCCTGCTTCCCACATCCCGCGAACACGCTCCTCGATACGCTCTCGAAGCAGCTCACGCTCAACGAGAATGCCGATCTGAGTGGTGGGTCTGCGATAGGCGGGCTCGGGAAGGGATGCCGCAAAGGTCTTTCCGCTGATCTCAATCACCTCAAGAGCCCTAATCACCCTCCTTAGGTTGCTGGCAGGAATTTTCGCCGCAGCAGATGGGTCCTTTGACTGAAGCAAAGCGTGCATCGCCAGCTGACCGATTTCTGCAGCTTTGGCCTCGAGGCCCGCCCTAACCTCAGGGTCTGTTGGGGCAAACTGCATCTCATCTAAAGCGGCAGCGAGATACAGCGTGCTGCCACCTGCAACTATCGGCGTCTTGCCCCTTTTGCCGATGGCTGAAAGCGCCTCATCAAAAAGCTCGCGATACTGAACCGCGGTCACCTCTTCAGTCGGCTCCACAGCGTCCATCAGGTGATGGGGAATTCCCCCTTGCTCACCGGGAGAGAGCTTGGCGGTGCCAATGTCCATCCCCCGATATAGCTGCATCGCGTCAGCGCTTATGATTTCGCAATCCCCCAGCGACTTGGCTATTTGAATTGCTAAGGCCGACTTGCCTGAGGCCGTCGGCCCGACGACCGCTATCAGGCTAGAGCTCACGCTTTGCCCGAATAGGAAGCCCGAGCTTTACTTTGCCGTCACCGGGCTCCGGTGCTCCACAGGACTCAAGTTGCGAGCGGTCCCAGGCATCCCCGCCAGCGGTTCGCCTAAGTTCATACTTCGAACCCGCCACGGAGTCAGCAACCAAGAAGTAGGGGGCCGCACGACTGACAGTCACAGTTACCACGTCTCCCGGTCTGGGGGTCTGTGCACCCTCCGGGATCTCAAAGTGAACGAGCCTGTTGTCTCTTGCTCTTCCGGTCATGCGGTTGGTCTGGGAGTCTTTCTTGCCCTCACCGGTAGCGACCAAGACCTCTACGTCGCTGCCTGTGAGCTTCTGGTTCTCTTCCCAAGCAATAGCGTTGACAAGCTCCAAAAGCCGCTCATAGCGCTCTTGGACCACCTCCTGGGGCACCTGCCCCTCCATCTCGGCTGCAGGTGTTCCTGGACGCTTTGAATACTGGAACGTGAAGGCCGAGGCAAAGCGTGACTTTCTCACCACCTCCATGGTGGCCTCAAAGTCCTCTTCGGTCTCACCGGGAAAGCCGACGATGATGTCGGTCGTGATAGCCGCACTTGGGATCAGCTCGCGAACTCGATCCAAAATGCCGAGGTATTTCTCTGCGCGATAGCTGCGCCGCATTGCCTTGAGTATTGAATCTGAACCGGACTGCAGGGGCATGTGAAGCTGCGGCATCACGTTATGAGTGGCGGCCATTGCCTCGATTACGTCCTCTGTGAAGGCCGCAGGGTGTGGAGAGGTGAACCGAACCCGCTCCAGTCCCTCAATCTCGCCACAGGCCCTCAGGAGCTTCGCAAAGGCCCCCTTATCTCCAAACTCAACGCCGTAGGTGTTCACGTTCTGCCCAAGCAGGGTTACCTCTACGGCTCCATCGTCAACCAGTGCCTGAATTTCGCCAAGAATCTCGCCTGGCCTGCGGTCTTTCTCCTTGCCCCGAAGTGAGGGGACGATACAAAAGGTGCAAGTGTTGTTGCAGCCAACAGAAATCGACACCCAGCCCGCATAGGCGCTCTCCCGCTTTGAGGGAAGGGTCGATGGAAATACCTCTAGCGATTCCAGGATCTCAATCTGGGCCTCGTTGTTGTGCCTTGCTCGCTCCAACAAAGTGGGGAGCGAACCCATGTTGTGTGTACCAAACACGACATCCACCCACGGTGCCTTCTTCAAGATCGTGTTCTGATCCTTCTGGGCAAGACAGCCGCCAACCGCAATCTGAAAGTTCGGGTCCTTTTCCTTGCGGGCAAGCATCATTCCTAGGTTGCCGTAGAGCTTGTTGTCGGCGTTCTCACGGACAGCGCAGGTATTGAAGACAACCAGGTCGGCATCTTGGCCATCGGCCTTTGCATACCCCGCAGATTCGAGCAGGCCGGAGATACGTTCAGAATCGTGAACGTTCATTTGACACCCGTAGGTGCGGACCTCGTAGAAAAGCGACATTGCTAAGGGATATTACCCCTGAGCCTCTGCCTCTCGCAGTGCTCGGGAAAGAACGGGACCTGCGAACCCTCGCCGCTGCAGAAAGCCGGTGAGTCTGCGTCGCCTTGTCTCATCGTCCAAGCTCGCAAGCTTTTGGTTTCTGGAAACCGCTACCTGAATTGCCAGCTCAAGCTCCTGCTCTGCATCAATCTCCGCTGTCGCCGACTCGATGTGCAGATCAGCCACGCCCTTTTGTCTCAGTTCGCGCCTAATTGCGGAAAGCGACTTTCCTCGCTGGTGGAATCGACTCGCCACAAAGGCGCGAGCAAAGGCAGCATCGTCAATCAGCTGAGCCTCGGTGAAGCGATCTAGCAAAGGCTCAAAAACTTCCACCGGAATCTCACGCTTGTGCATTATTTGCTCCAGCTGGTACCGAGTCTTCATAGAACGGCCCAACTGATACAGCAGGACGTTGCGAGCCCGCTTCTCGAGCCGGTCTAGTTCCTTTTGCTCAAGAGTCATTGGCAGCCTTGGCCACCGGCTCTGATGTCTCTGGCGTCTCATCGGCAATTGCAACAGCTTCCTCTGCTGGAAGGTCTGCCACGGCCCTAGGCACTCCGATGCCGAGCTTTGACTTGATTTTTTGCTCAATCTCATTTGCCAGCTCTGGGTTTTCCTTGAGGTAGCGCCTTGAGTTTTCTTTACCCTGCCCGAGCTGTTCGCCCTCGTAGGTGTACCAGGCGCCGGACTTCTTGACAATTTCCTGCTCGACACCAAAGTCGATAAGACCACCCTCGCGAGAGATGCCCTCGCCGAAGAGGATGTCAAACTCAGCCTGCCTAAATGGAGCGGCGAGCTTGTTCTTGACGACCTTGACTCGAACCCTGTTGCCAACGGAGTCCTGACCATCCTTCAGGGTTTCGATGCGACGGATGTCGAGACGAACCGAGGCATAGAACTTCAGTGCCTTACCTCCCGAGGTGGTCTCTGGAGAACCGAAGAATACTCCGATTTTTTCACGCAACTGATTGATGAAAATTGCGGTGGTTCCGGTATTGCTCAGCGCTCCGGTGAGCTTCCTGAGTGCCTGGGACATCAACCTGGCCTGAAGACCTACGTGGCTGTCGCCCATCTCACCTTCGATCTCAGCTCTTGGCACCAGCGCCGCAACCGAGTCGATGACAATTACATCTACCGAACCCGAGCGAATCAGCATGTCCGCTATTTCCAAAGCCTGCTCGCCGGTGTCTGGCTGGCTGACTAGAAGATCATCGATGTTCACGCCGAGTTTCTTCGCGTACTCAGGATCGAGTGCGTGCTCCGCATCAACAAATGCCGCAACGCCACCTTTGGCCTGGGCACTCGCGATGGCGTGGAGGGCGATAGTTGTCTTACCTGAGGACTCAGGTCCGTAGACCTCAACGATTCTGCCTCTTGGCAGTCCGCCAATGCCTAGCGCCACATCCAGAGCAATTGCTCCGGTAGGGATGGAATCAACAGGTGCGCGCTCCTCGGAACCCAGTCGCATGACCGATCCCTTACCGAACTGGCGGTCAATCTGCGCTAGAGCAGTCTCAAGTGCTTTTTCGCGGTCTGCTGCTGATGGCATTAGGTCCTCTTCTCTCTCTGGGTTAGCTAGAAGGAAAGCTAAACCCTGGCTCAGACACTTTTGTAGTAATCCGACACGCTGTGGATAACTAGTTATTTAGTTGAGTTGTTGAAACTCTAAGCGTTCGAACAAAATTTCGAATAACTTTATTCGGCGTGTCTGATTGTCTTTGTTTTGCCGTACCAACGCTCCCGTGGAACCGCGAGCTGATCGCAAATTGCAAACCAAATGTCTTTTGGGTGAAACCCGGAATTGATTAGCTCAAAGGGAGTCTTATCTTCAAATTTGAGAAGTCTCGTGTCCCTAAGAACCACCTGCGAGAACTGCTCGCCAAATTCCTCGAGAACTAATTCGTGAAAGCGACTGAGAGTCACTAGTGAGAGTAGAGCTCTGCCTCAGTGACGAAGTCGTCCGGCACAGTGTCTGGAATGAAGGTGTCGTCGAAGTAGATGCCCTCAACCGAAGCAAGTCGCTCGGAGACATCACGCATGACAACAGACAGTGGAACCTCTAGGGCCTCGGCAACCGATGCAAGGATCTCCGAGGAGACCTCTTTCTGACCGCGCTCTACCTCCGAAAGGTAGCCCAAAGCCACCGAGGCCTTTGATGCAACCTGCCTCAGCGTCTGACCGCGCTCTTGACGGTGGGTGCGCAGCACGTCACCGATTTCTTGCCTTAGTAGTACCAAGTTTCCTCCTGGCCCTCTAACTTACCCTCTGGATGTGACAAAGAATAATGTTGGTTACTGAGTGTTTCCTGAAGCTAAACCTCAACAGAGCGCAATTTCTTCCAAAAGGATTTCCTCGCAGCGCCGAATAGTTGCCTCAACCACTTCCAGTCGATCTCCTGCAAAGTTCTCCCCAAAGACCTTAACCCCAGCTCTTGATGAGATACCGATAAACACCTCACCGACACTTTTGCCTGAAACCGAATCTGGGCCGGCCACCCCGGTCGTTGAGATTCCGATGACATCGCTGTCTGAGAGACCCATTGCACCTGCAAACCTTGAACGAACACCCTCTGCAAGCTGCGCGCAGACCTCGGCATCCACAGCACTCTGCTGCGCAATCAGCTGACTGGAGGCTCCAACCAGCTGCGACTTGATCTGATCTTGGTAGGCAGTAATTCCCCCAAGCAAAACTTTCGATGCTCCCGGGGTCTTGGCGAGACTAGAACTCACCCCACCTGCGGTAAGAGATTCCGCGGTTGCAATGTGGAGCCCCTTCGCGAGGGCCGCCTCAATAATCATTTCCTAGGAACCAGGTACTGCACACCCGTATAGACGGTGAGGGCAACGGTGAACCAAAGCACAATCTGGGTGAGCCAGCCAAACCATGCTCCCAAAAACCCAAAGGGAGCAATCACCATACAGATTGCGACTATCTGCATGACGGTTTTGAACTTGCCCCAGCCGGATGCTCCAAGCACCTGCTTCTTGATCACAACCAGACGATAGAGGGTGATCCCGAGCTCTCGCCCAAGAATGATGAGCGTCGCCACCCATGGAACTGCGCCCAAAATCGACAGCACGATGAGTGCTCCCGACAAAAGCGCCTTGTCAGCGATTGGATCAAGGATTTTGCCCAGGTTGGTTATCAGGTTGCGGCGTCTTGCGATGGAGCCATCAAGGCCGTCGGTGGAGGCTGCGGCAATCAGCAGCAGCATTGCAAAGAATCTGCCCCAGGGGTTCTCCCAGTATTCAACGAGCATCCACAGCACCAGAGGGACCAGAGCAATCCGCGCACCAGTTATCAGGTTCGGGGTTTGGCGGTAGAGAAAGCCTCTAGAAGTCATCTCTTCTGCCGGTGAGCTGCCACGCGTCTTCATCGTCGCTATCTTCCCCTGTTGAGGTTTGTGGCGCAACATCACCCTCGATGACCGCAGTGCTCTGGCCGGAAATCTTGGCCAGGGTATCCGCCAGGTCCTCTGGCTTTACGAGAACCTCTCTGGCCTTCGATCCCTCAGATGGACCAACCACAGCCCTCGACTCGAGCAGATCCATTAGCCTGCCGGCCTTGGCAAAGCCGACCCGGAGTTTGCGCTGCAGCATCGAGGTCGAACCAAACTGCGAATTCACCACCAGGTCACAGGCGGCAAGCAGCAGCTCCAAATCATCGCCGATGTCGCTGTCAACCACCCTGCTCTGAGCTGCAACCGTGACGTCGGAGCGGTACTCGGGTTCCATTTGCTGCTTTACGTGCGAGACGACCTTTGCCATCTCAGCCTCCGACACCCAGGCTCCCTGAACCCTGACCGGCTTATTGGAGCCCATCGGGGCAAAGAGCGCATCGCCCTGACCAACCAGCTTCTCAGCTCCCGGCTGATCCAGAATGACTCTGGAATCGGTGACCGAGGAAACGCTGAAGGCGAGCCTGGAGGGCACGTTGGCCTTGATGAGGCCGGTGACGACATCCACCGAAGGCCGCTGGGTTGCGAGCACGAGGTGAATACCGCTGGCCCTGGCAAGCTGGGTAATTCTTACGATCGCGTCTTCTACGTCTCTTGGAGCGACGATCATGAGATCCGCTAGCTCATCTACCACCACCAGTAGGTAGGGGTAGGGCTGAAGCTCCCGCATAGAGTTCTCGGGAACGGAAATCTCGCCCGCAACCACTGCTCGGTTGAAATCATCAATGTGCTTGAAGCCAAAAGATGCCAGATCGTCATAGCGAGAGTCCATCTCCTTTACCACCCACTGCAGGGCCTCGGCGGCCTTTTTGGGGCTGGTGATAATGGGAGTGACCAGGTGGGGAACACCCTGATAAGCGCTGAGCTCAACACGTTTTGGATCCACCAGCACCATTCGCACCTCGGCTGGAGTGGCGCGCATCAGGATTGAGGTGATCATCGAGTTCACGAAACTCGACTTACCCGCACCGGTTGCACCTGCAACCAAAAGGTGCGGCATCTTGGCAAGGTTGGCAACCAGGTAACCGCCCTCGACATCCTTACCGACCCCGATTGTCAGCGGGTGGGTGCTACCAGTGGAGTTCTTGCTCCGTAAGACATCGCCTAGGGAGACGGTCTCGCGGTCTGAGTTTGGAATTTCAATGCCAATCGCGCTCTTACCCGGAATTGGAGAGAGAATCCTGACCTCGTTGGAAGCTACGGCGTAGGAGATGTTGTTTGTGAGCCTAGTAACGGCCTCAACCTTGACCCCAGGAGCCAACTCGACCTCGTAGCGGGTAACTGTCGGTCCGCGCTGGAAACCGGAAACTTTTGCCTGAATGTCGAACTCTTTGAAGACCTCGTCAATCGCTGCAGCGACCTGCGTGTTCGCCTCGCTCTTTGCCTTGGCGGGAGTCCCGGCGCCCAGTAAACCGATTGCAGGGAGAACGTAGGGCCGCTTTGACTTAGGTGGCGGAATATCAATCGGCTCCGTCAAACCCTCCTCGCCATGCATGAACTCAAGGTCCATCTCCGGCTCGGGAACATCCACCTCCGGTAGGTCCTCAAGAACTGGCTCCTCGAGATCCTCTGCAACAAACTCGGGGATGTCGACAACAGGCGACTCAAAGGCACTATCGGAGGACTTATTTGATTGCCACCACTTTGACCTCTTACCGTCGAACCCCTCGCTTGCTAACTCAGGGCTTGAGACATTGAAAAGGAAGCGATACAGCTCACCCAGCCGCGCTTTGATTCGATTCGGTGGGGTCCCGGTCATGATCAAAACCGCTGCCGCCGCCAAAACAACAAGAGCGGGGACAGCTCCCCAAATGGTGACAAGGGTTAGCAGCGGGCCGCCGACCAACCAACCAAACAGTCCGCCTGCCTCGGCCAGCTGCGGCACACCATCCTGCGGAGAGGGACCGCCCAAAAAGACATGGAAGAAGCCTGAGATGACTGAGAGAAAGAGCCAGAAACCGAGGGCAAACCTGGAACCATCGCGTATCGATGCGGGGTGCCGAAACAAAAACAGTGAGTAGGCGAAGAAAATTACCGGTAACGAGAAACTTACAAGTCCAAAAAGCATGCCAAAGCTGTATTGGTGCAGGAGAGTTGCCCAAGGTTCATTAATCAAAAACCAGGCAAAAGCCGCCCCGAGGATGCTCAGTAGAAACAGGAAAAACGGAGCCCCATCTCTGCGGTCATTTTCCGCCAGACGCTCGGTGCTAAAGGCCCGAACCACTCCCCCTAGGCCGTGAGCCAGAGCCATGTAACCCTTGGTAAACATTGGCCAAACCGCAGCTCTGGCACTCTTTTTTTCCCTGGGCTGCGCAGCCTTCGACTGAGCCGGGCGCGAGGGTTTCTTTCCACCCGGCCGTCTTGGTGGTGGGGTCTTTGCAGCCATGCCAAAAAGCTAGCAAGGCATTGGCCTTTTACCCGTTAGGCAGGGCGGGAGGAGTAGACAACGATTGGGATAATCATCGGCTTGCGACGATGGGCTTTTGCCACCCAGGACCCAACTGTTTTGCGAATTACCTGCTGCAGCTGATAGCTATCTCGAATCCCGTCGTTGGCAGCATCTGCGAGTGCTCTCTCAATTGCGGGAACAATGTCATCGAAGACATGGTCCTCTTCGGCATAGGCCCGGGCCCTAATCTCGGGACCCTCAACCACCCTGCCGGTCTGCTTGTCAACTACGGCAAAGATGGAGATGAATCCCTCAGCAGCCAAAATCATGCGATCGCGGAGGTCTTCCTCGGTGATCTTCCCCACCGTCTTGCCGTCGACGTAGAGCATGTCACACGGCACCCGGCCAACAATCCGAGCAACCGAGTCGACAAGGTCAATTACCGCACCGTCCTCGGCAATGAGGACCTGCTCTGGGTTCACGCCAGTCTGAATAGCCAGCTTGGCATTTGCGGTTAGGTGACGATACTCACCATGAATCGGGAGCACGTTGCGTGGACGCAAGATGTTGTAGCAGTACAGCAGTTCCCCGGCTGCGCTGTGGCCGGAGACGTGAACTTTCGCGTTGCCTTTGTGAACGACATTGGCGCCGAGCTTGGTGAGGCCATCGATGACTCTGTAGACCGCATTTTCATTGCCCGGTATCAACGAACTCGCCAGCAAGACAGTATCGCGCTCGCCAATGGAGATTCGGTGATCACTGTTAGCAATTCTCGAGAGCACGGCCATTGGCTCGCCCTGCGACCCGGTGGACATAAAGACGAGCTGGTTGTCTGGAATTCGTTCGCTCTCGTTAAGCTCGACAACGGCATCAGCCGGGACATTCAGATAGCCAAGTTCGGAGGCGATGCCCATGTTCTTGACCATGCTGCGACCAACAAAAACCACCTTGCGGCCATTGGCGATCGCGGCGTCGATAACCTGCTGAACCCGGTGGACATGTGAGGCAAACGAAGCCACAACAACCTTGCCACGGGTCTTCGCAATCACCGACTCGATTACCGGCCCGATCTCACGCTCGAGCGGTGTGAAACCTGGCACATCGGCGTTGGTGCTATCGACCATGAAAAGGTCAAGCCCCTCCTCGCCAATCCGTGCGAAGCCGCGAAGGTCAGTAACGCGACCGTCCAGCGGCAGCTGATCCATTTTGAAGTCGCCTGTGGCGAGGATGCTGCCAGCAGCGCTGCGAATTACAACGGCCAATGAGTCTGGAATCGAATGATTTACCGCAAGAAATTCGAGATTGAACGGTCCAACCTGCTCTCGCATTCCCTCCTTGACAGTGTGGGTGAAGGGCTTGATCCGATGCTCTTTGAGCTTGCTCTCGATAAGTGCCAAGGTGAGCTGTGAGCCCATGATGGGAATGTCGCTTCGCATCCTCAGCAGGTAGGGAACGCCTCCGATGTGGTCCTCGTGGCCATGCGTCAGCACCATGCCGATGATGCGATCAAGCTTGTCCTCGAGATAGCCCAGATCCGGAAGGATCAGGTCCACACCGGGCTGAGTCTCCTCCGGGAAAAGCACTCCGCAATCGACAATCAGAATCTTCTCATCGAGCTCGAAGACCGTCATGTTGCGGCCAATCTCTCCAAGTCCCCCGAGCGGTATGACGCGAAGGACTCCAGGTTTTAGCGCTGGGGGCTGGCTAATTTCCACTAGCGAGTAGTTCCGGCGACCTTGGGCAGGGCGCCACCGGCAGCCGCATTGCGGTCCGGCCTGAAGTTGTCAAAGCTCACGCCCGGAACCTTGTTCACCTGGTCGATTCCGCCCTCAATCAAAGCGGCCTCATGATCCTCTGGGCCGACAAGAGGCAGCCTCACCCTTGGCGAGGAAATCTTTCCAAGCCCGTGCAGCACATACTTCGCAGCCACTGTCCCTGGCACGTGGGACATGATCGCGCGCTGCAGCGGCTCGAGGGCGTTATGAACCGCGAGCGCCGCATGGAAGTCGTTTGCATTCGTAGCATCGACCATGGCCCGATAGGCGTGCGGTGCGATGTTTGCGGTCACCCCAATAAGTCCAGTTGCCCCGAGAGAAAGGTGGGGCAGGACGTTCGAGTCATCTCCTGAGAAATACATCAGCCCAGTCTCGAGAAGCAACCTAGAGGTTTGGGCAAGATCACCCTTGGCGTCCTTGATGGCGACGATGTTGGGGTGCTTTGCGGCTCTGTGGAAGGTGTCATAGGAAATCGGCACGCCTGTGCGCCCGGGGATGTCATAAAGAATCACAGGCAGGTCGGTGGCGTCCGCTATCAGCCTGAAGTGTGTGAGGATGCCGGCCTGGGTTGGCTTGTTGTAATAGGGAGTGACCACCATCACGCCATCGGCACCGGCCTTTTCGCTGGCCTTGTAGAGCTGGATTGCGTGCGCGGTCTCATTAGAGCCACCGCCAGTGATTATCTTCGCCCTACCCGCGGAAACGGACTTTCCAACCTCGACCAGTTTGATCTTCTCTGCGTCGGTCAGGGTAGACGTCTCGCCCGTGGTGCCTGTGACAACAACACCATCAGCACCGGCCGAAATGACGTAATCGATGTGCTTCTCGGTGGCATCCCAATCAACTTCGCCCTCGTGATTCATGGGCGTGACAAGTGCGACCAATACCTGGCCGAAGACGTCGGGTTCTTGAGTAACCATCCGGCTAGCCTAGCGAAACCGCGTGCCGAAAGACTATGGGGCTACCCGACCGTTCTCGTTGAACGTCTCGTAGCTCAGCGGCATGAGCTTGGCCCATGCCTCCTCCATCTTCTCTGCAACCATCTCGATCTCCCGCTGGGGGAAAGACGGGAAGTGGGTGCCCTCACGTTTGGTCCGCAGGGAGAGGAAATTCATTAGAGACCTAGCGTTCATCGTGACATACATCGAGGAGTAGATGTTTAGCGGCAAAACGATTCTCGCCACCTCTCGCGCAACGCCTGCCTCGAGCATGCGCTGATAGGACTCATACGCAGCCCTGGTGACCGCCATGGTTTCCTTTTCAACCAGTGCTGTCTGCTCGGCCGTGCCGTCCTCAAACTCGTAGGCTCCTGGCTTTCCAACCTGAATCAGCTTCCGTTCGGGTCCCGGGACATAGAAAACCGGACGCAGCTCGCGGTAGCGGCCGGACTCTTCGTTGTAGCTTGCGATGCGGTGCCGCATGAATTCGCGGAAGACAAAGATTGGAGCCTGAACATAGAAGGTCATCGAGTTGTGCTCAAATGGTGAGCCGTGGCGGTCACGCATCAGGTAGTTGATTAGTCCCTTGTCGCGCTTTTCGATCTCAGCATCAATGACCTTTGCGCTCTCCAGTGTCTGCTCACCCTGGGTGGAAACCCTGGCGGCAAAAAGCACATCGGCGTCCTGAGCACTGGAGCGAACCAGCTCAACGGTCACATCGGATCTAAACTCAATCTCACTCATCGGACAAAGCCTAAAGCTAGCTAGAAGTAAAAAAGCGCAACACTCCGCCCTTTACTTCGCTTTTCGCTTAACCTTGCACGGTGGATTCCCTCAGCCTCGTCGCCCTGTTGCTCTTTGCAGCCATCGCGGCCGGCATCAGCTATCGGCTGCTGCACGGCAGAGGGCACAAGGTTGCCAGTAAGGAGCGGGTGGACCTAGGCAGGTTGGGAGCCACAAAGAACGGTGTTCCAACCAATGTCTTGGGCAAGAAGGCGACCCTGTTGCAGTTTTCCACCGAGTACTGCGGTCAGTGCCCGGGGGTTCGCAGGCAGCTTGCCCAGCTCGAGTATCGCCTTGGGGGTCTTTGCCACCTGGAGGTAGACATCACCGAGCGCATTGAGATTGCGGCTAAATTCAACATAAGTCAGACACCAACGATCTTCGTGCTGAACCCGAGCGGCGAGATCGTCTATCGAGTAGGTGGTGTTCCAAAGCTGCCATTACTGATGCAGGAACTAGAGAAACTAGGAGTGAAATGAGCGTGCAGTTTATTGACCCTCGCGGTCCAAGGTTTGGTGCCGGCATTACGAGCGTCCTATCGCTCGGCACATTTGCAGCTGCCATAGGCGCGGTTTTCAACGCAGCCGCGGCATTTGTGCTGATGGCAGTGCTACTTGCATCTTTTTTGTGGAGTGTTTTCTCCCCGGCAACCCACCCCTACCAACTGATTTTCAAAAAACTTGTTAGACCCAGACTCAAAGAACCCTCTGAGCTTGAGGACCCGAGGCCTCCCCAGTTTGCTCAAAAGGTTGGACTCAGTTTTGCGATTTTGGGCGGCATTGGAGTTGCACTTGGGAGCGTGACGATTGTGGCGATTGCAGCTGCATTTATCTTCTTAGCTGCTTTTTTGAATGCGTTCTTTGCCTTTTGCCTGGGCTGCCAGATGTACCTGTTGCTAAAGCGCGCCGGCCTGCTTGGCAAGTAGGAAGGCTTTTCTAGCCGTCTTTCTCGCCCTTGGACGGTCGCCCATCTTGTCATAGGCGTCTGCGAGCAAAAACCAGTAGAGATGGTTCTCCTCGTTTTCCTCCACGAGCAGCTTGAAGCGCTCAAAGCCGACCTGTGCGCTGTCTCGAACAGCCCGGCCGCTGGGACGAAGTTCATAGTCAAAGGAAAGACCGGCCTTGTCAACCTGGCGCTGCAGCTTTGCCGCGTTTAGACCAAAGCGAATCTCTATGAGCACAAAGGCCACAGCAAAAGGTGGCAGCACGATAATCGCAAGCCCCATGGCAATAGCAATCGGGGAACCGTCAGCGATAAGCACTATCGCTCGCTGCAGCAGCTCAAAGGCGTAAAGGAGCGTGAGAAAGACAATTACTGCAAGCCAGGCAAGGGTCGCCCACTTAGCCAAGAACATTCTCCAGACCAATAGTTAGACCCTTGGACTTGGCTGCAAACTCAATTGCCCGCAGTATCCCGGCCGAATAGGCACGGTGAGAGGAGACGTCGTGGCTCAGCACCAGCTGTTCACTATCGCCTCCAAAAATGACATCCTGCTTCGCACTGACCCCGTCCATTCGCAGCGAGTGGATTGGAACGCCTGCCACCACTTCCCCCCTGGCTGCCTGATCAACACCCGGTATCAGCGGCTGCGAACCACGATTCTTCGAAATCTGCTCCGCGGTTCTAATGGCCGTTCCTGAGGGCGAATCAAGTTTTCCAGCGTGGTGGGCCTCAATAATCTCTATCGAGTCAAAATGGGCGGCAGCTTCGGCAGCAAAGCGCTGCAGCAGCATCGACCCGATCGAAAAATTCGGCACGACCACGACCGCAGCCGCTGGGTTCTGAGCAAGCAGCTTCTCCACACCAGCGAGCTTCACCTCGGACCAGCCCGAGGTGCCAACAACGACCTTCATGCCCGCCTCGACAGCAAACCTCACAAGCTCCTCGGAGGCGTCCAGGTTAGTGAAATCAATGACAACGTCAGCCCCCAGCATTTGCTGAGGCGCTGAGCTTGAGTCCATGGCGGCGTGCAGCTTTAGGTTGGAATCGGCGTCTACCAGTTCTTTGGTGAGACGGCCCATGCGGCCCGAGGAACCAAGGATTGCCACTGAAATCATGTGTCTAAACCTATCAAGCTCTCTTTTCAAGCTGATCTAGCGCGCTTCCCACTGCCACCAGTGTTGATGGCATCGCGCTGATGCGCTGCGCTACCTGCTGAACCTCTTCTTTGGTTACCGCTCTAAATCGCTCCAGGACCTCTTCAACGCTTAGCCACTCACCACTTCCAAGCTCGGCACCCATCAGCCTGTTCATGCGGGATAGGGAGCCCTCGTATCGCAGTGCCAGGCCGCCGGTTATGTTTCCCAGCGCCAACTCGAACTCGTGGTCGGTTACTCCAGACTGGGCTATGCCGTCAAGTCCCTGGCGCATCAGGTCCGCAACCAGAGCCGCATTCTCAGGATTACACCCGGCATACATCCCAAAGAATCCAGCATCCGAGTATCCGTGCTGGTAAGAGTAGGTGGAGTAGGCAAGACCTCTGTCCTCACGTATCTCCTGGTAGAGCCTTGAGGACATGCCGCCGCCAAGGATGGTGTTCATGATGCCAAGCGCATAGCGCATCTCGTCCATCGCATGAAAACTCTGGTGACCCAGCAGCACATTTGCCTGCTGAACGTCCTTCTTTATTAGCCGCATCGGCTCCGGGCTGGGAACAGCTGAGGCACCGTGTTGACGCCTGGGCATGGGGGCCGCATTAGCGGTCCAACCAACCTCTGCTAGCTGCTTCGAGACCAGCTCCACAAGCTGCTCATGCTTGAGACCGCCTGCCGCGGTAATGACTAGAGAGCTTGGCGAATAGTTCTCTAGGTAGTGCTCGAAGACACGGTCTCTGGTGACAGCCTTGATGCTCTCAGGGCTCCCCCCAATCGGTCTACCCAGTGAAGTGTTGGGCATCAGCGCGTCCGCGAAGGCCTCGTGAGCGACATCCTCGGGATCGTCCTCATTCATGGCCAGTTCCTCGAGAATCACGGTTCGCTCGGTTTCAAAGTCAGCCTTATCTAGCTTTGCCGAGGTGAACATGTCGAGAATCACGTCTAGGGCCAGCGGCAGCGCGGCGTTTTGCACCCTTGCGTAGTAGCTGGTGTATTCCTTTGCCGTTGCCGCATTTGAGGAGCCGCCGACCGAATCGAATGCGACCGATATGTCCCTTGCTGATCGCCTGGCAGTCCCCTTGAACAAAAGGTGCTCCAAGAAGTGAGTTGAGCCCAGGTGGTCATCAGTCTCATCCCTCGACCCAACGCCCACAGAAGCCGCTATCGCCACTGATGGGGCGGATGGAACTTCTTCACTGAGAATGCGAACACCGCTGGGCAGCAAGGTTCTTGAGATCCTTGATGCCTCAGCGGTGAATTCGACTGAGCTATCTAGCTTTAGTTCCAATAATTACTCGGAATCTTCCTCGGACTCGGCGGCATCTTCACCCTCGATAACTGGTGAGAGCGATAGCTTGCCTCGATCGTCGACCTTGGTCAGCTCGACCAGAATCTTCTGGCCAACTTCCAAGACATCCTCGACGTTCTCGACGCGCTTTCCGCCCGAGAGCTTCTTCAGCTCGGAGACGTGAAGCAGTCCGTCCTTGCCTGGAAGAAGCGATACAAAGGCTCCGAAGGTCGCAAGCTTCACGACGGTTCCCAGGAAGCGCTCGCCCACCTCTGGAACGTGTGGGTTTGCAATCGCATTGATCGCAGCCTTGGCTGCGTCTGCACTGGTGCCGTCGGTTGCTCCGATGTAGACGGTGCCGTCGTCCTCGATCGAAATGTCTGCTCCGGTGTCTTCTTGGATCTGGTTGATCATCTTGCCCTTTGGACCAATGACCTCACCGATCTTGTCAACCGGAATCTTCACCGCGATGACTCTAGGAGCGAAGACAGAAAGCTCATCTGGCTCGTCAATTGCCTCGTTCATGATGTCGAGAATGAAGAGCCTTGCCTCCTTGGCCTGGGTAAGCGCCTTGGCCAGCTCTGCCGACGGAATGCCGTCGAGCTTGGTGTCGAGCTGAATTGCGGTTACAAAGTTGCGCGTCCCGGCGACTTTGAAGTCCATGTCGCCAAGAGCGTCCTCGGCACCGAGGATGTCGGTCAACGCGGCGTACTGCGTTTTACCATCAACGGTGTCCGAGATCAGACCCATGGCGATACCTGCAACAGGTGCACGAAGTGGCACACCCGCGTTTAGGAGGCTCAAAGTTGAGGCGCAAACGCTACCCATCGAGGTTGAACCGTTTGAGCTCAGTGCCTCGGAAACCTGCCGGATGGCATATGGGAACTCATCACGCGAGGGAAGCACTGGAACCAGTGCCCTCTCGGCAAGAGCTCCGTGACCGATCTCACGACGCTTCGGAGAACCAACCCTGCCGGTCTCACCGGTTGAGTAGGGAGGGAAGTTGTAGTGGTGCATGTAGCGCTTTGAGGTCTCAGGAGTCAGCGCGTCTAGCTGCTGCTCCATCTTGAGCATGTTCAAAGTGGTGACACCAAGAATCTGGGTCTCACCACGCTGGAAGATTGCCGACCCGTGGGTGCGAGGAATGACTGCAACCTCGGCATCAATCACACGAATGTCGCTTAGGCCACGACCATCAATGCGGACGCCCTCCTTGAGGACCCTGGTGCGCATTACCTTCTTCGAGACCGCCTTGTAGGCAGCTGAGAACTGGGTCATGTGCTCCTCAGAAAGCTTCGACTCTAGGCTCTCGCGAACCTTGGCCTTGAGCTCGTCGTCCTTTGCCTGACGCTCTTGCTTGTCCGCGATCTGGTAGACCTTGGCAAGCTCGTCGCCACACTCAGCGGCAACTGCCTCATAGACCTCATCGGAGTAAGGCAGGAACACTGGGTACTCTGCGGTCTCCTTGGCAGCTTGCGAGGCAAGCTTGTTCTGAGCCTCAACTAGTGCCTTGATAAACGGCTTGGCAGCCTCAAGTCCCTGGGCAACAACCTCTTCGGTTGGTGAGAGAGCACCGGCACCAATAAGGTCCCAGCTGTTGTCTGTGGCCTCGGCCTCAACCATCATGATGGCGACGTCTTCCTTGCCACCATCCGTGATGACCCGACCGGCAACCACCATGTCAAACACTGCGTTCTCAAGCTGCGAGTGCTTGGGGAATGCCACCCACTGCCCATCAATCAGTGCCACGCGAACACCGGCAACCGGACCTGAGAATGGCAGGCCTGCAAGCTGTGTGGACATTGAGGCTGCGTTGATGGCAACCACGTCATAGAGCTCATCAGGGTGAATAGACATGACTGTCACTACAACCTGAATCTCATTGCGAAGACCGTCAACAAACGATGGGCGCAGCGGACGGTCAATCAACCTGGCGGCCAGAATGGCCTCTGTCGATGGGCGTCCCTCCCGACGGAAGAAGCTTCCCGGAATCTTTCCTGCTGCATACATGCGCTCTTCAACGTCAATGGTCAGCGGGAAGAA
>CAYGJH010000012.1:0-40319 GCA_964350385.1 uncultured Aquiluna sp. | reverse complement strand
AGATTCCGCTGGCTGTTGCTATCACCGAGGGGATTCCGGTGCACGACTCCGCAGCCGCTTGGGCCTACAACGTCGAAAAGGGCAAGAAGACAAGGTTGATTGGACCAAACTGCCCCGGAATCATTTCTCCTGAGCAGTCCAATGCGGGAATTACCCCATCGAATATCACAGGTCGCGGTCCGATTGGACTTGTTTCCAAGAGCGGCACACTCACCTACCAAATGATGTTCGAGCTTCGGGACATTGGCTTCTCGACCGCCATCGGCATCGGTGGAGACCCCGTTATTGGCACCACTCACATCGATGCCCTAGAGGCGTTCGAAAAGGACTCCGAGACTAAGGCAATCGTGCTGATCGGCGAGATAGGCGGTGACTCCGAGGAAAAAGCAGCGGAGTACATCTCCAAGAACGTCACTAAGCCGGTCGTTGCTTATGTAGCGGGCTTCACCGCCCCCGAGGGTAAGACGATGGGCCATGCTGGCGCAATTGTTTCAGGCTCAGCCGGAACCGCGCAGGCCAAGAAAGAGGCCTTCGAGGCAGTGGGTGTGAAGGTAGGCAAGACCCCATCGGAGACCGCTGAACTGATGCGGGAAATAGTAAGCAAGCTGTAGTTCGGTGAACCGGGGGCTTAGCTTTGCGATTGCGGCGCTTCAAGCGCTCATCATCATCGCCTCGGTTGTCGGTCTAATAGTTGCTCCGCTGACACTCGCCTGGTTTATCGAGGGTGACGGCTCCGTTGACTGGATAGTTGCACTGCAGGTCGCAGGTTATGCGTTTCTACTTGCCTGTGGTGTGCCCCTGCACTTTTCTGCTGGCGAGTTGGTTGGCATAGCCTTCCCCGCCTTCACCCTGAGCGTGCTACCTCTTGGGCTGACGCTGCTTATGGCGCTCATGGCGATCCGAATCGGATACCGTCTCAGCGCCGCATCCTCGCTTTGGCCTGCTTGGCTAGGCGGCGCTGCCGCCTTTGGGGGCATTTCCTATGGGCTGAGCCTTGTGATCCAGACAGAGGCTGTGGTGATGGGAGAGTGGGGCCCGCTGTTTATCCCAGCCGCATTTTTTGGCGGGCTGCTTTTCATCGCGTCCATCTCTGGAAGACGTTTTGAGCTCTTTGAGGGAGCCAATGGGCCAGAGGCAAGGGAGCGGGTGTTTCTCAGGGGTCTTGCCAGCTCGGCATTTGAAAAGCTCCACTGGTCTATAAAGACTGTGCTACCGCCGGCCACTCGAATTGGTGTCTCGGTGATCGCCACCCTGCTGCTTGCAAGCTCGTTAGTCATCGCCCTTGCCCTCGGGTTTGGCTGGATTGAGGTGCTCAGGCTCTATCAGGGCCTTGGCCTAAGCCTTTTTGGCGGTTTGATGCTCACCATCGGGCAGCTAGCGATCCTCCCCAACTTGATTGCCTTTGGTGCCAGCTGGATTTCAGGGGTGGGCTTCGCAATCGGAGAGGGAAGTTATGTCTCCCCGCTCGCCACTCAGCTTGGACCACTTCCGGCGATGCCAGTCTTTGCCGCCATACCAACCGGAGGTTTCGAACGCGGAATATTGTTCGCGCTGGTGCCGGTGCTGGCCGCGTTTTTTGCCACCGTGCTATCGCGGAAGTTCTCGGATGGGCTCAGGTGGGAGTATGCAACCCGCTTTGGTGCGGCGAGCGCTCTGGCATTGGTCGCCGCGACCGTTGCTGGAGTGTTGGCGCTGCTGTTGGCATTGGTGGCTAGTGGCAGTTTTGGCCCCGGTCGGTTCTCTTGGGTTGGCATTGATGCGCTGGTCTTTGCCGGGATCATCTTTGCGGAGGTCCTGGTGCCGACGTTCTTGGCCTCGCTTGTGGTGGTGCGGCCCTACACCGGCGCGGATGAGCGAAAGTAGACTTTGGCCGTGCTCTCGATTGTCGTTCTCATTTCAGGAACAGGTTCTAACCTCAAGGCGCTGCTGGAGGCCTGCGACAATCCGCTCTATCCCGCAAAGATTCTGGCTGTTGGTGCCGACAGGCCGGCTGAGGGTTTGGAGCACGCAGAGCTATTCGACAAGACGACTTTTGTGGTCCAGCCCGAGGGTTTCGCGTCCAAAGACAAATGGGCCGAGGTTCTTGCCAGCAACATTGACATTCACCAACCAGACCTGATTGTCCTTGCCGGGTTTATGCGAGTGCTTCCAAAAAGCTTTGTCGACAGGTACTACCCCAGGATTATCAATCTGCACCCTTCTTTGCTACCTGCGTTTCCAGGTGCTCACGCCGTTCGCGATGCTCTTGCGTCCGGCGCTACGGAAACTGGTAGCACCATTCACGTAGTTGACGCAGGTGTCGACACAGGACCCGTCATCGCCCAGCAGAGCATGGCAATCCTGGCGGGAATTGGAGAACCTGAGCTTCACGAGCAGATCAAAGAAATTGAAAAGCAGCAGCTTGTGAGGACAATCGAGGCGATTGCAAATGGCGAGCTAAAGCTCGAGGAGGTTACGACGTGAGTGACAAGGTAGCTATCAAGCGGGCTCTGATATCGGTCTCAGACAAGACCGGGCTAATCGAACTTGCGACGGCTCTGTCTAGGGCTGGGGTGGCAATCGTTTCTACCGGCTCGACCGCTAAGCAGATTGCAGCTGCCGGAATCGCCGTCAGCGAGGTTAGCGAGGTAACGGGATTTCCTGAGTCTTTGGATGGCAGGGTCAAGACCCTGCACCCAGCTATCCATGGTGGATTGCTAGCAGATTTGAGGCTCGATTCACACGCGGAGCAGCTTGAGAGTCTTGGAATTGAGCCCTTTGAGCTTGTAGTGGTAAACCTTTATCCATTTGTGGAGACCGTTACCTCAGGTGCGGGCTTCGACGAGAGTGTTGAGCAAATCGACATAGGTGGGCCGGCAATGGTTAGAGCCAGCGCTAAAAACCACGCGAACGTAGCAATCGTTGTCAGCCCGGAGCGGTACCCAGCCATCATTGAGGCAATCGAAGACGGCGGCACAGATCTCGAGCTGAGAAAACAACTTGCACTTGAGGCTTTTAGCCACACCGCAAACTACGACTCAGCCGTCTCCTCTTGGCTAGCCGGGCAGCTTGGCTCTGAACGGCTCTCGCTTGGCTTTACCAAGAGTGGTGACCTGCGCTACGGGGAAAACTCTCACCAGGCAGCCTCTCTGTTCGTTGACGGCAATTCGGGTGTGGCGAGTGCGAAGCTGCTCGGGGGCAAGGAGATGTCCTACAACAACTTTGTGGACATCGACGCGGCAGTCAGAGCGGCCTATGATTTCGCTGAGCCTGCGGTTGCAATCATCAAGCACGCCAACCCCTGTGGGGTGGCGATTGCTCAGCCGGGAGTAGAAGATCCCATTACCTCTGCCTACAAACGCGCTCACCTCACCGATCCAGTGTCGGCGTTCGGTGGAGTGGTGGCAGCAAACCGCGAGGTCACTGCCGAATTTGCCGCTGCCCTCTCTGAGGTTTTCACAGAGGTGATAGCCGCACCCGGTTTTATGCCCGAGGCGCTGGAAATCCTCTCCAAGAAAAAGAACCTGAGAATTCTTGAGCTTTCGGGAGACTACAAGCTTCCAAATCGCGAAATTAGGCAGATTTCCGGCGGGCTTCTGGTTCAGCAGCCTGACAGCTTCGCAGGACTAGATGTCTCAACATGGAAGTTGGTCTCTGGGGAGCCGGCGTCTCCTGCACTCCTAGCAGACCTAGAGTTTGCCTGGCGAGCAGTTCGAGCGGTGAAGTCGAATGCAATTTTGCTGGCCAAGGATCTGGCTGCGGTCGGCATTGGCATGGGCCAGGTCAACCGGCTTGATTCCTGCCACCTCGCCATTCAGCGTGCCGGGGATCGGGCGGCAGGGTCGGTGGCGGCATCAGACGCTTTCTTCCCGTTTGCCGATGGGCTAGAGGTGCTAATCGCCGGTGGTGTTTCAGC
This sequence comes from uncultured Aquiluna sp., assembly GCA_964350385.1. Taxonomy (GTDB): domain Bacteria; phylum Actinomycetota; class Actinomycetes; order Actinomycetales; family Microbacteriaceae; genus Aquiluna. Next base: position 36,424 of record CAYGJH010000012.1, on the reverse strand, counting down.
CGTGGTCCAGCCGGGTGGAAGCGTGAGGGATGAAGAAGTGATTGCAGCCGCGGAGAGCGCGGGTATCACCATGTATTTCACTGGCGAACGACACTTCTACCACTAGGAATCTCTCAGGGCCGCAGTCTGTTAGCCTGTAAGGCTGCCCAGGGTGGCGAAAGAGATAAATGCAAAATTCCGAATCTGGAACTCTCAAGGTTCTTTTGCGGCTGGTGCCGTTTGCGAAGAAGGCCATACCCAGGCTAATCCTTGGGATGCTGGCAGGCATCGCCGCACACATGTTCGCACTCGCCATTCCGCAGCTTCTCCAGGATCTGGTGAATTCCCTGGTCTCTGGAGGCCTTGACGCACTCTTGCCGGCGGTTGGTCTGATTCTGTTTCTTGGCGTTCTAGAGGCGCTGTTCGTTCTGCTTAGGCGTTGGTTGGTGCTGACCCCAGGTACCTATGTCGAAGCTGACATGCGCAACAAGCTCTATGAGAAGCTGCAAGATCTTCCAGTTGCCTTCCATGATCGCTGGCCCTCGGGGCAGCTACTTTCCAGGGCAGTGTCGGATCTCCACCTGATTCGCCGCTGGCTGAGTTTTGGCCTTGTGTTGTTCACGGCAAACCTGATCACCATCATCGTTGGTCTCGTGATTCTCTTCACATTCAACTTCTGGCTGGGACTGATCTTTTTTGTGGCAACAATTCCCATCTGGATTGCCGGGTTCCTCTTCGAGGGAAAGTACAAGGTCATCGCAAGGCTTTCTCAGGATCAATCCGGTGATCTAGCCACCCGCGTCGAAGAGGCGGTTCACGGCGTGAGAGTCCTAAAGTCCTTTGGGCGGGGAGCTTTTGCCGCTCACCAATTTTCGAACCAGGCCTCCGACCTTCAGTCCACTGAGATCCGCAAGGCCAAAGCCGTTGCCAATATTTGGCTCTATTTGATTCTGATTCCCGAGCTGGCAGTCGGGCTATCCATGCTGGCTGGAGTTTGGCTGGTGGCTCAAGGGGACGTCTCGGTTGGGACCCTTGTGGCCTTCTTCGCGACCGTGATGGTGCTTAGGTGGCCAACCGAGTCTCTTGGCTTCCTGCTCTCCTTCACCCTTGAGGCCAAAACCGCTACCGAGCGATTCTTTGAGGTCATGGACGAGGTGAACCCGATTGTTGATCCCGAGAACCCCAAGCAGGTAGCAAATCCCAAGGGTCTTCTCGAGTTCCATGATGTTCACTTCCGCTACCCAGATGCCGCCGAGAGCTCCAAGGCTTTGATCAGTGGCGTCGATTTGAGGATTGAACCTGGTGAGTCTGTAGCACTGATTGGCCTGACGGGATGCGGCAAGACAACCCTGACCGCATTGACTACGAGGCTCTACGAGGTCACCAGCGGTTCGATCACGATTGATGGCCTTGACATCAGAGAGATGTCTCGAGGCGAGCTTCGTAGCCACATTGCAATGGCATTTGAAGATGCCACCCTGTTCTCCTCGTCGGTCAGAGAAAACGTGCTGCTTGGAAATCCCAACGCGACAGAAGACGATCTCAAGCAAGCCCTCGAGATTGCACAGGCACAATTCGTCTATGAGCTGCCTGACGGTCTCGACACCACGATTGGTGAAGAGGGCCTCTCGCTCTCCGGAGGACAGCGCCAGAGGCTCGCGCTCGCAAGGGCGGTGGCAGCAAACCCAAGAATTCTTGTCTTGGACGATCCGCTATCTGCGCTGGATGTTGACACCGAAGCGATGGTCGAGGATGCGCTGAGGCATGTCCTGAAGGAGACCACGGCACTGATTGTTGCTCACCGACCATCAACAGTGATGTTGGCTGACAAGGTGGCGCTCATGGAGGACGGCAAGATAACCGCCTTCGGCACCCACCAAGAACTTATTCGCTCTAGCGAGCACTACCGCTACGTAATTACCTCTTTGGACGAGGAGCAGAAGGAGCGGGAGGTGAACATTTGAGCCTCTACGGAACTAACGACGAGGAGCGCACAGACCTCAACAAAGAGGAGTCCCGCTTTGTGAGGGCCCGCTCTCGAAGGCTGCTTGGTTCGCTGCTTGCCCCGATGCGGCTGAGGTTAATCTTTGCAATCTTCTTGGGGGTTATTTCAACCGCTATCAGGGTCGCAGGTCCTGCACTAATTGCTCTTGGCATCGACTGGGCTCTACCTCGGGCAATCATGCGCGAATACAGCGAGCTTTGGATTGTGGTCGGACTCTATTTGTCTGCTGCGCTGATGACCTCGATACTTACCTACTACTTCCTGATGATCACGGCCAGGCTTGCTCAAAGCGTGGTGTTCGATCTAAGAAACCGGATGTTTGTGCATACCCAGAAGCTCTCCGTGGAGTTTCACGAGCGCTACACAGCAGGTCGCGTTATTGCGCGTCAGACCTCGGATCTGGAGTCGATTGCGGAGCTACTTGCCGGCGGTTTGAACGAGCTTGCTATTGGGGCAATGTTTATGTTCTTCACCGCGGTTGCGCTACTACTGCTAGACCCAATGTCGTTCCTGGTCTTGTTCGGAGCTTTGTTGCCGCTGGCGCTATTGACCCGCTGGTTCCAGGTAAAGACAAATCGCGGCTACCGCAAGCAGAGGGTCGCGTCCTCTCGAATGATTCAGTATTTCGTTGAGAGCATGACCGGTATTCGCGCGGTCAAGGCCTTCCGTAAGGAAAAGCGCAACGAGAAGCATTTCGGTGGGCTCGTTGAGGACTACCGTGGTCACAATGCCCACCTCATTCAGCTCTTTGGTATTTATGACCCCGGCCTAATCCTGATTGGTAACGCCACCGTTGCCGCCGTTTTGCTCGTTGGTGGCTTCAGGGTTCTCGATGGCTCTCTAGGTATTGGTGTGCTGACCGCGGCAATTTTGTATGCCAGAAGGTTCTTTGACCCAATGGAAGAGATTGCAATCTTCTATAACTCCTACCAATCGGCAGCCAGCGCCCTTGAAAAGATCTCCGGTGTTCTGGAGGAAGAGCCCTCAGTACCGGAATCGGAGAGCCCAGTTGAATTTGATGGCGCGAAGGGCCACATTCACTTCAGCGGCGTTGAGTTTAGGTATTCGACTGGCCCCACCGTCCTGCACAAGTTTGACCTCGAGATTCCTGCGGGTCAGACCATTGCCCTGGTCGGGACTACCGGGGCTGGAAAGTCGACGCTCGCAAAGCTCATCTCTCGCTTTTATGACCCGAGTGAGGGCAATGTCACCATTGACGGTGTCGACGTCAGGGACATTTCCAACAAGGACCTCAGGCGCGAGGTCGTGATGGTGACCCAGGAGGCCTATCTGTTCTCAGGAACAGTTGCGGAGAACATCCAGCTCGGTAGGCCTGGTGCCTCAATTGAGGACGTGATGTCTGCCGCAAAGGCGGTTGGTGCGCACGAGTTCATCATGAGCCTCCCCGAGGGCTATGACACCGATGTCAATAAGCGCGGTGGCAGGGTGTCAGCAGGACAGCGCCAGCTCATTTCATTCGCCAGAGCCTTCCTAGCTAATCCCGCGGTGCTAATTCTGGATGAGGCAACGTCATCGCTCGATATTCCATCTGAGCGCATGGTCCAGAGGGGCCTAAAGACCCTGCTCGCAGGCAGGACGGCCGTCATCATCGCTCACAGACTCTCCACGGTTTCCATTGCGGACAGAGTGCTAGTCATGGAGCACGGCAAGATCATTGAGGATGATGCTCCGAAGACTTTGGCAGCTGGAAGTGGCAAGTTTGCCAAGCTGTATAAAGCCTGGAAAGACTCTCTGGTCTAGTCAGCAGATTCGCTTACCAAGAGCGCTATCGCGCTCATCGGGGGGAGAGTGGCAGTCAGCTCTCCACCAACTACCTCGTGCATCTCGCCGTCAATTAGGTTCACATACTCGCCATCTGGCAACGTCGTTGGGACGCTCACGCTCATCTCCTGGTTGTCGAAGACGTTGGTGATGAAGTAGCCCACGCCATCCCTGGCAAAGCCGTAGACACCGCGTTCGCGATACTTCTCAACTACCGGAGCAGCCGATGCCTGGTCGCGGAATCGAATCATGTTGATAGTTGAGCGCCAGCGGTGTTGGCAGATCCATTCATCGGCCTTGTAGTCGTCCTTTGGGGCACTCACGCCGCTGCAGTCAATTGGCCCCACGCCCTTTACGGTCTCGTAGGGTCCTGCATCGCGAGAACGAAACGCATAAGAGGAGTAGAGCATTGGCTGGCCATAGTCCTCCGCGAGCATCATTGCGGTGGCAAGTTCAAAGTACCTGGCATCGTTGTAGTTGAGGGTTTCGCCGTTGCGCTCAGTGTCATGGTTTGAGACAAAAGAAATGGTCTGGTTGCTTGGGGTAAAGTCCCGGAACCTGATTGCTGACCCAGCCGGGGTAATTACCTCACCCTTGAAATAGCTGCGCATGTTTCTCGCGTAGTCAAACTCCCAGACCTCGCCAGAATCTAAGTACTGCTCGGGCTGGACTGGCTCGCCGCCACCGCGGATGACCTCGTGAATGATCCTGGTGCCCTCGGGTAGCTGGTCGATGATCACCTTCAGGTCGCTGGCTGCCATGTGTTTAGCGGCATCGATGCGGAAGCCGGCAACCCCAAGAGAGAGAAGGTCGCTCAGGTAGGTGAGGATCTGGTTCTGGACGTTCTCTAGCTTCTGGTTGAGATCACTCAGGGCTAGAAGCTCGCAGGTTTGGACCTGCGCGAGATCTTTATAGCTATTGATGGAGTCATCTGGGGTGAGGTTGCAGTTGTGGAAATCCTCGCGAGAGTAAAGGCCCTCATACTCGTATTTCGTGAACTTGGTTCCGGCGTAACCGGTTCCAGAGGTTTGCGCTGTCATGTGGTTGATTACTGCGTCCGCTATGACTTCGACCCCATGCTCGCTGCAGGTTGCGACCATATTGCCAAACTGCTCGCGATTTCCGAGTCTCGATTCGATTTTGTAGCTAACGGGCTGGTAGACCGTCCACCACGCAGCTCCGGTGATGTGCTCCTGAGGGGGTGAAGTAAGCACCCAGTCCACCCCGGAATCTCCGAGAAATTCACACTCAGCCGCAATTGAATCCCAAGGCCACATAAACAGCTGAACACCAATAAGTGATTCATAACGAATTTCAGCCTGAGTCGGCTCTGGGGCCTCGGTTTGACTTGCGCATCCCACCAGAGTCGCTGTCGAGAGAACTGAGCCGATCAGGGCTGAGAGAAAACGCACCGTTCAATGCTAAACGATAGGCTAGGCAAGGCTTTGCGCCAGGTGCGCAGTAATTTCAGGAGAAAAATGAGCAAAATCAAGGTAGTTGGCAAGGTTGTTGAGCTTGATGGCGATGAGATGACTCGCATCATCTGGCAGGACATCAAGGACAATCTGATCCTGCCCTTCTTGGACATCGATCTCGAGTACTACGATCTCTCCGTTGAGCACCGCGATGAAACAGATGACCAGGTCACTATCGATGCCGCGAACGCCATCAAGACCCACGGGGTTGGGGTGAAGTGTGCAACTATCACCCCCGATGAGGCGAGAGTCGAAGAATTTGGACTCAAGAAGATGTGGCGCAGCCCCAACGGGACCATCCGAAACATTCTCGGCGGCGTAGTATTCCGCGAGCCCATCATCATCTCCAATGTCCCCAGGCTCGTTCCTGGCTGGACCAAGCCGATCGTGATTGGTCGTCACGCTCACGGAGATCAATACAAGGCGACAGACTTCAAGGTGCCGGGCAAGGGCGTTGTCACCATGACCTGGACCCCGGCCGATGGCTCTGAGCCTCAGACAATGCAGATTGCTGAGTACCCGGAGAACGGCGGCGTGGCCATGGGTATGTACAACTACATTGACTCGATCAGAGACTTTGCAAGGGCATCCTTCAACTACGGACTATCTCGCGGTTACCCCGTCTACATGTCAACCAAGAACACCATCCTGAAGGCCTACGACGGTGCCTTCAAGGACACCTTCCAAGAGATCTTTGACGCCGAGTACGCGGACAAGTTCGCGAGCGCGGGTCTGACCTATGAGCACAGGCTCATCGATGACATGGTTGCAGCCTCTTTGAAGTGGGAGGGTGGCTATGTCTGGGCTTGCAAGAACTACGACGGTGACGTCCAGTCCGACACGGTTGCTCAAGGCTTTGGATCGCTGGGGCTCATGACTTCAGTACTGACCACCCCAGACGGCAAGTCGGCGCTCGCGGAAGCAGCCCACGGCACTGTCACCCGCCACTACCGCCAGTGGCAGAAGGGTGAGAAGACTTCTACCAACCCAATTGCCTCCATCTTCGCTTGGACCCGCGGTCTCATGCACCGAGCCAAGCTAGATGGCACTCCTGAGGTTGCCAAGTTTGCTCAGACCCTCGAAGACGTCATCATCAAGACCGTCGAGTCCGGACACATGACTAAGGACCTCGCCGCTCTTGTCGGCAAGGACCAGAAATGGCAAACCACTGAAGAGTTCATGGCGACTCTCGCTGAGAATATGCGCAAGGCAATGGCCTAGAAACTAGGCCCCAATAGGGGCTGTGGAAAACTCCCTGCAGGAAACTGCGGGGAGTTTTAGCTTTTGCGGCATGAAAAAACATGCCATCTCATTCATCACACTTCTAATCTCCGTCTTCCTGATACCGCTACCCGCCAGCGCGGAACCCGTCTGTGAGGGAAACCTCTGCACAATCACCTTCGGCTACACCGGCAGCATGCAAACCTGGGAGGTGCCTCAGGGTGCGATAAACCTAAGCTTTGCGATCTATGGAGCCTCTGGAGCTCGCGGTGGCGGTGGCGGCAGCGTGACAGGTGAACTTATCGACATCCCAGATACCCTTTACATCTTTGTTGGCGGCGCTGGAAACCAAGGCGTAACCGCAGCAGGAGGTTACAACGGCGGCGGCCGGGCTGGCGGCAATCGAGGTAATGAGGGCTCAGGCGGCGGTGCAACCGACATTCGCATCGGCCTGGAGCTCGAGGACAGAATTGTCGTCGCCGGTGGAGGCGGCGGTGGCGGTGGTTACTCGGGAGCCTCGGGAGCCGCGGGTGGTGGACTGATAGCAAACAGCGGAGCCGCAGGCCAGGGTGGTGGCGGTGGTGGTGGAACCCAGACGGCTGGGGGTGGCGCGGGATACTCCAATGGAGGCTCCGCCGCTAGCGCAGGCAGCTTCGGCCAGGGTGGCCAGGGCGGCACCAGTTGGAACGCTGGAGGCGGCGGTGGCGGTGGCGGTTGGTATGGAGGCGGCGGCGGCGGGGGAGACGATGACGACTGCTGCGCCGACGGGGGCGGTGGAGGAGGAGGCTCGTCCTATGCCTCGACCACCAACACCCAAAATGTCGAGCACCAAATCGGAGTGAACTCTGGCCATGGCAGGCTCGTAATCACCTATTCGCTGGCTCCTGTTGTAGTTGATTTTTCAGGCCAGCAACTAAGTTCCCTGACCGCAAGTTTCACTCTCGAGCTTTCTGAACCCATTAGTGGGCTCACCCAAGAGGACCTAAGTCTTTCAACTCAATCTTGTGCCATTTCCACAATTGCGGTCGATAACCGGTTGGCAACCATCTTGCTGTCGGGCTGTTCCGATGGCGAAGTGACCCTGACTCTGCGGGCCTTTTCCATCGGCACAGGCGATGCTGGGCCCACAGCCGATGCTGTTGCGACCTTAGTTTTTGATGGCCAGGGTCCCAGTTTTGAGTGGTCCGAGAGCCCCAGCGCCATCTCTTCGAGTGCGGTGACCATCTCATTTTCTGTCTCTGACAATTTGGCCCCGAGTAGTGATTCATTCGCTGTTAGCGGTTGTTCGCTAGCTGTGAGTGGATCGGCCGTCCTGCTTAATTCCTGCAGTGACGGTGTGGTGCAGGTATCTGTGCGGCCACTTTCGCTTCTGGATGTCTGGGGAAACGCAGCACCCGAGGAGCCAATCAGCCTGAGCTTCCTAGTTGACACTTTGGGACCCACAGCCACCTGGAGTCAGGTGGTGGTTTCGGGTGCTGACCCATTTAGCTACTCTGCGCTCTTAACGTTCTCTGAGCCTGTCAGCTTTAGTCCAGACCTGGTCATGTTCTCATCTGCGACCGACTGCGACTTGGGAAATCGCGAAAGCGAAAGTGGCTGGCTCTTCACAGCAACCTGTGGCTACGGCTCGGGTGTTTGGTCTCTGGACACCTCCTCAGTGAGTGATCTGCTCGGCAACTATGCGGCTCAGGGTTCGGTGGCTATCAGTTTTGATAACCCTCGTCCTCCCGAACCAGTTGCGGAACCGCCTCAAGAGGCTCTATCGCCTCCAGCAACCGAACCTCCTGCCCCCGAACCCTCCGTTCCTGAGGCACCAGGGCCTCTCACCCCTACCCCAGTGCAACCAGCACCGGCAGCCCCTGAGCCAGTTCAACAATTACCTGAAGAGCTTCCCTCAACCAACTCCGAGGAGGTCTTGGCAGCAACTGAAAGTGCTGAAATCTCGCCGGTAACCAGCAGCGACAGCGTTTCTGCGGAAGTTGACGAGCAGGAGCGTCTTGCCACGGACCTTGAGCGGGAACTAACCTCGCCTCCTGTTCCGATAGTGCAAAGCACCCCAAGACCACTAAAGAGCGAGGAACCACTAACGGAAACTCAGGACGACCTGCTCACGACCACAGAATCGGAAACTGCAAGTCCAGTAGCTGGAATTGAACGTGAGACTCCAGTTGCAGAGCCTGTGATTTTTGAGGCAGAAAAGGCTGCAGAAGAGAGCTTTCCATGGCAGATCGCGCTAGCCGTTGCTGCACTCATTGCAGCAGGAGCCTTGGCCTTGAGGTTTAGCGGAAGATGATGGTTCTCTGACCATCGAGCAGGACGCGGTGTTCGGCGAACCACCTGATGGCTTGGGTGAGGGTCTTGGACTCCGCGTCTTGCCCTATCTGGACAAGTTTGCCCTTTGAGTCGCTGTGTTCAACACGAGTGACGTTTTGTTCGATGATCGGGCCCTCGTCGAGGTCCTTAGTCACAAAGTGCGCTGTGGCACCGATTAGCTTGACCCCACGAGCGTGTGCCTGGGCGTAGGGGTTAGCTCCCTTGAAGCCTGGCAAAAACGAGTGGTGGATGTTGATTATTCGACCCGCAAACTCTTCGCAGAATTCTGGCGAGAGAATCTGCATAAAGCGAGCAAGAACTATGAGCTCAACGTTGTTTTCGTGGATGAACTCCCGCAGTCTTTTTTCGAATAGGGCCTTATCGACGCCGCTATTGATTGCGTGGTGTTCAAACTCCGCACCGTAGAAAGTCGCCATTGACCTAAGGTCCGGGTGGTTGGCAAATACCCCTGAAACTTCAATTGGTAGCTGTTCGGAGCGGTGCCGGAAGAGAACGTCATTTAGGCAGTGACCGGCTTTTGAAACAAGCAGCACTGTTCGCATGGGCCGCCCAACAAAGTCGAGGACGTACTCAAGCTGAAAGTCACCGATTATTTTCTCGATTTGCTTTTCAAAGTCAGACTTTGAAATGTCGGCCTCTATCTGAAGCCTCATGAAAAACCTTCCGGTGTCCTCCGATGTGAATTGTTGGCTCTCAGTAATGTTTCCGCCGGCGTCGACAACTGCTCCAGAGATGGCATGCACGATTCCGGGCTTGTCAGGGCAAACAAAAGTTAGGACCCAGTGCTCTTTTTGACTCACGTGCTCAATCCTATTGAGCGAGCCGCTCAGGCAAGCCGCCGGGGACTTGTAAACTTGGGGGATGCCACTAGCCGAAAACCACAATGCCCCTCTTTCCGAGGTAGACCCAGAGATCGCGGCCGTGCTCCAGCAGGAGCTTGATCGCCAGCGCGGAACCCTAGAGATGATTGCCAGCGAGAACTTTGTGTCTCGTGCAATTCTGCAGACCCAGGGGTCCGTCCTCACTAATAAGTACGCCGAAGGGTACCCAGGTAAGCGCTACTACGGTGGCTGCGAGGCAGTGGATGTGGCAGAGAACTTAGCGAGAGACCGCGCCAAGGAGCTTTATGGGGCTGAACACGCCAACGTTCAGCCGCACTCGGGAGCAACCGCAAACGCTGCGCTGATGATGGCTCTAGCAAAGCCAGGAGACAGAATTCTCGGCCTGAGCCTTGCCCACGGCGGTCACCTCACCCACGGCATGAAGCTCAACTTCTCGGGTCAAATGTATGAGGCTCACGCCTATGAGCTGCACCCGGAGACCTACCTAATTGACATGGACATGGTCCGTGAGCGTGCTCTGGAGACTCGACCAGAGGTGCTGATCGCGGGATGGTCCGCGTATTCTCGACACCTCGACTTCGCTGCCTTTAGGTCAATTGCTGACGAGGTCGGCGCCAAGCTTTGGGTTGACATGGCCCATTTCTCCGGTTTGGTCGCGGGCAAGGTGCACCCATCTCCGGTGCCCTATGCAGATGTGGTCTCATCAACCGTTCACAAGACCCTCGCTGGCCCAAGGTCGGGCATGATTCTGTGCAAGCAGGAATGGGCAAAGAAGATTGACTCAGGCGTTTTCCCAGGGCAGCAGGGTGGACCGCTGATGCACGTCATCGCTGGCAAGGCCGTTGCCTACAAGGCAGCAATGTCACCTGCTTTCCAGGAGCAGCAGCAGAGAACCATTGACGGTGCCAGGGTCATTGCCGACAGGCTAATTCAGCCTGACATGAAGGCAGAGGGAGTTTCGGTTCTAACTGGCGGCACCGATGTTCACCTAGTTCTAGTTGACCTTCGCGATGCGGCCATAGACGGTCAAAGCGCGGAGAACATCCTCCATGAGGCTGGCGTAACGGTGAACAAGAACTCCGTTCCCAATGATCCAAGACCCCCGATGGTGACCTCCGGAATCCGCATCGGCACTGCCGCCTTGGCAACCCGTGGTTTCGGAGTCGAAGAATTCACCGAGGTTGGCGACATCATTGCCTCGGCTCTCAAGGTTGGCGCGGATCTACCAAGCCTCAGGGCAAGAGTCAACAAGCTCACCGAGGCCTTCCCCCTCTACGAGGGCCTCGAGAACTGGTAAGTCCTTGACGGCAATTGCACTCGATGGTCTTGCTACCGCAGCCCAAATAAAGCGCGAGCTGTCAATTGAGGTTCAAAAACTTCGCGATCAGGGCATCACTCCTGGCTTAGGCACTCTGCTAGTCGGTGATGACCCTGGTTCGCATTCTTACGTTGCCGGCAAGCACCGAGATTGCGCAGAAGTTGGCATCGAGTCAATAAGAATTGACCTTCCCGCTTCAGCAACCGCGGACGATGTAAGAGCAGCAATTAGCGACCTAAACTCAGCTTCAGAGGTCACCGGTTACATAGTCCAACTCCCGCTGCCATTTGGCATGGGAGCAAATCAAATGCTGGAGCTAGTAGATCCTAAAAAGGACGCTGATGGTTTGCATCCAGAAAATCTAGGGAAGCTCGTCATGAATGCCACTGGCGAGTTTGACTCACCACTTCCCTGCACGCCCAACGGGATCATCGAGCTGCTGAGGCGGCACGGGGTTGAAATCAAGGGTGCTGAGGTTGCTGTTATTGGCAGGGGCCTTACCGTCGGCCGGCCGCTTGGCCTGCTGCTGAGTAACCGGGGCGTGGACGCGACCCCCACCCTCCTTCACAGTGCAAGTCGTGATATCGCGGCAGTTGTCAGGCGCTCAGACATAGTGGTGGCCGCTATCGGATCACCTCACTTTGTGAAGCCAGAGTGGGTCAAGCCAGGAGCCGCAGTCCTTGATGTCGGCATTAGCCGCGTCGACGGGAAACTGGTGGGGGATGTTGATCCAGAGGTCGCTGAGGTGGCCGGTCACCTATCGCCAAACCCTGGCGGTGTGGGGCCTATGACAAGGGCAATGCTGCTAAAAAATGTTGTTGAGATGGCTAGGGCCTAGCCGTCTCCAAAACCTTCTAGGGCACTAAACCTCGGGTCAATCGGGTCTTCATGAGAGTGCGAGGGGTCCTCATCCATCCGTATTCCGCACCTCGCACACAACCCAGCGCAATCCTCACTGCAAAGCGGCTTGAGGGGGAGTGCTGGAACTACGGAGTCAATTAGAGCCTGCTCGAGATCGATGCGGTCTTGCTCGACTACAAAATCATCTTCCTGCTCCGGCCGATACATAAAGAGCTCTTGGATTTCAACATCGATGTCCTCGCTAATTTCGTCCAGGCAACGTGAGCAAATGCCTGTTGCACTAGCAGTGAACTCGGCGGAGGCGAGGATTCCCTCATGAACAGATTCGAGCCTTACAGGTATCGAGAGAGTGCTGCCCGCTGGAAGACCCATCACCTCTGTGCCAATGGCCTCTGAAAGGGTGTGCTCCAGCACAACCTCCTTCATGTTTCCTGGTTTGTGGATTAGCTCCTTGAGCTGAACTATCAGCGTCATTTGCCAAGCCTCTCCCTGAGCGCCTTGGCAACCGCGCCTGGGACGTGGGCCGAGACGTCTCCACCAAGGGCTGCAACCTCGCGAACCAATGAGGATGAGATGTGTGAGTAGGCGGGCTCTGTTGCAAAGAAGAAGGTCTCTATCCCCGATAAGTCCCGATTCATGTTCGCAAACTGCAGCTCGTAGTCAAGATCCGCTGCTGTCCTCAAGCCTTTGATAATGGCGTTTGCCCCAAGAGAAACAGCGTGCCTTGCAATTAGCCCACCCTCAAGCAGCGAAACCCGAACCTTGCTCAGGTCCGCTTCCTGAAGAGACTCCTGCCAGAGTGTTACTCGGTCATCTCCTGAAAACATCGCATTTTTGTTGGGGTTGTGAACCACAACAATTTCCAGCTCGTCCATGACGCCAGCCGCCCTACGCACGACCGATAGGTGTCCGAGGGTAGGGGGATCAAATGAACCTGGGTAAATTGCCTTTTTTGCCACGGCTCAAGGTTAGCTGCTATTGCCTAGAAGTTAGAACTGGCTTCTGATCGCCCAAAGGTCTGGGAAGACGGGGTTGAAGAGTGTGGAGGCGAGGTATCCGGCTCCGCTGGAGCCCCCGGTTCCGAGCTTCTTACCTATGGTTCGTTCCACCATCTTTACGTGGCGATAGCGCCACTCCTGGAGGCCTTCGTCAAGATCGACCATAGCCTCGCCGACCATCGCAGCTTCGGGGTCGCTTCGGTGAATCGACACAAGCACCTTCTGGACTGCTTCGCTGGGCTGCCACTGCTGAGAGACGTCTCTTGCTAGGGCCTCAGCCGGAAGAGCCTGTCTGCCATTGAAGTAGTGCATGGCAGAGTCCCAGAGCGATGCCCTTGCCATGGCAGCCTCTACGCGCTCTCTTGCGGAGGATCCGGGAATCAGATGCTCAGCCATTCCCATGCCGCTATTTTTGTCCGCGTCTTGGCCAGCCTGGTCCCTTCTTCCAAGAACGGCCTCTAGCTCCCTGAATTGTGCGGACTGGAATCCCGAGGCGGAGCTGAGCCTGGCCCTAAATGAGTTGAATTGCAGGGGAGTCATGGTCTCCAGGATGTCGAGCTGAGAGACGCAGGTTTTCATGATGGTGCGCATGCGACCAAGAAGCGCAAGTGAGCGGTGGCTATCTCCGTCCTCTAAAGCGACCTGCAGCGCTGATGCCTCATGCAGCAGCTGCTTGAACCAAAGCTCATAGACCTGATGGATAGTTATGAAAAGTAGCTCATCATGCTCAGGGCCCTCACTGAGAGGCTCTTGGAGCTCGAGCAGCTCATCGACCTTGAGGTAGGAGATGTAGGTTACGTGCTTATCGTGAGTCATTTTCTTCCTTAGGTAACCCGGTTGCCTTCCATCGACACCTGCTTGTAGTCGCCCGATGCCACTAGATCTCGAAGCCGCTGAAAGCCTTCAAAGACCTCTTCGAAACTTGTTGGAAGTGGAGATATCGCCAACCTAATTGCTTCTGGTTCACGGTAGTCCGGGATTACCTTCTTTAGTTTTCTCAGTGCCAGGGCTATTTGCTTGGCATCTTTGTGCTTCAGGATGATGTGGCCTCCTCGCTCCGAGGGTTCCCTGGGCGTCGCAAGGGTGAATCCCAGTTCAGTGAGCCACTGCTCACTAAGGGCAATCATCAGCTGCGTTCCCAGGGCAGCTTTAGCCTCAATGTTTGCAATGCCCGCATCCCGAATCATCTCGAAGGCAACCTCGACCCCTCTGATGCCAATGATTGAGGGCGAGGCAATTTGGAAGCGGCGGATTTCAGTGCTGGGCTCGAAGAATGCACCCATCTCAAACTGCTTTTCCTGGGCAAACCAGCCTTGAATTGGCACTCTGAGCTCAGGCTGCAATTGCTTTCGGACATAGAGCCAAGCTGGGGAGCCGGGTCCCGAGTTTCCGTACTTGTAGGTGCAGCCAACAGCTAGATCTACGCCGTTTGCATCAAGATCAAGCTGAATTGAGCCGATCGCGTGGGAGCAGTCCCACACAACCAAGATCCCAAAGCTGCGAGCTAGCTCTGTAATGGCCTTGATGTCTTGCCTGCAACCGGAGCGGTAATTTATGGCTTGCAGGGTGAGAAGAGCAACATCTTCATCGAGGTGAGGCTTGAGAAGCTCGGGTGTTATGAGCTCGTGAGTCGAGTCGATGGAGATCGCACCTGGTCCTCCAGAGCCGTCGGTATCGAGGGTTATCAGGTCCAAACCGTGTTGCTCTGCTATCCCTGCCAATACATAGCGGTCGGTTGGAAAGTTGGAGGAGTCGATAATGACTTTCTTGCGGTCCGGCCTTGCCCTGATTGCCGCTGCACAGAGTTGGTAGAAGTTCACGCTGACCGTGTCGCAGACTAAAACCTGTCCCGCTGAGGCTCCGAGGGCCGCCTCCCCCACCAGATCTCCTGCGGTCTGGGCCTGGTCAATCCAGTGGCTCCAACCGTCGACGAGCTCGTGACCCCACTCCTCAGTCAAAAAGCTGTTTACCTCTTGGACTGTGCGCTTCGGAAGCCGCCCGAGAGAATTGCCGTCCAGATAGCAAACATCAGGGTCCGAAAAGTGGAAGAGCTTGCGGAAGCTCGCCAGCTTGTCTTCGCTGTCTAATTTGCGGACAAAATCGATGTCCAGCTGGGAGGGAAACTCCATCTATTCACTCTACTCAGACTAGGAGCTGGTGTTTAGCCAGTTCTGCATAGAGCGGCGTGCTCTTCACAAGCTCCGAGTGGGTGCCGACTCCAAGAATCCGGCCATGCTCCAAAACGATGATCTGATCCGAGTCAACGACCGTAGAGAGCCGGTGGGCAATTACCAGTAGCGTTCTGTCCTGAGCAACGGCGTCTATCGCCTCGCGCATCCGCTGTTCGTTGGGTCCATCTAAGGCGCTGGTGGATTCGTCAAGTAGCAGGATCGGAGGCTTTGCCAAGAGTGCGCGGGCAATTGCAAGGCGCTGCCTCTCACCTCCCGAGAGCATGATGCCGTCTTCGCCAACCTGCGCGTCCAGGCCCTTGGTGTCTCGGCCCAAGACTTCTTTTAGATTTACCTGTCCCAGAACTTCCACCAGTTCCTCATCGGTGGCATCAGCGCGACCCAGGAGCAAGTTGTCGCGAATAGTGCCAGCTAGTACTGGTGCGTCCTGCTCGACGTAACCAAGCTGTTCACGCAGTGACTTTCGAGAAAACTCCGTGACGTCTTGACCATCGAGCATTATCTTTCCCCCGGTTGGCTCATAGAACCGCTCGATCAGTGAGAAGACCGTGGACTTTCCGGCTCCTGAGGGTCCAACCAGCGCAACTCTTGAACCGCGCTCAACCTTGAAGCTAATGCCCTTGAGAATCGGTTGAGGCTCCTCATCTTCATCCTCTTGGTAGTGGAACTCTACGTTTTTGAATTCAATCGCGGACTTGTTTTTGGCGAGCCGGTGATCGCCGACCGGGGTTGGCTCCTCTTCGTCAAGCACCATGATTTCTTGGATCCTGGCCAGTGCGCCGAGGGCCCCCATGATTGAGGTGTAGGCACCGAAGGCCGATATAAGCGGGCCAACCATGAAAAACAGCAGGATGACAAATGTCACCAGTGAGGCGATGGTTGTGGCACCGGTCGCAACCCGAAGGCCACCAAAGCCGAGCACCACAATAAATGCTGTGTTGAAAGCTACCTGCGCTATCGGAGCAACCGCTGCCGATAGCTTGGCAATCGAAATGCCCTGGTCATAGGCCTCACGGGCGTCTTTATAAATCTCCTCGGTTTCCCGTTCTTCTGCGCGAGCTGCACGGATGGTCCGAATTGCGCTGAGTGCTCGCTCCACAGCCGCCGACATCTGTCCGACCTTTTGCTGGGCCTTGGTGGTTGCTCGTCGAATCTTGCGGCCGGTGAAGCTGATGGCGAAGACGGCGGTGAAGACGACCAAGAGGGTTGAGCCGAGCAGAATCGGGTCAATGAAGGCCATGACGATAATCGCACCGACAAACTGCAAGAGCCCGCCCAGGGCATCAACTAGACCCTGAGTCAACACGGACTTCAGCAGCGTGGAGTCGGATCCGACCCTGGAGACCAAGTCACCAATTCTTCTCTTGTCGTATTGCCAGATTGGCAGACGAAGAAGTCTTGCAACCAGTGCTTTGCGGGTGTCGAGAACAACACCCTCGCCGGTCTTGTAGAGAAGGTAATACTGAAAGGCATTTACGAGTGCGCTAGTGATTACCAGCACCACTATCGCGATGGCGAGGTTGCCAAAGCCAATTGATTGCTCAACCGCTGTTATGAGTTGGCCGATGAGAAGAGGCTGTGCAAGTGCGAGTGCAGAGCCTAGGACCGAAAGTCCTAGAGCAAGTGCAAGTGCTTTGCGATGGGGCTTGAGGTATGGGAAGAGATCCTTTAGGGAGGATCTAGGCCCCTTGTACTCTCGCGAGCGAGGATTCTGTGTCGGGTCTGAGTAGTACTCGCTCACTTAGTCCTTGGCTCTCTCGTCGTGAAACGGATCGTTGAAAATAGCCTCGTTTAGAAGGTAATTGATCTCTGTAAAGGCTAACGCCTGAGTGTATGCGGTTCTCTCTGAGAACTTGCTGAAATCTAAGTGCGACATCGCTCTGGAGACCTTGTTGCTCTTGACCCTGAGAAACATCATGGTGGTGTTGGGTCTTCTCTCGAAGCTATCCAGGACCGTTCCGCAGCCGTAGCCGAAGACCCTGATTGCAATGTCTGCATCCTCTGGCAAGCACTTTTCAATAAGCCTGTTGTCTGGCACCAAAACCTTCTCGCGCGGGTTGTCGCGCCGCTGCCAGATCTGGAAGCAGGTGCGGAGACCGTTTTTCTGGCGAATCGGATTGCCAGCGTTGTCCTCATAGGAGACAAAAACATCGCTGTCGTGAACCAGGTGGAAGCGCAGGTCTAGGCGGTTTGTAACACTCCACTTGCGCCAGGAGCGCGGGACCAGAAAGCAGATGGTCTGGCTGAATTTGGCCGCATGATTGAAAAAGGGAATCGACAATGCGTTATTTCTGCCAAAGGGTGGGTTGGTGAAGGTGACCAGGTTGTTCTCAGCGAAGTCGCTCTCTAGAAAATCTGCCTGTTGGATACTCGCAATCGCAGGATAGCGATCAAGGGCTATTACCTCGCGTGCCCCAGCTGCGCTAAGAGCCTCCACAAAACTTCCGTTGCCCGCAGCAGGCTCCAGAAAAGTGGTCTCGGATGTTGCAGGCAGATAAGGGATTGCGGTTTCGACGAGCTCCGCTGCAAGCTTTCTTGGGGTGTAGAACTGCTCGGTGCCGGTAACACGTCTATTGCCGAGTTTTTCCGCCACCTAGAAACGATATCAAGTTCCCATCAATTCGGTGGATTGTCGAAATTGCCAGTAATCTGGAGGGCTGCCTAGCGGCCGCAGATGGAGAACAAGCTTGTTTGCAACAGATACAGAAGTAGTTATTCGCGCCAAAAATCTCACTAAGAAATATAAAGATTTTGTTGCCGTTGATGGGATCGATTTTGAGGTGAAGCGCGGAGAGTCTTTTGGGCTGCTGGGTCCAAACGGCGCGGGCAAGTCAACCACCATGAAGATGATCTCGTCGGTCTCGCAGCGCACCGGTGGCGAGCTGACAATCCTCGGTAAAGAGCCAAACACTCACGGGCCAGAGATCCGTGCACACCTGGGCGTCGTGCCACAGAAGGACCTTCTTGATAGGGAGCTCAAAGCCTGGGAGAACCTCTTCACCTACGGCCGCTACTTTGGGCTATCACGCAAGTTTCTCAAGCAAAAAGTTGAGGAGCTTCTCGAGTTTGCTCAGCTAACCGAGAAACGCAACTCAAAGGCTGATGACCTATCCGGTGGTATGCAGCGCAGACTTGCAATTGCCAGAGGTCTGGTGAATGAGCCTGAGATTTTGATGTTGGATGAGCCCACCACGGGCCTAGACCCGCAGGCAAGGCACATCCTCTGGGACAGACTCTTCAGGCTGAAGGAGCAGGGTGTGACCCTGGTAATAACCACCCACTACATGGACGAGGCCGAGCAACTCTGTGACCGGCTAATTGTCATGGACAAGGGGAAGATAATGGCCGAGGGTTCCCCGGCAGCTCTGATCAAGCAGTACTCCTCTAAAGAGGTTGTTGAGGTTCGGTTTGGTACCGACAAGAACGAGAAGTTCGCGCCTCAACTTGAAGAGCTTGCGGATCGCATTGAGGTTTTACCGGATCGGATTCTCCTCTACACCGAAAAGGGCGAGGAGCTGCTGACCAAGATTGTTGACGCGGGATTGCACCCCGTTACCTCGCTCGTGCGCCGGAGCTCGCTAGAGGATGTCTTCCTGAGGCTTACCGGAAGGACTTTGGTCGAGTAGTGGCAGAGCTCTCCTACAAACCAGGTACCGCGGTCGACCCGAAGCGGGCCGTGCGCTGGGGCGCGCTGCGAGTCGCGGAGTATCGGTTCTATTCAATGAGCAAGTGGATGGGTTCAATTCTTGCTTTTGGACTTGGAAACCCGATTCTCTTTCTACTGTCTGTTGGTCTTGGAATCGGTGCTCTCGTTGACGCTAACTCTGGCAGCGAGACACTGGGAGTTAGCTACCTCCAGTTCGTGGCCCCTGCACTACTTGCGTCGGCCGCCATCCAGGGAGTGATGGATGAGGTGACCTTCCCAACCCTGGACGGTTTCGTCTGGGACAAGCTTTTCTTTGCGATTAACGCAACCTCGGTCTCCGCAAGGCAGATAGCCAACGGTGTGATGATTGTTGCGCTCGGCAGAGGCCTTTTCACCACTTTGCTGTATTTGGGCATTTTGCTGCTTTTTGGCGCTGTTCCCCTGGCCTCCTTTTTCCCGTTGCTCTTTACTTCAATGCTCGCCGGCTGGGGCTGGGCGGCTCTCATGATGGCGATTACCGCGAGGCTGGAGAATGACGAGGGTTATTTCGCAGTCATAGGCCGATTCGTGATTGCTCCGATGTTTTTGTTCTCCGGCACCTTCTATCCGCTTGAGCAGATGCCAATCTTCCTGCAGCCAATCGGCTGGATTTTGCCGCTTTGGCACTCCACGGAACTAGGTAGAACCCTCAGCTATGACTACCCGATTGAGCCTGGAATGATCGCCCTTCACCTTGGCTACCTGACCCTCATGGGTGTAGTGGGGATGTTGCTGACGTACCCAAAGTTCGAAGAGAGGCTCTCTAGGTGATTACACAGCTAGTTGTTTCTCAGGCGGTTGCCATTCAGGAGCGCAGGAGCTCTAGGCCAGGCAGCTCAATTTACTCGGGTCGAGCTTCGATGCTCTTGGAGCGTGGATTTCGGGCATTCAAAAGCTCTAATTGGATGGTTGTGCTCTCTGGGTTTGTTGAGCCGGTGTTATATCTGCTGGCGTTCGGATTTGGCATCGGGCAGCTGATTGGAAATCTTGAGGACGGCCTTGGTAGGCCGGTTAGCTACGCAGCCTTCATCGCGCCGGCACTTCTTGCAACCAGTGCCATGAACGGTGCGGTCTATGACTCAACGTGGAATGTGTTTTTCAAGATGCATTTCGGAAAGATCTACCAGGTCATGCTCTCAAGTTCACTGGGACCCATGGATGTGGCTCTTGGCGAGATTGGCTGGGCGCTACTAAGGGGAGTCGCCTACTCGCTTGGTTTCATGGCAATAGTCACGCCGCTTGGGCTGGTGACAAATGCCTGGGGTCTTCTTGCCATACCGGCAGCGAGCTTAATTGCCTTTGGATTCGCTTCGATCGGCATGGCCATAACCAGTTACCTCAAGAGCTTCCAGCAGATGAACTGGGTTACCTTCTTCATGCTGCCGATGTTCCTGTTCTCAGGAACGTTTTTCCCCGTGAGTGTTTACCCGCAGTGGATTCAGATGATTGTCCAGGCACTGCCGCTCTGGCAAGGCGTGGAGCTAATTCGCTCTCTGATGCTGGGCATAGTCGACTGGAGCCTGCTCGGACACGTCGCATACTTTTTGGTAATGATTGCCGGAGGCCTTTGGTTTACGACCGTCAGGCTGAAGGCACTCTTTATGCGCTAATTACCAGAAGACTGCCAATACGACGTTCGTAAGCGTCAGTGCGCCCACAGCTCCAAAGGCAGGAGCCCTAACCACGTCCTTCTTCCGGTTCAGCATCACAAGAATCAGAATCACGGCCACCACAATCGATTTGACGGCGATCTTGGTGTGGTCCACCTCGAAGTTTGCTCCCATAGCTATTCGCCACTCGGCAACCCCAACCAAAAGGAGGCCGGTAGCAAGTGCCGTCCAAGCTCCGTGAACCATCGCAGGAACTATTTTTGCGGTGCCGGCACTCATTGCCTTTACTTGGGTTAGGAAGCCGCCCAGCAGCGAAGCAAGCCCAACGAAGTGCAGGACGATGAGGGAGTTTCTAATGATCTCTACAAGTTCCATTTTTTCCTCCAGAGTTTCAGTCTAGAGTGCGAGGCATTAGAGCTAACCCAGATTTACCATGCTGAGGGCGGCCTGTACGGCCTCGGCACCCTTGTCTTCTTTGGAGCCATCAAGGCCCGCTCTTGCAAGGGCTTCGGCTTCGTTGTTCACGGTCAACAGGCCAAATCCGATCGGTACCTTGGTATCGAGCTGGACCCTCGTGAGCCCGTCAGTTGCTGCCGAGCAGACATAGTCGAAATGGGGCGTCTCGCCTTGAATTACAACACCCAGGGCAATGATTGCCTGAGCTCCCTGCTCTGCCGCCCTCTGGGCGGCAAGTGGCAGTTCAAATGCCCCGGGCACTCTCCAAATGGTGACGTCCGTGGCTCCAGATTTTGCAAGCTCTTTGCGAGCACCAGCAAGCAGTCCATCCATGATTTGGGTGTGCCAGGAGGTGGCCAGGACGTATATTTTTAGGCCCTCGCCGCTTACATCTAGTTGCGGTGCTCCGCTCCCACTCACTACTTCAGGTTAGCGGGAATCGTGTGACCCATGCGAGCGCGCTTTGCCTCAAGGTAGCCAAGGTTTTCGTCTGCGAGACCAACGATTAGCGGAACGGTCTCGTTGACGGGAATGCCGCCATCTTCGAGGTAGCGCTTCTTAGCTGGGTTGTTGGTTAGCAAGCGCACACTCTTGATGCCAAGGTCACGCAGGATTGCAACGGCTGCTCCGTACTCTCTTGCCTCGCTTGGTAGACCGAGAGCTAGGTTGGCATCGACGGTGTCGAGGCCCTCCTCTTGAAGCGAGTAAGCCTTGAGCTTGTTTAGAAGACCAATGCCGCGACCCTCTTGTCCGCGGAGGTACACGACGACTCCACCGGTCTCTTCAAGTCCGATAGCGTCCATAGCGCCCTCGAGCTGTGGCCCACACTCACACTTGAGTGATCCAAAAGCTTCTCCGGTGATGCACTCGGAGTGAAGTCTGACGAGAACGTCCTCGCTGCCTATGTCACCGGCAATGATTGCCACGTGGTCGGCCGTTGTCTGCACGTCGTAGTAGCCGCGCACTTTGAAGTCGCCGTGGGTGGTTGGAAGCTTTGCTTCTGCCTCAAACCGAATTCGGTTGGTGCTGTTCTTTCGCTCCGGGGAGCGCTTCTCCAGGTGGTCACGGAGGTGCGAAATTGTGCTCATAGGTAAGTCAAACCTCTGAGCAACCTCAAATAATTCCCCTCCCCGCATCATGGTTCCGTCGTCGTTTACTAATTCGGCCATCAGTGCCACCGGTTCTAGGCCAGCCATCTCAAGTAGTTCGACGGCAGCTTCGGTGTGGCCAGGGCGTTCTTTCACGCCTCCGGGAACCG
This sequence comes from uncultured Aquiluna sp., assembly GCA_964350385.1. GTDB lineage: Bacteria > Actinomycetota > Actinomycetes > Actinomycetales > Microbacteriaceae > Aquiluna. The sequence goes on along the minus strand of CAYGJH010000012.1, from coordinate 14,411 downwards.
CCCGGAGCGGGATGACGTGCCCAGGTCGAATCAGAGAGGCCGGAGTCGAGTGTGGGTTAGCAAGAACGTTTGCGGTGTTCGCGCGCTCAGCCGCCGAAATACCAGTTGACTTGCGGTTGGCAGCATCGACACTAACGGTGTAGGCAGTCTGGTGTGGGTCCTCGCTGTTGAGCCACATAAGTGGCAGCTCTAGCTGGTTTGCGCGTTCTTCGCTCATAGGCGCGCACAGGTACCCAGAGGTGTAACGCACCATCCAGGCCACCCACTCGGGAGTCGCGAACTGGGCTGCGATGATCGCATCACCCTCGTTCTCCCGATCCTCGGCATCAGAGATGATGACCGGCTTGCCCTCTCTGAGGGCGGCCAGCACCTCCTCTATGCCGCTGTACTTGATTTTCACTTGTACTCCATCAGCCTTTCAATGTGCTTTGCCAGCACGTCGGCCTCAACATTTACTTTGTCCCCGGGCTTCTTATAACCCAGGGTTGTGACGGTTAGGGTTTCCGGAATCAGACTCAGGGCAATTACGTCGTCTTCAATGTCATTCACGGTCAGTGAAATGCCATCAAGAGTTATCGAGCCCTTGTGCACAACGTACTTCATCAAATCGGCAGGAATGCGAATCTTTACCCAGTCCCAGTTGTCGCTCTTCTCTCGGGAGACAAACTCACCCACTCCATCAACGTGACCCTGGACGATGTGACCACCAAAGCGGGTTTTGTTGCTCATTGCCCGCTCTAGGTTGATTGGGTCGCCCACCTGCACACCGTCGAGGCTCGAACGCTTCAGGGTCTCGAGCATTACGTCTGCGGTGAAGCCCTTGTCATCAATCTCAATGGCGGTCAGGCAGGTGCCAGAGCAGGAAATCGAGTCTCCACGACCAAGATCCGAAAGCACCTTATTGCAGCCAATTGTCAGTCTGATGGCGTCTGGCTGCTTCTCAATGGCCAGCACTTTCCCCAGCTCTTCAATGATTCCTGTGAACATTAGGCTCTCCTTGCTCTAATAAATAGGTCGTTGTCGAGCAGCTTTTGCTCAACAATCTCGATGTCGATGGCCTCAGCCATCGAACCAACTCCGATGTCCTCGAGGGCAACCCTCGGCCCGCCAAGCAGGGTGGGGGCTAAGTAAATTATGAATTCGTCCACCAGTGCAGCTTTGACGAAGTTGCTCGCAACGTTAGGACCGCCTTCCACCCAGACATGCTTGACGCCCCGAGAAAAAAGCTCAGCCAAGGCTTCCTCAATGTTTCTGGTCTTGAGGTGCAGGGTCTCGGCCTTGTCGTTGAAAACGCGCAGGGTTTCAGGAATCTCTCGCTCTCCCAGGATGACTCTTAGCGGCTGGTGCTCGAAATAGCCGCCGTCTGAAGTGCGGGCAGTCAGCTCCGGGTCGTCGGCAAGTGCCGTCCCCGTGCCGACCAAAATGGCGTCAACCTCACTTCTTCTGCGGTGGCCGTCAGATCGTGACTGCTCTCCAGAGATCCACTTGCTACTGCCATCGCTAGCGGCTGTCCGGCCATCTAGGCTGCTTGCCCACTTGAGGGTAACGAAGGGTCTACCAAGCCGGTTGGCAGTTAGCCAGACGCGTCCCTGGTGCTCTGCTTCTGCCTCGCAAACTCCTGCGATTACCTCGACTCCGGACTGGCGCAAAAACTCGCCACCACCACTGGAGTCCTGACCTGGATCCGCCACCGCATAGACAACTCGACTAATGCCGGCCTCTAGCAGCGCTTTAGAGCAGGGTCCGGTCTTTCCAGTGTGGTTGCAGGGTTCTAAGGTCACGACCGCTGTGTGGCCAGGGGGAAAGGTGCTGACTCCAAGTTTTTCCTTGAGTGCAGCTATGGCCATGACCTCGGCGTGGTTTGTCCCCGAACCTTGGTGGTAACCCTCAGCAACAATCTCGTCGTTCGCGTTCAGGATGACAGCCCCCACCTGAGGATTTACACCTTGGATTGGACCGAGAAGGGCAAGCTCAAGCGCGCGGTTCATTGCCGCGGTGAATTGGCTCATCATCCTGCCCTCTTTCTAAGCGCAGGACAGGGCAGGGAATACGGGAGCGCGAAGCATCCCGAGTTCTTCTCCCATCCGGACTTTACCGTCGGTATCGGAGTTTCACCGATTCAACCGCCTGGGGTCTAACCGCTGGCTGCGGAGTTCCCAGTCGGGTCGCGGACTATAACCGCCGGTTCAGAATTTCACTGACCCCGAAGAACTGTGCTTATTTAGAACAATACTCTTCTGGCCTGATAAATTCCTCAGCGCCTGGGGATGAAGCCGAGCTTTTGATACACATCCGCAAGGGTTTGTTCGGCGATTTCACTCGCCTTCTCGGCGCCAAGGGAGAGCAGCCTATCTAGCTCCGCGCTGTCGCTCAGAAGCTCTTTGGTTCTAGTCTGCATCGGTTCGGTAAGAGCAACCACCGCATCGGCAACAGCCCCCTTGAGCTCTCCATAGCCTTTACCGGCAAACTCTGTCTCGATACTGTTGATCGACTTTCCGGTGACAGCGGCGAAGATTCCAAGGAGGTTTGAGACTCCAGGCTTTGCCTCTCTGTCAAAACGAATCTCACCGTCGGTGTCTGTGACCGCGCTCTTGATCTTCTTTGTGATCTGAGCAGGATCGTCCATTAGGTTGATAAGCCCCTTCGGGTCCTGGGTTGACTTTGACATCTTGGCGGTTGGGTCTTGGAGGTCGAAGATCTTTGCGGTCTCCTTGAGAATATGCGCCTCGGGGACCTCAAAGGTCTTTCCAAATCGGCTGTTGAAGCGCATCGCGAGGTCCCTAGTGAGCTCGAGGTGCTGCCTCTGGTCCTCGCCCACAGGAACGCTCTTGGGTTGGTAGAGCAGGATGTCTGCAGCTTGCAAGATTGGATAGGTGAAGAGCCCAACGGAGCTAACATCCACTCCGCCCTTTTGGCTCTTGTCCTTGAACTGGGTCATTCTCGATGCCTCGCCAAAGCCAGTGATGCAGTTCAGCACCCAGGCCAGCTGGGCGTGAGCTGGGACATGGGACTGCACAAACAAAGTCGCCTGCTGCGGGTCGAGTCCGGCAGCTATGTACTGGGCAGCTGTTCTCCGAGTGTTTTCAAGGAGCTCTTTTGGATCCTGTGGGACCGTGATGGCGTGTAGGTCAACGATGACGTAGTAGGCGTTGTGGGTTTCTTGCATTGCCACCCACTGCCTGAGAGCGCCTAAGTAGTTGCCGAGGTGGAGGGAGGAGGCGGATGGCTGCATGCCACTGAGCAAATTTGGTTTCGCCACATCTTCTCCTAAAGGTCGTAGTCGACCACCACGGGGGAGTGGTCGCTCCAGCGGGCGTCGTAGCTTGGTGCCCTGTCTACTCGATAATTCTGCCCCAGCTTCGCAAGCTCGGGGGTAGCAAGCTGATAATCAATCCTCCAGCCGGCGTCGGTGTCGAAGGCCTTACCGCGATAAGACCACCAGGTGTAGGGACCGGGAGCGCCCGGGTGGGCGGCTCTGCCCATGTCAACCCAGCCCTGCTTCGCAAAGTCGTCAAAGTAGGCACGCTCCTCGGGTAGGAAGCCTGCAGATTTGAGGTTGCCCTTCCAGTTCTTGATGTCCAGCTCTGTATGCCCGACGTTTAGATCCCCCACAATTACCGCCAGTTTTTGCGAGGCCATTAGCTCTGCCATGCGCTCCCGCATGGCATCTAAAAACTTGTACTTCTCAACCTGCTTTGGGGTGTCGGCTTCCCCAGAGTGCACGTAGCAGCTCACGACCGTAAGAGTCCCGCTATTGGTTTCAATGTCGGTTTCCAACCAGCGACCGAGAGAGTCGAAGTCTTTTGGACCTATGTCGGTGCGATGGTCCAGAACCTTGGCCGTGGTGAGAACTGCGACCCCGGCTCTTCCCTTCGCGCTAGCTTCCTGGTCAAAGATGCCCCAACTTCCACTTAGTGGGCCCTCTCCCTCGGCTAGCTTTCGCAGCTCATCCCCAGGAGCACGAACTTCCTGGAGGCAGAGTATGTCGGGCTTGGCCTCTTGAAGCCACCCAGCCATTCCTTTGCGGGCTGCGGCCCTGATGCCATTTACGTTGACGGTTGCGAGAGTGAGCACGGGACTAACTTAGGAGCTAGAGCAGTGCATAGAGCTCACTGCCCCGCACTTCCAGCTGAATTTTCCCCAGGGGGCTCTTTGCAGGTCCAGCCACTGGCTCTCCGCTATCGGGGTTAAACCTCGCTCCGTGACAGCCGCAGGCAATCTCATCGTCGCGAATGCCTGTGACAATGCAACCTGCATGGGTGCACTTTGCTGAGAACGCCCGAAAGACACCTTCTTTTGGTTGGGTGACCAGAATCGTCAGGCTCTCATCAACCATAAACTTGGTGCCCGAGCCGACCATCACGTCTGCTGTGGAGCCAAGTAGAACCTCACCAGCAAGCTCTTCGGGAGCCTCTTCTACAGTTGCCGAGGGTTGCGTGGTTTCGGCCGGCTCAGGCTCAGGCTCAGCGGCACAAGCTGCGAGGGTCACAATGCCGGTCGCGGCAATGCCTGAGGCGACGACGGTTCTTCTTGTTAGGGACATAGCCTGTCCAACAAATAAGTGGCTTAGGGTCTTCCCCGCAAAATGGCCTGCTTTACCTCGGCAATTGCCTTGGTTACCTCGATGCCCCTGGGGCAGGCCTCGGTGCAGTTAAAGGTGGTGCGGCAACGCCAGACCCCTTCTTTGTCGTTGAGTATGTCGATCCTGACCTGAGCTCCCTCATCGCGGGAGTCGAAGATGAACCTGTGGGCATTGACAATTGCGGCCGGACCGAAGTACTGCCCGTCGGTCCAGAACACAGGGCAGCTTGTGGTGCAGGCAGCACACAAGATGCACTTGGTTGTGTCGTCGTAGCGAGCCCGGTCCTCGGGGGACTGCAGCCGCTCCTTGGTTGGAGTATCTGATGCCATCAAGAAGGGATTAATGTCGCGATAGGCCTGGTAGAAGGGTTCCATGTTGACAATAAGGTCCTTCTCAACCGGTAGACCTTTGATTGGCTCTATGTAAATGGGGCTAGAAATGTCTAGGTCTTTGATCAGCGTCTTGCAGGCGAGACGGTTGCGGCCGTTGATGCGCATGGCGTCGGAGCCGCAGACGCCGTGGGCGCAGGAGCGGCGGAAGGTTAGCGAGCCGTCGATTTCCCACTTGATCTTATGAAGGGCATCCAGCACCCTGTCGGTGCCAAACATCTCCACGTCGTAGTCAACCCACTTCGGCTCCTGGTCAACCTCGGGATCAAACCTTCTGATCATTAGGGTGACAGTGAAGCTCGCTACCTCAGCGATTGCCTTGTCCATTAGTACTTACGCTCCATTGGCTGGTAGTTGGTGATGACGACGGGTTTCCAATCAACCTTGATGTCGATTCCGGTCTTCTTGTCAATCTTGTTCTGCTTGTAGGCCATCGAGTGAACCATGAACTTCTTGTCGTTTCGCTCGGTGTAGTCCTCGCGCAGGTGAGCGCCCCTACTCTCGCGGCGCTCGCGACAGGTGATGACCGTCACCTCTGCAAGATCTAGTAAGAAGCCAAGTTCGACCGCCTCAAGCAGATCAGTGTTGAATCGCTTTCCCTGGTCTTGAACCGAGATCTTCTCGTAGCGCTTTCTAAGCTCGGCAATCTTCGCTAGGGCCTCGTTCAGCGTCTCTTCGGTTCTAAACACCTGAGCGTTTTTGTCCATGGTCTCCTGCAGCTCCTTGCGAAGCTGAGCGACTTTTTCCTTGCCCTTGGCGTTTCTAACCTTTTGCAACAGCTCGAGCACATCCTTAGCAGCATCCTCGGGCATTGGGACCTGCTTCGCTGTCTTGGCATACTCCACCGAATATTTGCCGGCACGCTTGCCAAAGACGTTGATGTCCAGAAGCGAGTTAGTACCCAGTCGGTTGGCTCCATGAACCGATACGCAGGCACACTCACCTGCGGCATAGAGTCCCGGGATAACGGTGTCGTTGTCGCTTAGCACCTCAGCCTTGATGTTGGTGGGGATTCCGCCCATTGCATAGTGAGCAGTCGGGAACACCGGCACCGGTTCGGTGTAGGGCTCCACACCCAGGTACGTTCTTGCAAACTCGGTAATGTCGGGAAGCTTGGCATCGATCACGGCGGGCTCGAGGTGAGTCAGATCCAGAAGCACGTAGTCCTTGTTTGGACCCGCACCACGTCCCTCGCGGACCTCATTGGCCATTGCACGAGCCACCATGTCTCTCGGAGCGAGGTCCTTAATCGTTGGCGCGTAACGCTCCATGAATCTTTCACCTGAGGCGTTTCTGAGAATGCCGCCCTCACCTCTAGCTGCCTCGCTCAGCAGGATGCCGAGACCTGCGAGGCCGGTTGGGTGGAATTGGTAGAACTCCATGTCTTCCAGTGGGATGCCCCTCCGGAAGGCAATCGCAACGCCATCACCGGTGAGGGTGTGGGCGTTGGAGGTGGTCTTGTAGATCTTTCCGAAGCCGCCGGTTGCAAAGACGATGGACTTGCCCGCGAAAACGTGAATCTCGCCGGTTGCCAGCTCGTAGGCAACCACACCCGCTGGCTTTCCCTCGTTCATCACCAGGTCCAAAACATAGAACTCGTTGTAAAACTCGATACCGAGCTTGACGCAGGTTTGGTAAAGAGTCTGCAAAATCATGTGGCCAGTCCGGTCGGCCGCGTAGCAGCTTCTTCTAACCGGAGCCTTGCCGTGGTCTCTGGTGTGACCGCCAAACCTACGCTGGTCAATTTTGCCGTCAGGGGTGCGATTGAAGGGCAAGCCCATGTTCTCCAGGTCAATTACCGCCTGCACCGACTCCTTGGCCAGGATCTCGGCAGCATCTTGATCGACGAGGTAGTCGCCACCTTTCACGGTGTCGAAGGTGTGCCACTCCCAGCTGTCCTCCTCGACGTTCGCAAGGGCCGCTGCCATGCCGCCCTGGGCGGCGCCGGTGTGGCTGCGAGTTGGGAACAGCTTCGAGATCACAGCGACACTTGCCTCACTGCCGGCTTCGATCGCAGCGCGCATGCCAGCTCCGCCGGCACCAACGATGATGACGTCGTGCGAGTGATAGGTGACGTTGTCGGTAGAGCTCAAAAAAGTTCCTTTTTAGTTCGCTGGGCAGAATGAGGGGAGCAGCTCTGCTGCAGCTCCCGCGGGGCATGGATCGAAGGTGAAAATTACTAGCGTTCCAAGCAGGATTAGCAGCCCACCGACCGCCCAGAGGGTGGTAACAAGACCCTTTCTCAGGGTTTCCTTTTCAACGTAGTCGTTGACGATGGTGCGCATGCCGTTGGTCCCGTGAATCAGTGCCAACCAGAGCATTGCCATGTCCCAAACCTGCCAGAACGGATCCGCCCACTTACCTGCCACAAAGGCAAAGTCGATGGCCTTTATGCCATCGCCAACCACAAGGTTTACGACCAGGTGAGTGAAGATCAAGACAATCAGCAGCGGACCGGAGACTCTCATAAAGAGCCAGCCGTACTTTTCCCAATTCGCTTGCTTGCGAGTTCTCGGGGAGTTAGGGGTTTCAATAACTACAGCCATGACTACCTCCTAGTGCCCGAACACTCTTGCTAGATGCAGCGGAGTGAATGCCGCCACAGAAACCACCGTGATAACCATTACCGCCCAGAACATCACGTTCTGGTACTTGGTGCCCTTGGACCAGAAGTCCACCGCAATCACGCGCAGCCCGTTTAGGCCGTGAAAAAGAATGGCGCCGACAAGCCCGAGCTCCGAAATACCAATGATTGGGGTCTTGTATGACTCGATAACTACGTTGTAGGCCTCAGGGCTCACGCGGACCAGTGCTGTGTCAAGAACGTGGACCAGCAAAAAGAAAAAGATTCCGACGCCGGTGATGCGGTGCAAAACCCATGACCACATGCCAACCTTGCCTCGGTAGAGAGTTCCTGCGGGCATCGATGCCAAGGCTTCCTCCATGGAAAATCGGTCAATTGATGCCTTAAGTGTAACCGAGCCGAAGGTACTCTTTTGTAAACACTTCGAAACATCTAGGGTGAGAAGGTTATGGATTCCGAAAAAGCAGAAATGCAAAGATTTTTCGCGGTGATTCCAGCCGGCGGAATTGGCTCCAGGCTTTGGCCAATGTCCAGAGCAAACGCCCCCAAGTTTTTGCATGACCTAACTGGCAATGGCCAGACCCTGCTACAAGACACCTGGGACCGCCTGCAGCCACTGGCTGCCGGTCGGACGATGGTGGTGACTGGCGACGTGCACGCTCGCGCGGTTGCCGATCAGCTTCCCGAGCTGGACTTTGCCAATGTCATTCTGGAGCCATCACCTAGAGATTCGACCGCGGCAATTGCTCTTGCCGCTGCGGTTCTTGCCCAGCGCGAGCCCGACGTGATCATTGGCTCATTTGCAGCCGACCACGTGATCAGCGATTCCACCGCATTTCACAAAACCGTCCAAGAGGCTGTCCAGGTCGCAGCTACGGGAAAGATTGTGACAATAGGCCTTAGGCCAACTGAGGCTTCCGTTGCGTTCGGCTACATCAAAAAAGGTAAACGGCTTGCCACCGACACAGCCTGCGAGGTCTTGGAATTTGTGGAGAAGCCAGACATTGCAACCGCGCGCCACTATGTCGCAAGCGATGACTACCTCTGGAATGCCGGCATGTTCATCGCTCCCGCCAAAAAGCTCTTGGACATTCTCGCCAAGACCCAGCCCACACTGCACAGCGGAGTTATTGAGCTGGCAAAGGCCTGGGACACCGAATCGCGAGATCAAGCGATGGCAAAGATCTGGCCCACCCTCACCAAGATTGCAATCGACTACTCGGTCGCGGAACCTGCTGCTCGCGATGGTGATGTTGCGGTTGTCCCAGGGGAGTTTGAGTGGCACGACGTTGGCGACTTCGCTGCGATTGCGGAGCTGCAGTCGCAGGGGCGCAAAGGCCACCTTGCGGTTCTAGGTTCGGCCCGAGTGCTATCCGATTCCTCCAGCGGCATCCTCGTTAGCGACACTGGCAGGCTTGTCGCCCTTATTGGATTGGAAGACGTAATCGTCGTCGACACCGCTGACGCGTTGCTCGTAACTAGCAAGGAGCACGCCCAGAAGGTTAAGAGCCTCGTGGACTCCCTCAGGGAGTCCGGTCACTCCGAGCTTCTTTAAACATCTCAGATTGATAAATCTGAGTTTTCCGGCGATTTGCCAATTGTTTGCGGAGTAGAGTTTTGTCAACTCGGCACCTAGTTAGGTGCCACTTTCATCTCATTCAGGAGGAAACCTTGAAGCTAAAGAATGCATCAGCAGCATTCGCTCTTCTGGGCGCATCCGCTCTTGTTCTCTCAGGCTGCGCAGCAGCACCAGAGGAAGAGCCGGCCGCGACCAGCACTGCAACTGCAACCGAAGAACCAGCTGCCGAAACAATTGACTTCCTAGCCTGCGCCGTCTCTGACGAGGGTAGCTGGAACGACAAGTCATTCAACGAGTCAACCTATGACGGACTTGAGGCTGCACAGAGCCAACTCGGCGTTCAAATCGATGACGCAGAGTCCAACACACCAGAGGAATTCACGCCTAACCTAGAGGCGATGGTTGCGGCTGGCTGTGACATCACATTTGCTGTTGGATTTGGATTGGCTGACCCAGTCAACCTAATCGCTGAGGCGAATCCAGACATGAACTTCGTAAGCATTGATGGATATTCGGCTCACGCCAACTTGAAGCCTTTGCTTTACAACATGGCTGAGTCGAGCTACCTAGCTGGTTACTTGGCCGCCTCATACTCAACAACCAAGGTTGTCAGTACCTATGGTGGTATTCCAATTCCTGCTGTTACCGACTTCATGGATGGCTTCTACTACGGAGCTATGGCATGGGGTATGGAAAACGACGTAGAGGTGACCGTAGTCGGCTGGGATCCAGTTGCGATGACGGGCGACTTCATGGGCGACTTCACCCCGAACTCCCTTATCTCGAAGGGTATTGCCCTTTCCCACATCGAAGCCGAAGCAGACGTCATTTTCCCAGTTGCGGGAGATCAGTTCGGTGCTGTTTCTGAGGCAATCAAAGAGACTGGTATTGACGGCGTGATGGTTGGTGTTGACAAGGACATCGCTCTCACCAGCCCTGAGTACGCAGACCTAATTCTGACTTCAGCCGAGAAGCGCATGACAAATGCTGTTTACGACATCATTGCAGAGCTTTCCGCTGGCGGAGAGTTCAGTGGTGATCAGTACACAGGCACCCTGGCAAACGGTGGAACTGGCCTTAGCCCGTTCTACGAGTTTGACGCCATGATCGATGACGCAACCAAGGCTCGCCTAGCAGAGCTAGAGGCCGGCATCATCGCAGGTGAGGTAGACCCTAAGGCCTAAGCCACCTGACAAAAAACAAAGAAAAGGGCCGCAGGTAAACCTGCGGCCCTTTTCTTTGCCAAAATAGAGTGTTCGCACAAAGGAGTGCTCAATTGAAACTAGAACTGCGCGGAATCACAAAGCGCTTCGGCACACTTATCGCCAACGACTCCATTGACCTCGTGGTAGAGCCAGGGGAGATTCACGCCATGTTGGGTGAGAACGGTGCCGGCAAGTCAACTTTGATGAATGTCCTGTATGGCCTCTACGACGCCGACGAGGGTGAGGTTCTTCTCGATAACAAACCACAGAGTTTCGCTGGTCCAGGTGATGCCATGGAGGCGGGCATCGGCATGGTCCACCAACACTTTATGCTCATACCGGTTTTCACGGTCGCCGAGAACGTAGCTCTGGGTCAAGAACCAACAAAGGCATTGGGTGCAATCGATGTCGCGGAAGCTCGAAAGCGAGTTCTGGATATCTCTGAGCGTTTTGGCTTCGACGTTGATCCGGATGCTCTAGTGGAAGACCTTCCCGTTGGAGTTCAGCAGCGCGTCGAGATTATAAAGGCGCTCTCCAGGGATGCGAGAGTCTTGGTGCTGGACGAGCCAACTGCTGTTCTAACCCCTCAAGAGACAGATGAGCTGATGGAGATTATGAGGCAGCTCGCCTCAAGCGGCACGTCAATTGTTTTCATTACTCACAAGCTTCGAGAGGTAAAGGCGGTTGCTGACAAAATCACAGTTATCCGGTTGGGAAAAGTAGTTGGAACCGCAAGTCCAGACGCTTCAACCTCTGAGCTCGCCTCCATGATGGTGGGTCGAGAAGTCGGACTGACAGTCGCAAAAAGTTCTAGGGAGACGGGCGAGGTAGTTCTCGAGGTGGAGAATCTCGCGGTTCTCGATGACCGTGGTCAGCGCGCTGTGAATGGCGTGAGCTTTGAAGTCCGAGCCGGGGAGATACTCGCCGTTGCAGGAGTGCAGGGCAATGGGCAAACTGAGCTGGCGGAGGCAATCATGGGGCTGAGGTCAGCCCTAACGGGTTTCGGGAAGATATCCATTCGAGGTGCTGACATGACAGGGGCGACTGTGAGACAAGTGCTGGAAAGTGGTGTCGGTTACATACCTGAGGACAGAACCTCAGATGGCGTTGTTGGTGCCTTCACGATTGCCGAAAACATGATGATCAACTCTTCTTACAAGTCGCGTTTTACCAAGGGCGTCAATATCAACTTCTCCGCTCGCAGAAAAATCGCAGAGCAGCTGGTCAAGGAATTTGATGTGAGGACTCCCTCGGCCGAAACTCCGGCGGGCAAACTATCCGGCGGTAACCAGCAAAAGGTCGTGGTTGCCAGAGAGCTATCAAGAGACGTTGATCTCATAATTGCGTCGCAGCCCACTCGCGGCGTAGATGTTGGCTCAATCGAGTTCATCCACGAACGCATTGTCATCGAGCGCGATAAAGGTAAGGCCGTTGTTCTGGTCTCCACCGAATTAGATGAGGTGCTCGCGTTGGCAGACAGAATCGCCGTCATGTATCGAGGCAAGATCGTTGACATTGTCAGTCCCGAAACTTCGAGAGAGCAGTTAGGAAAGCTAATGGCGGGAGTGGCAGCATGAGTGAAAACCCAGACCGCTTTTCTCAAGCACTAAAGGAGATTCTCTCCGGCGGCTTCACCCGGACCGTATTGTCAATCATTCTTGGTTTTTTGGTCGGTGCTTTATTCATGATTGGTTCCGATAAGGACTTTCTTGAGTCCCTGGGTTACTTCTTTTCGCGTCCCGCAGACGCGATCGGCGCAGCCTTTTCAGTGGTAACGGAGGGTTATGGAGCGCTGTTTCGTGGATCGATCTTCAATGGCGAAGCGGAGACGTTCGAAAAGGCGATTAGGCCATTGACCGAAACATTGCGCTTGGCTGCCCCTCTGATTCTGGCTGGTCTTGGCATCGGACTCACCTTCAGGGTAGGAATGTTCAACATTGGAGGAACCGGACAGATCATTTCAGGAATGATTTGGGCCACATTTGTCGCAACGAGACTTGAGTTGCCCGTGGTTATACACACCGTTGTGGCGGTACTCGCTGGAGTGGCTGGGGCGGCACTCTTGGGAGCCCTGACCGGCTTCCTAAAGGCTCGAACCGGAGCTCATGAGGTCATCCTGACAATCATGTTCAACTACATAATGTTCAACTTTTTTAACTTCCTGCTCAAGGATGCTGATCTGCTTGGGGAAGAGGCCTCCACTGGAAACGCAAAGTCGGATCCCGCGGCAGCAACCGCAGTATTGCCCAAGATTCTTGGAGACAATTACAACCTTCACTGGGGTATCTTCTTGGCTCTGGGTGCAGTCGTCGCGTTCTGGTGGCTAATGGAGCGGTCAACAATTGGTTTCAGGTTGAGAATGGTGGGCGAAAACGCTGAAGCTGCTAGGTCTGCCGGGGTCAGTGTTGAGCGCGTCTACATTCTCGCAATGGGACTCTCCGCTGCCTTTGTTGGTCTAGCTGCTGCAAACCAATCGCTCGCCTCAACCCTTGGACTGTTTCCCAGCGCTCACGCGAACATAGGTTTTGATGCCATTACAGTTGCCCTTCTTGGGGGCTCCAATGCCCCCGGAATTCTGCTAGCTGGACTGCTGTTTGGCGCCTTTAAGGCGGGGGCACCGACTATGCAGGTATTTGGGGTGTCACCGGAGGTATTGGGTATTGTCCAGGGAGCGATCGTTCTGTTCATTGCGGCTCCACCTCTAATTCGAATGCTTTTCCGACTTCCACCGCCACAAACATCTTCAGTTTTGGCAAACATGCGACAAAAGCTCCTAAAGAGAGGGGGTGCCAAGTGAGCCAGAGCCAGCTAGCAAAAGAGGAGAGGGTTGGATTCAAATCCCCCATCACGATGGCTGCCATCGGTGTATCGGTTCTAATCTTTTTCGGAATCCTCGGTCGTGAGGGCGAGACCGTTTTTGAGATCTCTCGCCGAATGGACGTCATTCAACTGCCATCTTTTCCAGTTGGTTCGTCCACACTCGGTTGGGTCTCTGGAATCTTGTTGCTAATAATTGCGGGTTATTCGCTCAGCTTCGCTCTGAAAAATATCAGGACACCGCTGTGGGTATCTGTTCTCTACGGAGCTATTGGCGGCATCGCCTTGCTTGGTTGGTTAGCCGCGGGAAACAAAGTCCCTCTGACTTTCATTATCGGAACCTCTCTAGTTCTCGCAGTGCCAATCGTGCTGGGAGCCATGGGAGGTCTGATGTGCGAGCGTGTGGGCGTAACGAACATTGCCATTGAAGCCCAGCTGCTCGCTGGAGCATTCATGGCGGCAGTCGTGTCATCGATTACCGACAATTTCTTCTTTGGGCTCATCAGCGCCATGATTGGGGGTGCATTGGTTTCCCTTGTACTGGCGGTGTTTGCCATCAAATACCTTGCTCAACAGATCATCGTGGGCGTTGTCCTGAACGTTTTAGTCATAGGCATAACAAGCTTCCTATTTCAGCAGTGGCTTACCCAAGACGCCGAAAATGTGAATTTCCCGGGCACGCTAGACATCATCAAGATTCCTTTCCTAAGCGATATTCCTGTACTCGGCCCGGTGATTTTTGAAAACCGAATTACCGTTTTTGTAGCCCTTGTTTTTGTACCCACCCTCTACTTCATTCTCTTCAAGACCAAGCTTGGCTTAAGGGCGAGGGCAGTAGGTGAGCACCCTCTTGCAGCAGACACCGTCGGCATTAATGTCGGTAGGACCAGGTTCTGGTGGGTAACACTGGGGGGCATGTCAGCTGGTCTTGGCGGTGCTGCATTGACGATTGGAAATGCCGGCGCATTTGGTCGGGAGATGGCTGGTGGCTTCGGGTTTATTGCTCTTGCGGTTGTTATCCTCGGCCGCTGGCACCCAATCTCTGCAGCGCTTGCTGCACTGCTATTCGGCTTCTCAATCATTCTGAGAGTTTGGGCGAATCAGGTGAGCCCAGGTATTCCTACGGACTTCATCGTCATGGTGCCCTACGTGGTCACGATCATTGCTGTCGTCGCTTTTGTTGGACAATCCAGACCGCCTAAGGCGCTCGCAATTCCATACACGAAGGGGTAATTGTGGAGATCGACTGGGCAGA
>CAYGJH010000011.1:0-40681 GCA_964350385.1 uncultured Aquiluna sp. | reverse complement strand
AAGGAAAAGTCACAGATTCTGCGTCTTCACCACCTTCGCCCAGCTCCTGGTGCGAAGAAGGACAAGACTCGTAAGGGTCGTGGTGAGGGATCCAAGGGTAAGACCGCTGGCCGTGGAACCAAGGGAACCGGTGCTCGCACCACAACCCGTCTTGGTTTCGAGGGTGGTGGCGTGAACCTAGTTATGCGCACACCTAAGCTTCGTGGTTTCAAGAACCCATTCCGGGTCGAGTACCAGGTTGTAAACCTAGACAAGCTCGGCGAGCTGTATCCAAAGGGCGGCAAGGTCACAATCGATGATCTAGTTGCTAAGGGAGCAGTCCGAAAGGGTGAGCCTGTGAAGGTCCTTGGCAATGGTGATGTCTCGGTTAAGCTAGAGGTCGCTGTCGACAAGGTATCCGAGTCGGCCAAGACCAAGATTGAGGCTGCCGGAGGCAGCGTCAACGCCTAGTCAGAACTAGGGGAGGTATCAGGTGTTTCAGGCAATAGCTCGCGCGTTCCGCACCCCGGACCTGCGCAACAAGCTTGCGTTTACGCTGGGAATGATTGCGGTATTCCGATTGGGATCCTTCATTCCATCGCCGAACGTGGACTACACAAACGTTCAGCAGTGTCTAGCGCAGTCTCAGAGCACCTCTGGCCTCTACGAGCTTGTGAACCTGTTCTCGGGTGGAGCGCTGCTCCAGCTGTCGATTTTCGCGCTGGGAATCATGCCGTACATTACGGCCTCGATTATCACCCAGCTGCTGAGGGTCGTTATCCCGAGGTTTGAGGCCCTTCACAAGGAGGGCCCCGCGGGTCAGTCCAAGCTCACCCAGTACACCCGTTACCTGACCATCGCGCTTGCGCTGCTTCAGTCAACGACCCTGATTACGGTTGCGAGACAGGGTGCCCTGTTTGGCGCTGACTGTACGCTGCCGATTCTTGTTGACACCGGACCACTTTCGATCACCCTGATGGTCATCACAATGACCGCTGGAACCGGATTGATTATGTGGATTGGTGAGCTCATCACCGAGCGCGGTGTTGGCAACGGCATGTCGCTCTTGATCTTTACCTCAATTGCCTCAACTTTCCCAGCCAGCTTGCTACAGATTCTGCAGACCAGGACCATCGAGATCTTCGTAATCGTGATGGCAGTCGGTTTCTTGATTGTCGCACTGGTGGTTTTGGTTGAGGAGTCTCAGCGCAGGATTCCGGTTCAGTACGCGAAGCGCATGGTTGGCCGCAAGGCCTATGGCGGACAGGCCACGTACATCCCTGTGAAGGTGAACACCGCCGGAGTTATCCCGGTTATCTTCGCCTCTTCGATGCTCTACCTCCCAGCCCTGCTTGCCCAGTTCAACCAGCCAGACCCAACAACAGGCCAGGTTGCTCCATGGGTGACGTTTATCTCTACCTACCTGACAGCTGGTGACAACCCGCTTTACATGGCCGTCTACTTTGCCCTGATTGTTGGCTTTACCTACTTCTACGTCGCCATCACCCTGAACCCCGAGGAGATCAGCGACAACATGAAGCGCTACGGAGGATTCATTCCAGGTATTCGCGCAGGTCGTCCGACCACCGAGTACCTCGAGTATGTAATCAGCCGCATTACCGCTCCTGGTGCTATCTACCTGGGTCTAATCGCTCTGATTCCGCTCGTTGCATTCACCGCAATCGGAACCAACCAGAACTTCCCATTTGGTGGAACTTCAATCCTGATCATCGTGGGTGTCGGACTGCAGACGGTGAAGCAGATCAATGCCCAGATGGAGCAGCGCAACTACGAGGGTCTACTGAAGTGATCCGCATACTCTTGATCGGCCCTCCGGGAGCTGGCAAGGGAACCCAGGCAGCACTGCTGGCACAGCACTTCGGGATTCCAGCCATCTCTACCGGAGACATCTTCCGCGAGAATGTCCGCAACGAGACCCCGCTGGGTCTCGAGGCAAAAGCATTCATGGACCGTGGCGAGTATGTTCCAGACTCCTTGACGAATGCGCTGGTGCGCGATCGCCTAAACCAAGAGGATGCAGCAGCGGGCTTCCTTCTCGATGGCTACCCAAGAACGATCGACCAGGTAGAAGAGCTAGATGACATCCTTGACGAGACCAACAAGAAACTCGATGTCGTGGTCCAGCTCACCGCAGACTCTGAAGAGCTTCTTCGTAGGCTTTCCGGAAGGGCTCAGGAGCAGGGTCGGAGCGATGACACCCCAGATGTCATCAAGCGCAGGCTTGACGTTTACGAGGACCAGACGGCACCGCTAATTGACATCTACGCATCGCGTTCTCTGGTCGCGAAGGTGAATGGCCTCGGAGAGATCGCCGATGTCACGAGCAGAATCATCGAGGTCCTGGACGCTCGTGGCCTAGTTTCCTAATGCGAAAGCGTTACGAACTCAAGACAGACGATGACATCCGCAAGATGCGGGTTGCCGGCCAACTGACAATGATTGCCTTAGCGGCTGTAAAGGTTGCTATTAAACCCGGAGTTACAACTCTCCAGCTCGATCAGATTGCTGAAGAGGTGATCAGAGACTTGGGAGGAAGGCCTAATTTCCAGCTTGTCCCCGGCTACTACCACACCATTTGCGCCTCAGTTAATTCCGCGGTGGTCCACGGGATTCCCTCAAACCGAGTTCTTGAGGCAGGAGACCTTGTCTCTATCGATTGCGGGGCTGAACTCGATGGTTGGAACGGAGACAGCGCATTTTCAATTGTGGTTCCGGGAGACGACTCCGATCTTGCCAAGCAGCGACAGCTGCAAAGCGATGTCTGTGAGGGCTCGCTTTGGGCCGGGATCGCCGCATTCGCAACCGCTACTCGCCTAAATGAGGTTGGCATCGCCATCGAGGAGCATGTCAAGGCCAAGGGCCCCTACGGCATTCTCCAGGAGTACATCGGTCATGGCATTGGCCGCACGATGCACGAGGACCCTGCCGTGTTCAATTACCGGACCAAGGACCCAGGTCCAAAAGTAGAGGCGGGAATGTGTATTGCCATCGAGCCGATGATCACCGCCGGTGACCAGCAGACCTTTATTCAGGACGATGACTGGACCGTGGAGACTATGGATGGCTCGGACGGAGCCCACTGGGAGCACAGCGTTGCAAAGCACTCCAAGGGAATCTGGGTACTGACCGAACCAGACGGGGGATTGTCAAAGCTGGCACCCTTTGGAATTACCCCAATTTCTTTGGATTAGCCACTAGCATTCGCCCAAGTTTCCCCCTAGTATTGTCCCTTGGCGTTTCTTACGTGAAAAACCTTTCTTTTCGTTGGGCTTTCGCGTGTTCGTGACGCTAAAAAGTAGTGAAGTGAGTGCATGGCCAACAAAGACGGCGTAATCGAGATCGAGGGTTCGGTCGTTGAGGCGCTCCCGAACGCAATGTTTCGGGTAGAGCTAACCAACGGACACATAGTTTTAGCCCACATCTCGGGAAAAATGCGACAGCACTATATCCGTATCCTCCCGGAGGACCGCGTGATTGTTGAGTTGTCGACCTACGACCTGACCAGAGGCCGCATTATCTACCGCTACAAGTAGAAAGAAAGATCATGAAGGTTAACCCGAGCGTCAAGAAGATTTGCGACAAGTGCAAGATCATTCGTCGTCATGGCCGCGTAATGGTGATTTGCGAGAACCCTCGTCACAAGCAGCGCCAGGGCTAGGCCAGCAGCACCTAACAACTAAATAGCAATAGGGCAGCACAGAGCGAAAGCTAACCCCCGGTAGAAGGCCGGGGCCCTCTCCGCCAGAGCGGGATTGTGATGCCGAAGACCTTCTTATAGCAAAGAGAGCAATCTAGAAATGGCACGTATAGCAGGAGTCGATATCCCTCGCGAGAAGCGAGTGGTTATTTCACTTACCTACATTTTCGGTATTGGCCGCACTCGCTCAAGCGAGATTCTGAAGGCCACCAAAATCTCAGAAGACATCAGGGTTAAGGACCTAACTGACGACCAGCTGGTCGCGCTGCGTGATGTCATTGAAAAGGACTACAAGGTGGAGGGTGACCTTCGTCGTGAGGTCGCAGCCGACATCCGCCGCAAGGTCGAGATCGGCTCCTACGAAGGAATTCGCCACCGCAAGGGACTCCCAGTCCGCGGTCAGCGCACCAAGACCAACGCAAGAACCCGCAAGGGTCCGAAGCGCACGGTCGCCGGCAAGAAGAAGGCAGCCCGCTAGTCGCGGCAGGAAGGTCTAGGACTAAATAATGGCAACCCCTAAGGCAACCGCGGCGGCTAAGAAGCCTCGCCGCAAGGACAAGAAGAATGTGCCAGCCGGTCAGGCTCACATTCGCTCAACCTTTAACAACACCATCATCACCATCACCGACCCAACCGGTGCTGTGATTTCATGGTCCTCCTCCGGCGATGTCGGCTTCAAGGGATCGCGTAAGTCGACTCCATTTGCTGCCCAGATGGCTGCCGAGAACGCTGCCCGCAAGGCTCAGGAGCACGGCCTAAAGAAGGTCGACGTCTTCGTCAAGGGCCCAGGTTCCGGTCGTGAGACCGCGATCCGTTCGCTGCAGGCCGCAGGCCTCGAGGTCGGCTCAATCTCCGATGTCACCCCACAAGCTCACAACGGCTGCCGCCCTCCAAAGCGTCGCCGCGTCTAACCAAAACTTAAACCCACAGATTCGGTCAGCCCAACCGGATCAAGCCCCGACGAGTATCAAATAGCGGGTACTCAGACGAAAGGAACCAAATAGTGCTAATTGCACAGCGCCCCACCCTTCACGAAGAAGTAATCAGCGACAATCGTTCACGTTTTATCCTGGACCCACTGGAGCCAGGCTTCGGCTACACCCTAGGAAACTCCCTCCGCCGCACTCTGCTCTCCTCGATTCCGGGTGCAGCGGTTACCAACATCCGCATTCAGGGAGTTAGCCACGAGTTCTCAACCATTCCTGGTGTGAAAGAGGACGTTGTTGAGGTAATCCTGAACATCAAGAACCTCGTTGTCTCCTCGGAGCACGATGCCCCCGTAGTTGCACACCTATCAAAGTCCGCCGCCGGTCCCGTCACCGCAGCCGACATTCAGGTTCCTGCAGGTGTAGAGGTTCACAACCCAGAACTAGTTCTTGCGACTTTGAACACCAAGGGCAAGCTAGAGGTTGAGTTCATTATTGAGCGTGGTCGCGGCTACGTCCAGGCAAGTCAGAACCGTAACCCTGATGCAGAGGCTGGAGTAATTCCGGTTGACTCCATCTACTCCCCAGTGCTCAAGGTCTCGTACCGCGTCGAGGCAACTCGTGCCGGTGAGTTCACCAACTTCGACAAGCTGGTTGTGGACGTTGAGACCAAGAGCTCAATGGCCCCTAAGGACGCCGTAGCTTCAGCTGGCGCCACCCTAGTTGAGCTGTTTGGCCTTGCCAAAGAGCTAAACGAAGAGGCCGAGGGTATCGAGATTGGCCCAGCTCCAGTCGAGCTAGCCGCCTCTAACGAGCTCTCCACCCCAATTGAGGACCTGGACCTCACGGTTCGCTCCTACAACTGCCTCAAGCGTGAGGGCATTAACACGGTTTCCGAGCTCATTGCACTGAGCGAGGATCAGCTAATGAACATCCGTAACTTTGGCTCGAAGTCTGTCGACGAGGTTCGCGACAAGCTCACCAGCATGGGCCTACGTTTCAAGGATGCCGTCCCAGGCTTCGACTCCGCATACTTCGGTGGCGGCTTCGACGAAGACCAGATCTAAGTAGCGCAAGGAGAAACAAATGCCTACCCCAACAAAGGGCCCACGTCTCGGAGGCGGACCAGCTCACGAGCGCCTAATGCTAAACAACATGGCAACCAGCCTGTTCAAGCACGGCAAGATCACCACGACCGAGACTCGTGCCAAGCGTCTACGCCCAATTGCTGAGCGCCTGGTGACATTTGCGAAGCGTGGCGATCTCGCCTCGCGCCGCAGGGTTATGCAGCAGATTCTTGACAAGGGTGTCGTCCACCAGCTTTTTGCTGAGATCGCACCTCAGGTTCAGGAGCGACAGGGCGGTTACACTCGCATCGTCAAGCTCGGCTACCGCAAGGGCGACAACGCCCCGATGGCAATGATCGAGCTTGTCCTGGACCCAGTCACCCCAAAGCCAAAGGCCAACAAGGTCAAACTCACCAACAACGTTGCCACCACCGCACCGGCCGAAGAGCCCGCAGCGGAAGCAGTTGAGGAGCAGGTAGAGGCCGTAGCGGAAGCACCAGCGGCAGAAGCAGTAGCCGAAGAGACAGCTGCTCCTGAAGCTCCAGCAGAGGAGGCTCCTGCAGCCGAGGCTGAGGCACCTGCTGAGGATGTCCCTGCTGAGGAAGCGGCAGCTGAAGAGCCTGCTGCAGAGGCAGCAAGCGAAGAGGCTCCTGCTGAGGAGGCAGCTCCCGAGGAGCCTGCAGCCGAGGAAGAGCCAAAGGCCTAAACAGGACCAATTCATGAGTACGCCCGCTGGTTTGCCCGGCGGGCTTACTCGTTTCCGGATAAACCTCGCCTACGACGGAACCGACTTTGTGGGTTGGGCCAAACAGCCTGGGCTGAGAACCGTGCAAGGTGAGCTTCTCACCGCACTTACAACCATTTTTGGTCCGAGCACCGATGATTTCGGTATTCGGGTTGCTGGTCGGACAGATGCTGGAGTCCACGCAGGTTTTCAGGTATGCCACATAGACATCACCGAAGGTCAAACTCAACGGCTTGGTAGAGCCCCTTTCTCGGCAGCAAGGCTCGACGGCCTGCTACCTGAGGACATCGCAGTATTCGAAATAAGTGAGGCTCCGGCTGGGTTTGACGCCAGATTTAGTGCCATCGGGCGCACCTATCACTACGGAATTGCAGATGCCTCGTGTCGGCCAAATCCAAGGCAAGCTCGGTATGTCCTCCAGGTCCCGAAGGATCTAGACACACACGCTATGGCAAAGGCCGGTGAAACTCTTCAGGGGCTGCGTGACTTCGGGGCCTTCTGCAAACCTAGGGAGGGAGCGACAACAATTCGTGAGCTTCGCAGGTTGGATGTTGAGCGCGAGCCAGACGGTCGAATTTTGGTGACCCTAAGAGCCGATGCATTTTGCCACAACATGGTGAGGTCGATTGTCGGGGCGTTGATTGCAGTTGGCGAAGGCAGGTTGTCATCTGATGAGCTCGCAGAGATCACAAAGGCAGCTAAACGAACCAGCAAGTTCAAGGTTGTTGATCCTCGCGGGCTGTCTTTGGACGATGTCGAATACCCCGAGAATGATCAGCTTGCGGCTCAGGCTGAGAAGGCTAGAAACCTGCGTTCGGATGAGGATATTTCTGTTTGACCATGGGGTTCAAAACCCCTAGACTTGCTCCTTGGTTCGGCTTTGCCGAGCGGTTTGAAACCGCATAAGTCTGCGGAATCACTCAAAAAGAAACTACGAGGTAATTTAGCGTGCGTACTTATTCGCCAAAGGCCAGCGAGCTGAGCCACGAGTGGTTAGTCATCGACGCCACCGACGTGGTGCTAGGACGTCTAGCATCCCAGGCAGCCACACTGCTGCGCGGCAAGCACAAGCCAACTTTTGCAAACCACATGGACAACGGTGACTTTGTAATCATTATCAACGCGGAGAAGGTTGCCCTCACCGGATCAAAGCTGACCCAGAAGATGGCCTATCGTCACTCCGGTTACCCAGGTGGTCTTACCGCTACCAGCTATGCAGAACTACTTGAGAAGAGCCCAGAGAAGGCCGTCGAGAAGGCCATTCGCGGAATGCTTCCAAAGAACTCTCTAGGGGACCAGATGCTGAAGAAGCTCAAGGTTTACTCCGGCAGCGAGCACCCACACGAGGCGCAGCAGCCAAAGACTTTCGTTATCGATCAGATTGCCCAGTAAGGAAAAGAACTTGGCTGAAAACGACGTAGTAGAGACCCAGGCGACCGAGGCAGAGGCCGAGGTCACCACCTACAGCACCGAGAGTGCTCCGGTTGAGAAGAAGGTTCGCTCTCGTGGCGAGCTAACACAGCCAGGAGCTGGTACCGGTCGCCGCAAGGAGGCTGTCGCCAGGGTTCGAATCGCACCTGGAACCGGCAAGATCACTGTCAACGGCCGCACCTTCGAGGACTACTTCCCGAACAAGCTTCACCAGCAGCTCATCACCGACCCGTTCAAGGTTTTGGAGCTGCAGGGCGCCTACGACGTGGTTGCTCGTATCGATGGTGGTGGCATTGCAGGACAGGCCGGAGCGCTTCGTCTCGGCATCTCCCGTGCACTGAACCAGATCGATGCTGACAACAACCGTCCAACGCTGAAGAAGGCTGGATTCCTAAGCCGCGATTCTCGTGTAATCGAGAGCAAGAAGGCTGGACTCAAGAAGGCACGCAAGGCCTCCCAGTTCTCCAAGCGTTAAGCTTCCGCCATGGCCAGGCTGTTTGGCACCGATGGCGTTCGCGGCACAGCGAACAAAGACATCACCGCTGACTTTTCACTGCGCCTGGCTCAGGCTGCGGCGGTCGTCTTGGCAGCTGGGGCTAGAGAGCGTGGGGAGCGCCCAAGGGCGGTAATCGCAAAGGACCCAAGAGTCTCCTCCGACTTCATCTCAGCAGCTGTCTCAGCAGGTCTTGCATCCTCGGGCGTTGACGTCTTTGATGCGGGAGTGATTCCAACCCCAGCCTGTGCTTACCTGACGGCAGATCTTGGCGCCGACTTCGGAGTCATGATCTCGGCAAGTCACAATGCAGCACCAGACAATGGCATCAAGTTCTTCTCCCACGGCGGCCACAAGCTCCCAGATGCGCTCGAAGACGAGATTGAAAACGCAATGGGCCAGAGCCTTACCCCATTGGGCGGCGAAGTCGGCAAGGTCTCAAGGTTTGCAGATGCAGAGGATAGGTATCTTGTGCACCTGCTTGGCACGCTTGAGACAAAACTCGAGGGTATGAAGGTAGTTGTTGATTGCGCTCACGGCGCAGCAAGCGCCATTTCTCCTCAGGCCCTGAGCGATGCGGGTGCGAAGGTTGTCGTGATTGGGGCTGATCCAGACGGCACCAACATAAATTCCGGCTATGGCTCAACTCATCTGTCTGCCCTGCAGGCTGCCGTTGTTGAACACGGAGCAGCTCTTGGCATTGCCCACGATGGAGATGCCGATAGGTGCCTTGCGGTCGATGAGACCGGAAAGATCATTGACGGCGACCACATCATGGCAATTCTTGCTCTGGCAATGAAGGATTCTGGCAAGTTGAGCCGAGACACCCTTGTCGCTACTGTCATGTCAAATCTTGGGCTGAAGGTAGCCATGAAAGAGGCGGGCATCAAGATGTTGGAGACTGCGGTCGGTGACCGCTATGTCCTTGAGGAGATGCGCTCCGGAGGCTATGCCCTTGGCGGTGAGCAGTCTGGCCACATTATTTTCAGTCAATATGCGACCACCGGAGACGGCGTTCTCACAGGTCTGCAGCTAGCGGCCAGAATGGTTGAGACCGGCAAGCCTCTAAGTGAGTTGGCATCCGTGATGGACACCTACCCACAGGTTCTCATAAACGTGCCGGATGTCGACAAGTCTGCTCTTGCAGGCAATCCGGACCTGGCAGAGCTTGTGGACCAGGCTAAGGCGGAGCTCGGAGAAAATGGCCGAGTACTGCTTCGCGCCTCTGGGACCGAAGCCCTTGTCAGGGTGATGGTTGAGGCCAAAGACCAGGGCAGTGCCCAGAGCTGGGCTGAGCGTATTGCAAATCTTGTGGCTGAGAAGCTTGCCCTCTAAATCTTTCTAAGCAGCACCTTTTCAACCCTGTGCTCATCACCCTTGTGCATAACAAGAGTGGCGCGTGAGCGAGTGGGTTCGATGTTTTCCCTAAGGTTTACCAAATTTATATTTCTCCAGAAGCCCTGAGCTCTGTCCATGGCCTGTTCCTCGGTGAGGTTTTTTGTTAGGTCATGAAAGTAGGAGCGGGGGTTGGTAAAGGCTGTTGACCAAAGCTGAGCGAAACGTGCCAGGTACCACCTCTCCAGGTTCTTTGGGTCGGCGTCAATGTAGATACTGAAGTCAAAATAGTCGCTGAGCGCGACCTCTTGACCAGGAGCCGGCGGCTGCAGGAGGTTTAGCCCCTCAACTATCAAGACGTCAGGGGTCGTGACGGTGACAAATTCTCCCTCGACGATGTCGTAGGTGAGGTGGGAGTAGACAGGAACTTGAATCTCGCTCTTGCCAGACTTGATGTCGGCAACAAACTCCAAAAGCTTTTTGCGGTCATAGCTCTCGGGGAAACCCTTACGCTCCATAAGACCACGCTTCTCAAGCTCGCTATTGGGGTAGAGAAAGCCATCTGTGGTTACGAGTTCTACGTTTGGGATCCCCTCCCAGCGCTGCATCAGCTCTTTGAGCAGCCTTGAAACGGTGGATTTACCCGCGGCAACCGAGCCAGCCACGGCGATGATGAATGGTGTCCTGGCAGCCCGCTCTCCAAAGAACTCCACGGTGTTGCCGTGTAAGAGCTGAGCCTGCTTGACATAGATGCTGAGCAGCTCGCTAACGGGGAGATAGACCTCGCTGACCTCTTGCAGATCTAGTAAATCGCCCAGACCGCGGATGTTTCTAAGTTCGTCCTCGGTGAGCGGTAGTGACGATGAGCCAGCCAGATCAGACCAGTCCGCTCTATCGATAGAAACGTAGGGAGAGCGGCTCTGGGGCCGCTGCGCTGCACTCACAAGGGGCTATTCTGCCGTAGATTAGGGGTCATGTGTGGAATCGTGGGCTACGTGGGCCCGGGGTCAACACTTGATGTTTTGCTGGGTGGCCTGAAGCGCCTGGAATATCGAGGCTATGACTCCGCTGGCGTATCGGTAATTGATCAAGACGCTGGACTGCAAACTAGAAAGCGCGCAGGAAAACTTTCGGTACTTGTAGAGGATCTCCAGTCCTCGCCCATCTCGGATGCTCACATCGGTATTGGCCACACTCGCTGGGCAACTCACGGTGCCCCTACGGACATCAATGCCCACCCGCATCTAGGCGGCGAACACCTCAAGCTTTCCCTTATTCACAACGGCATCATTGAGAACTTCTCGGAGCTTAAGGCTGAGCTTCAAGAGGCCGGAGTCAAGTTCAGCTCAGAGACCGACAGCGAAGTTGCCGCGCACCTTGTCGCAAGAGAGTACGAGAAAACCGGTGACCTGACCACTGCATTTAGGGCGGTTGTAAACAGGTTGATGGGCGCCTTTACTTTGCTCTGCATCCACGAGGATCACAAGGACCTGGTGCTCGCTGCAAGGCGAAACTCCCCGCTGGTCATTGGTCTAGGTGAGGGTGAAAACTTCCTTGGTAGTGATGTTGCGGCCTTCGTCGCACACACCAAGCGCGCGGTGTCGGTGGGACAAGATCAACTGGTTGAGCTCAGGCAAGACTCGGTTAGGGTCACCACCTTCTCAGGAGAGCCGGTGACACCGGACGAATTCACCGTTGACTGGGACGCATCTGCTGCTTCCAAGGGCGGCTGGCCCTCGTTTATGGCTAAGGAGATTGCGGATCAGCCTCAGGCCGTGGGTGATACCCTCATGGGCCGCCTCGCCTCGGACGGTTCGGTGAAGCTCAGCGAATTTGCTGGCCTAGACCGGCTCAGTGAGGTCAACCGCATAACCATCATCGCCTGCGGCACCGCAGCCTATGCCGGTGAGGTTGCCAAGTATGCAATTGAGAAGTGGGCCAAGATTCCAACCAGCGTTGAGCTTGCCCATGAGTTCCGCTATCGCGATCCGATCATTGACGAGCAAACCCTCGTTATTGCCATCAGTCAGTCCGGAGAAACCATGGACACGTTGATGGCCGTTCGCTACGCAAAAGAGCGCGGAGCGAAGGTGCTTTCGATCTGCAATACCCAGGGAGCCACTCTCGCCAGAGAATCTGATGCCACCATCTATACCCATGCAGGTCCAGAGGTTGCTGTGGCATCGACCAAGGCCTTCACCGCGCAAATTACCGCAGGCCAACTAGTTGCTCTGTCGCTTGCCTGGCAGCGCGGGGCTATGGACCAAGAGGACCTGAAAGAGCTTGGCCTGGAACTTCTAAAGCTCCCTCGAATGGTCAAGCAGGTCCTGGAGTCCGTTGAGCGCATGAGGGAGCTTGGCAAGGAATTGAAAGATGCCAAGTCCGTTCTTTTCCTGGGTCGCAACGTCGGCTTCCCGATAGCGATGGAGGGTGCGCTAAAGCTCAAGGAACTGGCCTACATCCACGCTGAGGGCTTTGCTGCCGGAGAGCTAAAGCACGGACCAATTGCGCTAATTGAACAGGGTCAGCCAGTAATCGTCATCGTGCCCTCGCCAAATGGCGAAGATTCCCTCCACCCCAAGGTTGTCTCGAACATTCAAGAGATAAAGGCAAGAGGGGCAAAGGTCATCGCCATCGCAGAGGAAGGCGACAGCGCGGTTGGCAAGAGTGCTGACGAGGTCTTCTTCATCCCCCAGACGCACCCCTTTATGGCTGCGCAGCTTGCAGTTCTGCCGCTCCAGATTTTTGCCCTCGAGCTTGCCAGCGCCAAGGGCCTTGATGTTGACCAGCCGAGAAACTTGGCAAAGAGCGTGACGGTGGAGTGATTTGATCTATGGCACCGGCGTTGATGTCTGCTCAATCGAGCGTCTGGAGCAGTCGCTAAGCCGAACCGAGAACCTCGGCGCTCGCCTCTTTCATGAGAACGAGCGTGATCTGGCACCACAGTCGCTTGCCGCCAGGTTTGCCGCCAAGGAGGCTCTAGCCAAAGCTCTAGGCACGCCCGCAATCCTCGTTTGGAACGAGATTGAGGTTGTGAAGGATGCTTTGGGAAAACCCTCACTGAAGTTTCATGGCAAGACGATGGAAAAGATTCGTGATCTGGGTGAACTCAGGTTCCACCTCTCCATGAGCCACGATGGTCCGGTTGCAGTGGCAACGGTTGTAGTGGAGAGTATTTAGATGCGCCAAATCGAGGTAGACCTAAACGCGATCAGGTCAAACTATGCCGCGCTTAGGGAAGCCTTCGCCCCTGCCAAGGTGATGGCGGTAGTCAAGGCAAACGCCTATGGCCACGGCATGATTGAGGTTGCTAAGGCACTGGACGGAAATGTCGATGCTCTTGGTGTGGCAGACCTTTCCGAGGCGACGGCCCTTCGAGAAGCTGGCATTAGGGCTCGGGTGATGGCCTGGATAATTGGCCCAGAGGACGATTTGCAAGCAGCTGTTGCAAACAACATTGAGCTTGGGGTCTCGACCTTTGACCAGCTCGACCGACTTCCCGCGGATGCGCAATTTCACATCAAGATCGATACGGGACTTGGGCGAAATGGTTTTTCCCGCCTTGAGTTCGACCAGCTGTTTACCCGCCTGCAGGGGACCCATCCGGTTGGGATCTTCTCGCACCTTTCAAATACCTCGGTCTCGGAAGATTTGAAGCAGAAAAAGCTCTTTGAAGACGCCATCTCGATGGCAGCTGGCAAAGGCGTTGAGTTTAGAGAACGGCACCTCGCTGCCTCGGCGGGAGCACTCTCCTATGAAGACCTTCGCTATGACATGGTCAGGTGTGGCATCGCGGTTTACGGTCTAAACCCCCATGAAGACCGAGAGCTTGATGGAATCGAGCTGCAGCCTGCAATGCGAGCTCTGAGCCAACTTATAAATGTCAAGAAGGTGCCTGCGGGTCAAGGTGTTTCCTACGGCTATCGCTACGTAACAGAGCGGGAAACGAATCTGGGCCTGGTGCCCTTTGGTTATGCCGAGGGCATGCCCCGGATATCTGTAGGCCATGAAGTTCTAATCTCAGGCAAGCTTTTCCCAGTGGTTGGCCGAGTTGCGATGGACCAGTTCGTTGTTGACCTCGGAAGCTCAGACCCGGCGATCGGGACCGAGGTGGTTATCTTCGGCAATCCCCAGGCAGGCGAACCTAGCGCGGAGGCCCTCGGAGAGTCAGCCGGGACAATCAACTACGAGATTGTCACTCGCATTGGTGGCAGAGCAACCCGAAGTTACCTAGGCCGCTAATGCAGCTAACAATAACCACCTCCGAGGCGATGGAGGAGCTGGGAAGCAAGCTCGCTAATTTGCTGCAGCTTGGTGATCTTGTGCTGCTCTCAGGTGAGCTCGGAGCAGGGAAGACAACCCTCACCCGCGGCCTCGGTGAAGCCCTCGGTGCGGAAGGCACAGTCCAGTCGCCCACCTTTGTGCTAGCTCGGGAGCACAGAATTGCCAGGGGAGGCAAGCTGGTTCATGTCGATGCCTATCGGCTAGGAAGTGCGGTGGAGCTGGATGACCTCGACATTGACTTCGCAGGCTCAATAGTTGTTGTGGAGTGGGCTAGGGACTTTCTTGATGGCTATGCAGAGAGTTACCTAAGCGTAGAAATCGATCGGACCTCGGATGACGAGGTTCGAGAGTTGGTCCTGTCTGCAGTGGGCCCAAGATGGGAAGGGGTAGATCTTGCTTCTCTCAATTGACACCTCTGCCGGCACATCCGCAGCGCTCTTTGACGGCGAAAAGCTTGTGTCCTCGGTCTTCTTTGATGACCCATTCGGGCACGCCGAGAATATCGCCAAGGCAATTACTGGCGTCCTCTCTCAGGCAAACGTGGCTGTGAACGTAATTGAAAACGTCGCGGTTGGCATCGGTCCTGCCCCCTATACGGGATTGAGAGTGGGCATTGCCGCAGCTAAGGCCCTAGCAGGACCGCTAGGGGTGGGCCTGCATGGCGTCATGGTGCTGGATGCGATTGCTTTCTCCAGATCAGAAAACCGCTTGCTGGTGACAACTGACGCCAAGCGCGGTGAGCTTTTCGCAGCTGGCTACCTTGGCGGCAACAGAGAGTTCGGCCCGAGGGTTATTGAGCCATCAGCAGTAGCTGATTATGGGGACTATGAGCATGTCTCTGAGCCGGCTGACGCGGAGAAAGTCGGGCGCTACGCCATCTGGGCTCTCGAAAACGGAATCAACCTGAGCGAAACCGGTGCTATCTACCTGCGCTCACCGGACATCACGCCATCTCCGGGCAAAAGGGTGAGTGGCTGATGCAACTCAGGACGCTTTCTATTGATGATCTGCCTCAGGTCATGGATCTGGAGCGCGGGCTATTTCAGAATGAGGCTTGGCTCGAGCAGACTATGGCGGCAGAAATTACTTCACCCCAAACCCACTACGTTGGGGCCTTTGATGGTTCTCTCCTCGGCTATGCCGGACTAAGGGTCAGTGGCTCAAGCTACTCAAGTGATATCCAGACAATTGGTGTTGACCCACAGAGTCAGGGTAGGGGCATTGGGCGAACCCTTATGAATCAGCTACTTGCTTTTGCGAAGCGGCAGGGCAGCGAAGAGATCTTTCTCGAGGTCAAAGCCGGAAACAAGTCAGCGATAGCGCTTTATTTGAGCCTTGGCTTTGAACAGATTGACATTCGCAAGCGCTATTACCAACCCTCCGGGGAAGACGCGCTCGTGATGCGCATGCCAATAAGCCAACCCGTTGTCCTGGGTATTGAGTCAACATGTGACGAGACAGGAGTCGGCATAGTTCGTGGCAACAGGCTGCTGGCGAACGCACTTCACTCATCGATGGATGAGCATTCAAAGTATGGGGGAGTAGTTCCTGAGGTTGCTGCCAGGGCCCACCTTGAGGCAATCTCGCCGACACTGGATGCGGCGCTCGCCGAAGCGGGTATTGGCTATGAACAAATAGATGCTGTTGCGGTTGCGAACGGTCCGGGGCTCTCCGGGGCCCTGATGGTTGGCATTGGTGCTGCCAAAGGGCTTGCTCTCGCTCTAGACAAACCCATTTACGCGGTGAACCACCTTGTCGGGCACGTCGGAGCGGATGTCCTTGAGCGTGGAGCAGTTGAGGTCCCGACGATTGCCCTATTGGTTTCTGGTGGCCACACCTCCCTCCTGCTAGTTCGCGACCTACTCAACGACACCCAGCTATTGGGAGAAACAATCGATGATGCGGCAGGGGAGGCCTTTGACAAGGTAGCCAGGGTTCTGGGTCTTCCCTATCCAGGAGGCCCTCAGATCGACAAGGTTGCTGCAGAGGGTGACCCGAAAGCAATTAGGTTCCCTAGAGGCCTGACGCTTCCCAAGGATTTGGAAAAGCACAAGTACAACTTCTCATTCTCAGGGCTGAAGACGGCTGTGGCCAGGCACGTAGAAAAGCTTGAGGATGCGGGCCAGGACTATTCGAAACCGGACGTTGCGGCAAGCTTCCGCGAAGCCGTAATTGATGTCCTCCTGACGAAGTCGCTCTGGGCCTGCGAGGAGTTTGGTGTCAAGAGGCTCTTGCTTGGCGGTGGGGTGGTTGCAAACGCAAGGCTGCGTCAGGAGGCCGAGCGCCGCTGCCAAGAAGCTGGCATTGAGCTCAGGATTCCCAGGTTCTCGCTCTGCACCGATAACGGGGCGATGATCGCCGCTTTAGGCTCTCAGCTGATTATGGACGGGAGAGAACCTAGCGGCTTGGATTTTGGTGCTGAGTCCACTCTGCCAGTGACAACAGTTCAGACCAGCTAGCAACCAATTGGAAGATTTTTACAGGTAAGGGTGTTTCTCTTTTCAGCACGTGTCGCCTCAGATTCTCTGGACTCCAGCCGGATGGTCTGAGTAGTAACAAGAATGTTTTCCAATTCGTTGGGGGAGCCACCTAGCGGATTGGTTCGCAGACAAGTGCCTTACGGGCGCCGCCCACTTTGGTTGCTATCAGAGTGGCGGCGCCCGAACCTTTAAGCTTCAGCCGCTTTCGCATCAACTGCGGGTCGATGTCGACCCCCCGCTTCTTTATCTCGAGATTCCCGATGCTGCGCTCGGACAAATAGCGCGAGATTGCCTTTTCATCGAGCGCCAGTTCGGCAATTAATTTGTAGCCCTTGAGCCACGGGCTTTTTCGCTCGCCACCTGTGAGGTAAGCAATTCCTGCCGACAGCAAACCAAGTCCCTGCTCCTGCGCAAAAGCTCCCATGAGGTGGGAGCGAATCAAGGACGGATCTGGCTCAAAGACAAACTCGTCTAAGGGGCTGACCTCAGCCTCGAATTCTTCCCCCGAGAACTCGAGCTCAGTTTCACCATCGATCATCACCGCGTAGCGCTTTCCAAACCGCTCTGGGTCAGTACTCCACTGCGAACACTCCACGAGATCACCCCGGTGAGAAACCCATGTGGTCTCAAGTCTGTTGGAGAGCAACTCGTGAGGAAGTGCGGGGGAGAGCTTCACTCCGCCAGGCACTTTCAATAGCTGCTCCACCGCGAAGCCAATAGAGGGGGAAAAGTCGTCTGGGCTCAGGAGCTTCCGACTGCGACCTGAAGAAGCGAGATCTCGCCTCGCGGGGTCTAAAAAGACTCCCTCAGTTCTCACAGCGAAGTCTTCGGCGGTTGATCTATGGACTTCGGCCACGGGAAAGCGTGCGAGGTTGCTGCTTGCAAACCTTGCGGTCACCTCGTCTTTTTCGACCGCTACGACTTTGCTCTCCGCAAGCGCAAATGCAAGGGAATCAATGCCAAGCCCGCAGCCAAGGTCGGTCACAGACGCGAGTGAGCGCAGTTTTCTTGCGTGGTATTGCGCAACCTCAAACCTCGAAGACTGCTCCAGCCCTTGCCTCGTCAGCAGCAGTGAATCAGCCAGGGGTCCAAGTTTCTGTCTTGCCCTCTGTCGCAGCGCAACCTGGTTGACCACCTCGACGATTACCCCGGGGTCATGACCAGCTTTTCTCAGCTCAGCGTTGAGCGCGTCTGGGTCAATTTCAGGTGAGTAGGTCTGTTCTAGAAGGGCGAGCGCGTCATCAGAGGGAAATACGGCTGTGGCGCTCACTCAATAAAACATACTCGCTACACACCTAGCACTCGCCTTGACTGAGTGCTAATAAGGGCCTAAAGTTTTAGTTAGCACTCGGGTACCGAGTCTGCTAATCCAAAATCTTTAGTAAAGAAGAGGTCAAAGTGTCGGTTTCTATCAAGCCACTCGAAGATCGTATTGTCGTTCGTCCACTTGAGGCGGAGCAGGTAACCGCCTCGGGTCTGGTTATCCCAGACACCGCCAAGGAAAAGCCTCAGGAGGCCGAGGTCATTGCGGTAGGTCCTGGTCGCTTTAGCGACGAGGGTGACCGCATCCCCGTTGACGTCAAGGTTGGCGACATGGTCGTCTTTTCCAAGTACGGCGGCACCGAGCTCAAGTACAACGGCCAGGAGTACCTAGTGCTCTCCGCCCGTGACGTACTGGCAATCATCGAGCGCTAAATAACTCACGTTAGACGGCCCTTCCGCTGGAGGGGCCGTCTTTCTTTTTGCCCCTAGGATTAGCGCGTGAAGAAGCGATCCGAGGGGGCGACGGGCCTCACATTCGGAGTTTCCGCCTATCTGATTTGGGGATCATTTCCCCTGATAATTACCGCTGCTAGCTTCGCAAACCCCTTTGAGGTTGTTGTTTGGCGGGTTGTCTTCGGGTTCCTTTTCGCGGCGCTGCTTGTAACTTTGACGCGATCTTGGGCTCAGACGGTGGAGCTGGTCAAATCGCCTAAGAAGCTTGGCTGGGTGGCGGTGGCGTCACTGTTTATTTTTGTGAATTGGTCCGTTTACGTGGTTGCCGTGGCAACAAGCAATGTCCTTGAGACCTCGTTGGGCTATTTCATCAACCCCTTGATTACGGTGCTGTTTGCTGTCGTCTTTTTGAAGGAGAAACTGCGAAGAGGCCAATGGGTGGCTCTTGGCATTGGCTTCGTCGCCGTTGTAATTCTTACTTTTGACTACGGCAGGCCACCCTGGATTGCTCTGGTGCTGGCCATCAGCTTCGGAACCTACTCGCTGGCAAAGAACCGAGTGGGGGGAAAGATTAGGGCGCTGCAGAGTTTCACCATCGAGTCTGGAATCGTTTTGCCTTTTGCCTTGATCCAGCTATGGATTGTCTCGATGTTCACGCCAATCATGATCTTCTCTGGAGTTGTTGAGGCCACCATCCTGATTTCCTTTGGAATCTTGACGGCTATCCCTCTAATTCTTTTTGGCGCGGCCGCGTCCCGGGTGAGGTTGTCGACGATTGGCTTCATCCAGTACCTCACTCCAATACTGCAATTCAGCGTCGGCTACTTCATCCTTGAAGAACCGATGCCGCCAGTGAGGTGGATAGGCTTCGCCCTGGTCTGGCTGTCATTGGTCGTGCTGACCTCCGATGCCCTGAGGAGAAGGAAGCCGGATCTACCGATAACAGTGCAGGGATAACGATGAAATGTAATTGTTATTCAAATAGTAAACTTCGCTATTTCTACTGATTCCGTACTTTTTACATATGTTTTCAGAGGAATTCGAACATCTAAGCCCAACTTTCGAGTAGTTCTGGAACGTTGCAGGCCGTTAACGCTTGCAAGAATCCGTGCCGCCTAGGGATTACAACGTTGTTTCACTATGCTTTACCTAGCAATGCGGGCAATCAAGCCCGCATTCGCATTACAAATTGCAATTGCAAGGAGCAAGAATGACCGTATCGAACAACAGGTCGCGCTTCGTTAAGACCCTGTCCGCAGCTAGCGCACTAGCGCTGGGTGCTGTGGTTTTGACTGGCTGCGCCCCTGCCACCACTGCTGGCGGTTGTGAGCTCGGTGCAGAGCAGAGCGGAGACCTAACCCTAAAGCTAGGTTCCGCGCTACCTCTGACCGGTAACCTCGCATTCCTCGGCCCACCTGAGGAAGCTGGCGCTTACCTAGCCGTTGACGAGATCAACGCAGCTGGCAAGGGAATCACCATTGACTACACCCCAGGTGACTCAGGTGATACCGACAACAAGGCCTACGACACCGAAATCCCACGTCTGCTTAACGCTGGCGTTGAGGCTGTACTAGGTGCCGCATCATCCGGTGTGTCACTGCAGTTCATTGACCGCCTGACCGCTGAGTGTGTAATTCACTTCTCACCAGCAAACACCTCCGCAGCATTCACCACCTACGAGGACAAGGGACTGTACTTCCGTACCGCTCCATCTGACGTTCTTCAGGGTGAGGTGCTTGGAAACCTAATCGCCGAGGACGGACACCAGAGGATCTCCATGATCGTTCTGAACGACTCCTACGGCACCGGTCTTGCTAGCTTCGTAACCGAGGCTTTTGAGGCTGCAGGTGGAGAGGTAATCGCTGCACCTACCTACAACACCGGTGACACCAACTTCACCAGCCAGATCTCCGAGGCTCTAGCAGGCGACCCAGACGCTATCGTTCTGGTCACCTTCGACGAGGTAAAGACGATCATTCCAGAGCTAACCAGCCAGTTCCCTGGCGAGAAACTCTACTTCGTAGACGGTAACCTCACCAGTTACGCGGATGACTTCGCTCCAGGAACCCTAGAAGGCGCAAAGGGAACTTTCCCAGGTGTTAACGAGAGCAAGATTGCTGACTTCGTCACCAAGCTGAACGATTCATGGGTTGCTCGCGGAAACGCAGACCTCGAGCTGAACGCATACGGTCCTGAGACCTACGACGCAGTTGTGCTTCTAGCACTTGCTGCTCTCGAGGCTCGCAGCACCGAGGGTGCCAACATGGCTGAGAAGCTCCAGGAAGTTTCTGGTGGTTCCGGCAACGGCACCAAGTGCACCAGCTTCGCCGAGTGTGCTGACATCATCAACGACGGCGGAACCGCAGACTATGACGGTCCTTCCGGCGCTATTACCTTCAACGAGGTCGGAGACCCAACTGACGGTAACATCCTGATTCAGCAGTTCGACGGAAACAACGTTCCTTCCACCATTCGTGGATAGTAACTAGTTCTAAAGAACAAAGAATCCCCCCGGCATTGCCGGGGGGATTTCTTTTTGCACCAACTAACGGGGTTGGTAACTCTATTTTCTCTTGCGGTTTGGAAATTCAAACGCAGCGCCAAGCGCAACGCCTAGGGCAATCCAAAGACCAAGGTTGTCGGTCGCGACTCCAATTGCCGCACCTATTGCTACCCCGACGCCAATTCCAGAGCCGGTGGGGATGGTCTTTTTAGGTGCCAAGGGTTCCGAGGTAAAGGCCGATGACCTGAGGGTCGTTTAGAAGCTCACGCCCAGTGCCCACAACGGCATCCTTTCCCTGATCGAGCACGTAGGCACGATCGGAGATCTGAAGGCAACGTCGGGCGTTCTGCTCGACCATGATGCACGTCACGCCAGCCTTGTTTATGTCGGAGACCCTGAGGAATGCCTCGTCTTGTCTAACCGGGCTTAGGCCGGCTGAGGGCTCATCCAGTAGCAAGACAGTCGGATCCATCATCAGAGCGCGGCTCATTGCAACCATCTGCCGCTCACCGCCTGAGAGAGAACCAGCGCGTTGCTTTAGTCGCTTTCCTAGTTCCTCGAAGATTGAAACAACAAAATCGAGTCGCTCCGAGTACTTCTCTGGCTCCTGGAAAGCCCCCATCTGGAGGTTTTCTTCAATTGTGAGAGAAGGGAAAACATTGTTGTTCTGGGGTATGAAGCCCACGCCTTTGGTAACAAGCTGGTTTGACTTGAGGCCCACGATCGATTCGCCGTTAAGGGTTATCGAGCCTTCACGAACCTTCACGAGCCCGAAGATTGCCTTCAGGAGCGTCGACTTACCAGCTCCATTTGGCCCAATAATTCCAATCAGCTCACCCTTGTCGGCGTGAAAATTCGTGCCATTGAGAATGTTGACCCCAGGGAGGTAGCCGGCGACGAGGTCTTTGACCTCAATTACTATCTCGCTCACTTGTCCTCCCCTTTGATGATGTTGATCCTGCCGGTAACTTCACCTAGATCGGTCTCCTGGTGAGCACCGAGGTAGGCATCAATCACGGCCTGCTCTTTCATAACAGTCTCAGGAGGGCCTTCGGCAACGACCTTGCCCTCGGCCATAACCACTACCCAGTCGGCGATGTGGCGGACCATGTGCATGTCGTGCTCAACAAACAGCACCGTCATGCCTTCACCCTTGAGGCTAATGACGTGGTCTAGAAGCGACTGGGTAAGTGCTGGGTTCACTCCAGCCATAGGCTCGTCTAGCATCACCAGGGTCGGATCAGTCATCAGGGCACGGGCCATCTCGAGCAGCTTGCGCTGTCCTCCTGACAGCGATGCCGCGAAGTCATCCTTCTTGGCATCAAGCTTGAAGCGCTTCAGCAGCTCCATGGCCTTGACTTCGATGTCCTCGTCCTGCTTCTTCCAGAACCCTGGGAATAGGGCCCTAAAGATACTCTCGCCACTTTGACCCTTGGCACCTAGCTTCATGTTTTCGATTACGGTGAGCAGGCTTAGAGCTTTGGTGAGCTGGAAGGTGCGGACCTGACCCATTTGGGCGACCTTGAACGATGGCACACCAGAGAGCGACGTCCCCATAAAGGACCAGGAGCCGGTGTCGGGTGTGTCAAAGCCCGTGAGCAGGTTAAACAGCGTTGTCTTACCGGCACCGTTTGGACCGATCAGAGCTGTTATAACTCCCGAAGGAATCTCTAGGTGCTCTACGTCGACGGCCGTCAGACCACCAAAGGTCTTCTTGACATGGTCGATGACGAGCATCGGGTCCTTCTTCTTGCAGCCCGGGACTGCATCTCCGATGTGAAGGTCAGTTGTCTTTTGTGGCTTCTCGTTATTTGACAAAGGTCAGCTCCCTCTTGTCTCCGAAGATGCCCTGAGGGCGATATATGACCAGCAGCATCAGCCCTATACCGACGAGCACGAACCTCAGGGTTGAGGCCTGAGTCGTCGATACAGGAAGAATGCCGGAGGTGGCAAGCTCAGGAAGTACGTTGGAGAGGAAAGCCTGGATAACCCAGAAGATAACCGCTCCAATTACTGGTCCAAAGATTGTGGCAGCTCCGCCAAGTAGCAGCGAGGTCCAGATGAAGAAGGTAAGCGAGGTTACATAAACTCCGGGGGAGATGTTCTGCGCGGCGGTGTAGATGATGCCACCGAGCGCACCGAAGACACCTCCGATCACCAGAGCCTGAAGCTTGTAGGCGAACACGTTCTTACCAAGAGACCTGACAGCCTCCTCGTCCTCGCGAATACCCTTGATGACTCGGCCCCAAGGTGAGCGCATTAGTGCCCACAGGAACCAAACAGCCACGGTGAGAACAATCAGTCCAAAGATCAACACCCACAGCGTTTGCTCGTTGTAGGTAAATGGCCCAAATCCGTAGGTTCCCTGAGGGATCGGGTTCGAGTTCTGGAATCCTGAGCCGTCTGGCCTGGAGTTGAATCCAAAGAGGCCATCTGCTGAGCCTGTGACATCGGTGAAGGCGGTGGTCAAGAACAAAAGCCTTGCAATCTCGGCGGCCGCAATGGTCGCGATCGCCAGGTAGTCACCGCGAAGCCGAAGGGTCGGAATACCCAGGATCAGCGCAAACACGACTGAGCCGAGAACTCCAACCAGCATGCCTGCCCACCATGGCAGTCCAAAGGTGAGCACGGAAATCGCGTAGCCGTAGCCACCGATAGCCATGAAGCCCGCGATACCGAAGTTGAGAAGCCCCGCAAAACCGAAGTGCATTGCAAGACCCAGCGCGGCCAGAGCGAAGGCAATCGTGGTCGGGGTTAGAAAGCCCGCCAGAGTGTTATTGAGAATTGATCCCCAGTCCATGGTCTACCTCCTACCCGACTCTCTGTTTTCGGCCCAACAATCCCTGCGGTCTTACCAGCAGGACGACAATCAGAACGACTAGCGCTCCAACGTACTTTAGGTCGGCCGGGATGATTAGACCCGACATTTCCACGAGGACACCCACAATCAGCGCACCGATGAGGGCTCCAAATGCGGTTCCGAGCCCTCCCAGGGTCACCGCAGCGAAGATAAGGAGCAGAATCTGGGTTCCCATGTCCCACTTGATTCCAGGACGGAAATAGGCCCAGAGCACACCCGCCAGGCCAGCCAGCGACGCTGACATGATCCAGACGATTCTGATGACCTTGTCCACATCGATGCCCGAAGCGGCAGCGAGGTCTGGATTATCAGAGATCGCTCTTGTTGCCTTTCCGGTTTTGGTCCTGAGGAGCCAGTAGGCGAAGGCAACAATTACCACGATGCTCAGCCCCATTGACATGAGGTCAGTTGAGCTAAGGGCTACTGCTCCAAAAAGGTTCATCTTTGGTGCATCAAAACCGGGAAGCTGCTCAGTCGCACCGCCAATAACAAACTGGATGATGTATCGCATTGTGAGTGAAAGCCCAATCGAGACAATCATCAGCTGGACAATGCCCAACCCCTTCTTCCGAAGTGGCCGCCAGAGCCCGGCATCCAAAGACCAACCCAGACCTGCTGAGAGAGCTACTGCGATTGGGATAGCGATGAACAGTGGGAGCTGGAGTCCGACACCGAAGATCAGGGCCGCCACTGCTCCGAAGGTAACCATCTCACCGTGTGAGAAGTTTGAAAGTCCGGTAGTTCCGAACACGAGCGAAACTCCCACAGCCGCAAGCCCAAGCATTAGTCCGAAGTTAATTCCGTAGATAAACCTTGAGACGATTTGGTCGAAGATCGAGGTCTCGTTGCGCTCACCCTCACCTATGAAGAAGTTCTTCGCGACTCGGTCAGTGAGACCAAACTCCACTTCTTGAGTTGCACCGCCCTCGAGGACGGAGATTCCCTCTGGGAGAGTCGTCTCGTCCAGGGTCACGTTGTAGCTGCGGACCTCAGGTACGCCAATTGACCAGCGACCATCGGAGTCGGTAACGGTTTCCGCGGTGTAGCCGCCGCCATCAACGACTATTCGAACACCTGCAATGGGCTCACCATCAACCTTGACGTTTCCAAAGATTGTGGCCGAGTACTCTTCGCCCACGCTGTCTCCCAGCGCTGGAGCTGAAACGCTTAGGCCCCCAAAAAGAGCCAAGACGGCGACGATAAGTACCCGGAATACCCTGCGACGAGTGTCATCCAAGAGGAATTTCACTTCTCCTCCAAATCCTTCCAGGCACCTTCGCCTGGTCTCTGTCCCTTACACGGGGTAGTACAAAACCCTACCAGCGTAGTGGGTTTGAAAAGAAGTGGCTGCACGAGCAACCTGAAGCGACCCTCGCCTCCCAGGCCCGGCGCTGGGTAGGATTGGGGTCTAAAGACTGTTTCGAGAGGTTATTTTGGAAAACCAAGACCCGTTTGCCCTTATCGGCCTCACCTACGATGACGTGCTCTTGCTCCCAGGGCAATCGGATGTAATTCCATCAGCGGTGCAGACCGCCACCCAGGTCTCTAGAAACATCTCGATCAACATCCCTCTAATTTCTTCGGCAATGGACACCGTTACCGAGTCCCGAATGGCAATTGCTATGGCAAGACAGGGTGGGATGGGGATCCTTCACCGAAACCTCTCGATTGACGACCAGGCCTCTCAAGTTGACTTAGTGAAGCGGAGTGAGGCGGGAATGGTCTCCCACCCCGTCACAACAACCCCTTATGCCACCATCCAGGAAGTTGACGACATGTGCGGCAAATTCAGGGTCTCTGGATTGCCTGTTGTGGACGAGGACGAAAAGCTCGTAGGTATAGTCACAAACCGTGACATGCGGTTTGTCCTTGAGGTGCAGCGCACCACAACCTTGGTGAAAGACGTTATGACCCCGATGCCGCTAATTGTTGGCAAGGTTGGCATCAATCCAGATGAGGCCATGGCGCTGCTGGCCCAACACAGAATCGAAAAGCTTCCGCTCGTTGATGCCGACGGCAGGCTAAAAGGCCTGATCACTGTCAAAGACTTCGACAAGAGCGAGAAGTACCCAAACGCCTCCAAAGACGGAGCGGGCAGGCTACTGGTCGGAGCAGCTGTTGGTGTTGGCCCAGACGCCTGGGAAAGAGCCATGGCTCTCATTGAGACCGGTGCAGACATGCTGGTTGTAGACACAGCTCACGGCCACAACAGCGGCGTCCTTGAAATGATCAAGAAGCTCAAGAGTGAGCCCGTCGCTAAGCACGCGGACATCGTCGGCGGAAACATCGCCACCAGAGAAGGTGCCCAGGCAATCATCGACGCGGGCGCTGATGGTGTGAAGGTCGGGGTTGGCCCGGGATCGATATGCACAACGAGAGTCGTAGCTGGCGTTGGCGTTCCACAGATTACCGCTGTGCATATGGCAGCTTTGGCAGCAAAAGCGGCTGGAGTTCCCCTGATTGCAGACGGCGGACTTCAGTACTCGGGCGATATCCCCAAGGCAATCGTGGCAGGCGCGAATTCAGTAATGCTCGGCTCGCTACTAGCCGGAACCGACGAGGCTCCTGGTGACATCACTTATGTGGGTGGAAAGCAGTACAAAACCTACCGCGGCATGGGCTCTCTCGGAGCCATGCAGTCTCGCGGTCAGGCACAGTCATTCTCAAAGGACCGCTATTTCCAGGACGATGTTTTGCGTGAAGACAAGCTGGTTCCCGAGGGTGTCGAAGGCAGGGTCCCCTACCGCGGCACAGTTAGCTCGGTAGTTCACCAGCTGATTGGCGGGCTCAGGGCGTCTATGGGTTACGTCGGTGCCGGGAACATCGAAGAGCTCAAGGACAAAGGCAAGTTTGTGAGAATCACGGCGGCGGGTCTGAGGGAGTCACACCCGCACGATATCCAGATGACCATCGAGGCTCCCAACTACGGCACTCGTTAGGAGGCCTAGATGTCTGAAGTAGAAATAGGTAAGGCGAAGAGCGCCCGGGTTGGCTATGCCTTCGATGATGTCGCAGTAATACCTACCCGTCGCACCCGTGATCCCGAGGATGTTTCAACTTCCTGGACTATTGACGCGTTCAAGTTCGAGCTGCCGGTGGTGGCGGCACCTATGGATTCGGCAATGAGCCCTGCCACCGCAATTGCGCTTGGAAAGATGGGCGGTCTTGGGGTTTTGGATCTTGAGGGGCTCTGGACTCGTTATGAGGACCCAACCCAGCAGCTGGCCGAGATTGCAAGTGCCAAGGATGAGGACGCTACCGCGGTTTTGCAGCGGGTCTATTCAAAGCCAATTCAGCCAGAGCTCATCTCTCAGCGTCTGGGGGAGATTCGCGACGCGGGAGTGACGGTGGCAGGCGCCCTTAGTCCACAACGAACGGCCGAGTTTGCCGACATCGTGCTTAAAGCCGGTGTCGACATGTTTGTGATTCGCGGCAATACAGTCTCTGCCGAGCATGTTTCAAAGCAGGTTGAACCGCTTAACCTCAAAGAGTTCATTTACAAATTAGATGTGCCCGTGATTGTCGGTGGAGCGGCGACCTACACCGCTGCCCTGCACCTTATGAGAACTGGAGCCGCAGGTGTACTTGTCGGTTTCGGCGGAGGCGCAGCTGGAGCAACCAGAAACGTGCTCGGAATCCATGCCCCAATGGCAACCGCCGTTGCTGATGTGGCGGCTGCTAGACGCGACTATATGGATGAGTCAGGTGGTCGGTATGTTCACGTCATCGCAGATGGCGGCCTCGGCACCAGTGGCGATGTAGTGAAGGCTGTGGCATGTGGGGCTGATGCCGTCATGCTCGGAACCATGTTGGCTAGGGCTGCCGAGGCACCTGGAGCCGGATGGCACTGGGGCAGCGAGGCAGTGAATCAGAAGCTTCCTCGTGGTCAGCGGGTGTGGGTCGGATCACATGGCTCACTGGAGAACATTTTGACTGGACCGGCTGCTTCGGCCAGCGGAACCGCAAACCTCATCGGGGCTCTGAAGCGGTCGATGGCGACCACCGGCTACTCCGACCTCAAGGAGTTCCAACGAGTCGACGTCGTCCTTAACCCCTATGGATAGATGAAGCCAAGCTTCTTTTCTGTCGCGCGCAGACCGAAATGGATTGCTGGGCTATTGGTCGCGTTTCTGGTAGCCGCAACTTTTGCGGCTCTGATGCAGTGGCAGTTTTCGAGAACTTTTGTGGCAGTTGGAGTTGATATCGAGCTTGAGCCGGTTCCAATTTCAGAGCTTGCAGCACCTCAGCGATTGGCGCCCGGAAGCTATGACCGCTTGGTGACAGCGACTATCTCGACAGATCCAGAGAATGTGTATGTGGTTTCCGATCGCCTTCAGGTCCAAGGCGGTGGGCAGGTGCAGGGCTACTGGGTAGTCGCCAACAGCATTGAAAGAGAGACCGGCGCGAGTCTGACGCTTGCACTCGGGTTTGCAACAGAGCTCGAGGACGCAACTGAGATTCAGGTGCCGGCGGGAGAGTTTGAAATCGTTGGCTACCTAGAGCCCAGCGAGCCGGTAGCAGATTCGGTTGATTCAACGCTGGGCTCAGTCGCCCTCTCGCAACTGGTCAACCTTTATTCCGAGGAGGCCTTTGAGAGCTTCCCCGCATACGTGATTGTCCAGGAGGGCCTTGATCTGGAAATCGAACGAATATCAATTGGTATCCAAGACGAGACAATCGAGATCAATTGGCTGACGGCTTTCTACGCGCTTGAGTGGCTTCTGTTTGGCCTAGCGGCCTTTTATCTCTGGTGGCGGCTGGTTATGGACCAGGTCGCTAGAGAATCTAGTTAATAAAATCGTTATCTGAAATTGTGAGTTTTTGCCCGTTTTAGTTTCAATTGCCCGTTTGCGGTGCTACTTTCATAGCAATTACTCGTAAACGGACAAATTCGGAGACTGACAAGGGTGTTAGCGGAAGAACGCAGATTAAAGCTTGCGGAGTGGACCAGGGAAGACGGTCGACTCGATGCCAACTCAGCTGCGAACAAATTGGACGTTGCGGTCGAGACCGTCAGACGAGATCTAGACGTCCTTCAACGCAGAGGCGCACTTCGTCGAGTTCACGGTGGGGCAATCGCCCTCGAAAGGTTTGCTCGGGAGTACACGATTCCGGAGCGTTACAACAGAAACCCTCAGCAAAAGCAGTCGGTTGCCGATGTTGCCGCTGCCTACATTCCAGAAGAGGGTTGCATATTTGTGGACGGCGGTACCACAACCGAGTGTCTCGAGCCACACCTTCGCAATAGGCCCAAGTTGATGGTCGTCACGAACCACATAACCCTTGCCTCCAAGCTTGCCGACAGCACAACGCAGGTGACCATTCTGGGTGGACGCATCAGGCCAGCCACGCTCTCGGCAGTTGGCGCAAAGACGGTCGCCGACCTACTTGATTTCAACGCGGTTGTTAGCTTCTTGGGTGTCAACGGCATCGGACTCGAAGGCGGCATGACCGCGTACGACACCGACGAGGCACTGGTAAAGAAGACCATGATGTCCCGTTCGGTCGAGCGAATTCTGCTCGCGGACAGTAGCAAGTTTGGTCCCACCTATCCAGCCCGTTTTGCAGATTTTGATCAGTTTGACCGCGTGGTCACGAATGTTGACGCCGACCCAAGTTTTGTCGAGGCGTTCAGTAGGGCAGGAGTTGAAGTTGCGCTTGCCAAATAGATTTCCTCGGTTCCTTGCCGAAACCGTTGGAAAAAGGGAGATGACGCTGCTGGGGCAGGCCTCAAACCAAACATCAGCAGCGACACCGCCCAGTGAATACAACCCCCTAAAGGAAGGTAGTACCCATGGCTAATTTTATACCCGCAGGTGACGGCGGCCACACTGGCTGGCGTGCAGCGGCTCAAAAAATAGGTGGAAACCTAGCTGGAATGGTGATCCCGAACATCGGTGCGTTTATCGCATGGGGTCTTCTGACAGCACTGTTCATTCCAACAGGCTGGCTACCAAACGAGGAACTCTCCTCAATGGTCGGCCCAATGCTCAATAACCTGCTCCCAATCCTCATCGGTTAC
Source organism: uncultured Aquiluna sp. (assembly GCA_964350385.1). GTDB lineage: Bacteria > Actinomycetota > Actinomycetes > Actinomycetales > Microbacteriaceae > Aquiluna. The sequence goes on along the minus strand of CAYGJH010000011.1, from coordinate 11,122 downwards.
ACCGGAGGGCGCATGGTTCACGGTCAGCGTGGTGCCGTAATCGGTGCCATTGCAACCGTAGGTGTGATTGTCGGCGCTTCAATCCCAATGTTCCTAGGCGCCATGCTTATTGGTCCTCTAGCTGCATGGATCTTGAAGAAGATTGATGCCGTTCTAGACCCGGTCACCCCTCCAGGATTCGAGATGCTCATTGGAAACTTCTCCCTTGGTATCTCTGGACTCCTAATGGCAATCCTTGGCTTCTTGGGCATTGGACCAGTAGTCAACGCCTTCTCCGACACCCTCGGTGCCGGTGTCAAGGTACTGGTTGACACTGGACTGCTTCCTCTGGCGTCGATTCTTATCGAACCAGCCAAGATTCTGTTCCTAAACAACGCAATTAACTACGGTGTCCTGGCTCCACTTGGTGTCGCTCAGGTTGAAGAAGCTGGCAAGTCCATCATGTTCATGCTTGAGAGCAATCCAGGACCAGGACTGGGAATTCTTGTGGCCGTCTGGCTGGCAGCAGGAAGCAAGGTTCTTCGTGGAAGCGCCCCTGGCGCAATCGTGATTCACTTCCTCGGAGGAATCCACGAGATCTACTTCCCATACGTACTGATGAAGCCGATTTTGGTTTTGGCTGCTATTGCCGGTGGTGCAACTGGTGTTGCAACCTTCCTGGTAACGGGCGTCGGAGTCGTGGCAACACCAGCCCCTGGCTCAATCTTCGCTTACCTAGCGGTTACCCCTCCAGGAAACCACTTTGGTGTGCTGCTAGGAATTCTCCTTTCGGCCACCGTCTCCTTCCTAGTCGCATTTGTGATCCTCAAAGCCTCGAAGGACGGCGATGATGATCTCGAGGCTGCAAAAGCCAAGAGCAAGGCGATGAAGACCGGCGGTGCGGAGTAATCCATGGCAAGCATTTCTGGAGCTGACGTCAAGCACATAGTCGTTGCTTGCGAAGCTGGAATGGGTTCATCCGTGATGGTTGCCAGAATGCTGGCCAAGCAGCTGAAGGCGAACGGCGTGGAAGTAACTCACTCCCCTGTGAATCAGTTGGCCGACACTACGCATGACGTAGTTTTGGTCCATCGTGGACTGTCGCAGCGTGCGAAGCAGGCTGTGCCGGACTCACTTGTAATCATCTTTGACATGTTCCTGGGGGATATGCGTATCGCTCAGTTGGTCAATGAGATTCAGGAAGGTCACGAAGTCAGCGATGACTGATCTGATTCAAAAGGCCGGAATCCGGTTAGATGTCACGGCCTCCTCATCAGAGGAGGCCGTGCGCATCTGCGGCGAGCTGCTGCTGGAACTGGGCGCGATAAAAGCTGAGTACGCAGCTGCGATGTGGGAGCGCGAGCAAAAGTTCTCCTCTGCAATCGGTATGGGATTTGCCATCCCTCACGGCACAGATGAATCTCGAGTCCACGTAAATTTCGACCAGCTGGTATTCCTGCGCCTTGCAGCGCCCATCAGTTGGGGTGACGAGGAGGTCAGCTGCGTTTTGGGAATAGCCTCGAGCGGCGACGGTCACGTTGAAATTCTTGGCAACTTAGCCGAACTCATTCAAGACGAGAAAAAGCTTGAGGTCCTTGTCGCCAGTGGCAACGAGGACAAGGTTCTCGAGCTAATCCTCGATGGTGGTGTGGCCTAAGCCACAGACAAAGAGAAACGAATTATGAGCTCCGAAAGACCTGTAGCCGTTCACTTTGGTGCCGGTAACATCGGTCGCGGCTTTATCGGTGCGGTCCTTCAGGACGCTGGCTACTTCGTAATCTTCGCGGATGTAAACCCCAACCTCATTCACGCCCTAAATGAAACTGGCAGCTACACGCTGACCGAGCTTGGGGTGGACGCAACAAAGAAGACCTACACGCATTACCGGGCCCTGCACTCGGTTGAGCAAAGGTCAGAGCTAATCGGCCAGCTTGCTAAAGCCGAAATAATCACAGCGTCAGTTGGCGCGAACATTCTTCCCCTGATCGCCCCGGTGATATCAGAGGGTCTAGCGGCAAGAGTTCTCTCAACTCCAGCGGTAGTGATGGCGTGCGAAAACGCAATAAACGCAACGGATCTTTTGAAGTCCGAAATCCGGACAGTTTCTGATTTGGATGAGCTGGCTCTATTTGCCAATACGGCAGTGGACCGAATTGTCCCTATTCAACCCGATGGCTCCGAGCCCGATGTCGCGGTTGAGGCATTTTGCGAATGGGTAATCGACACAAGTGGCCTCAATGGTGTGAAGCTCGATATTCCCGCGGCTACGTTTGTGGAGCGCCTGGAGCCATTTATTGAGCGCAAACTCTTCACGGTGAATACCGCGCATCTATCCGCTGCCTACTTGGGACAGCGTGCAGGTCACGAGACTGTGGTTCAGGCCCTGAGTGACCCCAAAGTGATGAAACAGACTATGGCAGTCCTCGATGAGACAACCGCTGTTCTCACACGAAAGCACAACTTCGATCCGGCGGCTCACTCTAGATACCGAAAAAAGACCCTGAAGCGCATAACCAGCCCTGCAATAGATGACCAGGTGGAGCGCGTGGGCAGAGATCCAATCAGAAAGCTATCGAGACTCGAAAGGCTTATAGGCCCAGCAGCGCAGTACGCTGAGCACTTTGGCAAACCTGAACACCTCTTGGGGGTTATTTCGGCAGCGCTGGCTTTTGAAAATGATGACGACCCCGAGGTTGCCAGGCTGCAACTTTTGCTGACCAGCCTCTCAAGCTACGAGTTTGCACAGGAAGTCTGCGGCATTTCGAGTTCGCATCCACTCGCACAGTATTTAGTTGAGACAATCGACAATCACAAACGTCAGGTGGCTCGTCAGGGCCTTCTGGGGTAACTTCAAAGATTAATTGCTAGCATCCTCAGGGACTGTAAGGAGAGAGAATGTCAACCGTCACTGCAGTGGTCACCATCGAAGATCCAATTGGCTTTCACGCAAGACCAGCGGGTCAAATTGTGAAGTTGGTAAAGGACTCTGGCCTGGAGGTCAGGATGGGCAAGGTTGGTGGCAACATGGTGAAGGCCAATTCTCCGCTAGGCCTTATGGCCATGAAAGGCAAGACTGGCGAGGAGTTGACAGTCGAGGTTGACACCGATGACCACTCGCAGGGCCAAGCCATCATCGACCAGATCCAGCAGTATCTAAAAGGCTAGTTTTGACTCAACAGGTCCTCTCAGGCCTCGGCGTTGGCCTCGAGGCGGTAACCGCGGAAGTCTTTCGCGTCGAGGAGGCCAAGCCGCTGCCAATACCGGCGAAGCACTCGGGCGACTCGGTGGCTGAGCAGGACAAACTCCGCAAAGCAGTCGACGAGGTTTCAAGTGATCTCGAGAGCCTTGCCGAAAAAGCAGGGGAGACATCAGCGGAGATTTTCGAAGCACTCGGGATGATACTGCTCGATGAGAGCCTCTTTGATGCAGCCGTTGCCCAGCTCGAAGATGGCTGGGAGGCCGGCACAGCATTTGTCAACGCGATGGAGACTTTTGCCGAGTTGCTCTCGGGAGACCCTACTTTTGAGGAGCGCATCGCTGACATCCGGGACCTTGCCAAGAGAGTTGCGGCAAACATTCACGGCATCTCTCTCGGCCTGAATCTTCCGGAGACTGGACGGTTTGTCATAGTGGGCGAGGACTTCTCTCCGGCCGACACAGCTCAATTCACTCCTGCGGTTGTTGGCGTAGTAACGATTCAGGGTGGCCCGACATCCCACACCGCCATCATTTGCCGCTCCAAGTCAATTCCAGCCGTTGTCTCCTGCACGGGCGCGAAAGAGCTTACAAATGGTCAGAAAGTTTTGGTCGACCCCGTGGGCGACAGGGTTGTAATTGGCGGGACTGCCGCGGATGCGACCAAGGCAATCAGCTTTGTAGCGAAGTCCAAAGACCCCGTTATTCCCGTGAGGGCCAACATAGGTTCTCTCGAGGATGCCGTTGCTGCAGCGACGACAGCCGCGGAAGGGGTGGGGCTATTTCGCACGGAGCTTTTGTACCTCTCCGCAACAACCGAACCGACGCGAGAGAAGCAGGTCCAGTCCTATACGGAAATCCTCGCTGCCTGCCCAGAGGGTCCGATCGTCGTAAGAACAATCGATGCCGGCAGTGATAAGCCGGTGCCATTTCTGAAAATGCCAGACGAGGAGAATCCTGCTCTTGGCGTTCGCGGATTCAGACTGGTCGCCGATCACCGAGATTTCATCGTTTCGCAGCTTGAGTCGTTGGAGGAGGCCCGAAAGGCATCTGGCCGTGAGGTTTGGGTCATGGCACCAATGGTCGCAACTGCAGCCGAGGCCAAAGAGTTCGCTGCACTTGCTTCGGCTTCAGGCGAGTTCAAGGTCGGGATTATGGTTGAGACCCCCTCGATTGTCTACGAGATTTCGAAGCTCAAGGGAGTAGTTGATTTCATCTCCGTGGGCACAAACGATCTCTCTCAGTACCTCTTCGCCTCTGACCGCATGAATCCGAACCTCGGTGCCATGCTCAACCCTTGGCAGCCGGCGCTGATTGCGTCTTTGAACCAAATTGCCATTGAGTCCAAGAAGGCCGGTATTTACTCCGGAGTTTGCGGCGAGAGCGGCTCTGACCCGGCTTTTGCCGTGGTGCTGGCCGGAATGGGCTTCGACTCGGTTTCCTCCTCTAGGTCTCAGGTTGGTGCGGTCAGGACGGCGCTATCTTCGGTCACCGCAGATGAGGCGCGAGAGGTCTTTGAAGCCGCTGCTTCTGGACTGGATAGCGACGCAGCCAAGTCCCTTGCACTAGCCAAACTAGGCGAAATCGCTAAGTAGACTTAGGGCATGACCTCCCCTTCGCCGAGCCAAATTCCAGCCATTTACTCGGTGCTGAAGTTCTACAAAATCTCCTCTTATGTAACAGGGGTCTTTTTACTTCTGCTTATGGTGACTTGGGGCATCAGACGGCTTCCTTTTCTGGGTTACGACCTCTGGATGTTTGGCCCCAACGGGGTAATTTCATTTGAGAGCTACGGCATTGATGGCGAGGGACTGCCAGAGGTCGGATTGAACCTAACGGTTTTGATTTTGATAGTTCACGGCTGGCTCTATGTTGTGTATTTGCTTGCAGATTTCAGGCTCTGGACCCTAATGCGCTGGCCATTTACAAGGTTCCTAATTATCGGAGCCGGCGGTGTTGTGCCATTTTTGAGCTTCTACACCGAGGCCAAATACGCAAAGCTTGCTGGGGAGCAGCTTCGAGAACTAGAGGGCAAATGAAGCCGGTATTGGTAGTTGACTTCGGGGCTCAGTACGCGCAGCTGATTGCCCGCAGAGTTCGGGAAGCAAACGTCTATTCAGAGATTGTTCCGCACAACATCTCTGCAGCCGAGGTGGTCGAGAAGGCTCCGGCAGCCATCATTCTCTCCGGAGGACCCTCGAGTGTCTACGAGGAGAACTCCCCCAAACTCGACGCAAAAATTCTTGAACTTGGCATACCGGTTTTAGGTATTTGCTATGGGTTTCAAGTTCTGGCCCAATCCCTGGGCGGCAGGGTCGATAAGACCGGCAAGAGAGAATACGGGGCAACGGATCTGAAGCTAAGCACCGGTGGTACTTTGCTGGCCTCCCAGCCTGAGCTGCAGGTGTGCTGGATGAGCCATGGCGATCAGGTGATGGAGGCTCCCAGCGGGTTTGATGTGCTTGCCTCAACCCCAACAACTCCGGTGGCGGCCTTCGAGAACGTAAATAAGAAAATCTTCGGCGTGCAGTGGCACCCAGAGGTCAAGCACTCCGAGCAGGGCCAGCAGGTTTTGAAGAACTTCCTCTATGAGGGAGCAGGCATTGAGCCGAGCTGGAACTCGGGCAATGTCATCGCTGAGCAGGTTGAAAAGATTCGTGCCCAGGTAGGCAGCGCGAGGGTGATTTGTGGTTTGTCAGGGGGAGTCGACTCGGCAGTTGCAGCAGCACTAGTCCATCGTGCTGTTGGCGATCAGCTGACCGCTGTATTTGTTGACCACGGCTTGTTGCGCAAGGGGGAAGCAGAGCAGGTTGAGCGCGACTATGTTGCCGCCACCGGAATCAAGCTTGTTGTTGTAAACGCCGAGGAGAAGTTTCTCGGAGCCCTCAGCGGAGTTAGCGATCCCGAACAAAAGCGCAAGATTATTGGCAGGGAGTTCATCAGAACCTTCGAAGAGGCGGAGCGCAAGCTCGTCGCGGAGGCAATCGATGACAACCAACCAATCAAGTTTTTGGTGCAGGGAACCCTCTATCCAGACGTAGTTGAGTCTGGCGGTGGGGTAACCGCCGGCATCAAGTCCCACCACAACGTTGGAGGCCTTCCAGAGGACCTTGACTTTGAACTTGTGGAGCCGCTCAGGACCTTGTTCAAGGACGAGGTAAGAGCAATTGGTGCTGAACTTGGGCTCCCTGCAGAAATTGTCCAACGTCATCCATTCCCAGGGCCAGGTCTTGGCATCCGTATCGTTGGAGAGGTCACCAAGGAGCGACTTGACCTGCTTCGTGATGCGGATGCAATTGTGCGGGAGGAGCTAACCGCAGCGGGCAAAGACGGTGAGATTTGGCAGTGCCCAGTAGTTCTTTTGGCAGACGTTAGGTCAGTTGGCGTGCAGGGTGATGGCCGTAGCTATGGTCATCCCATCGTGCTGCGCCCAGTCTCATCCGAGGACGCTATGACCGCTGACTGGTCCAGGCTGCCCTATGAGCTGCTGGCAAAGATCTCGAACCGAGTCACCAACGAGGTCGAGGGAGTGAACCGAGTCGTCCTAGATATCACTTCAAAGCCTCCCGGCACGATCGAGTGGGAGTAGCAGTGGAGGTTTTTGGGCATCGCGGTGCGTGCGGCTATCTGCCCGAGAACACTATGGAGTCATTCGAGCACGCCTTTGAGCTAGGCGCTGCAGCCATTGAGTTCGACGTTGTTATGACCCAAGATGGGGTTCCCGTCATTCGTCACGATCGCGACCTAATTCACACCACGGACATCCAAAAGCACAGTTTTCTAAGCAACCTGGTTGATGAGCTCAAGGCAGACGACATCGCGCAGCTGCGGGCAATTGAGCGATACCCCGATGGCCGCCACGACTCTGCGAGTCACGATGGCAAGTACCACATCCCTACCCTTCGAGAGGTTGTCAATCACCCCGGATTTGACGGCCGGCACCTCATCATTGAGCTGAAATACGGAAAGCACTTCTTTGATGCCGGGCTTGACTCGGTTCAGGCGCTGAAGCAGGTTCTTGAGGAGGCAGATCTCGACAAGCGCGGCGTCAGGGTCACCATCGAGTGCTTTGAGTTTGCTGTCCTGCGCAGAGCTAAAGAAGCGATTGGCAGCTTGGCACAGTATGTCTTTCTCTCAGCGCCAGACATGCTGCCAGAGGGATTTAGTGAACTCGAGGACGAACTGCTTGAAGAGATCGCAGAGAACTTTGATGGAGTATCGGTAGCCATTCCAATGGTGTTGCAGGGTGACCTCGTTACTAGGGCCAAGGCCAAAGGTCTCTACATTTTTACCTACACCGCGAGAACCGAGACCGCCGAGGGTGAGTGGCGGGCCTGGTTCGAGAGGCTTATTGCAACCGGGGTGGATGGCATCTTTGCCGACCAGCCTGACCTGCTAGCTGAAGTTGTAGCTGCCCTGCCCTAGGCTACGCAAGATGTCCAGGGTTCCAGCCGAAATCGATCCACTGCTTGAGGGGCTCAACCCCGAGCAGCGTAAGGCTGTCCTTTATAGAGGCAGTGCGCTTTTGATTGTGGCGGGGGCCGGCTCGGGCAAGACCAGAGTCCTCACCCACCGAATTGCCCACCTGCTCGCAACCAAAGAGCTCTGGCCCTCGCAAATACTTTCCATAACCTTCACCAATAAGGCAGCTGCCGAGATGCGGGAGCGGGTGGAGTCCCTGATAGGGCAGTCCGCCGAGGGCATGTGGATAAGAACCTTCCACTCCGCCTGCCTTCAGATTCTCAGGCGAGAGGCCGAGCGGCTTGGCCATGACTCCAGCTTCACCGTCTATGACTCTGGGGACACCAGGGCCCTGCTTCGCAGACTTCTCCGCGAGGCCGGGGCCGAGGATGCTGACATCAAGCCCCAGCAAGCTGCGGCGATGATCTCGAATGCCAAGAACGAGCTAAAAGATGCCGAGGACTTTGCTAGAAACGCAGATCGCTCGAACCCCAGGCAGCGAATCGTCGCCGAGGTATTCCAGGCCTATACCCAGGAGCTGAAGCGAAACAACGCCTTTGACTTCGATGACCTAATTGCGGAGACAGTGAACCTGCTACGGGCATTTCCCGAGGTTCGAGCAAGGTATCAAAAGAAGTTCCGCCATGTCCTAATCGACGAGTACCAGGACACCAACCACGCGCAATACGCCCTAATTCGAGAGTTCACCAGGCCACTTCCCCCAGAGCATCAGCTCGTAAACGAGGAAACCGGCGAGGTTATGCCGCCTGCTGATTTGACTGTGGTGGGAGATAGTGACCAATCCATCTATGCCTTCCGCGGTGCGGACATAAGAAATATCACCGAGTTTGAGCGAGACTTTCCAGGAGCGGAAACGATTCTTTTGGAGCAGAACTACCGCTCCACCCAAAACATCCTCTCGGCAGCAAATGCCGTCATTTCTCAGAATCCTTATCGTCCGCCCAAGAACCTTTGGACCGACAGCGGAGCTGGCGAGAAGGTGACCCTCTTCACCGGCTACGACGAGCGCAATGAGGCGGCCTTTGTAGTTGACCAGGTCAAGGAGCTGCACGAAAGCGGCACCAACTATCGCGATATGGCTGTGCTCTACAGGGTCAACGCCCTTACGCTCTCACTCGAAAACGAGCTCAAGGTTCAACGCGTCCCCTACGTGGTAATAGGCGGGCTCAAGTTCTTCGAGCGCAAGGAGATTAAGGATGCGCTCGCCTACCTAGCAGCAATCTCAAATGCCAGAGACGATGAGGCGGTCAGGCGCATTATCAATGTCCCAGCCCGCGGCATCGGTGACAAGACAGAGGCCAAGATTTCGCAGTTTGCAAGAGCAAATGAGATCTCCATCCGGCAGGCCCTATTGCGCTCTCAAGAACTGGGGCTGGGTCCGAAGCTGACTGGAGCAATCGACGAACTCGGCAAACTACTAAATGAGCTGGACGCCATGAGCGCCAGCGACGGCCCCGCTGATGTCCTCAAGCAGGCACTCATCAAGAGCGGCTATCGCACCGAACTTGAGATCAGTCGCGACCCTCAGGACGAGGCAAGACTGGAAAATCTTGATGCGCTACTGGGTCAGCTGTATGAGTGGCAGGCCAAGTTTCCCGAGGGAACCCTTTCCGACTACCTGGCTGAGGTGACGCTTGCAGCCGCGGCCGACGAGATTGTCGATGATTCCGGAAACCTATCCCTGATGACCCTCCACACCGCTAAGGGGCTGGAGTTTGATCAGGTATTCATGATTGGTATTGAGCAGGGAACCCTGCCGCATGTCAGGGCCTTTGATGAGCCCGGTGGCCTTCAGGAGGAGCGCAGGCTTATGTATGTCGGGATGACCCGGGCCAAGCAGAAGCTGACCCTGTCCCACGCTCTGCAGCGAACCGTATTTGGCTCGACAGCATCCATGGCGCCCTCGAGCTTTCTTTCTGATATCCCACCTGAGCTTCTGGAGAATGTAGGCACCGAGCGCTCTATAGCGGCAACTGCGCCGAGGCCGACTAGGTGGGAGGGGGCACTTACAGCTAGCTCCATCCGGGACAACAAGGACCTGGAGCTAGCTTTGAACGATCGCATCAATCATGAGAGCTTCGGCGATGGCACGGTGGTTGGAGTCACCGGCACTCCACCGAAGCAAACCGCCGAGGTCTCCTTCGACAACGGCGTAACCAAGCGGTTACTTGTGAAAATGGCACCAATTACCAAGCTTTAGCGGAATCTGGCCAATGGCCGTTCGCTAGACTTAGCGGGTTGTCCGCTCTCACAGGAAACGAATTTCACCGTGGATTTATTTGAATATCAAGCACGCGACCTATTTGAGGCCTATGGGGTCCCCGTCTTAGCCGGTCGCATTGCAGACACCCCAGAAGAGGCTGAGCAGGCTGCCAAGGAAATTGGTGGAACCGTTGTCATCAAGGCGCAGGTCAAGACTGGCGGCCGTGGCAAGGCGGGTGGTGTGAAGCTCGCTCACAATCCGCAAGAGGCAAGGGAGCGTGCCGAAGAGATTCTCGGGCTGGACATCAAGGGTCACGTTGTAAAGCGCGTAATGATTGCCCAGGGTGCCCAGATTGACAAAGAGTTCTACTTCTCAGTCTTGCTGGACCGTTCCAATCGCACCTTCCTCTCGCTCTGCAGCGTTGAGGGTGGCGTGGAGATTGAGCAGCTTGCAGTTGAGCGCCCAGATGCACTCGCAAAGGTTCCGATCTCGGCAGTGTCTGGCATCGACAAAGCCAAGGCCCTCGAGATTGCCAAGCAAGCTGACTTTCCAGCAGAGCTGCAGGATAAGGTTTCCGATGTCTTCGTGAAGCTCTACGAGGTCTTTGTGAAAGAAGATGCAACCCTAGTTGAGGTCAATCCGCTGGTGCTAACCAAGGACGGCGAGATTATCGCCCTTGACGGCAAGGTTTCTTTGGATGACAACGCGGAGTTCCGCCACGAGCGCGAAGAGATGGAACGCGATCAGCTTGATCCCCTGGAGGCAAAGGCCCAGGCCCTCGACCTCAACTACGTCAAGCTTGACGGTGAGGTCGGAATCATCGGCAACGGTGCCGGCCTTGTGATGTCGACTCTTGATGTCGTTGCCTATGCAGGTGAGCGTCACGGAGGCGTGAAGCCCGCAAACTTCTTGGACATCGGAGGCGGTGCTTCTGCAGAGGTTATGGCGGCAGGTCTAGACGTCATCTTGAACGACCCCCAGGTCAAGAGTGTGTTTGTGAACGTTTTCGGTGGAATTACCGCGTGTGACGCAGTTGCTAACGGCATTGTTGGTGCTTTGAACACCCTGGGAGACAAAGCCTCCAAGCCACTGGTCGTGAGACTCGATGGCAACAACGTGGACCAGGGCCGAGCAATTTTGGCCGACTACGCTCACCCTCTGGTCACGTTGGCCGAGACCATGGATGGCGGCGCCGACGAAGCCGCGAAGCTGGCGAACAGGTAAGGGACAGACAATGGCAATTTATCTAGACTCCAACTCCAA
>CAYGJH010000010.1:0-43529 GCA_964350385.1 uncultured Aquiluna sp. | reverse complement strand
CTGAGCTACGAGGGCAGACTAAGAATTCTAACTGCCTGTTTCCCCTAGAGTATTAGACGTACAACTCTGAATCCGGGTGAAAATGGCGCTAAAGACGACGCAAATTCCGACTATTTCAGGAAAAGCAGAACTTGTTGACGCCTCGGTCGCGCTTGTCGAGCAGTGGGTGGCAGAAGCCTCCAAGCTCAAAGAAAACAAATCCTCACAGCGCCTCAGCGGGCTTCTAAAGGACCCCAACGGACTTGATTTCGCTGTTGGCTTCATCGATGGAGTGATCCGCCCTGAAGACATCCGCGTTGCCGCGACAAATCTCTACCAACTAAGGACACTCACTCCAAGATTTCTGCCATGGCCGCTGCGAGCACTGCTTGGGCTGGGCGCCAACCTCGCCCCCTTGATGCCATGGCCGGTCATCCCCATTGCTCGCACGGTGCTGCGCTCTTTCGTCTCACACCTTGTTATTGACGCTTCTCAAAGAAAGTTCCGCAGGGCAACCAAGAAGCTTGGCCTCGATGCGACTCTGAACGTAAATCTGCTCGGAGAGGCAGTCTTGGGTCACGCGGAGGCGGATAAGCGCCTTAGTCACGTGGCAGAAATTCTCTCCCGCCCGGAGACGGAATATGTCTCCGTGAAGGTTTCGGCCATTGTTGCTCCGCACTCCCCCTGGGCTTTTGACCAAACCGTTCAAGAGGTCATCGAGCGGCTTACTCCCCTTTACAGCATCGCGGCAGGGGCCCAAAAGAAAAAGTTCATTAATTTGGACATGGAGGAATACCGCGATTTAGACATGACCATCGCGGTTTTCAAGGGATTGCTTTCCAAGCCGGAGTTCAAGGAGCTGAGCGCCGGAATCGTGTTGCAGGCGTATTTGCCTGATGCACTGCGAGTGATGATTGATCTCCAGCAGTGGGCCGCGCTCAGAGTTATCGATGGTGGCGCACCCATCAAGGTGAGGGTGGTCAAGGGAGCGAACCTTCCCATGGAGCGGGTCGACGCAGAGATGCACGATTGGCCACTGGCAACCGTTTCATCTAAGGCTGAGGCAGACGCAAATTACAAGCGCGTCTTGAACTATGCCCTAACCGAGAACAGGGTCCAAAACGTAAAGATTGGTGTCGCTGGACACAATCTTTTTGACCTTGCATTCGCATGGCTTTTGGCCTCCCAGAGGGGTGCTCAAGATGGCATGGATGTTGAGATGCTCCTTGGCATGGCTCCCAATCAGGCCAGCGTCATTAGCAAGAGCGTCGGCAAGCTGGTTCTTTACACTCCAGTGGTTTACTCGCAAGAGTTTGATGTGGCCATCGCCTACCTAATTAGAAGGCTTGAGGAGGGCGCCAGCCCCGAGAACTTCCTGTCAAACGCCTTCGAGCTCTCAAATGCTGAGCCCTACGCACTAGAGCGCACAAGGTACATGCAGTCTTTGGAATTGATGGGTACGGACGTGCCTGTCCCAAACCGGCTTCAGGACCGATCAGTTGACACTCCTCATCACCCCATTGGCTTCAGTAATGCCGCAGACACCGACCCCTCCACTTCGGGCAACAGGGCCTGGGCAAAGGCCATCTACAGGCGCCTTGCAACTTCGGAAATTGGCGTTGATCTAGTAGAGCGCCAAACCGTTTCCAGCGAGGTAAAGCTCAACGAACTAATTGTCAGCGCCAAGGCAGCTCAGCAGAGATGGCAAGCGCTAACGGCTGAGGAGCGGGCGAGCAAGATTCATGAAGTTGGTGTAGTTCTCGAGAAAAACCGAGAGTACCTCGTAGAGGTGGCCATGGCCGAAGCCGGTAAGACCCTGGACCAGGTAGATACCGAAATCTCTGAGGCGATTGACTTTGCTCACTACTACGCAGAGCAGTCTTTGAGGCTAAATAATCTTCCAGGCGCTAAGCCGGTTGCCAGAAAGATTACGGTCGTAACTCCCCCGTGGAATTTCCCCATTGCAATTCCAGCCGGAGGTGCGCTGGCCGCCCTAGCCGCAGGAAGTGCGGTGATTTTCAAGCCCGCAGGTCCCGCTGCTCGCTGCGGTGCGGTCCTGGCCGAGCTTATTCTCGAGGTCATTGACAAGGAGCTATTTGTCCCAATCCACATCGGCGAGCGGGAACTAGGGCAGCGCCTAATCAGCCACGAGGACGTAGACCAGGTGATTCTCACCGGTGGCTATGAAACCGCAGAGCTATTCAGGAGCTTCAAGCCCGATCTCAAGCTGCTGGCGGAGACCAGCGGCAAAAACGCCATTATCGTTACCCCACACGCTGACCTGGACCTTGCGGCCAAGGACATTGCCTACTCCGCCTTTGGTCACGCTGGGCAGAAGTGCTCTGCGAGCTCGATTGTGATCCTTGTGGGTTCGGTCGCCAAGTCCAGGCGCTTCCGCAGGCAGTTGATGGACGCAGTTTCGTCTCTGAAGGTCGCCCACCCAACTGATCCAACCGCACAGATGGGTCCCATGATCAACCCACCCGAGGGCAAGCTCCTTGCGGGCCTGACAACCTTGGAGCGCGGTGAAAAGTGGCTAATGAAGCCTGAGCAACTGGACGACAGTGGAAAGCTTTGGTCACCAGGAGTAATTGAACACGTCAGGCCCGGTGCGCGCAGTCATATGGTCGAATACTTCGGTCCAGTCCTGGCAATCATGACGGCACCAAACTTGAAGGCAGCCATCGCGCTGCAGAACAGCGTTGACTATGGCCTCACGGCCGGTATTCATTCGCTAAATAGCCAAGAGATAACCGACTGGCTGGCTAGAGTCCAGGCCGGAAATGCCTACGTGAACCGAGGCATCACTGGCGCCATCGTGCAGCGTCAGCCTTTTGGTGGTTGGAAGAAATCTGCGGTTGGCCCTGGCGCCAAGGCTGGTGGGCCGAACTATCTCTTTGGTCTTACCGACTGGGTCGCTGAAGAAAACGGCGCCCTGGAACCTGTGGAGACTATCGAGATGAATGCTCTCCTTGCACAGGCTGCAATGGCCGAGCTCACCGATGGCGAACTTGCCTCGCTGTTGCGCTCTGCCCAGAGCGACATCGCGGCCCTCAGGCACTATTTCTCGGGCGTAAGAGATGAAACGGGCCTTGAGGCGGAGTGGAACTACCTGCGCTACTTCCGCTCGGACTGCACCATCAGGATCCAATCCGACGCAACAGCCTATGAAACGTGGCGCGTGCTTATTACCGCAACGGCCCTTGGAGGGGTCTCAGTTAGCGCGCGGGAGCTTCCAGCAAAGCTTGTTGGCCTGCTGACCCGAAACGGGATTGAGACAAGGTTGGAAAGTGATGAGTCGTGGCTAGAGAGTGTTAGAAGTAGACCCCGCAGGGTTCGCGTGGTTGGTAACTTGCCCGAAATTACCGCAGATTCGCCACTTGCCAGCGTAGATGTCGCAATCTACGACGGACCTGTAACTGAATCAGGAATCATCGAAGGTTTGCCGTTTTTCAAGGAACAGGCTGTTTCGGTTACCACTCACCGCTTTGGAAACCCCGCAAGGCACGTCCAAACAATAAGGCTTTAGTTCGCAGGTCAGGGAACTCCCAGAGAGCTGCCTGAGAATTATGGGAGTATTCTTCTCAATTGGCCTGTTTAGGCTAGATAAGTTCTAATTCGAGGTTCCTTTGTTCAAACTCTCCAAGCTTTCTCTCGCTAATCGTGCAGTTGTAGCGCTCATAACCGTCATTGTTGGAGCGTTCGGCTTCATTTCTGTTGGCGGACTCAAGCAAGAGCTAATCCCCTCAATCGAAATCCCATCGGCCGCAATTGTCACCTCCTATCCAGGTGCCTCCCCCGAGGTAGTGGATGACCAGGTATCGCAGGCAATTGAACAAGCTGTTATTGGCCTGGAGGGCATCGAGTCGACAACCGTCACCTCAACTACAGGCCTATCGGTGCTTCGGGTGTCCTTTGAGTTTGGAACCTCCACCGAAGATGTCACTCAGAAGCTCAATGAGGTGCTCAGTGATCTGGGTTCGGTTCTACCAGAGGATGCAAGCCCGAGAGTTATCTCGGGAAGCTTTGACTCCGTGCCAATTATTGTCCTTGCGGTAAGCGCCAACGATGGGGACAACGAGGCCATCGGAAAGAAGCTTGAGGAGCTCGCACCAACGCTCTTCCGTCAGGTTGACGGCATCAGGGATATCGCCGTTTCTGGAGCCAAGACCAAGCGAATCAGTCTGGAACTCAACCAGGTTGCCCTGGCTCAGGCCGGACTGAACCAGCGAGACATCGTCTCGGCAATAAATGCCAACGGTCTGATACTTCCTGTTGGCTCCATCGTCGACGATGGCGGTTCAATAGCTATTCAGGTGGGTTCCGCGGTTGACAGCGTTGAGTTATTCGAATCGCTTCCACTCATTCCATCGACACCCACACCGGGTCAGGCTCCGCTGACTGTTGGCGATGTGGCCAAGGTCACCTATGAGGATGCTCCTGTTACCTCGATTGCCAGGACTAACGGCAATGAATCGCTAGCGGTGTCTATCGTGAAGACTCCTGATGGCAACTCCGTGGCTGTATCAAATGGAGTTCAAGACCTTATTCCGGAGCTTGTTGCCGGCCTTGGCGGCGATGTCAGTGTGGTCACGACATTTGATCAAGCCCCGTTCATCGAAAAATCCATCGAAGACCTGGCCGTGGAGGGTTTCCTGGGTCTGACCATGGCCGTGCTGGTAATCCTTGTCTTCCTCCTAAGCTTCAAATCGACAATCATCACCGCAATTTCGATCCCGACCTCGGTTTTGATTACCTTCATCGGTCTGTCAGTTGCCGACTACTCTCTAAATCTTTTGACCCTGGGTGCCCTAACAATCTCAATTGGCCGCGTGGTGGACGACTCGATTGTGGTTATTGAGAATATCAACCGTCACCTCAGCTACGGCGAGAAGAGAAAAACCGCAATTCTCACCGCGGTCAAGGAAGTTGCGGGTGCAATTACCGCCGCAACCATCACGACAGTGGCAGTGTTCTTGCCTATTGCACTCGTCGACGGACTTGTCGGAGAGCTGTTTAGGCCATTCGCCTTCACAGTCGCGATTGCGCTTCTCGCATCGCTCCTTGTTAGCCTCACGATTGTTCCGGTCTTTGCCTACTGGTTCCTACGGATGCCCAAGCGCCTGAGGGCAGCTAAAGAGGCCGACCCCAAGAACTTTGAGAAGAAGCAACGCGTTGAAGAGGAAGAGCGCGAGAAAAAGCAAATTCTGCAGCGTATCTACATTCCTATTGTTAGAGGAACAACCAGGCACCCCTGGCTGACCCTAACCGCAGCCCTTCTGATACTTGGCTATACCTTCTCTTTGGTACCGCTACTCAAGACCAACTTCATTGACGGCGGCGGTTCAAACCAGTTCACCGCAAGGCTCTCAATGCCTGCCAGTACCACCTTCGAGGAGCAGGATGAGGCTGCCAAGAGCATGGAGCAGCAGATCCTCGCACTGGAAGGCGTGGATGTCGTTCAGTCAACCGTGGGCTCGGCAGCAGACGGTCGAGTTGCCTTCGGCGCAGCCGCCAGCGGCATCGCGTTCACGATCATTGCCGATGAGGACGCTGACATTGAGGCCATGCAGTCAAAGGTTCTGCAGCTAGATGCCCCTGAGGACAGCGAAATAACAACCAGTCAGGGAGGTGGCTTCGGATCCTCCGAGACTATCGACATCCAGGTACTTGCAAGCGATAACGACTTGCTCCAGGAGGCTGTTGACCAGGTTGCTGCGGCCATGGACGGCATTACCGATGTTAGTGCCGTGACAACTACTCTGGAGGCGGACGAGCGAGTCCTTGAGATCATCGTCGACCGCGAAAAAGCCGCCGGTTACCTTCTCACCGAGACTGCCGTCACAGGCATCGTTGCATCACAGCTTCGTCCGAGCCCGCTCGGCACCCTAAGCGTCGAGGGCAATGATGTGCAGGTCTTTATAGCCGGTGCTGAGGCTCCCGAGTCCATTGAAGAGATTCGCGCTCTGCAGATTCCTACCTTCCAGGGTCTTGTTCAACTGGATCAGATCGCCAGTGTCGATGAGGTTCTGAAACCAACCTCCATTACCTCAGAGCGTGGCAACAGGACTGCAGAAGTTCAACTGAGCACCGAGGGCGATGACCTGGGAGCAATATCAGCAACCGTTCTCGAGCGTCTTGATGCTCTTGACCTTCCAGTCGGCGTCACCGCAACCGTTGGTGGTGCTGCGGCCGATCAGGCTGAGAGCTTTGAGCAGCTTGGACTAGCACTGCTCGCCGCGGTCGCCATCGTGTACATCGTCATGGTGGCAACATTCTCGAGCCTGATTCAGCCGCTGCTGCTTTTGATCTCGATTCCATTTGCCGCTACCGGTGCTCTTGGGCTGCTTCTGCTTACAGATACCGCGCTGGGAGTTCCGGCACTGATCGGTATGTTGATGCTTATCGGAATCGTGGTGACAAACGCGATTGTGCTAATTGACCTCGTCAATCAGTATCGAGCCCAGGGCTACAGCGTCGAGCGATCGCTGATGCAGGGTGCCAGGCAGCGACTGCGTCCGATCCTGATGACCTCTTTGGCCACCATCTTCGCCCTAACGCCAATGGCCTTTGGCCTAACAGGAGACTCGGGCTTTATCTCACAACCTCTTGCAATTGTGGTTATCGGTGGCTTGTTCTCCTCGACCCTGCTGACTCTAATCCTTGTCCCAACCCTCTACTGGCTTGTTGAGGGGCGTAAGGAGCGAAGGAAGCTACGAATCGAGCGTCGAGAGAACAAAAAGGCGCAACGCCAGGCTAAGAAGGCGGGCGCTTCAGCCCCCGCAGCAGCTCCGGCAGCTGTCGCGAGTGAGCCCGAGCCCTCAACCGCTGAGGCAAATGTGTTGACCCTCGAGAAAGAAGACGAGGACCCCATTGCCGAGGCCATGGAGCAGTCCTTCACTCCCGCAACCGGTGCACCTGCACCCGAGATGCCCTGGTCTGACGATGACATCGCCAACGCTCTAGCCGAGGACATGAAGCTCGATGACGAATCTCAAATGCGCTGGTCTGAGGAGACCAGCGAGCAGCCTCCTGCCAAAGCTGCTGCTGAGAGTGGAATGCCAGAGTTCTTAACCAGCGAGATGCCAATAGTGTCCTCCCCCGATCAGTCAATGACTGCAAAGGAGCGCAGGGAGGCCAAGAAGCAAGCGAAACGCGATGCAAAGGCCCAGCGCAAGGCAGCAAGAGACTCAAGGCACTCGGGCTAGTTCCATGTCTGATTACATCGTTTGGATCGACTGCGAGATGACAGGACTCGACATCGAAAAAGACGAGCTTTGTGAAATTGCGGTTGTGGTAACTGACCAGGAGCTTGTCGAGCAGGACGAAGGGCTGCAGATAGTCATAGGCCCCTCTGAAGCTGCAATGGCAAACATGGGTGAATTTGTGACCAACATGCACAAAGAGTCCGGTCTGCTGGCTGCAATTCCCGCGGGTGAAAGCGCTGAGTCGGCAGAGAAGAGGGTCCTTGAATATCTGGGTCGCTGGATAACCGAACCTAGGACCGCCCCCCTGGCCGGAAACTCCATAGGCACGGATCGAATGTTTCTAAACCGCCACATGCCAAAACTTGACTCTTTTCTTCACTATCGCAACATCGATGTCAGCTCTATCAAGGAGCTGACTCGTCGCTGGTATCCGCGGGTTTATTTTCAGTTGCCTAAGAAAAATGGCGGTCACAGAGCTCTTGCGGATATCAAAGAGTCGATTCAGGAACTGCGCTACTACCGCAAGACTGTGATGGTGGAGCAGCCCGGGCCAGATTCTGAAGCCGCTAAGAAAGTGGCTGATTCTCTGGACGCTGATACAATCTAAGCGCTCTGGGTTAGCCCAGACATGGTGGGTATAGCTCAGTCGGTAGAGCGCCTGGTTGTGGTCCAGGAGGCCGCGGGTTCAAGTCCCGTTACTCACCCCAGTTAGCTCCCTGCACGCTCCAGAATCAATTCTCGAACTCTTGCGGCATCGACTTGCCCGCCCATGGCTTTCATCACTGCGCCAATGACAGCGCCAGCAGCTTGCACCTTACCCTCACGAATCTTCTCCAGCACATCAGGCTGCTCGCTCAGCGCCTGATCGATGGCGGCAATAAGTGCTCCCTCGTCTGTGACTACCTTTAGTCCACGCTTCTCAATTACTTGCTCTGGGCTTCCCTCACCCGCGATGACACCTGCAACAACCTCTCTAGCCATGCGGTCAGTAAGGTCTCCAGCATCAATTAGGTTCTGGATGGCCGCAACCTGCTCTGGTGTTATTGCGAGCTCGCTAGTACTGAGATCTTGGGCATTGGCCTGCCTGGAGAGCTCGCCAGTCCACCACTTCCGTGCAGCCTGGGGAGAGGTGCCGGCGGCAACCGTTGCTTCAACCAGATCTAGCAGGTCCCCATTCACGACATCTCTGAACTCAAGCTCGCTGAAACCCCAGTCCTTGGCAAGTCGCTTACGACGCTGTTGGGGGTTTTCCGGGAGCGACTTACGAATTTCCTCTACCCAACTACTCGCGGGCTGGACTGGAACCAGGTCAGGCTCTGGAAAGTAGCGGTAGTCATCGGCGTCAGATTTAGGGCGTCCGGCTGAGGTGTAGCCACGGTCCTCGTGCCAGTGCCGGGTCTCCTGCGTAATGGTGCCGCCTCCGGCCAAAATGTGGGCCTGGCGTTGAATCTCATATCGGACAGCGTTCTCGACGCTTCTTATTGAGTTGACGTTCTTGGTCTCGGTTCTGGTGCCAAGCTTCTCTTGCCCCTTAGGGCGCAGCGAGACGTTGGCATCGCAGCGGACGTTTCCTCTTTCCATCTTGGCGTCGGAGACATCCATTGCTTTAACGATGTCGCGGATGTTCCTGACATAGGCAGCCGCCAGCTCGGGCGCGTTTGCACCTGCACCAAAAACGGGCTTGGTGACAATCTCCACGAGTGGAACACCTGCGCGATTGAAGTCAACCAGCGAGTACTCCGCCCCCTGAATACGACCGGTTGCACCACCTACGTGGGTGAGTTTGCCGGCATCTTCCTCCATGTGGGCGCGCTCGATGAGCACCTCGAACACCTGGCCGTCCGAGATCTCAACATCGAGTTTGCCTTCAAAGGCAATTGGCTCGTCGTACTGCGAGGTCTGGAAATTCTTTGCTAGATCGGGATAGAAGTAGTTCTTGCGCGCGAAACGACCGTTTGGGGCAATCTCGCAGCCAAGAGCGAGCCCGATTGCGATTGACGACTCAACAGCTTTTTTATTGACGGCCGGCAATGCTCCCGGAAGTCCGAGGCAAATCGGGCAGACATTTGTGTTTGGCTCATTGCCAAAGACATTCGCGCAGCCACAAAACATCTTGCTTTTGGTGTTTAGTTCGACATGCACCTCTAGCCCGATTACGACATCAAACTTTTCAATTGCTTCATCGAAGTCCATTAGTGGTTCTTTAGCCACGATTAGCCTCCAATCCCGGAGCCTGAGCGATGAGCGGTGCTCCCCACTGGGCCGTATAAAGAGCCTCGATCAAAGAGGCCACCCGATACATTCGGGCATCCTGTTTCGCGGGTGCCAATATCTGCACCCCAGATGGCAGCCCATCCTCTTCAGCAAGGCCGTTGGGGACCGACATGCCAGGAATGCCCGCAAGGTTCGCAGGAATTGTTGCAATGTCGTTTAGATACATCGCCAGAGGATCGTTGACCTTCTCACCAATCTTGAATGCGGTGGTTGGTGCGGTTGGCGTCAGCAGCACGTCAACTTTGCTAAAGGCACGCTCCAAGTCCTGCTGGATAAGTGTCCTAACCTTCTGGGCTGAGCCGTAATAAGCGTCGTAGTAGCCAGACGAAAGAGCATATGTCCCGAGGATGATCCTGCGCTTAACCTCAGGCCCAAAGCCCGCCTCCCTAGTTGCCGCCATGACGCGCTCAATTGTCGGGTTGCCATCGGGAGCCACTCTGAGGCCAAAGCGAACCGAGTCAAACCTTGCAAGGTTGCTAGATGCCTCGGCTGGAAGGATCAGGTAGTAGGCAGCAACGGAGTACTCGAAGCTCGGGCAGTCCACCTCAACCACCTCGACTCCCTCAGCTGTGAGCTTTGCGATGGTGTCATCGAAGCACTTTTTCACACCCGCCTGGAATCCGTCTGAACTTAGCTGCTTCACAACACCGACCTTGAGGCCCTTGAAGTCGGCAGTCTTAACAGCATCCGCCATAGAGCCAAGAGATTCCGAAATAGAGGTCGAATCGTGAGGATCGTGACCTGAAATGACATCCTGCAAAAGTGCTGCGTCCATAACAGTGTTGGTCACAGGGCCCACCTGATCAAGCGAGCTTGCAAGAGCAATCAGTCCATAGCGTGAGACTGCTCCGTAGGTGGGTTTTGCGCCAACCGATCCGGTGACAGCTGCCGGAAACCGAATCGAACCTCCGGTGTCGCTACCAACGGCAAGCGGTGCTAGATGTCCCGAGACCGCTGAGGAAGACCCTCCCCCACTGCCGCCGGGAATCCTGTCAAGGTCCCAGGGGTTTCTCGAGGGGCCGTAGGCGGAATACTCGGTTGATGAGCCCATTGCAAACTCATCCATGTTGGTCTTACCAAGTATTGGTAGGCCAGCTGCTCGGATCTTTTTGACCACGGTCGAGTCATACTGTGGGACCCAACCCTCAAGAATCTTGGAGCCGGCTGTTGTTGGGGCATCTGTGGTGGTGAGGTTGTCCTTCACAGCAATAGGTACTCCGTGAAGGGCTGAGTGGCGCTTACCAGCGCCAAGGTCACTGTCAGCGGCCCTGGCGGCTGCAAGAGCTGTCTCTCGGTTGAGGTGAAGGTAGCTGAGAGTGAGGTGGTTCAGGCTCTCGGAGCGGTCAAAAAAAGCCTCAGTGGCCTCAACCGAAGAAATCTCTCTTGCCTCAATGAGCTGCGCCAGCTCACTGGCGGATTTGGTGATTAGTTCGCTCAAGGTTTAGTCCTCATCCAAAATTGCGGCTACCTTGAAACGTCCCTCTGCACTGTCCGCTGCGCCGGAAAGAGCCTGCTCCTGGGTAAGGGATGGAGCAACCTCATCCTCGCGAAATACGTTGCTCATCGGGATTGGGTGGCTGGTTGGCACAACATCGCCGCTCACTGCCTTGTTCACGGTTGCAACCGAATCCACGATTACCCCGAGCTCTCCCGCTAGCTTCTCAACCTCGTCGTCTGTGACGAGGATCCTTGATAGCGATGCGAGGTGCCTCACGAGGTCAGGAGTGATTTCGGACATGGCCGGACTCAATTCTTAGTTTTTTTCGTTGTCAAAGCCTCAAGTCTAGTTTGTGGCGGATGCCAACCTGGTAATAAAGGCGCTCTCATCGATTACGTCAATGCCCAGCTGTTCTGCCTTCTGCAGCTTTGAGCCAGCACCCGGTCCAGCCACTACGAAAGCTGTCTTTTTGGAGACTGAGCTGGCGGCTTTGCCTCCCAGTTCGATAATTCTTGCCTCCGCCTCTTCGCGAGTCATCTGGCTAAGTGTTCCTGTTACCACTATTGACATGCCGCTAAATGGCCCTCCGGTGCTCATGGAACCGGGTCCCTGGTGACCAGGAATCGAAAGTGCGACACCCGCCTTGCCCCAGCGCTCAACTATTTCTCTGTGCCACTCCTCGTCCCACCACTGCTTGATTGAGGCTGCCAGGGTTGGCCCCACGCCATCAACCTCGGATAGCTCTTCCTCGGTTGCGGCAAAGATTGCCGACAGCGAGCCGAAGTGGTTGCAAAGAGCCCGCGCTGCAACAGGTCCAACATGACGAATGGAAAGTGAAACCAGTATTCGCCAGAGGTCTCTGTTCTTAGCCTCCTCGAGGTTTGCCAGTAGCTTGAGGGCAACCTCACCGGGTTCGCCGTCTTTTTTGCGGAAGAAGTCGGTGACCTTTGGCTTTCCCTCGCCATCGTGCTTCGGAAGGCCAGTGTCGGCATCGAGCACATAGCTTCGAATCGGAAGTAGTTGGTCGATTGTCAGACTAAATAGGTCGGCCTCTGAACGTAGCGGAGGCTCCGAGGGCTCGATCGGCTGAGTAAGGGCAGCTGCGCTTACATATCCCAGGGCTTCGATGTCCATTGCAGAGCGCGAACCTATGTATGCAATGCGCTCCCTAAGTTGAGCCGGACAGCTACGGGCATTAGGACAACGAAGATCCACATCGCCCTCACTCGCGGGAGCTAATTCTGACGAGCACTCCGGACACCTGGTGGGCATCTGGAACTGAGTTTCAGAGCCTGTTCTTAGTGCGGTCACCGGACCCAAGATCTCCGGAATGACATCCCCTGCCTTTCTCAGCACGACAGTGTCCCCGATGAGTATGCCCTTCGAGCGAACCTGGTCCTGGTTGTGAAGGGTCGCAAACTCAACCTCACTACCGGCAACCCGGACTGGCTCCAATACTGCAAACGGGGTAGCGCGGCCGGTGCGGCCGATAGAGACTCGGATATCGAGAAGTTTGGTGTTCACCTGCTCAGGTGGGTACTTAAAGGCAATTGCCCAGCGCGGAGCTCTAGATGTTCTACCCAGCTCGCCCTGACGAGAAAGGTCATCCACCTTGATCACCACACCATCGATTTCATGCTCAATAAAGTGGCGGTCTGACTCGAGCTTTTCTATGTACTCGCGGGCCTCTTGAACACTTGAGGCAACTTTGTAGCGCGTGGTGGTCGGAAGGCCCCAGGAGCTGAGAAGCTCATAGACCTCGCTCTGGGAGGAAACATTTGATTGCCAGGCTCCAAAGCCGTGCACAAGCATCTGAAGGGGCCTGGAGGCTGTTACCTGTGGGTCTTTTTGACGTAGTGAACCCGAGGCTGAATTTCTTGGATTAGCAAAGGGTTTTCCACCCGATGCGACAATGCCCTCATTGAGCCTTGCAAAGTCTGCAAGTGGGAAGAAGACCTCGCCGCGGATCTCAATTTGCTCGGGATGATCAGAGCCTGAAAGTGCATGAGGAACTGAATTGATTGTCATCACGTTGGCGGTTACATCCTCGCCAACCTCTCCATCCCCTCGGGTCGCAGCTGAGACCAGCTTTCCATTTTCGTAGGTGAGAGAAACTGCAAGTCCATCAATCTTTGGTTCACAGAGGTACGGACCCCCTCCAACCCTCTGGTCCCAGGCCAACAGCTCCTCTGGTGAGAAGGCGTTATCCAGCGAGAGCATTGGCTCCAGGTGCCGATGTGGGGCGAAGAGACTGCTTGCCGCTCCCCCAACCTTTTCGGTTGGTGAGTCCAAAATTAGCTCGGGGTTCTCCTGCTCCAGCGTTCTAAGCTCTTTTTCCAGTTCGTCATACTCGCTGTCCGAGACCAGCGATTCATTTTCTAGGTAGTAGGCGTTGCGATAGCGCTCGATCAGAGCCCTGAGCTCCTCGGCGCGCTCGGCCTTAGACAACTGCCACTTCCGCGCTGGTGGTTTGGTCGATCGTAGTTTGGCCCAAGACCCTTGTTCCGAGATAGATAACTGCAGTTTGACCGGGGGCAACTCCGTAGAGGGGCTCTTTGAGCTTGATAACCAACTCTCCCTCTACAACTGCAGCCTGCGCTGGCACCGTATCGCCGTGAGCCCGCACCTGCACCTCGCAGTCGAAGAACTCCTCCGGGCGCTTAGGTGCCCTGCCGCACCACGAATAACGCTCACCTGAAAGCTGGGTGATCTGAAGAGCAGCCTCAGGACCCACCACAACCTCCGCGGTTTTTGGGCGAATCTCAAGCACATACCTAGGCTTACCATCGGCCGCAGGCCTTCCAAGCCTCAGGCCCTTGCGCTGGCCGATTGTGAACCCGACGTGACCGTCGTGCTCACCGAGCTCAGTTCCCTGCTGGTCAACGATCTTCCCCGGGCTCGAAGGAACGAAGTCTCTGAGCCATTCCCGGGTGTCGCCCTCTGGGATGAAGCAGATGTCATAGCTGTCTGGCTTGTTTGCAACCGTTAGACCCCTCTCCGAGGCCTCCTTGCGAACAAGATCCTTTGAGGCCGTTGCCCCTAGTGGAAACAGTGCGTGTGAAAGCTGCTCTTGGGTGAGGACTCCTAGAACATAGCTCTGATCTTTGGCCATCGCCAGAGATCTGTGAAGCTCGAGGTTCCCTTCCTCATCTTTGGTGATACTCGCATAGTGGCCGGTGCCGACAGCGTCGAAACCGAGGGCCAGTGCGCGCTCCAGCAGCGCTGCGAACTTTATGCGCTCATTGCAGCGCATGCAGGGGTTCGGGGTTCTCCCGGCTTGATACTCAGCGACAAAGTCATCGACCACGTCGATCTTGAAGCGCTCCGAAAAGTCCCAAACATAAAAGGGAATGCCGAGTTTCTTTGCGGCCCGCTGGGCGTCCATTGAGTCCTCAATGGTGCAGCAGCCTCTGGAGCCGGTGCGAAGGGTCCCTGGCATCCTCGAAAGCGCAAGATGAACCCCCACAACCTCATGACCTTCGTCAACCAGGCGTGCGGCAGCAACGGCGGAGTCAACTCCGCCACTCATGGCCGCTAGAACCTTCACCCGATAAGTCTAATTTGCGCTCTGGCTGCTCTGGGAAGCCACCAGCGCCCCTGGGTGAATCTTGATAATTGCCTCAATTAGGCGCTCCGCATCGGATGTTGTGGTGGTGTGTCCAAGGGTGACCCTCAGGCAAGCCGATGCCAGCTCCTCGGAGTGACCCATCGCAACCAGCACGTGAGAGGCACCCAAAACCCCAGCCTGACAGGCGCTACCCGCCGAGACGCTGACTCCCTCTTGGTCGAGAAGAAAGAGCAGGTTGTCGCTTTGGGTTCCGGGGAAAATTAGGTGGGCATTGTGTTCCACGCGGTCGGCGTCCTGCGCGGTAACAACTGCGCTAGGTATAGCCCTGAGAATCTCGGTCTCAATATGGTCTCGAAGCCCCTGCAAGCGAGACTGGCGTTCTACCCGGTCCGAAACGGCCTCTTGGCAGGCTGCGCCAAGGGAAGCGGCCAAAGGGTAATTCATGGTTCCTGACCTAAGTCCGCGTTCTTGACCACCACCATGCAGCAGGCTCACCGGAGAGAAATCTCTCGCCACCACCAATGCTCCGACGCCAATTGGAGCTCCGACCTTATGGCCTGAGATGCTCATTGCCGTAAGCCCAGATTCAGCAAAGTCAACTGGCACGTGGCCTATCGCAGCGATCGCATCGCTGTGAACCGGGATGCCATATCGCTTTGCCAGCTCAGTTACGCGGCCTATGTTGGTGATGACCCCGGTCTCGTTGTTAACCCACATCAGGCTCACTAAAGCGATTTCCTCGCTCCTTGAGGCCAGGACCTGCTCCAGGTCCGCAAGATCCACCATGCCGCTGTTACCAACCGCGATATTTATTACCTCGGCACCCTCGTGCTCTACCAGCCAGTCGATTGGGTCAAGCAGTGCGTGGTGTTCGGTGGCTGCCGTAACGATGACCTTGCGTGCATTGTTTTTGCGATTTTGGGCCCAATAGATGCCTTTTACGGCTTGGTTGTTGGCCTCGGTGCCGCCGGATGTGAACACGACCTCGCTGCGGTTGGCGCCCACGGCATGAGCCACCTGGTCTCTGGCGTCTTCAAGAATTGCCCGGGTGTTTTGGCCATGCCCATGCACTGAAGATGGATTGCCAAGCTGCTCCAGGGCATCATTTAGCGCCTGCAGCGCAACAGGCCTGCAGGGCGTCGTAGCGGCATGGTCTAAAAACACGGGCATGCCAACCAGTGTATTTGAGCGTCCAGGAAAGCAAAGACCTATAGCCTTGGTTGAAAAGGCAGTATGTTGGCGCAAAAATCGCAAGACCTCGCACCCCTGGGCATGAATCTGCTCGATGGCGGTGGTGTCTTCGGGGTCTGGTCAGATACCGCGAGCGCCGTAAGTCTTCACATTCTCGATCCAGAAGACACCTCTAGGACCCTCCACGAGATTTCGCTCGAAGAATCAGATGGTGGCATCTGGACCGCAGGCGATGACCGACTACAGCGGGGCATCAAGTATGTACTTCGAGCTGAGGGTCCCGAGGGACCAAGGCACGCTTTCAACCCGGAACGAAACCTGCTTGACCCCTATGCCAGAGGACTGGTGCGGGAAAGCCCAAAGGACTACCACTGCGTGGCTATCGACACCAGTTTTGATTGGGAGGGTGTGGAGAAGCCGCAGACTGCCCTCGGTGAGAGCATCATCTATGAGGCTCACGTTCGGGGCCTGTCTCGGGTAAACCCTGCAATCCCCGAAGAGATCCGAGGGTCCTACGCCGCACTGGGTCACCCAGCAACAATTGACCACCTAACCTCATTGGGCATCACTGCGGTGGAGCTACTTCCCATCCAGGCGTTTATTTCCGAGCCCAGACTCGTAAATCTCGGACTGATCAATTACTGGGGCTACAACACCATTAACTTCTTCACCCCTCACATGCGCTACGCATCAGAGTCCAAGCGGGCTCAGGGACCAGAGGCGATGCTCTTGGAGCTCAAGGGTGCAATTAGAGAGCTTCACCGGGCGGGTATTGAGGTGATTCTCGATGTCGTCTACAACCACACAGCCGAGGGAGGACACAAAGGCCTCACCTACTCCTACCGCGGACTTGATAACTCGAGCTATTACCGCCAGGACGACCAGGGGAACTATCAAGACACCACTGGCTGTGGAAACTCCCTCAACTTCGGCCAGCCGATGGTGCAGCGGCTCATGCTCGATAGCCTCCGCTACTGGGTAGAGGAGCTCAAGATCGACGGCTTCCGCTTTGACCTCGCCGCCACCCTGGCAAGAGATGAGAGCAATCACTTCAACCCTCGCCACGAGGTTCTAACTGCTATGCAGGAGGACCCGGTCATCAGTTCGGCAAAGCTCATCGTCGAGCCATGGGATGTGGGCATGGGAGGCTGGCAGACCGGCAATTTCCCTCCTGGTTTCCCAGAGTGGAACGACAGGTTTAGAGACTCAGTAAGAAAGTTTTGGCTTCAGGACGTTGCGTCCTATCGCAGCTCCGGCAACCACCACAACGGAGTTCAGGAGATGGCAAGCAGAATCTCTGGTTCACAGGATGTGGTGAGCGAGGGCTCTCCCCTAGGCACCATAAACTTCATCACGGCCCACGACGGCTTCACTCTCTGGGACCTTGTTTCCTACAACGTCAAGCAGAACTCTGCCAACGGCGAGGGAAATCGCGATGGCGGAAACAATAACCTCAGCTTCAACCACGGCCACGAGGGAGAGACGTCAAACAGCTCAGTGAACTTCGCTCGTCGCAAAGCGGCAAGAAATCTAATCGGCACACTGCTTCTCTCTGCGGGTGTGCCCATGATTACAGCTGGAGACGAAAGGCTGAAAACCCAAAGCGGCAACAACAACGCTTATTGCCAGGACAACGTGATCACCTGGCAAAACTGGGATTCAGACGGGCATCGGATTAGCTTCCAAAAGACCGTCTCTCACCTAATCGCGCTGCGCAAGCAGCTACCAGCGCTTCGGCCCAGAAGCTTTACAAAGCTCGATGAGCCAACCCCGGAGCACGACCAGATGCTCTGGTTCTCAGGTCGCGGCGATGAGATGAGCATTGAGGACTGGCACAACCCAGAGCGAAGAACTATTCAACGGCTTACCTACCACCTCATGAATGACGGCAGTAAGCAGGGAGTGCTGCTGGTCATAAACGGCACCGAAGCCATCAAGAACGTCTCGCTGCCTAAGCCTGCAGGCGCTGGAGGCTTTGAGCTGCTTTGGGACTCTGCCCTCGAGCTGCCTCCTGAGCGGGAGCTGGTTTTGGCACCGGGAGCCAAGTTGAGAATGGTGGAAACCAGCATTCAACTCTTCCGCGTTCTTTAGACCCTGAAGCTTTTAGTTGGGTTATCGCGGGTGCGCTTAGTAAATTGGGCGTGTGGATAAAGCTGAATACTCGGTCGGACGCTTCCCGATAGTCAAAACCTGGCCGATCGTTGACGGCGGAAAGTTCCCGGTCAAAGCCTTTGAGGGTGAAGTTATTGACTTCGGGGCCACGGCCTTTCGCGAAGGCCACGACAAACTCGCGGTTGAACTGGTTCTAACCTCCCCAAGTGGTAAGACCTCCCGCCACCAAATGCTCCCAGGGCAACCTGGGCTAGATCAGTGGGTCACGCGTCTGCAGCTAACCGAGATTGGCAGCTACAGCTACCAAGTCTCCGCCTGGGATGACGAATATGGATCTTGGGTCCATGCCACCTCAGTAAAGTTAGCCGCCCAGGTCGACCAGGAGCTGATGATTCTTGAGGGCAAGAAGCTTCTCGAAAGGATGTCTGAGGGTAAGGCGAAGACGATAGCTGCAAAATTCGAGGCGGCCCTGAAGATTCTTAGTGACAAGAAACTCTCCCCCAGTGAGAAATTTGAGAAGGTTATGGCCAGCGGACTTAGCGAGTTGGCTGCAAAGCATCCGCTAAGGGAACGAGAGACGCTCTCAGATGCAGTTAGCATCTCCTGCGAGCGCAAGCTTGCCGGAAGCGGCAGCTGGTATGAGTTCTTTCCGCGATCAGAGGGCGCTAAGCAAAACCGCGATGGCAGCTGGGTCTCAGGAACCTTCAAGAGCGCAACCAAGAGCCTGCAGCGGGTTAGCGACATGGGCTTCGATGTCCTCTATCTGCCGCCGATTCACCCAATTGGAACCACTCATCGCAAGGGTAAGAACAACACATTGGTGGCCGAAAAGGGCGACCCCGGTTCCCCCTGGGCGATCGGAGGCAAAGCGGGTGGCCACGATGCCATCCACCCGGACCTGGGCACCGAAAAGGACTTTGCAGCCTTTGTGAAGGCGGCAAACAAGCTAGGCATCGAGGTTGCGATGGACCTAGCCCTGCAGGCCTCGCCCGATCACCCGTGGGTGAAATCAAACCCGCAGTGGTTCACCACTCGGGCAGATGGCACCATCGCGTATGCGGAGAACCCTCCCAAGAAGTATCAGGACATCTACCCAATCAACTTTGATAACGACCCCGGCGGTATTCACGCCGAGGTGCTCAGAGTTTTGGAAAAGTGGATCTCGCTGGGAGTGAAGATCTTTAGGGTCGACAATCCCCACACCAAGACCGTCGAGTTTTGGCAGCGGCTAATTGCTGAGGTCAATGGGAAACATTCGGAGGTCATCTTCTTAGCTGAGGCCTTCACGCGCCCAGCCATGATGCACACTCTCGGGAAAATCGGCTTCCAGCAGTCCTACTGCTACTTTTCCTGGCGGAATACCAAGGCGGAGCTCACCTCCTACCTAAATGAGCTGGCAAAGGAGTCTGCCGACTTCTTCAGGCCTAGTTTCTGGGTCAACACTCCAGACATCCTCACCGAATACCTGCAGTTTGGAGGGCGTCCTGCCTTCAAGATCAGGGCGACGATAGCTGCCACGGCCGGCCCGAGCTGGGGAATGTATTCAGGTTTTGAGCTTTTTGAGGCGGTAGCTCGTGCCGGTAGTGAAGAGAACATCGACAACGAGAAGTATGAGTACAAGGCCAGGGACTTTGTGGGCAGTGAGGACAGAGGAGTCAGCCTTGCTCCGAGAATCAGGCTGCTCAATAAGCTCCGAAAGGAAAACCCGGCTCTAGGTCAGCTGCGCAACATCACCACCCACTACAGCGATGACGAGCAGATTCTCGTCTATGCAAAGCGACTTGAGCCTGAGTTCAACGGGGGCAAGGACAACACGGTGATTGTGGTGGTGAACACAGATCCTCACTCCGTGAGAGAGACCATGGTCCATCTCGACATGCAGGCCTTAGAGCTTCCCCACAGCTTTGAGGTTGAAGACCTAATCACTGGCAAGAAGTTCTCATGGGGCGAGCACAATTTCGTGCGACTGGATGCTTTCACAGAACCGGCACACATCCTCAGGGTCATTCGATGAAGTTGGATGAGGCAACCTACGAGCAGCTTGCCCACGGTTCTCACCACTCGCCGCATGACTATCTAGGGCTGCATCCTGAGGGTAAGGGTTGGGTGCTAAGGGCGCTTAGACCACTTGCCACCTCCGTTGTAGCAAAGACGAAAACCAAGAAAATCCCCCTTGAGCATGTCCACGCCGGTGTCTGGGAGGCAAGGGGAAACACCAAGACCTTCGACTACCGGCTTCTCACAGAGTACGAGTCGGCAACCTGGGAAACCGCAGACTCCTATAGCTTCCTGCCAATGATTGGTGAGCTAGATCTGCACCTCATCGCAGAGGGGCGTCATGAAGAGCTCTGGAAGGCACTGGGGTCTCACGTTCTCGAGACTAAGGACTCCCTAGGCAAGATAACTGGGGTTAGCTTCAAGGTCTGGGCGCCGAACGCCTCTGCGGTCAGGGTGGTTGGCGATTTCAACTCTTGGGATGGAACGGCGCATGCCATGCGCTCGTTGGGGTCAAGTGGCATCTGGGAACTATTCGTGCCGGACCTTGGGGCAGGAACGCTCTACAAGTATCAAATTAGAACTCGCCACGGCAACTGGATCACCAAGATTGACCCGATGGCTCGCAGCTTTGAGATTCCACCTGCCACATCCTCAATCGTCGAGACTTCCAGCTACTCCTGGGGGGATGCAAAGTGGCTCAAGGCGCGAGAAAAGCGCGATGCGCTGCGCTCACCAATGTCCACCTATGAGCTTCACCTGGGTTCCTGGAGGGGCGCTAAGAACTATCGCGACCTGGCTCCCGAGCTAATTGGTCACGTTAAGTACCTAGGTTTTACCCACGTTGAGTTCATGCCGCTTGCCGAACACCCCTTTGGGGGAAGCTGGGGCTACCAGGTAACCGGGTACTTTGCTCCAACATCTCGCTACGGATCCGCGGATGACTTTAGGTATTTGGTTGATCAGCTGCACCAGGCTGGCATTGGCGTGATCATGGACTGGGTTCCCGCTCACTTCCCCAAGGACGACTGGGCACTGGCCAGGTTTGATGGCGAACCGCTCTATGAGGATGCCGACCCTCGGAGGGGTGACCACCCTGATTGGGGCACTCACGTGTTTAACTTTGGCCGCACCGAGGTGAGAAATTTCCTGGTGGCAAACGCTCTTTACTGGCTCGAAGAGTTCCACATCGATGGCCTTCGCGTTGATGCAGTGGCATCAATGCTCTACCTGGACTACTCCCGCGAGGATGGTCAGTGGCTACCGAATGTTTATGGCGGCAGAGAGAACCTAGACGCAATTAGGTTCCTCCAGGAGACAAACGCAACCGCCTACCGGAGAAACCCTGGAATCATGATGATTGCCGAGGAATCCACCGCATTTGCCGGCGTCAGCTCCCCCACCGACACCGGCGGCCTAGGTTTTGGATTTAAGTGGAACATGGGTTGGATGCACGATTCGCTGCAGTTCATTGAACGGGACCCGATGTATCGCTCTCACCACCACGGCGAAATCACTTTCTCTATGCTCTACGCCTACGACGAGAAATTCGTGTTGCCAATTAGCCACGACGAGGTGGTTCACGGTAAGGGCTCACTGTTGGCAAAGATGCCAGGTGATCACTGGCAAAAGCTCGCAAACATGAGGGCATATCTTGCGTTTATGTGGACCCACCCCGGCAAGAAGCTTTTGTTTATGGGTCAGGAATTCGCTCAGCCCTCGGAGTGGAGCGAATCCAGGGAGCTTGACTGGTGGCTGACAGACCATGCCCCTCACCGCGGTATCCAGCAGCTCGTTGCAGACCTCAATGCCCTCTACCAGGCGCATAGCGCCCTCTGGGAGCTAGACCATGAACCATCTGGCTTCCGCTGGATTGATGGCGGCGATGCCAATCGAAACCTGTTGAGCTTTATTCGCGAGGACGTGGCGGGAAATCAGCTTGTTGTCGTTGTGAACTTTGCTGGTAACCCACATCACGATGTTGTGCTGGGAGTGGACCAGCCCGGTGAATATCGAGAGCTACTTAACACAGACGCTGAAGCGTATGGAGGCTCCGGACACGGGAATCTTGGGAAGATTTCAACCAGAGACATCCAGTCCCACGGCAGCGCGCAGTCCTTGGTGCTGAATGTTCCGCCCCTTGGCGCACTGGTGCTAAAGAGGGCTTAGAACATCAGTGAAGCCAGGCGCCTCCTGGCCTCCAGGACCGCCGGATGATCGTTACCGAGAATTAGAAACAGCTTCAGCAGCCGCTCCTTTATTATTTCTCGATCATCGATTCGCTCTGCAAACAGGCCAAGTAGATGCTCGAAGGCGCCGACTGCGTTATTTGATGCAATTAGCTGATCCGCGCCAAGCATCGCGGCCTCAAGTTCAGAAGCTTGATCGAGGCCCTGCAGCCGAATCATGAGCTCTACTTGTGCGAGTCCCGCATGGGCTTCTTGATCATTTGGGTATTCAACAAGAATCTTCTCGTAAGTTTCCTTGGCCCCCGCAAAGTCTCCGCGCTCAATTGCTGCAAAGGCCTCTTGGTGTTCGGGACTCAGCGGTTTCTGGGGCTGCGAATCCTTTTCGGGCTGGGCTCCCAGCTTCACGGTGCCGGTGATGTTGTTTTGCTTAGCAAGCTGTAGCACCTGGGAGAGCACCTGAAGAAACTGCTCCTGGGCGATGTTGCCCTGGAATAGCGGTGCGGGTTGTCCGGAGAGTATTGCCAGCATCGCGGGTGCCATGCTGACGCCCACAGCTTGAGCAAGCTGAGGTGATGCTGTCATGCTGATTTCGATACCCGCGAAGCGGCCCTCGCTTGCCTCCAGGGTCCTAGTTAGCAGCGTCTTTACGGATGCAGAGTCTGGGCTGTCGTCACTGATGAGCATCAGCACCGGGACCTGTTCGCTGAGCTTTAGATAGCTGCGAAGAGTTTGCTCGTCGCCGCTTACAAGCCAGGCGCTGACGGTGTTTCCCCCCTCCTCCGCCGAGAGTTTGGAGAGGTCAAAGGCGTTGCCGAATTCAGTCATTACGACCCCAAGGCTACCGCGGTCAGAAGCTGCTGCGTTGCCCCAAGCAATCTCACCTGTGCATCGCCACCAGCGACTGGGATATGGAACAGCAGCATGGCCCCGTACCTGGTCTCGATTCCAGTGGCAGAGCCACTTGTTCCCAGTAGCACAGCCTCGTCACCGGCAATTGCGACTGCATCGCCGGGCTCCTTAGGAATGATTGTGTAGGTGTCAATCATGTAGATACCAACGAGTGCTCCGCCGTCGAGGGATGAGAGTAAGACCATCGGATCTTCAGTCTGCTGATGCTGGAAGTCCAGATTTGCATTACTTAGGGTCTCGGCCAGACCGCGCTGCACAGATGCGACGTCCTTGATGTAGTCATTGTTTGGATCAACGATGTCTACCCATAAAGAATCCGCTCCGTTGTTAAGGAGATCACCGACGGCTTCCCCGAGCAGCCTGGGCGAAACCAGTAGGAACCTGTTGTCCGGGTTTAGCGAGCTGGCTCCTGTGAGCTCTGAAGCCACATCCGGGAAGTCAGCTCCGGGCAGGAGCGACATGTATTGGTAAAGCTTGTACTGGTCTCGAACGGTCTCTTGTCTGAGCACCAGCATCTGAAGCTGCTCCTCACCAGTTACCACCATCACACTCCGAGGCCAGCTGTCCGTTGCGGGAGGTAGGAAGAGCTGAATGGGGCCGGCCAGCAGCGGCTCTAGAGTGCTCTGTTCCTGATCCAGTCGCGAAATTAGGTTGTAGGCAAAGCGTCTCATCTCAAGTGCTGGGCCGGTGACCCGGGTCTCCAAGGACTCGCGATCGTTGTTTTCATCCGCAACCCTTACCACCTCAGCGATGTCGAAGAGGATCTCGCTCACTTGGTCTCGGGTCAGTGCAGGGGTGAGAATTTCTGGGCTCGAAAGTGGGCTCGGGGAAAGAACCGGGTTCTCATACTCCGCCACACAGCCGCTGAGCAGCGCGGTGCTCAGTCCAATTGCGATGAAGGCGTCTGGCCGCATAGCTCTTCGACCGCGTCTTGGACCCGCCCCTGCCTGGGATTTGGCTCGCCTGGGGGACTTTCGTCTGGGTGGCTTGGGGCCTCGACGCCTTGATGAGCGGTACTTGTTAGCAAAACCGACAGCCGCCCAGAGTCCTGCGATTGACCCAAGTGCCATCAGCCCAACGCCAACAAAGGTGATTGGTGGTATTTCCACCTCTTCGTCTGCAATGTCCCACTCGATAGCGATGCTTCTGGGGGCCAGTTCCAAACCGTTTGAGGCCACCAAGATTGCGGTTTGGTTGTCCTGTTCCAAATTGAGTGTTACCTGCGAACGACCTTTGATTTCTTGCTTCCAAATATCGGACCCGTTCGGGTCGGTAAGGTTCCCGCTGCCTGCGACCAGTACCTCTGCAAGCTCAGCTGTCTCCCGCGCAACATCAATGCTCAGCCTTAGCTCGACATATGGGCTGCCCTCAAGCCAGGCTTCGATGTCGCTCTGACGCCCTGTAGCAACAAATATCTCGCCACCTCTCACGGTGATCTTTGGGCTAGCGCTATAGGCGGTCAGTAACTTATTTGGAATCATCACATAGGTGGTGGGCTGGTCTAGCTCCTGGGAAGCGATGATGGTGTCAATGGGGGTGTTCTCGACCTGGTTCACGACCCCGACACTGCCCGCTGCCAATCCACCTACGAATAGGACAAGGGCAAGCCAAAAGCGCATGTGATTAGCTCCGAGTAGACTTTGCTAGCTCGCAAAAGTTTAGTCGCACATCGGGGGTTATCTCTTGGCAGCAGATTCTCGCTTCGAGATAGTCCGTCGCGGCTTTGACCCCCAGAGCGTCGAACGCGAGCTCAAATCCCTAAATGCTGAATTAGTAAGGCTCAAAGAGCAGAACGCTGAGCTCCAGGCCGAGACTCAGCAGCTAATTCAGCGGCTTGAGGATGCTGAAACAGAGCTCGGCCTGCGAACCCAACCCAGCTACTCCGCCCTTGGCTCGAAGGCATCCGCTCTTCTCTCAACGGCCGAGCAAGTCGCACTTGAGCTTGGCGAAAGGGCTCGGCAGGAGTCCCAGGAGCTAATTGAAAGCGTTGAAGCCGAGCTGCTTGCCAAGACCGAGGAGGTCGAACGGCGTTATCAGGAACAGCTAGATGCGGCGGAGCGCCGCTCAGCTAGGCGAATCTCCGAGGCCAGCATTGAGGCCGATCAGCTCATCTCAAAGGCAGAGCGCAGTGCTACTGCCATTGTTAGCGCAGCTGAGGCAGAGGCAGGCAGGCTAAGGGGCCAGGCCGCAACGGAGATTGCTGCCATGCGCACAACCGCAAAGCGAGAACTCGAAGCGAGACAGCAGGAGCTGGAGGCAAGGTTCGCTTCCAAGGAGTACCTTCTAACGTCTGATATTTCAGTCGAGGACAAGATCCGGGAGAAGTTGCTTTCCGAACTGGAGGCTCAAATAGCCCAGCGCAGGAAAGACGCAGAGGCCGAGTATTTGGCTAAGCACAACGATGCGGTGCTGCAGACGCAGCAGTATCTCGAGTCTGCCCAAAAAGACATAACCGACCTCAAGCAGGCGGCCAAGACCCTGAGGCTCGAGGTCGAGACGCTAGAACTTGAGACCTCAAAGACTCAGTCCCGCATGCTTACAGAGGCCAGGGAAAAGGCCGAAGCGCTCGTGAGATCGGCCGAGCTTGAGGCTGTCGCCATGGGCTCCAGGGCCCAGGCTGAGGCGGCAGAGCTTGTGAGAAATGCCAAGGCAGAGCTTGCCGAGCTTGAGAACAAGGTGCTGTCAAGCAAGACTTATCTTGAAAACCTGCGTAGCGTGGTTGCAGGCCTAGAAAAGGAATAACACGATGGAGCAGCGGGCGAGAGTCACAAATGCCTTCCAGGTTGGCCTGGTTGGCGGGCTCGGCGTGTTAACGGCAATCCTTATAGGTGCTGCGGTTACCCAAACCGCAACCATCCTCACCTACATCGGAATTGCCCTCTTCATTGCCCTTGGCATGGATCCGATAGTTAGGGCACTAACCAAGTGGAAGCTCCCAAGACCGCTTGCCGTCGTCATTGTCATTGCAGGCTTTTTGGGCGCGGTGGCTCTCTTGCTCTGGGCGATTATCCCAACGGCAGTGACCGAAGCAGGGAAGCTAATTAACCGGATTCCAACCATCGTGACAAACGTCGTTTCTAATGACCTAATCTCCTCGTGGGATGCGCAGCTGGGCGGGACCATCACAGGAGCGGCTGACAGTGCACTTGAATTCCTGACTGATTCGACCAACTGGCCAACGCTTTTGGGCGGTGTATTGCAGGTTGGCTTTGGGTTACTAAGTGGTGTTGTCGGGTTCATCATCGTCGTCATTCTGAGCATCTACTTCATGGCTTCGCTAGAGCCCATGAAGGAGTACCTCTCCAGACTCACCGCTGCCTCAAAGCGCGAGAGGTTCAAGAAACTTACTGACCAGGTCGCACTCTCGGTGGGTCGTTGGGTGATGGGGCAAACGTCTGTAGCGCTGCTTCACGCAACCGTTCTATTTATCTTTTTGACGATTGTTG
The DNA here is from genome assembly GCA_964350385.1 of uncultured Aquiluna sp. Classification (GTDB taxonomy): domain Bacteria; phylum Actinomycetota; class Actinomycetes; order Actinomycetales; family Microbacteriaceae; genus Aquiluna. The sequence goes on along the minus strand of CAYGJH010000010.1, from coordinate 17,220 downwards.
GCTCTCAGTTCTCTCTTCTTCTAAGCCTTGCTGCCTTCTTGCTGGCACTTATCCCGCTGGTTGGTCCCGCATCTGCAGGGTTGCTGGTTGTTGGTGTTAGTTACCTATCGGGATCAAGCTATGCGCTTTGGGCGCTTATCTACTACCTGATCTACCTCCAGGTTGAGGCCTATCTGATTAGCCCGAGGGTCATGAAGCGCGCTGTTTCGGTGCCGGCATCCATAGTTGTGATCGCTGCCCTTATGGGAGGCACCCTCATGGGAATACTCGGGGCGCTAATTGCCATTCCGGTTGCGGCATCAATCTTGCTGATCATCCGCGAGGTTTGGATGCCCACACAACAGCTGCGCTAGAGGCTTGTAGGGAGCGTCCCAACCGAGGGGTTCACCTCTTGAACAATCTGGTTTAGCACCCTTCTAGTGGCACTCTCCCCCACCCAAAGATGCTTTTCTCCATCGAATGCCAACACCCTTGCATGCGGGACTACAGCGAATCGCTCTGCCGCCTCCTCGGGCTTCAAAAACTCATCCAGCTCCGGCACAAAGGCAATTAGTGGTTTACCAAACGCATTCCAACGCAATAGATCGGCTTCGCTTGCTCTGTGAAGTGGCGGCGAGAGCAGGATTGCGCCTGAGATTTCGTGGTCTGGTCCGTATTTGATTGCAAGCTCAGTTCCGAAGGACCAACCAACTAGCCACAGGTTCGCCAGTCCCCGACTCTTTGCGAATTCGATCGCAGCCGCGACATCGTGCTTCTCCAGGACTCCGCCGTCGAAACTCCCGGTCGAGGCTCCCCGGGGCGATGATGTGCCGCGGGTGTTGAACCTAAGAACTGCGAGATTTGCAAGCTGAGGCAGGCGATTAGCAGCTTTTCGAAGGATGTGAGAGTCCATAAACCCGCCATGGGTTGGCAACGGATGCAAGGTGATGAGGGTTGCTGCAGGGCTTCCAGATTCAGGAAGAGCAAGCTCGCCAACCAGGACCTGGCCATCTGTAGTGTGAAGTTCGATGTCCTCGCGAGTTGCGGCAAGGACAGTGTTTGAGCTGATCTCCATCAGGGAAGAATCCCGTCAAAGAGCTTCCAGCAGTGGTTATGGAAGTGGCGCCTGGATTGAACCCCCCTGTGGATATCCCAGGCCACGGTGTGTACCACCCCCGGCTCTATAACAACCACGCAAACCGGGCAGATCCAGGTCTTTCCCTCTTCCGCGTTTGAACCCATAGTCTGCTGCACTTGAAACTCTCCCCCGCGCTTTAGCTCGGTGTGGGGGATAGACATTCTCAGTCTCGTGACATCAAGCTCTTCGTACTCGCGTTTTGGTGCCCCGCGACGTTTTTTGCCCCTAGCCATTAGTACCAGTTGTGCTCGTCAGAGTGCACCAAAGCTGCACAAGGCGATCCATACCTGCCGTCGATGTAGCCAATGCCCCAGCGAACCTGGGTCTCGGGATTGGTTCGCCAGTCAGCTCCCGCCTTTGCCATTTTGGTGGCCGGAAGCGACTGCGGGATTCCATAGGCACCAGAGGACTTATTTGTGGCGCTCCAGCGCCAGTTGCTCTCGCGCTCCCAGAGTTTCACTAGACATGAGAACTGGTCATAGTCCCACCCCTTAGCCTCCACCTGCGAGAGAGCAAATGCCTTTACGCTTCCAGGTTCGGGGGTAGGGGCTCGTCTCACAGTGATAGGCCTGGCCTCTTCCCCTGTAAGCACCTCAAAGCTGCCCCTGGCAAACTCGACGCCACCAAGTGGGACGAGCTGAAGCGATTGATAGGCAACTAGTGGCTGGTCGTAAGTGTCAACAGAGTTCGCCGAGGCTATGGTCCCCGAGTAGGGATCAACGGCTGAAACCATTACCAGCGAGGCGACGAAAAAGTAGCCAAGGACAAACAAACCTCGTCCTCGGCTTTTCGTTGCCTTTGCGTGCTTAGCCATTTGCCTCCATGGGGCTTAAGCCTATGCGCTCTTGGTCTTTAGCGCACTAGTTCCTGGCGTTGCAGGATGCTGACGACGATGCCAAGGAGCTCGTTAACCTCAGACCTTGCTGGCCCACCATTTTTTCTTCCTAGAGGCACAGTCTTGAGCTCAATGGAACTCGGGCCACTCAAAACACCGTTTTGAACAATCAGTTGTCGAAGGATTTCACGGACCCGCTTAGGGTGATAGCCGTTTCTGGCCGGACTGAATTGCTGCTTTTCATCTTGACTCAACACTTTGACGACTGTGCCGATGAGGCTCCTGGTCTCGCCCTTGAATCGCTTGGTTCCAATCCGATCGAGCCGGGCCTTGAGCTCGCGATGCTCGAAGTCAATTGCAACCTCGGCGAGGGCCTTGTCGGTCTGATCGATGCGGTAGCCGCCGGGCGAAAGATCAAACTCAACCGAGGCGAGCATGGCCGGAGTGACGATGCGACTGCTGGGCTTCTCGTATTGCCTGCGAACTCGATCCAAGAGAGCATCCACCTGCTCCGAGTCATAGCCCAGGACTGAGTTTGACACCCGCTCTAAAGCCATCAGAAGGCAACTTGAGCGAGTAGGTATGCAACGAAGACCGAGGGCAACAGTGAGTCAATGCGGTCCATAAACCCTCCGTGTCCCGGAAGAACGTCCCCCATGTCCTTCACATTCAAATCTCTCTTGATGAGCGACTCTGAAAGGTCACCTAGGACCGAGCTCACAAGAATGCTAATTCCGAATAGTAAAGCAAAGCCAAGTGAAGTTCCTGTTAACTCACCAAGAATTATCCCGCCAAATAGAGCGCCCAACGCGGAGGCCAAAAAGCCCTCCCAGGTCTTCTTTGGACTGATGCTGGGGATCAGCTTGGTCTTACCAAAAAACCTGCCGACAAGGTAGCCGAAGCTATCTATCATCACAACGGCGAGCACTATGCCCAAAACCCAAGCAGTCCCGTTCTCTTGATTGATGAGCAGAGCCGAATAGCTGAGCAAAAGCGGCACATATACGAGCGAGAAACCGGTTGCCCCAAAGTCTCGCAAAGTCTGCTTTGGAGTCTGCTGTTTGCCGACTATCAGCAGTGAGACCAGCCTCCAGATGATTAGCAGTCCAAGCGAACCCAAAAGTGAAAACCATTGTCCGACGGTGCCAAAAAAGTACGTTGCGTAAACCACCGACGGTGCAGCCAGTGCAGCACCTGCCGGCACATGCCAACCAGCCATGCGGAGAACTCGTGCAAGCTCAAATGTCGCTATTGCGGATGACACCGCGGCAAATGACGTAAAGGCGAAGGGGTGCAGCAGAGAGAGAAGAAAAACCCCGCCAAGGCTCAATCCAACGGCGATCCTAGGCCCCAGGGTTTTGGTTTTAGAGCTATCCAACTAGACCTCGAGGAGCTCCGCTTCCTTGTTCTTCAGAGCCTCGTCAATCTTGTCGACATGAGCCTTAGTGACGGCCTCGAGCTCTTTTTCGGCTCTTTCGACCTCGTCCTCCCCCACAGCTCCGTCTTTCTTCAGGGCCTCAAGGTCTTCCTTAGCCTTGCGTCTGATGTTCCTTACCGAGACTCTGCCCTGCTCCGCCTTGTCGCGGGTTAGCTTGACGTACTCTTTGCGCCTATCCTCGGTTAGCTCCGGAAGATTGACGCGGATGACATTACCGTCCGAGTTGGGCTGGGCGCCCAGGTTTGGCATCGCTAGCAAGGCCTTTTCAATGTCGGAGAGGGCTGCCTTGTCGTAAGGGGTGATGAGGATAGACCGCGCCTCTGGGTTTTGAATGCCCGCGAGCTGCGAAAGCGGAGTTGGTGTGCCGTAGTACTCAATCATGATCTTCTGGAACATCGCGGGGTTAGCTCTGCCCGTTCGCACTGAGGCGAAGTCTTCTTTTGTGGCCTCGAGGGCCTTGTCCATCTTGTCCTTGGCCTCGGCCATGACGTCTTGAATCATTTAGCTTTGCTCCTTCTAAGCGCGAACCTTGGTACCAATTGCTTTACCGAGTAACGCCTTGGTGATGTCCGCCATTCCAAAAACTCGCATCGGCATCTTATTGTCCATGCATAAAGAGAACGCGGTTGCATCAACAACCTTTAGGCCCTGGACCAGCGCCTCTTGGTAGCTGATCTCGCCGAGCTTTTTGGCCTGGGGGTCCTTCTTGGGGTCTGCTGAGTAGACACCGTCAACACCATTCTTGGCAACGAGTACCTCGTCGGCGTGAATCTCAAGAGCCCGCTGAGCGGCAACGGTGTCTGTAGAGAAGTAAGGGAGTCCAGCTCCCGCTCCGAAGATTACAATTCTGCCTTTTTCAAGGTGCCTAATGGCCCTCAAGGGTAGGTAGGGCTCCGCGACCTGGGCCATCGAGATCGCCGTCTGAACTCTTACGTCAGCGCCGGCCTGCTCAATAAAGTCTTGAAGAGCCAGGGCATTCATGACTGTGCCCAGCATGCCCATGTAGTCGGCCCTGCCGCGGTCCATGCCGCGGTTTGATAGCTCTGCTCCCCTGAAGAAGTTGCCGCCGCCGACGACAATCGCAATTTCTACCTCTTTGGAGGCCTTAGCAATTTCTTTGGCGATCTCGGAGACCACATCTGGGTTTACCCCCAGGGAACCCCCGCCGAAAGCCTCTCCGGAGATTTTGAGCAGTACTCTGCGCTTTTTAGTAGCCATGGCACCTCCAGATTCAGCCAAAGACAATACTAGAGCGGAAAAAGCGAAGTGGGCCCGGCATTGACCGAGCCCACAACCTAAATTGCCTTATTTAGACGCCAACGCGGAAGCGCACGAAGCCGGTCAGCTTGAGACCTGCTGCCTCGGCAACCTTTCCTACGCTCTGCTTGTTGTCCTTTGCAAAGTCCTGATCAAAGAGGCAAGTCTCCTTGAAGAAGCCGTTGACTCTTCCCTCGACGATCTTTGGCAGAGCAGCCTCTGGCTTGCCCTCATCGCGAGCAGTTGCCTCAGCGATTTCGCGCTCCTTAGCAACAACCTCGGCTGGAACCTCGTCACGGGTTAGGTACTGCGGGCTAAACGCAGCGATGTGCACTGCGATGTCGTGAGCGGTATCGCTGTCCGAGCCCTCGTAACCGAGTAGAACGCCAACCTGAGGCGGCAAGTCACGGCTGGTGCGGTGCATGTATGCGTCAACGCCACTGGCCTCAACTACTGCAACCCTGCGCAGCTCAACCTTCTCGCCCATGATTGCGGCCTTATCGGTAATGGCATCAGCCACAGTTCCGCCGCCGTGGGAGGCGGAAAGTGCAGACTCAACATCTGAAGCTCCAGATGCCACAACAGCATCTGCTACCTCTTCAGCCAGAGCAATGAAGTTCTCGGCTTTTGCGACGAAGTCGGTCTCGCAGGCAAGCTCAATAAGGGTTCCCTTGCCACCGGCGACCCTCGCTACAACGAGGCCGTTGGTGGTGGTGCGACCCTCACGCTTTGATACTCCCTTTAGACCCTTGAGGCGAAGGACCTCAAAAGCCTTATCGATGTCGCCATCTGCCTCGTCAAGAGCTCCCTTGCAGTCCATCATTCCGGCGCCGGACTTGTCGCGAAGCGCCTTTACGTCTGCTGCGGTGTAGTTAGCCATTTACTTCTCGTCCTTCTTCTCTGCAGTCTTTGCTGGGGCCTTCTTTGCAGGGGCCTTCTTCTCTGCGGCAGGCTTTGCCGCTGGCTTCTTTGTCGGAGCCTTCTCGGCAGGCTTTGCAGCCGCCTTTGCAGGAGCCTTTTCGGCTGCTGGCTTAGCAGGAGCCTTAGCTGGGGCCTTCTTTGCAGGGGCCTTCTTCTCTTCGGCGGGCTTTGCTGCCGCCTTGGCAGGCTCTGCCTTTGCAGCAGGCACGGTTTCGGCTGCCTTCTCGGGTGCCGGAGCATCTGCCTTTGGCTCGTCCTTCTGGCCCTCTAGGAGCTCGCGCTCCCACTCGGCTAGTGGCTCTGCCTCAGCATCGGTCTTGGTGTGGCGGGCAATCATTCCATCGGCTGCCGCGTCCGCAATTACCTTTGTCAAGAGCTCGATAGAGCGGATTGCGTCGTCGTTACCAGGGATTCCGATCTCGACGTCGTCTGGGTCACAGTTGGTGTCAAGGATGGCAATTACTGGGATGCCCAGCTTCTTTGCCTCTGTGACCGCAAGGTGCTCTTTGTTGGTGTCAACGATCCAGAGAGCGCTTGGAGTCTTCGTGACGTTGCGAATACCGCCGAGCGACTTCTCAAGCTTGTCCTTCTCACGCTTGAGCATGAGTAGTTCCTTCTTGGTAAGACCTGACTTCGCTGGATCCTCGAAGTCAAGCGCCTCGAGCTCCTTCATGCGAGAGATTCGCTTTGCGACGGTAGAAAAGTTAGTTAGTAGCCCACCCAACCAGCGCTGGTTGATAAAGGGCTGGCCCACGCGCAGCGCCTCGGTAGCAATTGCTTCCTGGGCCTGCTTCTTGGTTCCGACGAACATGATTGAGCCACCGTTTGCGACAAGGTCGCGAACAAAGTTGTAGGCCTGGTCGATGTAGTCGACTGACTGCTGTAGGTCGATGATGTAGATGCCCGAACGATCGGTCAGAATGTGACGCTTCATCTTCGGGTTCCACCTGCGGGTCTGGTGACCGAAGTGGACGCCAGCATCAAGCAGCTGGCGCATTGTTACGCTTGCCATAAGGCACTCCTTTGGACGCAAATGCGCCCCTCAGTTTCTTGAAATGAGCGGTTGCCCATCTCCCTGGCATTCCAATTCCCTAGAACCCCAAAGGGACCGAGCTAGCGAATTTTGGTTGGAACACGCGAATTCACATCAAAAAGATGTGTAGAAGTAAGCATACCCGTCATTTAGGGGCTTTTCCACTTATTTCTTTCTGGCTAAGCGCTCCTGAGAGCATTTGGATTCCATTGACAGATGTTCAAATTCGCTCTTGCAATAAAAGTCATTTTTGGTCTTTTCAGCTCCTCACTGCCGGCACCTGAAATCTGGGCAGAGCCCATCCCCTACTTTCTTGACAAACAAATGGGCAACTACGTTGCCCCGCTCTCTGATAGGGGTCCTGGTCACAGGGGTCTTGATGTGCTGGTGGGAAACGGGACTATTCGGGCTCCCAGAGCCGGGTTCATAGCTTTCAATGGCCTAGTCGTAGACAGGCGGGTGGTAACAATTCGTTCAGGCGACTATCGCATCAGCTTTGAGCCGGTATGCAGCGATCTAGCCACTGGACAAGTAGTTGAGCAAGGAGAGCTTCTTGGCAACCTATGTGACGGTCAGGATGGCTACCAAGAGCATTGCGAGGGGTGCGTGCACCTGTCAGTCAGGGTCGTAAGGGGCTATCTGAACCCATTGCTCTTCTATGGGCAGCTCATGCCGAGCACAATCGTTAGTTAGGCCCTTGGGTGGGCTTGCTCAAAAGACTTTCTCAGCCTGTCCACAGAGACGTGTGTGTAGATCTGGGTGGTGGCCAAGGACGCGTGACCGAGAATCTCCTGGACTGCCCTCAGGTCGGCACCATGATCCAGGAGATGAGTTGCTGCGGAGTGTCTCAAGGTGTGAGGTCCGGCCTTCCCAGTGGCCGTCGCGGCCAGCTGCTCCGCGACAAGTGAGTAGAGCTGCCTGACGCCCACCCTCTTGCCCCTCGAGGTGAGCAGCAGTGCCTGAGGCGAAGATTCGGTGCGGTACTCATCTCTGCCGGTTTTGACCCATGAATTTATTGCCCGAGCTGCGGAGCTCCCAAACGGCAGCATTCGCTGCTTGTTTCCTTTTCCGGTGACCCGAACCAGCGATCTTGAGTAATCGATGTCCTCCAGGTCTACACCCGCCAGCTCGCTAACTCTCATCCCGGTGGCATAGAGAAGTTCGAATGCACAGAGGTCTCTAAGTCCAGACGGGTTGTCATCAGTGGCCAAGAATTGCAACCGACTGAAAACCTCATCCAAGCTCTTCTCGGTTGCAACCTTTGGAAGTCCCCTATCTAGCTTTGGCGCCCTAAGCCGCAGACCAGGATCGGTTTCGAGCTTCCCTCTTTCAAAGAGGTACTGCGTGAAGGCCTTTGCGGTCGAGGTTTTTCTAGCGAGCGTAGTTTTTGTGGCACCGGCTTCACTCATTTGCCACATCCAGTCTCGAAGTGAATCCAGGTCTAGCCCGCGCTTTTTATCGTGAAGGAATCCCAGGAGGTCTCTCAGGTCCGAGAGGTAGGCCTTTTGGGTGTTGCTGCTGGTTCCACGCGACGCCAAATAGCTCGCGAATCCAGTTAGTTCACCACTTAGGTCCATTGTTCAAGACTAGGCGAGACTGCCTGAATCAACCGGGTGCGAAAGGCGCTAGGCAGGCTTTAGTTCCTCCAGGACACTCGCCAAACTCAGACCTGACTCTGCAGCTATTTCGTCCGGATATCTAGCCCCTGAGCGCATCGCGTCTTGAATCCGCTTTTGGTTCATGTTTGGCTCCACCGGGTGACTGCGTGGATAGGGTTTCGCCAAGCCCTCGGCAATCATTGCGTTGGCGCCTCGCGCCGGAGCGAAGGACCAAGGACCGGCAAGAGCAAAAACCTCTCTGCCGAGCGCTCGTGCGTGGTTCGCAGTGTTTCTGGTGCCAGATCGGTAGCCAGCCTCAACGATGTATGTTGCGCTACTGGCAGCTGCAATCAGCCGGTTGCGCTGAAGAAAACGAAAGCGTGACGGCGCGATACCAGGCGCGACTTCACTTATGAGCGCCCCTCCAGCCTGAACCATCTCGTGGAATAGCTCCCAGTTTGCCTGCGGGTAAGCCTTATCAACACCGCCTGCCATGAAGGCTGCAGTTTTTTGACCGAACTCAATCGCAGATTTGTGAGCCTGGGCATCAATTCCAACCGCGCCGCCAGAGACGACGGAACTTCCTAGCTCAGAGACAATCCTTCTTGCGCTGGCAAGCCCCCTGCTCGAGGGGTTTCTCGTTCCCACCACTGATGCTGTGTCCTCCGACAAGATTCCTGCATCGCCTGCAATCCAAAGGAGATATGGTCTGTGCGGGCCAAGGTCACGAAGTTTTTGAAACAGCTTGGAGTCGGAGTCTTCAAAGTAGATCCTGGCGTTCCAACGGATGCCGCGCTCGATGCGCTCAATCAGGTTGATTTTCGAAAGTCGCAGCTCAATTCTCTCCAGAAGCTCCGGGATGTGGGCTCGGTACTCCTCCCCCACACACTCTGGCCAGAGCTTGCTGGCCCTTTGTCTCCTGAAGTCCTCGATGACCTTTGGCCCGCGGCTATCGAATACCTCTCTTGCAAGTCCATCGCCAGGTTCGTGGAGCATTGACCAAAGAATTGTAAGTTCTTGGTCCTTTGTCAGCTGCATGGCTTCCTCCTGAGAGGAATGGTGCAGCAATCGTGATTGCTTTAGAGGGGAATTAGCCGAGGCTGTGGAGAACTAAGGCTGATCGCCGACTGCTAATTCTTCGGGTATCTCGAGCTCCTGGCTTCCGATCTCCTCGACGTTGACGTCCTTGAACGTCATCACCTTAACCTGCTTCACGAAGCGGTCTGTACGGTAGATGTCCCAAACCCAGACGTCCTGCATATTCAGCTCGAAGTAGAAGTCGGTAGCGGTGTCAATGCGCTTGAGTTCGACGTCGTTGCAAAGGTAAAAGCGCCGCTCAGTCTCGACCACGTAGCGAAACATTTTGACTACATCGCGATACTCGCGATAGAGGCTTAGCTCTGCATCGCGGTCGTAATCTTCGAAGTCGTTCTCGTCCATTTCTCTTTCAGTCTAAGCCCAGTTCCACCCAAGAAATTTCCTCTCTACTCACCGGAGAAATACTGCGGTTTTTGCTGGGGCCAATGGTGCTTTAGGCTATTGAAAACAAAGAGAGGGATTGCGTTTTGACTTCTGCTGAAACCCAAAAGGTAGTAATCAGAGTTGGCGAAAAGGAAGCGGAGCTTCCAGTTGTAAAAGCAACTGATGGTGCCAGCGGTATTGACATCAAGGGTCTAATGGCCACAACCGGCATGAGCACCTACGACCAAGGCTTTGTGAACACCTCCTCAACTACCTCCGCAATCACCTACATTGACGGTGAGGCAGGCATTCTGCGCTACCGCGGCTACCCAATAGAGCAGCTAGCCGAAAAAAAGACGTTTCTCGATGTCTCCCACCTGCTTGTCTATGGAGAACTACCGAACGAGAAGGAGTTTGCGAAGTTCGATGACACAATTCGCAAGCACACCCTTCTTCACGAGAACCTCAAGGACTTTTTCAGGGCGTTTCCACCAAGCGCTCACCCGATGGCGATTATCTCCGCAGCCGTTTCGGCACTGAGTACCTTCTACCCCGACTCTCTAGACCCCAAGGATCCTGAGCAGGTAGAGATCTCAACTATCAGGCTGCTTGCGAAAATGCCGGTAATTGCGGCCTACGCCCACAAGACCTCGGTTGGCCAGGCTCTGATGTATCCGGACAACTCCCTGTCGATGGTTGAAAACTTCTTGATGATGACCTTTGGAACAAGGGCGGAGCAGTACACCCAGAACCCGATTGTCACAAAGGCGCTCGACACACTTTTGCTTTTGCATGCAGACCACGAGCAGAACTGCAGCACCTCGACCGTGAGACTCGTTGGCTCCTCGAACGCAAATCTTTTCGCATCTGTATCGGCCGGAGTCAATGCCCTCTTTGGCCCTCTCCACGGAGGCGCAAACGAGGCAGTTCTGGAGATGCTCGAGTTCATTCAAAACTCGGGTGAGTCGGTCGAAAAGTACGTCGAGAGAGTCAAGAACAAAGAGGACGGCATCAGGCTCATGGGCTTTGGACATCGCGTCTATAAGTCATTTGATCCCAGGGCAAAGATTGTCAAGGCAACCGCCGACCAGGTTCTCGATGAGCTAGGAATAGACGATCCACTGCTAGACATCGCTAAGCAGCTTGAGGCCGCAGCTCTGAAGGATGACTACTTCGCAGAGCGCAAGCTCTACCCAAATGTTGATTTCTACACCGGCGTCATCTACAAGGCAATGGGCTTCACACCCAAGATGTTCACCCCGATGTTTGCAATCGGAAGACTCCCGGGATGGATTGCACACTGGCGGGAGATGATGGCCGATGACAGCACCCGGATCGGTCGCCCTCAGCAGATTTACATAGGTGCTACTGAGCGGTCAGTTTAAATATCAACACCTTGGTATCGCCATAGGATTTTTCGCTCGAAAGCTCAAGTCCCTCAACCGGTGCGGGGTTGTCTACCTTGCTCGAAAGTTCTAGGACAAAAAGCCCATTTGGTCGCAAGACTGCAACTACTCGCTCCAAAAGCCTCCCAGCAACATCGAGATCATAGGGAGGGTCTGCGAAGACAAGGTCAAATTCTTTGATGGTCGAAGAGAGATAGGCAACCGCGTCGGAGAGCTTGATCTCCATCGGGGGTCTTGCTCCAGCTGCAGAGAGAGCGGTCCCTACGCTTGCCGAGTTCTTGAGACAGACATTTAGCGCAGCTCTTGCTGACTCGATTGCAACAAGGCTCTTTGCTCCCCGAGATAGCGCCTCGAGGCCCAGTGCCCCGGTCCCCGCAAAAAGGTCCAGCACGTCAGCATTTTCAATTGCTGCAGCTGCCTCTAAGGACCCGAAGAGGCTTTCCTTGACTCGGTCAGAAGTTGGTCTAGTGCCCGCAGGGGCCGATGCAAGCCTGATTGAGCCCGCTAAGCCGCTGATAATCCTGCTCACAAGGTGAGCCTAGCCAAATACTTAGGGCCAAGGCTCCAAGATGGTCTTGTGCTGGATAAAGGCAGGAAACTTAGCGAGCTCCTTGGAGAGCGGACCGCTAAGTCGTTTGCGCGTCACCTGGGCTTGAACTTCGAGGGAGAGCTCCTAGAGCATTACCCCAGGCGCTATGCAAAACGCGGTCAGCTAACCGACATCTCTGCTCTTCCGGTTGGCGAGGTTGCCACGGTCGTAGGCGAGGTCGTCAAAGTCTCATCCCGTTTCACCAAGGGACGAGCTGGCAGCATTCTCGAGGTCGTGATTACCGACGGAAGCTCACTGATGACCCTGGCTTTTTTCAATCAGGCCTGGCGCAAGGACCAGCTAAAGGAGGGTATTCGGGGATTTTTCTCTGGCAAGGTGGGGATGTTCTCAGGCAAGTTACAACTCACCCATCCCGATTACGAACTCTTTGAAGAAACCGATGACGAGCAGGCAAAGGCATGGGCCGAACTGCCAATCCCCATCTACCCGGCCAGTGGAACAATCCCGAGCTGGAAGATTCAAAAGGCGGTTGCACTCGCTCTGGAATCTTCAAGTATCGAGGAGCTTTTGGATCCAGCCCTGCTCGCTAAGGACAAACTGATCCCGCTCACCGAAGCAATAACCAAGATTCACCTGCCCCAGCGCGATAGCGACTATCTCGCAGCTCGAAAAAGCCTTAAATATCACGAGGCGCTTTTGCTGCAATTAGCGCTTTTGCAGTCCAGGGCAGCAAAAGAAACAGATTCGGCGTTGATACTTGGTGAATCGCAGCTTGCGCTGCAGTTTGATAAGCAACTGGACTTTGACTACACCGAGGGTCAGCAAGAAGTAATTTCTGAAATTGCAGGTGACCTATCGTCTGGTCACCCTATGCACAGGCTGCTGCAAGGTGAGGTCGGATCGGGAAAGACGGTCATCGCTCTCAGGACGGTGCTTCACGCCGCTTCGGAGGGCCACCAGTCCGCTCTTTTGGCACCTACAGAGGTTTTGGCCGAGCAGCACTTCAACTCCACCATCAAGACCCTTGGCCCAGACCTCACCAGACAACTGGGAGTGAAGCTACTCAAGGGCTCGCTCTCTGCGCCAGAGCGCAAGCGCGCGCTGCTGGATATTGCGAGCGGTAAGTGCCTTTTAGCCATTGGAACGCATGCCCTGATTGCCGAGAAAGTTAGTTTTGCCGACCTTGGCCTAGTCATCATCGACGAGCAGCACAGGTTTGGAGTTGGGCAAAGGGAGCTGCTTCGGTCAAAGGCAAAGCAGCCACCACACGTTCTCACGATGACCGCAACTCCCATCCCGAGGACTGTTGCCATCACTACTTTCGGCGATTTAGATATCTCAACCCTCACTGAGCTACCCGCGGGAAGGCAGGAAATAGAGACATTTGTGGTTCCGGTGGGCCAGCCAGCATTGGTCTCGCGGGTTTGGGCAAGGGTTTCCGAAGAGCTTGCATCGGGCAGGCAAGCATTTGTCGTTTGTCCCCGAATCGTCGGGAGCGAGTATGACGGCAGCATCGAGGGAGAGTCGGAGACTCAACCGGCAGCGGCCGAAGAGGTCTTTGAGAGCTTGAAGAGAAACCCCAGTCTGTCGGGCCGAAGCATTGGGCTGCTGCATGGGCAGCTTGCTAGTGAGGAAAAGTCCTCGGTTATGGAGGCGTTCTCCGCGGGTGAGCTAGACGTCTTGGTCTCGACAACCGTTATTGAGGTTGGAGTAAACGTTCCAAATGCCACCGCAATGGTCATCCTTGATGCCGATCGCTTCGGAATCTCGCAGCTGCACCAACTTAGAGGCAGGGTAGGCCGGGGTGCACACAAAGGCATATGCCTCTTGGTCTCCGCCGCCGAGGCTGGGACGCTGGCAAGCCAGCGGCTAGAGGCACTTGCTGGAACATTAGATGGCTTCAAGCTAAGCGAACTGGACCTCGAGCTTCGTGGAGAGGGAGACGTCCTTGGCGATAACCAATCGGGTCGGAGAAGCCAGCTGAAACTCTTGAAGGTAACCAAGGACGCTGAACTAATCAAACAGGCAAGAGAAATCGCTCAGTCACTTATCTCAAAAGGCCTGGATGAGCGTCTTGTGAAGAAACTTGCGGAGCTGCAGGCTGAGGCGCTTGAGCGCAGCTAGAAAAGGCCTAGGTCTGCACTGAGGATTTTTTCCAGCCAGCTGGTTCGGTGATGCTTTGTTGGGCCAAGCCGCCTGATGGCCTCGATGTGTGCATTAGAGCTGTAACCCTTATTGGAGTCCCAGCCATAATCAGGAAAGTCCTGAGAGAGCTCGGTCATTAGAGCATCACGTTTCACCTTTGCCACGACAGATGCGGCGGCGACACTGCCGCAGTCCCTGTCAGCCTTGGTCTGAACAACAACCTCTAAGCCAATTTCTCCAAGCCAGTTGTGAGAGCCATCCAGCAGCACAACAACATTTCCTGCTCTTAGGTTCTCAATGGCGTCTAGCCCAGCCGTCTTTAGCGCGAAGGAGATCCCCTTTTCTTCAATCGTGCTCACTGGGCAGAGTCCTACTTCGCATTCACCCCAGGCCATGGCCGCTTGCGCAACCTCTGCGCGGTTTTTCTCCGCGATCAATTTGGAGTCGCGCACTGATGCTGGCAACGAGTGAAGCATGTCCCGGGTAAGCAAAAATGCTCCCACCCCCACCGGTCCTGCGAGTGCTCCACGACCAACTTCGTCTATGCCGATGACGGCATCAAACCTTTCGAGGAGCTCTCTCTCGAGGTCAAGGCTTGGGAACGTCACCGAAGGTCTCTGGATAGTTGGTCAAAAACTCCCAGTTCTCTACTGGCCAGCTCACCACAAACGCCCTGCCAACCACTACCTCGACTGGAACGAAGCCTTTTGTGGGGAGATCCTGGTGATACCTGGAATCCGTGGAGTTTGGACGGTTATCCCCCATTACCCAGTAGTGACCCTCGGGGACGGTGACGTCGAATTCGACCTCGGAGGGAGCGGCGTCAGAGCGGACGTAGGGTTCATCGATTGCAACGCCGTTGATGGTCAGCTTTCCATCCGCGTCACAGCACACAACCCTGTCACCAGGAAGCCCGATCACCCGCTTCACAAGGTGTTCCGCGGAGTCGGGGGCGGTTATGCCAAAGGTTCCCAGAACAAAGTCCGTGATCTCAGTCAAAGTGTCTTTCTCTTGGGTCGGGATGGCGCCCAGCCACCCGCCTGGGTCTCTAAAGACTGCAACGTCCCCGCGCTCCAGCGGCATTACCTCGGGAGCAAGGACATTGACAATAATTCGGTCGTTGATCTCTAAGGTGTCAAGCATCGAACCGGATGGGATAAAAAAGCTGCGAATTAGGAAGGCTTTGATAACAACCGAGAGCACAAGCGCGGTTCCCACGATGACCGTGAAGTCAATCAGGAAGCTGAGAAAGGAGTTTTTCCGAGCACGCCTAAATGACCTACGCCAACGGGCTGAAAGGGAATTACTGCGGGGTCTGCGACTCCCGGAAAACGACATAGCGCCTAGTTTAGTTAGGCGTTCTCTCGCTTCTCGCGAATCTTGGCAGCCTTGCCGCGAAGGTTACGAAGGTAGTAGAGCTTTGCCCTGCGAACGTCTCCCTTGGAAACCAGCTCGATCTTCTCGAGAACTGGGCTGTGAACTGGGAAGGTTCGCTCAACGCCGACCTGGAAAGAAACCTTGCGAACGGTGAAGGTCTCGCGAACTCCGTGGCCGCTGCGGGAGATTACAACTCCTTGGAAGACCTGGACACGGCTGCGGTTACCTTCAACGATGTTTACGTGAACCTTGACGTTATCTCCGGCACGGAAGTCTGGAATGTCGTTTCTGAGGCTCTTGGCATCAACTGAGTCGAGAATGTGCATTTTCTGCTCTTTCCTTTAGCGCGCAGGTCTAAATGGCTAAATAATTTCTAATTTTGTGCTCTTTGCTCCCCTGCGGCAGAACCTCTGGGCACAGCGTCAAATTCTGCCACAGTAAAGGCCCAACAGCAACTACTTATCCAGTAAATCTGGCCGGTTCTGTTTGGTGCGCTCAAGCGACTGAGCCTTACGCCACTTCTCGATTTCTGCGTGATGTCCGGAAAGCAGTATCTCTGGAACCTCCAGGCCTCGCCAATTCTGTGGCTTGGTGTAGCTGGGAGCCTCTAAGAGCCCTTCGTTATGGGATTCTTCGGCGAGCGACTCGTTGTTGCCAATCACCCCAGGGATCAGTCTGGCAATAGCCTCGATCATTGCTACCGCGGCAACCTCACCGCCGTTCAGAACATAGTCTCCAATAGAGATCTCATGAACTTCGGCAATGGTGCCCGCATAGTCAACCACTCGCTGGTCGATGCCCTCGTATCGACCACAAGCGAAAACCAGGTGCTCCCTTTGGGAGAGCTCTCTGGCCAGCTCCTGATTGAAGGGTTTTCCAGCAGGAGAGGTGAAGATCACAACTGGATGATTTTCCCCAAGCACTTTGTCAAAGGCCTCACCCCAGGGTTCTGGCTTCATCAGCATGCCCGCTCCCCCGCCGTATGGGGTGTCGTCCACGGTCTTGTGTCTATCGTGAGTGAAATCCCTTAGGTTGTGAGCTTCAAACGAGATCAGGCCCGCCTCCTGCGCCTTACCCAATAGGGAAATTTCTAGAACTTCAAAGAACTCAGGGAAAATGCTGATCGCGTCAATCTTCATCTGGCTCAGCTAACTCTTCGAACAGGCCTCCAGGAGGAGTGATGGTTACCTTGCCAGCCTGGACATCAACTTCTGGCACAAAAGCCTTCACAAATGGCAGCAGCACCTCTCCAGACTCAGTCCTGATTGCAAGAAGGTCTTGGGCCGGCAGATGGTCGACACGAACGATTTCGCCAATGTCTGAGCCGTCTCTGTGGACCTTGAGGCCAACTAGCTGGTGGTCATACCAGGCCTCAGGCTCAGGAGGGCTGGCATCAAGATCTGCCTCAACAAGCAAAATCGCGCGGATAAGACTCTCAGCCTGATTGCGGTCGGTAATGCCGTCCAAGAACAGCACAGGCATGGTGTTGTACCAACGAAGCTCGGTTACCTTGACCGTTTTGCCATGCCAGGGCGAGTCTTCGGGCACCTGCAGCTCCAGAACCGTGCCTGGAGTGAATCGTTCGTTTGGGGAGTCTGTGTAGAGCTCTAGCTTGATTGCGCCTTTGAGGCCGTGCGCTTTGAGCAGGCGGCCTACCCGAAGCTTGGTGGTGCTAGTAATCGGTATCCACCACGTCTACACGAATGCGCTTGCCGCCGGCAAGGGCGTTGATGATTGTTCTGAGCGCGGTGGCAGTTCTGCCACCCTTACCGATGACCCTTCCCAGGTCATCTGGGTGCACACGAACCTCCAGCAACTCGCTTTTCGCGATAGTACGAAGTTCAACGGTCGCATCCTCAGGATTGTCGACAATTGCTCGTACAAGGTGCTGGAGGGTCGCCTGCAACATAATTACTCGCTCTTTGGCTCTTCAGCTGCCTCTGCGGCAGGGGCCTCTTCAGCTGGAGCATCCTCGCTTGCGGGTGCTTCGGCAGGAGCTTCCTCTGCAGCCTCTGCGGCAGGAGCCTCTTCAGCTGGTGCTTCTGCTGCTGGCTCTGCTGGAGTCTCTTCCGCAGGTGCCTC
>CAYGJH010000009.1:0-47240 GCA_964350385.1 uncultured Aquiluna sp. | reverse complement strand
GTAGTAGTATTTCGGGCGGGCCTTTAGCTCAGTTGGTAGAGCGCCACGTTTACACCGTGGATGTCATCGGTTCGAGCCCGGTAGGGCCCACTTCGAACAAAAACAAATCCAAACCAGATTTTTCTGGTTTGCTTTACCTATGACAGCTCTCTCACAACTACTGAAAAGCTTCGAGGAGCTCTGGCCAACCTCCACCGCCGAAGATTGGGATCGGGTAGGTCTGATGCTTGGACACCCAGCTGGAGAAGTTTCTAAGGTGCTGCTGAGCGTTGATGTGACCGCTGAGGTCGTCGATGAGGCGATTGCCTCGGGAGCGCAGCTCCTTCTGACTCATCACCCGATGCTGCTTCGGCCTGTTCATGAGTTAGGCGAACTAACCGCCAAGGGGAATCTCATAACAAGGGCAGTGCGCGGCGGCTTGGCCATCTTTGCCGCCCACACAAACGCCGATGTTGCAAGTGGCGGCGTATCGCAGTCGCTTGCAGCCGCCTTGGGCTTAACTGAGATCTCAGCGCTTGATGAAGCTACCGGCCATGGCTGTGTAGGCACAGTTTCAAGCCAAAAGCTTGTAGATTTCGCCCGACACGTCGCCAAAGTATTGCCACCGGTTGCTCAAGGGCTGAGGGTTGCTGGCGACCCCGAGCGCATGGTTACCCGCGTGGCGCTTGTGGGTGGGGCAGGGGATGGGTTCTTAGGCCACGCACTGGCTTCAAAAGCAGATGTTTTCATCACGAGCGATCTCCGCCACCACCCGTCGCAGGACTTTCTCGAGTCATCGCAACTGGTAGAGGGTCCGGCTCTGATGGACATCTCACACTGGGCAGCTGAATCAATCTGGTTGGAATCTGCAGCTTTGCAGCTGGCAAACCTGCACTCGGAAGTCGAGTTCGCAGTGAGTGAGATCAGGACTGACCCCTGGGATTTTGCGGTGATGCAGTGAAAGCCTCTATCGACGAGCTAGAAACGCTCCTTGAGCTTCAGACCAAAATATTTGCTCAGCGCTCTGTGGTTCTCAAGGCAAAGGAGCTGTCGGCGTCCCCTGACATCGAACAAGCTCGAGCACAGTTGGCTGAGATTACTGGGAACCTTAGTGAGCAGCGCAGTCGCGTGGAGGATGTTGAGAGGGACATCAAGAGGCTTGAATCAGATGTCGAACTGGTGGAAAAGAGGCTTCAGAGAGACCTCGAGCGCATGAACCAGTCTTCAAACCCAAAGGACATTGCGGGCATCGAGCACGAGATAGCCTCCCTCAACAATCGCAAGAGCAATCTTGAAGACACGGAACTTGAACTAATGGAGCAGCGTGATGTTGCACTTGCCGAGCTCGACTCACTCGAGCAGCAACGAAAAAACGCGGAGAGTGCACTGGAAAGCACCAAGTCCAACATAACTGCTGAGCTGGAGAGCCTCAGGGCAGAGAACGCCTCCCTCGTGTCTGCTATTGAGGATCTCAAGTCAAAATTGCCACCTGAGCTAATTGAACTTTTTGACAAAAAGATTCAACGGGGAGCGGCAGTTGGCAGGCTTACTGGATCGAGCTGCAGCGCTTGTAACATGAACCTGAACTCAACTGCCATGGCAGAGATTAGTCGCGTCCCGCTGGACGAGCTCGCTAGCTGCAGCGAGTGCTCAGCGATGCTGGTCAGGACATGATTTTTCTCTACGCTGATGGAGCCTCCCGCGGCAATCCCGGGCCAGCAGCCTATGGCGTGCACATAATCGACGAAGCGGGAAATCTGGTTGCTGACTTCGGAGAGAATCTTGGGACCGCTACCAATAACCAGGCCGAATACGCAGGTGTAATTGCAGGACTGCGATATCTGAGCACAACCAGTCATCGACAGGTCACCATCCGTCTCGATTCGAAGCTAGTTGTCGAACAGCTATCTGGACGTTGGAAGATAAAGAACTCCGGTATGCAGGAGCTTGCAATTGAAGCGATGGGTCTGCTGAACCAATTCGATGCAACATTTGAGTGGGTTCCAAGAGAGCAAAATTCCCATGCAGACGCAAACGCCAATAGGGCCTTGGACGAGGGGGACTTCACCTCCACCGAAAAGGCAAACCTGCCACTGAGCTCTATCCAGCCGCGTTCAATTAGAGCCCCCAGGCAAACAAAGGAACCGGCGACTATTGCGGTTGTCAGGCATGGCCACACTGTAAACACCGAGAAGAATCTGATTTCCGGGGGAGATGGCACCGATCCTGAGCTGAGCGAGCTTGGTCTCTTCGAAGCCAGCTCGGCAGCTAGACAGCTCCCTATTTTGCTAAGTGAGTTTGGATTACCCCAGCTCTCACGCGTTTACCATTCACCAATGCTCAGAACCACGCAAACCGCCAAGGCGATCTCGGGTGAAGAGCTTGAACTAATTGCAGATGTGAGGCTGAAGGAAATTGGCTTTGGCGACTGGGAGATGCTTGAAATGGCACAGCTGGAAACGGACGAGCTGGACCTGGTGAGCGCCTGGAGAGGCTCACTCGAGGTAGCACCTCCCAATGGGGAGTCTGTCTTGGGCATGCAGCAGAGGGTCTGGGCGGCGCTTGAGGACATCATCGAGGAAAATCGAGGCAAGGCGGTGGCGGTAGCAACTCACATGATGCCAACGCGGGCCTTTTCAGCGGCCGCGTTTAGGGGAGCTAAGAATGCGTATTTCAACCTGAATTCTTCTCCTGGCGGCATTAGCATCTATCGCTTTTTTGACATGGAATTCGCCGAGGTCTTTGTTCTCAACTCTTGTCAACACCTGATCCGAAACTAGGCTTGTAGGTGATGGGTCGGCCAGACGGTCGCGACATAGTCGAGGAACGTCCGGGCTCCAAAGAGCGAGGTGGTGGGTAACGCCCACCCGGGGTAACCCGAGAGATAGTGCAACAGAAAGTAAACCGCCCGCAAGGGTAAGGGTGAAACGGTGGTGTAAGAGACCACCAGCGGAATAGGTGACTATTCCGGCTAGGTAAACCTCACCTGGAGCAAGACCAAGCAGGAGGCAGGGCTGCTCGCCTAATGCCTTCGGGTAGGTTGCTAGAGCCACCGAGCAATCGGTGGCCGAGATAGATGGCCGTCAGTGCGAAAGCGCTACAGAACCCGGCGTATCGGCCGACCCATCATTCACTCGCGTAGGCAAGTGCTGCAGCACCGATTATTCCGGCTGAGTTCTGAAGAGCCGCTGGGACGATTTCAGTCCTGAGCCTCAGAAGGGGCAAGAACTGTTCGTGTGATTTACTCACACCTCCTCCAACAATAAAAAGATCAGGTGTTAGAAGCTTTTCTAGGGTTGAGTAATACATCTGGAGCCTTTCAGCCCATTCCTCGAAACTCAGCTGATCGCGCTCCATAGCGGCAAAAGAGGCTTGAGTCTCGTAGTCAACCCCATCAATTTCAATGTGACCCAGCTCAGCATTCGGTATCAGCACTCCGTTATAGAAAAGTGCACTCCCAATACCTGTGCCAAGCGTGGTCATAACGGTGAGCCCCGAGCGCTTTCTGCCCGCTCCGAACTTCACCTCTGCGACTCCCGCTGCATCGGCATCGTTAATGACGTGAACGTGGCGGTTCAAAGTGTTCGAGAACAGCTCATCCGCATCTAGTCCTATCCAGCGATTGCTGACATTTGCAGCCGACTGGGTAATTCCGTGCTTCACGACAGCGGGGAAACAAATGCCTAAGGGGCGCTCAGGCTTGTTGTCGACTGCAGCGGCGATTTCCCTCACCACCTCGGCTATAGCCTCAGGCTCTCCGCCCTCTGGGGTGCCGAGCTTGATCCGTTCAGATCTAAGCTCACCGGTTTTTGTGCTGACTAGAGCACCCTTAATTCCGGTGCCACCAATGTCGATTCCTACTGCCTTCTTACTCACTTAGCCTCCGTAAGAATTTCTGGTCCATCTTCGGTGATGTGGATGGTGTGTTCAAACTGAGCGGTGAGGGATTTATCCTTGGTTGTTACGGTCCAACCGTCCTCCCACATCTCCCACTCGTGAGTGCCAAGTGTGATCATCGGCTCGATGGTGAAGACCATGCCTGTCTCGATGACAGTTGAGTACTCAGGAGCGTCGTAGTGGGGGATGATAAGGCCTGTGTGAAAGCTCGTTCCAACCCCATGGCCCGTGAAATCTCTAATCACTCCGTATCCAAAGCGCTTCGCGTAGGACTCAATCGCCCTTCCAATTACGCTCACCTCGCGCCCTGGCAAGGCTGCATTGATGCCCCTGTGCATGGCCTCCTTGGTTCGCTCAACCAATTCGATGGCCTCTTGAGATCCCTTGCCAATGATGACAGATCCATTCGTATCGCCATGAACACCGTCAATGAAGGCGGTGATGTCCACATTGAGAATGTCCCCATCTCGCATTTGCGTGTCGTCAGGGATTCCGTGGCACACGACCTCATTCAAAGAGGTGCAGATTGACTTTGGAAACCCGCGATAGCCCAATGTCGAAGGGTAGGCGCCGTTTTCAACAAGGAATTCATGTCCAATTAGGTCAAGTTCATCAGTAGTCATACCTGGCTTTGCGCTTTCGAGTATGAGCTTGAGTGCTTTAGCCGCCAAGCGCGAAGCGACACGTATTTTCTCTACAGTGGCGCTGTCGTAGCGGTCCCCTGAAGTGTGCGCCGAGGGTGCCGGCTTGCCGACATATTCGGGTCTCTTGATCCTGGCTGGAACTTCTCGTCTCGGGGAGAGCTTTCCTGGGACCAGGTGTCCTTCGGCGTTTACGGGCATTGCGCTTATCTTATTTTTTTCTAGCGGTATCTTTGTTTTCATGGCCGAAGAGTTGAAGTATTGGTTCAATCAAAAAACTCGTGAAGTAGAAAAGGGCCCCAAGTCCCTAGCGGTAAACCGCCTCGGCCCCTTTGAGACTTTTGAGGAAGCCGCCAGGGCCGAAAAGCTTATTTTTGAACGCGCTAGGCGTCTGCGCGAAGAGGACGCAAAAGATTGGGACGAGGACTAGAAGCTCTGATCCTTGGTTGGAAACGCTCCCTCGGCGATCTCGGCCCTGAAGCGGGTTGCAGCGTCTGTGAGGAGCTCTCGAAGGTTTAGGTAGCTCTTTGAAAAGGAGGGGGAGCGTCCGGAGAGTCCTGCAAAGTCGGTCCATACCAATACTTGACCGTCAGTGCCGGCACCTGCTCCGATTCCGATTGTGGGAATTGTCAGCTCACTTGTAATTTCCGCCGCCAGGTCAGCCGGAACCATCTCCAGCACTACCGCAAAGGCACCAGCATCTTCGATGGCTTTGCAGTCGTCACGAAGTCGCTGCGCGGCCACGTCATTCTTGCCTTGAATTTTGTAGCCACCTAGTGCGTGCACGGACTGGGGCGTAAATCCAGCATGTCCCATGACTGGGATGCCGTTATCCACCAGGTGCCTAATTTGCTCCGACTTCGGGCCCTCTAGCTTGACCGCATGGACTCCCGTTTCCTTCATAACCCTGATTGAGTTTCTTAGAGCCTGGTCGGCAGACTCTTCGTAGGAGCCAAATGGGAGGTCGAAGACAACTAAAGAACTCTTTGCCGACCTCGCTACGGCCTTTCCAAAGGGAATCATTTCGTCGAGCGTCACTGAAATCGTGTCATCATTTGCGAGCACGGTATTGCTCGCGCTATCACCAACCAGCAAAACCTCAATACCGACTGCATCAAAGATTTCGGCAGTCTGTTGGTCATAGCTGGTCAGGCAACTGAACTTTTTGCCACTGCGTTTCAGCTGTAAAAGCGTTGATGTTCTGATCTTCATAATTTCCCAAAACGAGTTGTTATTGGAACTCTACGCCCAGAACCAAATGCCACAGCCGTTGTCTTGGTGCCGATGGCTCCTTGTGAACGCTTCCATTCTGCTGCCCGCACCTTGCCATCAACTTCGCTAACAAGCTCCCGCTCGAAACCAAGGGCAACCACCTCGTCAACAGTTGCCGTCTTCTCAATTAGGAGCCGCAGAATGTCATCAAGCAACTGGTAGTCCGGCAAAGAGTCGGAATCTAGTTGCCCAGGGCTTAGCTCCGCAGATGGAGGCTTCTCAATCGATGAAATAGGAATCAATTCCCTGCCCCTGCTTGCATTCAACCACCTAGCAAGACGCCAGACGTCGGTCTTGAGAACGTCTTTGATTGGTGCAAAACCGCCTGCGGAATCTCCATACATTGTTGAGTAGCCGACCGCTATCTCACTCTTGTTGCCCGTAGTTAGGAGCAGTCTCTGCTCCGAATTAGACAGTGCCATGAGGGTGACGGCACGAATTCTTGCTTGAACGTTTTCTCCCGCGAGACCCTTCAGGTCGACCATTTCCTCAAAGGCCAGATGGGCTCTGTCAATTGGGATGACGCGGAACTCGCAACCTAGGTTTATTGAAAGCTGTTTGGCATCTGCAAGCGAATGATCCGAGGAATATCGGGAGGGTAGGCCCACCCCGAGGACCGCCTCAGGGCCAAGCGCATCAACCGCAATTGCAGCAGTTAGAGCACTGTCAATACCCCCTGAGAAACCAAGCAAAACCTTGTCTTGGCCAGTCTTGCCGCAATAGTCGCGAAGGCCTGTCACCAGAACCTCGTACAGCCTTTGTGGCTCATCATCCAACACCGGCTCGAGTTGCGTTGTTGAGGCTACATACAGGCCAGGTTCTATCCCGGCTCGGTAGAGCTCTTGCCCGTCTGCACTCATTAGAAAGCTATCGCCATCGAAGACCAGGTCGTCCTGCCCTCCGGCAAGATTCGCATAGGCGATGGCGAAACCACTTTGATAGCTTCTTGCCGCAATGCGCCGGCGCGACTGAATGTCGCGGGTGTAGGGGGAGCCATTTGGAACTACCAGAAGGTCAACGTCTGCCTCTGCCAACTGATCGCGCTGTGCGGCTTCTGGGTGCCAGATGTCCTCACAAATTGCCACCGCCACTCTCTGGCCCTTTAGTTCAAAGAGAAGCTCGCTAGAGCCAGGCACAAAGTTTCGCCAGTCGTCAAATACGTCATAGTTGGGCAGGTACTTCTTGTCATAGCGCCCAATCACCTCACCGCTTGCGAAGACGGTGGCGGAGTTATGTGCCGAAGCAAAGGAAGACTGCGTATCGGAATGGGTCGCCGCAGCGCTGACGTGACCAAGAACCACGGTCAGCGAGGACATTTTGGGGTCTGCACTTGCAGCCACAAGCCGATCAAGGGCCTCCTGGGTTGCGGTGATAACGTCCGCGCGATAGCTGAGATCCCCAAGCGGATAGCCGCATAGAGCAAGTTCGCCGAATATCAAGAGATCGACCTTGCCGGCGGCATCGCTCATGATTTGAAGTATTTGCTTTGAGTTATGTGCAAAGTCACCCACGACGGGGTTTATCTGGCCAAAGCCAATACGGATTTCTTGCACAAGCACTAGCCTATTAGGAGTGTCAGGAGGCTGTAATGGACAAGCAACAAGAGTTCGTACTTCGCACCATTGAGGAGCGCGGCGTAAAGTTCATAAGACTCTGGTTTACCGACGTTGCCGGAACCCTGAAATCTGTCGCGGTTGCACCTGCAGAAATTGAGGGTGCTTTTGCAGAGGGCATTGGCTTTGACGGAAGCGCTATTGAAGGCCTCGCCCGCACCTCAGAGGCCGACATGTTGGCAATCCCAGACCCCAGCACCTTTCAAATCCTGCCTTGGCGGGGCAGCGTTGACCCTGCCGCCAGGATGTTTTGTGACATTGCGACACCAGATGGTCTGCCTGCCGCTGCAGACCCAAGGAATGTGCTGCGAAAGGCACTAGATAAGGCCGCATCACTTGGATTTAGCTTTTACGTTCACCCTGAGATCGAGTTTTATCTGCTGAAGTCCTCGGACCTTGGGCCTGATGGACTGCCAATGCCCGTTGATCAGGCTGGATACTTTGACAATGTGCCCGGAGGCACAGCGCATGACTTTAGGCGCAGGGCTGTCACGATGCTTGAGCAGCTTGGGATTTCAGTCGAATTCTCGCACCACGAGGGTGGGCCGGGGCAGAACGAGATTGACCTTCGCTACGCCGACGCTCTTTCAATGGCAGACAACGTCATGACATTCAAGACCGTGGTCAAAGAGGTCGCAATCGAGCAGGGGGTCTACGCGACCTTCATGCCCAAGCCATTCACCGACCAACCCGGTAGTGGCATGCACACCCACTTCTCGCTCTTTGAGGGTGACAAGAATGCCTTCTTCGACGCGGCTGCGGAATACCACCTTTCCAACACGGCTAGAAAGTTCATGGCGGGTGTCCTCAAGCACGCCCCAGAGATCACTCTGGTTACAAACCAGTTCGTGAATAGCTACAAGCGGCTGTGGGGCGGGGGAGAGGCGCCAAGCTACGTCAGCTGGGGCCACAACAACCGCAGTGCATTGATCAGGGTGCCCCTTCACAAGCCAGAGAAAGCCCAGAGCACTCGCATCGAATACCGGGCAATGGACAGCGCGGCAAACCCTTATCTTGCCTACTCACTGCTGCTCTCCGCAGGTCTAAAGGGAATTGAGGAGAACTACGAGCTCCAGGTCGAGACCGAGGATGATGTCTGGTCATTGAGCGACATGGAGCGGCGCGCCATGGGCATCGAAGCCTTGCCGCAGTCGCTAGACCACGCAATCCGCAAGCTAGAGGAAAGTGAGCTGGCGGCCGAGGTTCTTGGCGAGCGGGTCTTTAGCTACGTGCTTGCCAACAAGAGAAATGAGTGGGCGGAGTATCGCTCTCAAGTTACTCCTTTTGAAATCGAGCAAAACCTCCGCACTCTCTAAATGACCAGAGGTCGCAGCAATCCGCTAAGCGAGCTGGCAAAGCTAGGCTTCGAAAACCTTAGTGAGACCGTCTCAAAGCTGGACCGCCTTGTTGACCTTGTTGGGGACTGGGGCCACTCGGCACTCACCCCCTTAGCTTTTGCGGCGTCGCCGGATAAGGCCCTTGATTTTTTCCTCAGGATGGCCGAGATCGAGCCAAAGGCAGTTTCCAAGGCTCTAGCCGACTCGTCCATGGCTGAGAGATTTTGCCGAATCACAGGCGCCTCTGACGGCATAGCCGAGCACTTGCTGCGCCACCCGCAGTCATTCAAGCTTGCCAAGAAGCCGGAGCTGGGCCAGAAGTACAAGGTTGCCTCATCCTCGCGAACAGATTTGAGGGTGAGTTACAGAGACGCGCTGCTAAAAATTGTCGACTGGGATCTCTCACAGAAGGACCCGGCCGCTGCATACCGTGATGTCTCTGCGGCGCTCACAGAGCTCACGGATGCGACACTCCAAAGCGCAATCGAAGTTGCAATCTCCGAACTAGTGGCGGAAGGCCGGATCGCGCCAAAGGAGGCGGAGGCCCACCCACTCGCTGTAATTGCGATGGGGAAAACTGGCGCGAGGGAGCTCAATTACGTCTCGGACGTTGATGTGATTTATGTTGCGACAAGTGCGGAAAGTGTCGATGCGGCGACCAAGATTGCCACTCGAATGCAACAGGTAATCGATGCGGTCGAGGTCGAACCAGGGCTGTGGCAGGTTGATCCAAATCTCAGGCCAGAGGGTAAGTCAGGGGCTCTGGTTCGCACCCTTGAGGCTCACGCGGCCTACTACCAAAAGTGGGCGGAGCCGTGGGAGTTTCAAGCGCTGCTCAAGGCCCGCTTTGCGGCGGGAAATCCCGAGCTTGGCAAGGCATATATTTCGACTATCAAGCCCATGATCTGGGAGTACCAGGATCGCTCGGCCATTGTTGATAGCGCCAGACACCTAAGAAAGAGGGTCCTCGATAACATCCCCGCAGAAGAGCGGGCAAGCAACCTAAAGCTCGGCCGTGGCGGACTGAGGGATGTTGAATTCACGGCGCAACTACTGCAGCTTGTGCACGGTGTCGGCGATGAGTCGCTGCATGTCATGGACACACTGAGCGCTCTTGAGGCCCTTAGTGATGCCGGCCTACTATCCCGGACTGACAAGTCCAAGCTTGCCGCCAACTACCGCTTTCTCAGGTCTGTGGAGCACCGCATTCAACTGCAAAAACTCCGGCGCTCCCACCTCATTCCTTCCAAAGAAGAGGAATTTAGAAGAGTTGCACGCGGCTTGGGACTTACTGCAGCCGAGCTTGCCTCGCGCCTCGAGAGTGCCCGTTCAGAGGTCGCTCAGCTGCACGACTCTGTGTTCTATCGGCCTCTACTGGCGGCCACAGCTGCTCTTACTCCTGGTGAAATCACCCTTAGTGCAGAGGACGTTGAACGAAGACTTGTGGCGCTCGGGTTTGTTGACCCCAGAGGCGCGCTGAATCATATAAACGCCCTCACAACTGGCGTCTCGAGAAGGGCGACAATTCAGCGGACACTCTTGCCGGTCTTGATTCGTTGGATGGCAGAGGGCACCGACCCGGATCGAGCCCTCTTGAGCTTCAGGCGTCTTAGTGAGGAGCTTGGCGAGACTCCATGGTTTTTGAGGATGCTACGCGACTCATCTGGAGCGGCGGAGCGGCTTATGCGGGTGCTGTCCTCCTCTGGCATGGTTGCCAGGGTGCTCGAGCGAATCCCCGATGCCACCTCTTGGTTTGGTGACGATGCAGAGCTAATTCCGAGGGAAGTTGGCGTAATTGAGTCGGAGATGCTTGCTGTGGTCTCAAGGCAGGAAGAGGTCTCTGCCGCGGCTGATCTAATTCGAAACATCCGCCGAAGAGAGACCCTGCGAGTTGCTATTGGGGCGGTACTGGGAGTGAGCAGTATGGCTCAAATCAGCAAGGGCCTGAGCGCAATCATGGACTCCTACCTCCGCACCATGCTGGAGCTTGCTAAGGAGTCAGATGAGATCGATTTAGGCATCGTAGCGATGGGCCGACTTGGAGGTGAGGAGTTGGGCTTTGGCTCCGATGCAGATGCCATGCTCGTCTACCGCTCCCAAGACGAGGGTGCACAAGCAGCGGCAGAGCGGGTGAGCTCGAGGCTGCTTGCATTGGTCAAAGACTCCATCATGGCGTTTGAACTCGACCTAGGGCTTAGGCCGGAGGGCAAAAACGGACCAAGGGTTAGGTCCATTGAGAGTTACAGGGCCTATTTTGAGAAATGGGCCGACACGTGGGAGTACCAGGCATTATTGCGGGCAAGAGTAATCTCCGGTTCAGAGGAGCTGGTTTCCGAATTTACGTCTCTCATGGACAGCTTCCGTTACCCAAAGGAGCTAACGCCGAGCCAACTTACTGAAATTCGCAGAATCAAGGCGCGAGTTGAAACAGAGCGGCTTCCTCAAGGAGCTGATCCAGCAAGACACCTCAAGCTTGGCAAGGGCTCCATAAGCGATGTCGAGTGGTTAGTCCAACTGTTTCAACTCAGAAATGCATTCCATGATTCAGAGCTCAGGACTCTCGGAACACTCGAGGCCTTAGGTGAACTTGAGTCGATCGGGAAGGTAACGAAGCAAGAGGCGCAGACCTTGCGGGCCGCTTGGCTACTAGCTTCACGTTGCCGGAGTGCTTTGGTTTTGGCGGTTGACAAACTGGTCGACATTCTCCCTGCGGATAGAAAGCAGCTAGAGGCAATGGCGAGAATACTTGAGTATGCACCTGGTTCTGCATCGCGCCTGGAGGAGGACTACCTCAGTACAACTCGTAAGGCCAGGGCTGTCTACGAAAAACTCTTTGCGCAATAGAAAAAGGAGGCAAGTTGCCTTGCCTCCCTCTTCTAATGCTCTTTTGGACTAAACGCCGTAGTAGAGCTCGAACTCGTAAGGGTGAGGTCGCTGCGCCATTGGCTTTAGCTCCTTCTCACGCTTGTAATCAATCCAGTTCTCGATTAGGTCCTTGGTGAACACGTCCCCCTCTAGAAGGAAGTCGTGGTCATTCTCAAGGGCTACTAGAACCTGCTCGAGGTTTCCTGGCACCTGAGGAATTGCTTTGGCTTCCTCTGCTGGTAGCTCGTAGAGGTCCTTGTCCACTGGCTCATGTGGCTCAATGCGGTTCTTGATGCCGTCCAGACCTGCCATGAGCATTGCCGAGAAGGCTAGGTATGGGTTTCCTGAGCTGTCAGGTGCACGGAACTCAATGCGCTTTGCCTTGGGGTTGGATCCGGTCATTGGGATACGAATTGCAGCCGAACGGTTACCGGCCGAGTAAACCAGGTTCACAGGCGCCTCGAAGCCTGGAATCAGTCGGTGGTAGGAGTTAATGGTTGGGTTTGTAAAGGCCAGAATCGCTGGAGCGTGCTTCAGGATTCCGCCGATGTACCAGCGAGCTGTGTCACTTAGACCGCCGTAGCCGGACTCGTCGTAGAACAGCGGCTTGCCATCTTTCCAGAGTGACTGGTGGACGTGCATACCTGAACCATTGTCACCAAAGAGCGGCTTTGGCATGAATGTCGCGGTCTTGCCGAACTGGTTCGCAACGTTCTTGACGATGTACTTGAACTTCAAGATGTCGTCAGCGCTCTTGATGAGCTGGTCGAAGCGGTAGTTGATTTCGCACTGTCCAGCGGTTCCGACCTCGTGGTGGGAGCGTTCGACTGACAGACCAGCGGCCTCGAGCTCTAGCACAATTGCGTCACGGATGTCAGCGAGGTGGTCAGTGGGGGAAACCGGGAAGTATCCGCCCTTGTAAGGAGTCTTGTTACCTAGGTTTCCGCCCTCTTCTGCCTTGGCGCTGTTCCATGGACCCTCTACCGAGTCGACCATGTGGTAAGCGGTGTTTGACTTCACTTCGTAGCGGACCTCGTCGAAGATGAAGAATTCCGCTTCAGGGGCGAAGAATGCAGTGTCGGCAATCCCAGTTGATTGCAGGTAGCGCTCAGCCTTGTGGGCGACCTGTCTTGGGTCGCGGTGGTACAGCTCACCGTTCCTCGGGTTGTAAATGTCAAAGTTCATGATCAGGGTCTTTTCGACTCTGAATGGGTCAATCCAAGCGGTCGTCACATCTGGGATGAGCTGCATGTCGCTCTCGTGGATTGCGGCAAAGCCCCTGATTGAGGAGGCATCGAAGAGCTGGCCATTGGCAAAGAAGTCTTCATCAATCTGCGAAACAGGAAGGTTGAAGTGCTGCTGCACACCAGGAAGGTCTGTAAAGCGAACGTCTACAAACTTGACGTCGTTTTCCTTGATGTATGCCAACACCTCAGAGGCTGTCTTGAACATAGGTATCTCTTTCTTAGGTGAACTGTGTCGCCACAGGGAATGAAGAAAAACTACCGAGCTTATGTTTCAGAAATGTTAAAACTTGCGCTTTGGAGCCCGAACCTTCGTCGGGTCTATTCCCTTGGGAATCGGGATCGATAGCCCACCAAGCGCATCCAGACGGTTTGCAACTACCGCAACCTCCGCCCTCTTTAGGGTCTTACCGAGCTTGTATACGGTCTTGAGAAGCTCATAGAGCCTTACACCTGTGTCGTCCGTGGTTACCTTCAGTTGGTGCACTTTCACACCAGGAGCAGCTCTGTTCACCTTGCGACTCTCATCCTGAAGCATCTGAGAGACTCTTGCAGAGGACCCTTCAGCAATCAGAACAACGCCTGCCGGTCCGATCATTCTGTAGATGGCTTCGCGGCTCTTTGGGTTGACGGATACTGGAACGGATGATGCTCTCCAGCTTCGTTTTATCTGGGTGTCTAGAACAGCACCCACCGCACCGGCCTGACCCTCAATCTGTTTGTAGGCATTGCGTTCGGCGCGTTTGGACATCAAGATCATCGCGATCAGAATTCCCGAGACAACACCGGAGATTGTCCAAATGGTGAGGCTCCAGGCTTCGCCGCCTCCAAGCAGGAAGCCAACGAGTAGTCCACCGCCTGCTGCTAGGAGAAACCCAAGAAGGGCGATCCAGACGCTAGTTGGGTCATTTTTTGCCGTGAGTTTATAAACCTGGAGCAGCTGCTTGAGCCTGCCGGGAGCCTTATCTTTCTTTGCCACGGGCTAAGTCTACTTAGGCAATCGCACTGGCTTGTGCGAACTCAAGTTTGTCAGCCAGGTGACGAAGTTCTTCTGGTATCTCCCTGCCCTTTGCAATCATGCTTTTTGCCCAGAGTCGTCCTGCGCGATAGCTGGAGCGCACTAGAGGGCCCGATAGCACCCCTAGGAATCCAATGCCCTCGGCGATTTCCGCTAGCTCAACGAACTCTTGCGGCTTGACCCAACGCTCGACGGGGTGGTGCCTGGGGGAGGGCCTCAAATACTGGGTGATGGTGATGATGTCGGTTCCTGCATCGTGCAGATCGTGCAGAGCCTGGATAATCTCATCGCGCTCCTCGCCCATGCCAAGAATCAGGTTGGACTTTGTAACTAGTCCAAATTCTCGCCCCTGAGTAATGACGTCCATTGAGCGCTGGTAGTCAAAGGCGGGCCGGATTCTCTTGAAGATTCTCGGGACAGTTTCCACGTTGTGGGCAAATACCTCAGGGGCCGCCTCAAAAACAAGCTTCAATAGTTCAGGGTTACCGGAGAAGTCAGGGACCAGGATCTCAACGCCCGTCCCGGGGGATTGCTTGTGGATTTGCCTTATTGTCTCCGCATAGAGCCATGCTCCCTCGTCCGGCAGGTCATCCCTTGCAACACCCGTTACCGTTGCATAGCGAAGCTGCATCTTCGTAACTGAGTCCCCGACACGTCTTGGCTCGTCGGCATCAAAGGCAGCTGGCTTACCAGTGTCGATCTGACAGAAGTCGCAGCGCCGCGTGCATTGGGAGCCGCCGATCAGGAACGTAGCCTCACGGTCTTCCCAGCACTCAAAGATGTTCGGACACCCAGCCTCTTGGCAGACTGTATTGAGGCCTTGATCCTTCACGAGTGAGTGCAACTGCTTGTACTCGGGACCCATCTTCGCAGTTGTGCGAATCCACTCTGGTTTGCGCTCGATCGGTACCTGAGAGTTGCGGACCTCCAAACGAAGCAGTTTTCGTGTGGGATTAACCTCTGGCATTTGGAATCTCTTTCATTAGCTGCTCTACAAGGGTAGCTGCTTCGACTGGTGTTACGTCCCTAGATGCTAATTCGCTTAGTGTGCTGCTTCTGGCATCTTGGATACCACAGGCAATTATGTGCTCGTAGGGTTCGAGGGAGTTGTTGCAATTTAGAGCAAAGCCATGCATCGTAACTTTTTCCGAGACTCGGATACCAATTGCTGCAACTTTCACGAGTTCGTCTCCGCTTTTGATCCAAACCCCCGTTCTACCCTCTACCCTCTGGCCTTTCAAGCCAATCTCAGCAATGACGTCAATGAGTGTCTGTTCTAGGTAGCGGACGTAGTTCACGACATCGATCGGCTTTGGTAGTCGCATGATTGGATACCCCACCAGCTGTCCCGGCCCATGCCAGGTGATCTTGCCCCCACGGTTTGTCTCCACGAACTCACTCCCATCGTTGGGGAGCTCTTCTAGCTCAGTTCGCTTGCCTGCTGTGTAGACACTGGTGTGTTCAAGAAGCAAAACCGTGTCTGGCCTTTTACCCGAAACAACTTCTGAATGCACCTCTAGTTGCTTCTTGTAGCCCTCTTCATAGGTCACCAAATTAGGTGAGAAGCCGAGTCGCTCAAACGCTGGCAAGAACTACCTCCTCGGTTAGCCCTTTCGAGAAAGGCGCGATCCCGCCGGCCCTACTAGATACCGAGGTTTGGCTCAAAGGCTCCGGCTTCTAGTCTCATCTTTACGTCGGAGAGATATCGAGATGCATCTGCTCCGTCAATGATTCTGTGGTCATAGGACAGTGCCAGGTAAACCATTGAGCGAATAGCAATTGCCTCATTACCGGCCGCATCCTTCACGACCGCTGGCCGCTTCGTGACAATTCCAGTTCCTAGAATTGCGGACTGAGGCAGGAACACCACAGGGGTGTCAAATAGGGCGCCTCTAGATCCGGTGTTGGTTACCGTAAAGGTGCCACCCGAAAGCTCATCCGGTTTCAACTGGTTATTCCTGGTGCGCTCTGCCATATCAGCGATTTGGCGGGCAAGCTCGGCGATACTCATGCTCGCGGTGTTGCGAAGAACTGGGGTTAGAAGACCTCGCTCAGTGTCGACGGCAAAGGAGATGTTCTCTCCATCGTGATAAACGATGCTTTCGCCCTCGGCCGTGCTGTTGATCTTTGGGTGAGCTCTCAGGGCTTCGGCTGCTGCGAGCGTGAAGAAGGGCATGAAGCTGAGCTTGTTGCCTGTCTTGGCAAGGAAATCACCCTTTACGCGGTCCCTTAGTTGCGCAACGGCGGTCACATCGACTTCTACGACGGTAGTTAGCTGAGCTGACTGTTGCATTGAGGCAACCGCGCGCTCTGCTAAGACCTTGCGGAGTCTCGTCATTGGCTCGCTCGTGCCACGCAGCGGGCTCACCGCTACCGAAGCAGCGGCAGCTGGAGCAGCCGCGGGAGTCGCAGCTGGTGCTGTCGCCTGGGATCCAGCTGCGATGACATCTTCCTTGCGAATTCTTCCACCGATTCCTGTTCCGGTGACGCGCGCAAGGTCTACACCCATGTCTGATGCGAGCTTGCGAACAATTGGGGTTACGTAGTTTGGATCGCTCTCCGACTCGCTCACAGCAGCGGGTGCCACTGGAGCGGGCGCAACAGGCGCTGGTGGTGTCGCTGGGGCGGGCGCAACAGGCGCTGGTGGAGCTACCGGCGCGGCGACCGGAGCGGGAGGAGCAACTGGTGCGGGTGCCGCGACAGGTGCTGGGGGAGTAGGAGCTGGAGTCTCTGTCGGCGGGACCGCTTGAGCTTCGGGCGCCTCGGGCTGGGCAGGCGACGCTGGTGCTTCTGGTATTTCTGGCGCAGCCGTGGGCGCTGGCGTCTCAGTTGCTGCACCATCTCCAATTACTGCCAGAACCGCACCGACCTCAATGGTCTCGTCTTCTTGAACAAGTATCTGCTGTAAGACTCCTGCAACAGGGCTTGGGATTTCGGTGTCAACCTTGTCGGTGGAGACTTCGACTAGGGGCTCGTCCACAGCAATTGTGTCGCCAACCTTCTTGAGCCAACGAGTCACGGTTCCTTCTGTTACCGATTCTCCGAGTGCTGGTAGTACTACTTCGCTCATCGTTCCTATCCTGATCGGGCTATGCGTGTGCGTGAAGCGGCTTACCGGCAAGTGCTAGATGCGCCTCACCGATTGCTTCGTTCATGGTTGGGTGTGCGTGAATGTGCGGAGCAACATCCTCTGGGTATGCCTCCCAGTTCACAATTAGTTGGGCCTCGCCGATCTGCTCTCCAGCTCTTGATCCGATCATGTGGAAGCCAACGACTGGGCCATTGATCTGTCGAATTAGCTTGATAACTCCGGCAGTGCCAAGAATGTTGCTCTTGCCGTTGCCCGCGAGGTTGTACTCGTAAGTGGATATGCCCTCAGCACCGAACTTTTCTTTTGCCTGGTCTTCTGTGAGGCCTACAGAGGCAATCTCTGGCTCGCAATAGGTAACCCTTGGGATGCCCATCTCATCAACCTTCATTGGCTTGAGGCCTGCAATCTCCTCGGCAACAAAGATGCCATGCATAAAGCCTCGATGTGCAAGCTGGAGCCCTGGAACTATGTCACCTACCGCGTAGACACCTGGAAGGTTAGTCTCGAGTCGATCATTGGTAAGTACCCAGCCACGCTCCATCTGAACGCCCTGTTCTTCATAGCCAAATCCTGTGGCATTTGGCCCACGCCCAACTGCAACCAGCAGAATCTCAGCGGTCACTTTGTCGCCATTTTCGAGCTCAATAGTGACGTCGTCTGCAGTTTGGGTCACTGTCTTGAACTTGCTTCCAAGCTTCGACTCAATGCCGCGCTTTCTGTAGGCGCGATCCAGAGCCTTGCTAATTGCTGGCTCCTCATTTGGCACCAGTCGATCTAGACCTTCAATGATGACTACCTCTGAACCAAAAGATCGCCAGACGGAGGCAAACTCCACGCCAATAACGCCGCCGCCAAGAACAGCAACCTTTTTTGGCACCCAATCCATTTGGAGCGCCTGGTCGCTTGTAATGACTCGACCGCCGATTTCAATGCCAAGTGTCTTTGACACAGACCCAGTGGCTAGGACAAGGTTCTTTCCCTCGTAAACATCGGTGCCAACGGTCACCTGCTTAGGTCCTGTCATTCGGCCCTCACCCTGAACAAAGGTGATGTTTTTGGAGCTGACTAGACCGGTAAGCCCCTTGTAGAGCTTGTCGACGATTGAGTCCCGGTATTTATTTACCTGGCTCATATCGATGCCCTGAAAAGTCGCTTGGACCCCGTAGTTGCCGGCTTCCTTTGCGGTGTCGGCAACCTCGGCGGAGTGCAGCAGGGCCTTTGTCGGAATGCAACCGCGGTGGAGGCACGTTCCACCTAGCTTGTCTCTCTCGATAAGGGCAACGCTCTTACCGAGCTGAGCCGCTCTCAGAGCCGCTGCATAACCCCCTGATCCCGATCCGAGAATTACAAGGTCAAAAGTGGTGTCTGCCATTAAAGCTCCGTCTGTTTACGCCAAACAGGTAGCAAGTCTACTACTGCGATAGTTAGATGAGTCCTGCAAGATTCACCAACGTGCGAACCATGACTCCTGTGGCTCCCGAAGGATAGACCGAGTAGGGGGCACCGTCGTTGTTTGCTGCACTGGCAATGTCCAGGTGAGCCCAAGACGTATCTTCATCTACGAATTTTTCCAAGAACAGGCCGCCAACTATCATGCCGCCGGCGCGATTGCCGATCTTGACGTTCGTCATGTCCGCTAGGTCGCTGTCTAAGGTGCTGCGCAGCTCGTCAGCTAGGGGCATGTGCCAAACAAGTTCCTCGCTCTGTTTTGCGGCCTCTAGTACCTTTTCCACTACCGGACCGTGGCCCATGAGTCCGCTGTAGCGCTTTCCCAGTGCGATGGTGGCCGCTCCCGTGAGTGTTGCGACGTCTACTATGTGGTCTGGCTTCAACTCAGAGAGCACCCTTAGGCCATCGGCGAGAACCAGTCTCCCCTCCGCATCCGTGTTGAGAACCTCTACGGTCTTACCGCCACGTATTTTGACGACGTCCCCGGGCCTAGTTGCCTGTCCCGAAGGCATGTTTTCAGCAATACACATGACCGTTGTGACGTCCACTTTTAGCTTGAGACGGGCAATGGCAATAGTTGCCGCCATCACAGTAGCGGCGCCCGCCATGTCGTATTTCATGCCGACCATGGAGTCCGCTGGCTTTAGCGAGAGACCACCGGTGTCAAAAGTGATCCCTTTGCCGGCAAGCCCAAGGTGTTTACCACCACCTCGATAGCTGAGCTTTACAAGTCTCGGTGGCCTCGTTGAACCTTTCCCAACGCCAAGAATGCCGCCGCAATTTTCCTTTTCAAGCCGTTTTTCATCCCATATCTCTATCTCGACTCCTGCAGCCTTTGCTCTCTCGTCGGCGAGCGCCGCAAGAGCCTCTGGGTATAGGTCGTTGGCCGGCATGTTGATGATCTCCCTTGCCGCAAGAATCTCCTCGGCAACAATGGTCAGAGACTCAAGCACCTCAGCATCGGAGCCGACTATCTTGACTTGAGGGGCGGTCTCATCTTTTGGGGTTTTGTAGCGAGTCGGGGTCGCAGTTGCCAGCAGTACTCCCTCGATGATTTCGCTCGATTGCTCTCCACCATCAAAAACTAGGGGTATCGCACTGGATGCCGCCCTGGTGGCAGCAGCGGCGAAGTCGCGAGCTGAATGCTTACCCCCAACCAGCAGTAAAACTCCATTCTTGTGGGCAAGGCGAGCGACGCTGCCCTTCTTAGGCTCTGCCTTGAAGGCGGCCAGATCTTCCTTGGTTATCCCGTGCTCTCTAAGCTGCGGAGAATCCTCGGTCTCAAAGGGAATTGCCAGTTGGTATGGGGCTGTTGGGAGTTGTGAAAGCAGTTCAATGTTGTGCATGTCGATAAGTGTAGGTGGGTTAGTATCAGGCCATGAGCGAGCTCTATCAACAATTTGAGAGTTCATCGGAGATCTCATCGCTTCCGATGGTTGCGATGCTCTCTGGCTTCAGCGATTCAGGCAGCGTGATCGGCCAGCTATCAGATCATTTTTTCTCTTCGCTCAAACACGAACTTGTGGTGCGGTTCGATAATGATGAGCTGTTGGACTATCGCTCTCGCAGGCCCACGTTGTTCTTCGAGAAAGATCACATCGAGAGCTATGAACCTGCAACCCTGGCGATCTACCTAGTCTGGGATGAGGCAGGGCAACCATTTTTGCTTCTTGACGGCTACGAACCGGATATGCGCTGGGAGGCCTTCGCTAGAGCCGTAACGCAGTTCTGCAGAGACAACGATGTTCGATCCTTCACCTGGGTCCACGCGATTCCATTTCCCATTCCCCACACACGCCCCACCGGCATAACTGTCAGCGGGAACAGGCAGGACATGATCGCCAGGTTCTCGGAGTGGAAGCCGCAGACGCAGGTTCCCGGCAACGTGATTCATCTATTGGAGTTTCGACTTGGGGAGGCCGGCTTTGAGACAGCTGGATTTGTCCTTCTTGTGCCCCACTACTTGGCCGACAATGAAGTTCCAAGGGCAGCCTTGCGAGGACTTGAGCTGATTACAGCTGCCACGGGGCTCGTATTCCCCTCAGATGAAATCCGTGAGCGTGCAACCAAGTTTGATGCCAAGGTCGACGCACAGGTTGAGGAGAATCCGGAGCTTGCGAAGTTGATTAGCACCCTGGAGCAGGGCTATGCCAATGGGGATTCGGGCCCAGCTCGGTCGCCAATTGGGAAGCCAAGACAGGAAACTCCTGACGCGGATCAAATTGCGGATGACTTAGAGAAGTACCTCGCTACCATGCAGCAGAAGCGAAAAGACGAGGAATAAACTTCGCGCTATTTAGCTTTTATTAGCTCTACAGGGCGCTTTTTGTGACATAATTGGCCCTCAAACCCTTTCAGGTCCTGCGGACTTGACAAGGGTTTATAGTCTGCCCGAAAACAAAGAGGACATCATCGCTACAGTCTCCAAAGCCAAGGCCAAATCAACCAAGGCCGCTCCCAAGCGCGCGCGGGGGAAGGCGGGAGATCTCCCCGAGGAGTCAGAGGACGAAGACGATGACTCCGTGGAGGACATCGTCTCTGAGGCCAAAGAGGCCGTCGATCTGACAGAAGATGATGCAACTGAGGCCCCAGACGACGCTAAAGAAGAACTTCCAACCGGCACGATTGAGCTTCCCAAGGACCTCATGGTCCTTACCGATGACGAAGACGACATCCCGGTCCAGAATCTAACAATCAGCGGTGCTACGGCGGACCCCGTCAAGGACTACCTCAAGCAAATCGGAAAGGTTGCGCTGCTAAACGCTGAGCTTGAAGTCGAGCTCGCAAAGCGGATTGAGGCCGGTCTGTTTGCTGAGGAGAAACTCGGTACAGCCAGCAAACTTTCTCCAGCCGAGCGACGTGACCTCAACTGGGTGGTCAAAGACGGTCAGCGGGCAAAAAGCCACCTACTTGAGGCGAACCTTCGCCTCGTGGTTTCACTCGCAAAGCGCTACACCGGTCGTGGCATGCAATTCTTGGATCTGATCCAAGAGGGAAACCTTGGACTGATTCGCGCCGTCGAGAAGTTTGATTACACAAAGGGCTACAAGTTCTCGACCTATGCGACATGGTGGATCCGTCAGGCCATCACAAGGGCAATGGCCGACCAGGCGCGCACCATCCGTATTCCCGTTCACATGGTTGAAGTCATCAACAAGCTTGCTCGGGTGCAGCGTCAGCTGCTTCAAGACCTCGGAAGAGAGCCTTCACCCGAAGAGCTGGCCGCAGAGCTGGACATGACTCCTGAGAAGGTAGTAGAGGTTCAGAAGTATGGCCGAGAGCCAATCTCACTCTCGACACCTTTAGGTGAGGACGGCGACAGCGAGTTCGGAGACCTCATCGAGGACACCGAAGCCGTCGTTCCTGCAGACGCTGTTGGATTCACCATGCTGCAGCAGGAGCTAGAGCGGGTCCTTGATTCACTTCACCCAAGAGAAGCGGGCGTTATCCGATCTCGGTTCGGTCTTGGTGACGGGGTTCAGATGACCCTAGATCAAATTGGCGAGAAGTTTGGTGTGACAAGAGAGCGCATTAGGCAAATTGAGTCCAAGACCATGTCGAAGCTTCGTCACCCATCTCGATCCCAGCTGCTTAGAGATTACCTGGACGGGTAGATGCTCTCCTTCCTGGCCATATCGCTGGGGAAATCGCTCCGGTTTCTACTGCGCCTTGTAAGGCGTGGGGGAGGGTCCGCTCTCCCTGGGCTCGTCGTAAGTTATCTAGCCCCAAACCTGTTGCGAAATGCGCTGAGTGGATTGCCTGAGGGTGTTGTTCTAATTTCTGGAAGTGCTGGAAAATCCTCAACCACAAACACCCTTGTAAAGCTTTTGGAGGCCCATGGTCTTCGGGTCTTTACCAACCCCTCAACAGCAAATATCAAGCAGGGCCTGTTCTCCGCTGTTTTGAAGGAAGGCGATCTGCTGGGGAGAATCGATTATGACATCGCCGTCCTGGAGGTCGATGAGGGGCATGGCTCGGCTCTTCTAGAGGACCTGGCGCCAAGATTGGTAGTTCTAACCAACGTCCTGAGCGATCAATTAGACAGGTTTGTGGACCCGGATTTTGTCATCGAAAAACTTGAAAAACTTGCTCAGGCTGCCAAACAATCGATCATCAATGCGCATGATCCCAACTTGCGCGCCCTGAAGCTCGATAACATCGCCGGCTCCGTTTGCTTGGCCAAAGAGTTGGAGCAATCCTCAGATGCACCCAGGTATGCACTCCGCTTTGATAGTCCTGAACGCCTTCAAAACTGCGGGGTAATCTCTGGAACAAGCCCTAGGGTGCTGGATGTCTTAGGGTCTTCGATTGAA
The DNA here is from genome assembly GCA_964350385.1 of uncultured Aquiluna sp. Taxonomy (GTDB): domain Bacteria; phylum Actinomycetota; class Actinomycetes; order Actinomycetales; family Microbacteriaceae; genus Aquiluna. The sequence goes on along the minus strand of CAYGJH010000009.1, from coordinate 24,521 downwards.
CTTAGAGACGCCAACCTACCCCACGCCATAAATACCTCTCTCGCACTTCTAGCGACGAACCAATTGGTGAAGTTTGATGCGGAACTTGCGCAGTCGGTGGTGAATGCCCAACCCGCTGTTTTTGCAAGAAATGAGCTCACAGAAATCGACGGGAGGCAGGTCAACCTTCGGCTAGTGCAAAACCCAACCAGCTTCCAGCTGAATGTTGACGAACTAACCAAGGCGAATTCACCCCTGATGCTCATGGCCGGATCTGACATTCACGATCCCAGCTGGTTGTGGACGGTCGATTTCACAGCTCTTGAAAAGGTCGACATCGTGTCAGGTAGCAATGCCTTCGACCTGGCCCTGCGATTGAGCTATGCAGGTGTTGACGTTGGGTCGGTAGTGACAGACCTATCCGAGGCTAAGAACACTTTCCTCAACCTCGAGGGGCAGCTGCCCACGATCCTCTTCAGCGCTGATTCAATGCGAAGGCTGCGCAGACTTACGGGGTTGGCGAAGTGATTCAAACATTTACCTTTATGCCGGAGCACTTCAATAACAACGGCGACCAGGGAAACATCGAAGTTCTCTCAGCAGAACTGACCGCTGCCAAGGTCGCGCACACGGTAACTGACCAGATCGAGAATGCTGACTTTGTTCTTATTGGCGATGCCAGCAGGGCAGCTATGAGGCACTATAAACAACAGCTTGAAGCGCTTCGTCCGATAGTTCGCGAGCGTTATTCAAAAGGTCTCGGCACACTTTTGGTCGGATCCAGCTATGAATACTTTGCTAGCGATTTGGGGCTAGAGCTTCGACAAGTTGCTAGGAGAAGCGAGTTCGTTATTGGTGAATACTTCGGCTACCGCAACACCGAGTACGACCTAGAACCCGTCACACGGAATGGTCTCTTCGTCGCAACCAGTCTTTATGGCCCGTTTTTGGCCAAGAACCCAGGCTATCTGTCAGAACTACTCATTGGTCTCGGCGTCGAGCACGAACTCAGGTCCGAGCGGCTGTTCTGGATCGAAAAGATTAGGGAAGTTAGCGGCGATTAAGTTCTTCAGACTGGTCATGCCAGTTGATGACTAGGGGAGCAAGCTTCTCTTTGTTGGCGTTGCCGTGGTGGGCGCAGAAGAGCAATTGACCTGACTCGAGCTCGACACGAATGTAAGCCTGCGCCTCGCAGACGTCGCAGCGGTCAGTTGCTAGCAGGTTCGGTAGTTCTCTGGTCTCTTCCATTTGATGAACTATAACCGCCGCGGGTGACAAATAATCCCAGAAGCAGCTCGTTTCGCTAACTGCGAAGTGGCAATCCTGAGCGGCAGCGGCGTTACCTTATTCTTTCGACGTGGAAACCTACTCAGCCCATCATCTTTCTGTCCTCGAGGGGCTTGAGGCCGTCCGTAAAAGACCCGGTATGTACATTGGCTCCACCGACGCTCGTGGCCTAATGCACTGCCTTTGGGAGATTATCGATAACTCAGTTGATGAGGCCCTGGGTGGACATGGTAAGTCCATTGAAGTTGAGCTTCATGATGACGGATCTGTTTCTGTAGCCGACCATGGCCGTGGGATTCCGGTTGACGTGGAACCTAAGACGGGTCTCAGCGGTGTTGAGGTCGTTTTCACAAAGCTTCACGCTGGAGGCAAGTTTGGCGGCGGGTCTTACGCTGCCTCCGGCGGTCTTCACGGAGTAGGTGCCTCGGTGGTCAACGCTCTCAGCTCCAGGTTGGACGTCGAGGTTGATCGTGGTGGCAAGACCTACAAGATGTCCTTTCGCAGGGGAGAACCGGGAGTTTTTTCCGGGGACGGACCCGAGGCTGCCTTCAAAGCCTTCACCAAGAAGAGCGAGCTTGTTGAAGTAGGAAAGGTTGCCAGGGGAGTAACTGGAACAAGGGTTAGATACTGGCCAGACAAGCAAATTTTTGAGCCTGGAGCCACCTTTTCCCTTTCGGAACTTGAGGGAAGGCTAAGGCAGACCGCATTTTTGGTTCCAGGCCTTACCCTCAGCGCCAAGGACCCTAGCTCTGAAGGCTACAGCTTTCAGTTTGACGGCGGCATAGCTGAGTATGTTGAACACATCGCTCCTGATGGCGAGCTCATTCCACTCAAGCAAATAACCGAGACCGCTACTTTCTCTGAGACTGTCCCGGTTCTCAATGAAAAGTCGGGGACGATGGAGTCCAAGGAGGTCGAAAGAGAGTGCAAGGTAGACATTGCTCTTCGTTGGGGCATCGGGTTCGACACTCAGATCAGGACCTTTGTCAACATCATTGCGACTCCCAAGGGTGGCAGTCACCTCAGCGGGTTCGAGCAAGGTCTAACTAAGAGCTTCCGTGCGGCCATTGAAGCCTCCGCGCGCAAATATAAAGCCACTGGACTCAAGATTGAGAAGGACGACATAATGACCGGCCTCAGTGCCGTTGTGACAGTCAGTTTTCCTGAGCCCCAGTTTGAAGGGCAGACCAAGGAGACCCTGGGTACGCCGGCAATCAAATCAATCGTCAGCTCCGCCGTTGGAAAGTTCTTCGATGATTTTCTTGCGGGAAAGATCCGAGGGAGCAAGGCCGAATCAGAGAAACTTCTGGAGAGAGTGGTTGGCGAGGCCAAGACGAGAATAAGTGCACGGACACTCAAGGACACTCAAAGGCGCAAGAACGCTTTGGAGTCCAGCTCGCTGCCTTCGAAGTTGGTTGATTGTCGAGCAGCAGCGACTGATGGTTCCGAGCTCTTCATCGTTGAGGGTGACAGCGCACTCGGAACCGCCAAGCTTGCAAGAGACAGCGCGTTTCAGGCACTTCTGCCCATTCGCGGCAAGATACTGAACGTCCAAAAGGCCTCGATGGCGGACATGCTTTCTAATGCAGAGTGTGCGGCAATCATTCAGGTTCTAGGTGCAGGATCCGGCAGGACCTTCGAGCTTGAGGCGGTCCGCTACGAAAAAATCATTCTTATGAGTGATGCCGATGTCGATGGAGCTCACATTCGGACTCTGCTGCTAACTCTGTTCTTCCGCTACATGCGGCCGCTGGTGGAGGCCGGGAGAGTATATGCCGCAGTGCCTCCACTGCACCGAGTAATCGTTGGCACTGGTAAAACCAAGGAGACCATTTACACCTACTCTCAAGCAGAGCTGAATGAGCTACTTCGGGACTTGGAGAAGCGAAACAAGAGCTATCAGCAACCCATCCAGCGCTATAAAGGGCTGGGGGAGATGGATGCAGACCAGCTTGCGGAAACTACGATGAACCCCTCGCACCGCCTTCTCCGGCGCATCACAGCAAAGGATGCCGCAGCTTCCGATGAGATTTTTGAGCTGCTAATGGGCAATGAGGTAGCGCCTCGGCGAGACTTTATTGTTGGGTCGGCGGATGAATTTGACCGAGAGCGGATCGACGCTTAGCAGGCACCTTGGACATAGCCGGAGGCTGTTGATCCGCTTGCGTCCCTCTTCGGCTCAATCTTTGGGACTTCCAGGGCCTGTCCTGAAGAATCCAGGACAACAGGCTCGGCTGAGACAAGGCCGGCAAAGTAGAGCTGGTCTTCGCCCTTCAGCAATCTTTGGCAACGAACGCCCATTGACCCTCGTCCCTTGCTAGGAAATGCAGAAAGCGGAGTCAGTTTGAAGCTACCTGGGTCGGTGGCCCCAAGAGCCTGAGAATTATTCGCAGCCGTTAGTAGCAGGCTGTCTTTGTTTCCAGATCCAAAAAAGATCGCACGGCTATCTCCGGTATTCATCCCCGCCATGCCCGTAGCAGCTAGTCCCTGAGGCCTCACCGCCTCGGCGCTGAAGACAAGAGCGCTGGCAGAGTCGGTAACAAATACAAGGTCACCACCAGCCACCGTTTCCGCAAGGCCGATTAGCGCATCCCCTTCCCTAAGGGAAATGAGAGAAATCTCGTGTTTTTCTGGGAGCGGTCCTGTAATCCTCTTCACTACGCCTGAGCGTGTCCCTAGCGCATAGGTCTTTTCCGATTGCCACTCCACAACCCCAATTACCCGGGTTTGCAAACCCAAAAACTCAGCGGCATCATTTTCTGCGCTGGAGCCAATCGCCCTGGCCGGCAGATCCGAAACATGGACCTGAATCGCCCGGCCGTCCTCGAGTACGAGGCCGATGTCTTTTCTCATTGAAGTGGTCAGAGATGTTCCTATGCCTGGAACATCGGAGCGAGAGATTCCTCCCAGCGGACTGAACGTGACAAACGTTTCACTATCTTCGATCTCTGTCACCTGAACGGGTTTACGACTTATCTCGACACCACTGGCATCGATTATCTGGCTTCTCCTTGGTGTGCCATGGAGTTTCGCAACCTCTCCGAGTTCTCTCGAGACGGTGGTTCTCAGCAGGGCTTCGTCAGCGAGCAGTGCCTGGAGCTGATCTATCTCTTTACGTAGTTGGTCTGACTCCTGTTCTAGCTCAAGGAGGCTGAACTTAGTGAGTCTTCTCAGTCTGAGCTCAAGGATGTACTCGGCCTGGAGCTCGCTTAAATCGAAGATCGTGCGTAGTCGAGTTCGGGCATCTTCCGCCGTGTCCGAAGTGCGAATGACTTCAATGACCTCATCAATGTTCAAAACTGCCAGCTGCAGGCCCTCGATGAGGTGCAGTCGGGCATTTCTCTTGTCCAACCTGTTTTGACTGCGCCGCTTGGTCACAGCCAGACGATGGTCGAGGTATACCTCGAGAAGCTCCTTGAAGCTCAGTTGCTGTGGCCTTCCTGCAACTAGAGCAACATTGTTTATTCCAAAGGAATCCTCCAACGGAGTTAGGCGGTAGAGCGCCTCAATGACCGAGTCTGGGTTAATGCCCGTCTTCAGCTCGATCACAAGCTTGAGACCGTTCTCACGGTCTGTGAGGTCTACTACATTGTGGATGCCCTCAAGCTTCTTTGCGTTGACGGCGTCCCTGATCTTCTCTATGACCCTCTCTGGGCCAACTAGGTAGGGAAGTTCCGTTACAACTAGGCCGGTCCTTCTTGGGCCCACCTGCTGAACCGAAATCCTCGCCCGTGTTCGGAAGGTACCCTTACCCGTCTCATAAGCCTCCAGGAGCGCGTCATTTGCAAGGATTACCCCTCCGGTGGGCAGGTCTGGCCCAGGAACCAACTTAAGAAGGTCTGCGACTGACGAGTCCGGCTTTTGAATAAGTTTCTGTAGGGCCGCGACTATCTCATTGAGGTTGTGCGGGGGCATGTTTGTTGCCATCCCCACGGCGATACCGCTTGCTCCGTTGACTAGAAGGTTTGGAAATGCGGCCGGGAGCACCTCTGGCTCTGTTAGCTGGGCGTCGTAGTTGGGTAGAAAATCCACAACATCTTCATCAAGTGATTCGTTCAGGGTCGCAGCAGCCGGCGTGAGACGTGCTTCTGTGTATCTCGCGGCGGCTGGGCCGTCGTCCAGTGAACCAAAGTTGCCATGCCCGTCAATGAGCGGAAGTCTTAGCGTGAAGGCTTGCGACATCCTTACCAGGGCGTCATAGATGGCACCATCGCCGTGTGGGTGGAGTTTTCCCATCACCTCACCAGTGACTCGCGCGCACTTCACGTGTCCACGATCTGGGCGCAGGCCCATTTCTCCCATTTGATAGATGATGCGTCTCTGCACAGGCTTCAGCCCGTCTCGAGCATCGGGCAGGGCTCGCGAATAAATAACAGAGTAGGAGTACTCCAGGAAGCTTTCGCGCATTTCGCTAGCGACATCGATGTCTACGATGCGCTCAGTGCTTTTGTCCATTGGTCCTTGCTGTGCGAAACTTGGCGAGTGAATCCGACTCTACCTCCACCACCTAAGGGATTCGGTTCAATTTCACACGTGTTCTCCTCCGCTCTCGAAGCGGTTCAGGGGCGGCCCAACAAAATGGGGTTAGCAGGCAGAAGCAACATCATTGTTGCCATAGTTGACGGGCTTGGCGCGGAACAGCTCCAGCAAAGGGCGGGTCACGCTCCCTTCTTGGCAAGTTCGCTGGGACCGAAGTCCATTACCTACTGCGCCTACCCCGCAACCACGAGTGCGAACATTGGTAGCTTCGCCACGGGTCTAATGCCAGGGGAACATGGCCTCATTGGCCATCAAGTTTGGGACAAGCACCACAACGAAAGACTTAATCTCCTAGTTGGGTGGAATGAGAGAACCGACCCACTCATCTGGCAGCCGCACCAAACAATTGCTGAGAAGGGTGTTGGTGAGGGGGTTGCGGTAAATGTGATTGCTGCCGAGGAGTACCGCTCAACGCCCTACAGCGTTGCAACCATGCGGGGCTCAAATTTTGTGTCGGCAGACTCAATCAGCGAGCGTATAGATGCAGCCATCTCAGTGGCGAACTCCAAGGGAAATTCGATTAGCTACCTCTATTTTCCAGAGTTGGACAAGTACGGTCACAAATACGGCTGGACATCTCCAGGATGGGCTGCTCTGCTCGAGGAGGTTGGGGCAGGGCTTCAGCGACTTAGTAGTTCGCTGGGGCCAAAGGCGGGCCTTATTGTTTCGTCCGATCACGGAATGGTTGAAACCCAGAAAGATCGCCAGTTGGTCCTTGACGATTACTTGGACTTCGGCCTTGAGTTCTTTGGTGGCGACACGCGTAGTAGCTACATCTACCTGCGAGATGAGTCTGCAGCACAGGAACTCCTGGGGGGCCTTGAAGCACTCGGACATGCCTTGAAGGGCTATCTGGCAAAGGACTTGATTTCAGCGGGCTGGTTTGGAAATGTGGGCAAGGAGGCAGCAGCGCGAATGCCCGATGTAATACTTCAGGCCCGATCGAACTTCACCCTGTACCATTCACAATTTTCGAAGCAGCGAGCGTTCGACATGATTGCACACCACGGCTCGATTTCACCGGCCGAGATGCGGATACCGCTACTGCGCTTCGGGTTCTGAGTTAGAGGTACCGAGGACTATCTCGTCCCAGCTCGGCAATGAAGCTCGCCCCTTTGCGGTTGCCGGCTTGATCGGCTCTTTGTTTCGTCTTGAGCGGAGCTCCTCGACTAGGTCGTGAACGCTTGCCTCTGGAGTCTCATCCTGCTCCTCAACTACCTCAATAGTTGAGGTAACTATGTCTCTACTCGCGTGAACCTTTGCCAATGAAGATGCGTTGGGGTCCATAGGCTCCAGGTGGCGAGCTTTGTTGTCATAGTGCCAGAGCATCTCCTTGTCTCCGGACACTGAAACAACCCATTTCTCGTCCTCACGATGCACCGAGAAGCTAGCCTCGGGCTCCTCCTTTGTTATCAAGTCTTTGAAGGGCACCATGTTGTTGCCGTCATTGACTTCAGTCGAGAGTGCGGCTTCCAGAACGTAGTTCAGTTCATCAAGGATTGGCGCCGCGAAAGGTTCGATGGTGGAGGTGGGAACGCCGAGAGCGTCGGCGATTGCCTCGACTTTTTCACCGCCCCTGATCCTATTTTGGACTTCCCGAGGAGAAATGCCTGAATTGGTTATTTGTTGTGAGTTTCGGACTGCTTCCCGAAGCTGGTCGTCAACCAAAGCTCTGAGCTTCTCGCCCTCGCTAGTCTCGAAGACTAGAAAGTCGCTCTCACGGTTTACAAATCTGAGTTCCATTAGAGACTCCTTTGCTTGAAAGTTTGGCACCAGGAGTGGGCAAACCGCTTATTTGGAGAGGGCGAGTTCTTAACAGTTTTGAAAACCTGCGAGCCAAATTTGCAAATTTGCGCCCGCTAGGGCATAGTTCACGCGCAAGAGGCACAGGAGGCTTAATGGCAACCGACTACGATGCGCAGCGGAAGACTGACGATGACACTGAGTCAATCGAGGCCATCAAGGAACGCATTCCGTCAAAACCGTCTCTCTCAGACGACGATGCCGATAACGCGGATAGCTTCACCATTCCTGACGTCGTAAACGAAGAGCTTGAGGTGGTCGTTCTTCCTCAGCAGGAAAATGAGTTCACCTGCATTAACTGCTTCCTCGTCAAGCCAAGAGCGCAGCTGGGTAAAAAGAGTCGGCTAGGACCTGTTTGCATCGAGTGCAACAGCTAGCTTCTCAGGATTCCTTGAGCTGATTAGCAAGTAGGGCGTCGGATCTTCGGGGTCGGTGACCTCAATCTTCACGCCTCCTGGTACATACCCTCGGATCATCAATTGAGCACGTGGGTCGGCCCTTGGTCCCAGTGCCTTGGAGAACTCCTCCTTGTTTAGCTGTGTAACTTCGCCTAGGGCGGAGACTGGAATTGAAATTCTGTCTGCAACCAACTGCCCGTCAGCCACTGTTATCGCTGGTGCCAGGAGCTGAACAATCAAATTCAGACCCAGCGGAACCAGAAAACCAAGTGCAATTGCAAGACCTGTTCCAAAGGGCAAGGACGCCAGCAGCACCATTGGGCCTGACAACGCTAGAGCGACAGAAAAAGAGACCGATGGGTAGAGACGCTCTTTGAAAATCGCTAACTGCACCCCAATAGATTACGCTCGTCGGGTGAACTTAGAAGTGCTGATAGTTGCAGAACCAGGGTTTATGCCTGTCTACGCGAAGCCTGGCGACGCCGGGGCTGATCTCAAGGCCACTGAGAACTACACGATCCCCGCTGGTGGGCGACAGTTAGTAAAGACTGGGGTGCGGTTAGCCATGCCAGATGGGGTAGTGGGTTTGGTTCACCCTCGTTCGGGATTGGCGGCAAAGCACGGCATAACAGTCCTCAACACCCCTGGGACTGTCGATGCAGGCTATCGCGGGGAGATTATGGTGACCCTCCTGAATACCTCTAGCGAGAACTTCGAGGTTGTGCGGGGCGACCGAATCGCACAGATTCTTTTTCAAAGAGTAGAGCGAGCAGAGTTTCTGGAGGTTGACCAGCTCCCAGAGTCTGCCCGAGGTGAGGCCGGGTTCGGCTCGTCGGGGAGGAGCTGATGAGCGAGAAGATTTCCCCTGCGGATAGGGCAACTAAGGGACCATTCGATGTATCAGAAGTGGGTTTATTGACTCCGTATCTGGACTTTGGTTCCATTCGAATTTCTCCCTATCCGGACATGAAGATTCGTGCTGATGTGGACGATAAAACCAAGCGAGTGATAGCGCTGACGCTTGAGGTTGATTCTCACAGAGTCCAGCTTCAGGCCTTTGCGGCAACAAAAAACGAAGGGCTTTGGGGGACCACACTGAAGGCACTGGCCGATGGAATTGCTTCTCAAGGGGGCCAGGCAGAGGAGCTAAAGGGTCTTCTGGGTCCAGAGCTCCACGCCTCTGTTCCCGTGGTTGCGGGAGATACCAAGGTCATGCGCAAGAGCGTTTTTGTAGGTGTTGATGGGCCTAGGTGGTTTCTGCGAGGTGTGATGTCAGGACCTGAGTTGCTCGGTGGGAACTACGAACGTTTAGTTGCAATCTTCCGCTCTACCGCGGTCAATCGCGGAGACATAGCGATGCCACCGGGAGATCTTCTGCCTCTCAAGCTCCCCACTGGTGATAATGAGTAATCCTGAAGATGTCGCACGCCGGCTTGGGCTTGAGAAGTCTGAGAATGGTTACGACCTTAACTCCAAGTCACTTCTGGCAGGTATTGGCGGACCCTTAGGTATCGCAGAGGCGGTTCTCCCCGCCACTACTTTCTCGATTGTTTTTGCAGTCACTTCTGAAGCTGTTTATGCAGTTGGGGGAGCGGCTGGATTGTCTTTGATTTTTATTCTGGCTCGTTTGGTAAGGCGCCAATCTTTGCAGCAGGCTGTTATTGGTGCACTTGCAATCGCACTAGCCGCCTTCTTGGCCCTGCGTGATGGGGGACAAGCCGCTGACTACTTTCTCCCCGGGTTCTTTACCAACGCTGCCTACGGTGCGGCCTTTCTGCTTTCTGTTCTAATCAGGAGGCCGCTCATGGGCTATGTGGCTCAACTACTTTTTGGCCTTCAGGGATGGCGCAAGAGCGGAATGTACAAACGGCTGAGGCTCGTAACCATTATTTGGGTTGGGTTTTTTGCAGCTCGCCTTGCGGTCCAGGTGCCTTTGTATCTGGCCAATGAGGTGGAACTGCTTGCGGCCTCCCGAGTTGTTATGGGAGCACCGGCCTATGCGGGGCTGCTAGCTCTGACCTGGATCATGCTTCGGAAAATAGCGGGAGATGCACAGGGTAAATTAGAGGCAGAAAACAAGTAGGAGAAGAGCTTTTCATGACAACAGATCTATCGGGCGCAACCAATTTGGAAGTTGGCGGAAAGACCTACAAGTACTTCAGCATGGAAGGACTCGGAGTTTCAAAGCTCCCTTACTCCCTCAAAATTCTCCTCGAGAACATGCTCCGCACCAAGGACGGCTCAAACGTTACTGATAGCCACATTGAGGCTCTAGTGAATTGGGACCCGAGCGCTGAGCCAAACACTGAGATCCAGTTCTCTCCTGCGCGAGTGATCATGCAGGACTTTACCGGGGTGCCATGTGTTGTTGATTTGGCCACGATGCGCGAGGCGGTAAAGGAGCTCGGGGGAGATCCGCAGCAAATTAATCCTTTGGCCCCTGCTGAAATGGTGATTGACCACTCCGTTGTGATTGACGTAGCCGGCAGCGCGGATGCGGCCGAAAGAAATGTTGAGTACGAGTATCAGCGCAATGGCGAGCGTTACCAATTCCTACGTTGGGGACAAACTGCCTTTGACAACTTCAAGGTCGTGCCCCCCGGAACGGGCATTGTGCACCAGGTGAACATCGAATATCTGGCGCGAACGGTAATGACCAGAGAGGTAGATGGTCAGACCGTCGCCTACCCAGATTCGTGTGTTGGAACTGATAGCCACACCACAATGGTGAACGGACTGGGGGTTCTTGGGTGGGGTGTAGGCGGCATCGAGGCAGAGGCTGCAATGCTTGGCCAGCCCGTCTCAATGCTCATTCCTCGAGTTGTCGGTTTCAAGCTAACGGGTGACATCCCAGTAGGTGCAACCGCTACCGACGTGGTTCTCACAATCACCGAGATGCTGAGAAAGCACGGAGTGGTGGGTAAGTTTGTCGAGTTCTATGGCGAGGGTGTGACGAGGGTGCCCCTTGCAAACAGGGCCACTATCGGCAACATGTCTCCGGAATTTGGATCAACAGTTGCGATTTTCCCAATCGACGAGGTAACACTTGACTACCTGCGAACCACCGGCCGCTCCGAGGAGCAGGTGGCATTGGTTGAGGCCTACACCAAGGCCCAGGGGCTTTGGCACGATGCAGCCGTGGAGCCAACGTACTCCGAGTACTTGGAGCTTGATCTCTCGACAGTAGTCCCATCAATCGCCGGCCCCAAGAGGCCACAGGACAGGATCGCCCTCTCGGACAGCAAGGTTGCGTTCGAGCAGGACCTGAAGAACTATGCAGCATCTTTCAGCGCACCGGTCCCAGTGAAGGGCAAGGACTACGCCATCGATCATGGTGCAGTGACAATTGCCTCGATCACGTCTTGTACCAACACCTCTAACCCCTCCGTGATGCTTGCAGCGGGCCTGTTGGCAAAGAAGGCAGTGGAGAAGGGGCTGACCGCGAAACCATGGGTGAAGACTTCGTTGGCTCCAGGCTCGAAGGTTGTAACCGACTACTACGAGAAGTCTGGGCTTACTCACTATCTCGATAAGCTCGGCTTCAACCTGGTCGGCTACGGCTGCACAACCTGCATCGGCAACTCAGGCCCCTTGGACGAGGAAATCTCCAGTGCCGTGAGCGATGGCGACCTTGCGGTGACCGCAGTCCTCTCGGGAAACAGAAACTTTGAAGGGCGCATCAACCCAGATGTGAAGATGAACTACTTAGCCTCGCCGCCACTTGTAATCGCCTACTCTCTTGCTGGCACGATGGACTTCGATTTCGAGAAGGAACCACTAGGTCAGGATGCATCCGGGAAGGATGTCTTCTTGGCCGACATTTGGCCGACGCCAGATGAGGTGCAGTCAACTATTGACAGCTCCATCAATAGTGAAATGTTTACCTCCCAGTACGCATCGGTATTTGATGGTGACGAGCGCTGGCGTTCGCTGCCAACTCCGGAGGGGGCGCTCTTTGAGTGGGACGAGAACTCGACCTATGTGAAGAAGCCTCCTTACTTTGAGGGCATGCAGCTAACGCCCGCTCCAGTGGCTGATGTAGAAAATGCAAGGGTTCTTGTCAAACTTGGAGACTCGGTAACTACCGACCACATCTCTCCCGCAGGTTCTATAAAAGTTGATTCTCCAGCTGGTAAGTACCTAACCGACCGGGGAGTATCGAGGGTTGACTTCAATTCCTACGGTTCGAGACGCGGAAACCACGAGGTGATGATTCGCGGAACCTTTGCAAACATTCGGCTCAGGAACCAGCTGCTAGATGATGTTGAGGGAACCTACACTCGCGACTTTACAAAGCCTGAGGGGGCCCAGAGCTTCATCTTCGATGCCTCAGAGAACTACAAGGTCGCAGGAGTTCCGCTTGTGGTGTTAGCCGGCAAGGAATATGGCTCTGGATCCTCGCGAGACTGGGCCGCAAAGGGCACATCGCTGCTTGGGGTGAAGGTTGTCATCGCGGAGAGCTTTGAGCGCATTCACCGTAGCAACCTGATCGGCATGGGTGTATTGCCACTGCAGTTCCCAGAGGGTCAAAACGCGACGAGCCTTGGTCTTGACGGAACTGAAAGCTACAGCTTTACCGGTATTGCGCAGCTGAACGAGGGGGTAACTCCTAAGACAATTTCGGTCGTCGCTGCCCCTACATCGCACTCGCCTGCCGGCAAACAGGAGGTTCGTTTCGAAGCGGTGGTGCGTATCGACACACCTGGCGAAGCCGACTACTACCGCAATGGTGGCATTTTGCAGTACGTGCTTCGTTCGCTGGTTGCCTAGGGCATAGGAACAGCTAAAGAGGGGTTGTACCCAGCATGCTAGAGCAGATTAAATCGCCGGAAGACCTGCAAGGCCTAAGTGAGGGTGAGCTTAGGCAGCTAGCCGAGGAGATCCGCTCGTTCCTCATCGAAACCGTCTCGAAGACCGGTGGCCACCTGGGACCAAATCTTGGCGTAGTCGAGATCACCCTCGCTATGCATCGGGTGTTTAGTTCGCCAACGGATGCCTTGGTTTTTGACACTGGACACCAGTCCTATGTCCACAAACTCCTAACAGGCAGGCAGGACTTTTCAGGTCTTAGGCAATCCGGCGGCATCGCCGGTTACCCTCAGCGCTCCGAGTCCGAGCATGACATTGTCGAAAACTCCCACGCCTCGACCTCCCTCTCTTGGGCTGACGGCATATCTAGAGCATTCAAGGCAACCGGCCAGGCAGATCGGCATGTTGTCGCCGTGATTGGCGATGGCGCACTCACTGGCGGGATGGCATGGGAGGCCCTAAACAACATCACGGATGACAACGATCGAAACCTAGTGGTCATTGTCAACGACAACGGTCGCTCATACGCTCCAACCATTGGTGGGCTAGCAAGGGGTCTATCGAAGATTCGAACCGAACCCTGGTATCGCGAGGGCTATCGAATCTCCAAGCGGGTATTCTCCGTTTTTGGTCCCCTCGGCAGAGTTCTCTTCAATGCCATTCACGCCTTTATAGATTCCCTGCTTGGCTTTGGGGTTCCCAAGGGCATATTTCCCAACCTAGACATAAAGCACCTTGGTCCAGTTGACGGTCACGACCTTGTGACCCTCGAACGAACCCTGCAGCAGGCGAAGAAGCTGGGACAGCCTGTCATAGTGCATGTGATTACCCAGAAAGGTCGGGGTTATACGCCGGCCCTGGAAGATGAAGCAGATCAGTTCCATGCCGTTGGGAAGATTAATCCTGAGAGCGGGTTACCAATCAAGTCCGCCAGCGAACCAAGCTGGACCTCGGTCTTTGGTGATGAGTTAGTGGCGATAGCCGACACAAACGACAAGGTCGTAGGAATCACCGGTGCCATGTTGATTCCCGTTGGCATGGATGCCATGGCGGAGAAGTATCCAGATAGGGTCTTCGATGTCGGTATTGCTGAGCAGCATGCGGTAACAGCAGCTGCGGGAATGGCCTTTGGGGGACTGCATCCGGTTGTTGCTGTCTATTCAACCTTTCTAAATCGTGCGTTTGATCAGGTTTTGATGGACGTGGCACTGCACAAAGCTGGAGTCACGTTCGTGCTCGACAGGGCAGGTGTCACAGGACCAGATGGCGCCTCGCATCACGGCATGTGGGACATGTCAATTCTGCAAGTTGTACCAGGAATCCAGATTGCCGCCCCCAGGGACGAGGCATGCTTGCGAGAAAGCCTCCGTGAGGCGGTTGCCATAGACAACGCCCCGACCGTGATTCGATTCCCCAAGGGAAGTGTGTCGAAGCCGCTACCAGCTATTGAGAGACTTTCGGGCGGCACAGATCTTCTTGCACAGAGCGAAGCAAAGGATGTGCTACTTGTTGGCATCGGACCCTTTGCCCACCTGGCGGTAAGGGTAGCTGCCCTGCTCGGTCAACAGGGAATTGGGGCAACAGTGGTGGATCCGCGTTGGATTCTGCCTGTCAATGAGGACCTCGTTGAGCTGTCAGCGCAGCACAGGCTCGTTGTAACACTTGAAGACGGTGTCAGGGTCGGCGGATTCGGATCAAGGCTCCGCCAGCGACTTAGGGAAGCTCAGATAGACACTGGATTGCACGAGGTGGGTATTCCGGCAGAGTTTTTGGAGCACGCCGAGCGTGACGAGATTCTTCTTCGGTTAGGGCTTACCGACAAACAGATTGCCATGGAGGTAGTGGAACAGGTTGTCGGAACCAGAGTGCCGAAGGCTAAGCCTCAGCAGTCGGAGGAGCTAGCGCAAGGTCAAGACCAGCACCAATAAGCGGGGCGCAAATCTCAACCTGCCAGGGCCTAGCTCCGAGGAGCATCAGCTGATTAGCTACATCCTCCGCGGGTTCAAAGCACACTCTCCTAAGGATGTCTGGGGTCAGCAGGTTCTCTACGGGCATTGCTAGCTCGGCTGCTCTGTCCACAATTAGTGGTCTTGTTGCAGTGAGCCTCGCATGGGCATCGGGGAAGCGTTTTTCCCAGGACCTGTGGTTTGGGATGAAGTCGGCACTTCGCTCCTCTTCGCCCAGCTCAACCGATTCGGACTCGGAGATTGAGCGCCACCAGAGATCCAGCATCGTCCTTGAGGCTCGGCCTTGGAACTGCTTGTTTGACGCAAGCTGCGACTTCGACTTCGGCGGGTCTGCTACAACCGCGGCGATTGAACGATCGGGAATCAGGCGTCCGGGGGCAACGTCTTTTTCCATGGCAACTTTGTTGCGGGCAAGCCACAACGAGGCGGCAATCTTCTGCTTTCTCTCGTCCTTGATCTTGCTCATGCCAGGGAGTTGTCTCCATGGCTCAGCCGCCTGCTCTTTGGCCTTGAAGCTAACTAGGTGTTGAAACTCTTCCATTGCCCACCCGAGTTTTCCCTGCTCGCTGAGCGCTAGCTCTAAAGCACCCCAGAGCTCGAAGAGCACATCTACATCCAAGGCGGCATAGTTGAGCATGCTCTCGGGCAGAGGTCTTTGGGACCAGTCGGCCGCGGAGTGCTCTTTGGCGAGTTCCATTTCGAGTAGGGCTTCTGCCAGTGAAGCAAGACCAAACCGCTCCAGGCCAGCCAGACGGGCGGCAAGCTCCGTGTCTATGAGCGAGGTAGGCCTGATTCCAAGCTCCGCGAGACACGGCAGATCCTGAGTGGCCGCGTGAAGGATCCAAGTTGTCTTAGCCATGGCGCCTGCAAGCTCCTTGGCCCACTGGTCACCTCTAAAACCCTCCGGATCTACCAGGAAGATAGCAACGTCCTTGATTGCAATCTGAATTAGATATGCCCGGTGTGAATAGCGGAAACCACTGGCTCGCTCGGCATCTAACCCGATCACTTCAACGGCCTGTAGGGCTTGAATTAGGGACTTTAGGGACTGCGTGTCAGCTACGTATCGAACCTCTAACCGGGGGGTATCTAACTTCAATCCAGCCTCACGACCTTGCCATCTATCGGCGGAAGGCCCGAGATAAGTGCGACCAGCTCAATCCAGCCTCGCAGGTGATTGGAAAGATCAAAGTCACGCGGTGCCCAGCTAGCCCGAATCTCAAGCTCGCCATGCTGGGGTTGAGCAACGAGTGAGCCATGGCCGGTGGAGATAACGGTTGTGGTTGTGCCGGCCTCGTGCGCGAACTGCGCGCCTGACGCTTGTAGGCAGTCCTTGAGCCACTCCCATGGCATGGCGGCTGTGTAATCGTCCTTCGCCATCTCGATCTCAATAGGACTCTTTGCGTAACCGATAATTCTGAACTCAGAGTTCCAGCCCTCAGGCATTTCGGGGTCTCTGCAAAAGACCAGGCGGCTAACCCCATGGTCTGATGCGGTCTCGTGTGCTACCTCAGCGCTGATAGCCACAGCCTCTGGGGCGATACCTTTTGGGGAAGGTATTTGGGTCAGAACTATTTCGTCCCGAGACTGCACTTCACTCACTCCTGACAGCATCCCCTGGAATGTCTCAGAGATGTCTGTAAGGTCGAGCTTCACACTCGAAAATTACCCCGACTTCACCCATTTAGTGGACAGCCACGCTGCCGATGCGGGCAATAAACAGCTGACCGGATGAAACTAACTCGAATTCCACTCCATGCTTGGCACTGAAGATTTCAATGCCGCTTTGAGTATCCGAGCTGATGTAAGCCTCGACCAAGGGCTCGGAGCTTAGAGCGAGAAAGCCCGTCGGTCCGAACTCGCAGTGAATCCTCTCAAAGCCGAGTGACTGAAGATGCTTTATTGCCATGCTGAAGCTCGATGCCTGGTGTTCAGTGATGAGAATGACCCCGTGTGCAAGGTCTGCATCTGCGAGATTTTTGGAAAAAACCGCGAGGCTTGCCTGAGCAGGAGGGCGGTAGTCCTCATCAAGGTAAGTCCTTCCTGAGGTCAGGATTACCTCTGCCCGCCTTCGGACCGAGACAAACCAGTCAAAATCCTCCTGACCGCCAAGAGACTTACTTGTGCCGTCGGGCCCAACGTGCTCTCCAGCTGCCCCGACAACAAGCGTCGCGGTTATCGGACCCAGTTTTAGCTGGCTAGGAATCAAGTAGCTCTTTTGTCTTCCGCTTGATGCGGAACAGCATGCCCCGCATACCTCTTACTCGAAGCGGAGAAATGAGCTTTTCGAGCCCGAGCTGTCCTGGAAAGTCATCATCTAGCTCAGTGATCTCCCTGGCTGTCTTGCCGTTGAGTGCTGCATGGAGAACCGAAGCAAAACCTCTGGTCGTTGGAGCTTCCCGAGGTGCCGAGAAGTACAGTTCAACAGACTCTGCACTGCCCTCCACGGCGATGAATACCGGCGCCTGGCACTCTTCCACTCGTTCCATAAGCTCCGGGTTGTCTCCATACTTGCTCGGGACATCCGGCAGGTTCTCGCTGTATTCGAGGAGCAGCTGGAGTTTCTCCGAATCCGGCATCATTCCAAATTCCTCGACTATGTTGCTAGCACTCAAGCAAATACTCCTGGCGCCTCACCCTGAGCGATTGGAACACCGACAAGATTTCCCCACTCCGTCCAGGATCCGTCGTAGTTCCGAACGTCCTTGACACCCACTAGGTACTTCAGAGCAAACCAGGTGAGTGAGGATCGCTCGCCAATTCGGCAGTAGGTGATGAACTTGTCATCAGGGCTTGAACCAGTCTCTTCAAAAAGAATCGTCTGCAGCTCATCGAGTGACTTAAAGGATCCGTCCTCTTGAACCAGCTTTCCCCATGGCACGTTTTTAGCACTTGGTATGTGCCCCGCTCTTGCCGCACCCTCGTTTGGGTAATCAGGCATGTGCAGGCGCTCACCCGTGTACTCCTGAGGAGAGCGGATGTCGATGATGGGGGAGGGCTGGTGTTTAGCGATGTCATCTCTAAATGCGCGAATCTCGTCATCCTTGCGCACAACCTCAGGATAATTACCCTCAGCTTTGGACGGTTTGTCGGTTGTTAGCTCGCGTCCCTCAGCAATCCACTTCATCCTGCCGCCATCCAGAAGTCTCACGTCCTGGTGCCCAAAAAGCTTGAAAACCCAGAAGGCGTATGCCGCCCACCAATTCGACTTGTCTCCGTAGAGCACGATGGTGTCATCACGCGAAATGCCCTTGGATCGCATCAATTTGGCAAAGTGCTCACCGTCTAGATAGTCGCGCCGTACCTGATCGTTGAGTTCGGTGTGCCAGTCGAGTTTCACCGCACCGGGGATGTGTCCGGTGTCATAGAGGAGAATGTCTTCGTTGGACTCTACGAGTGTGACAGTGTCTAGATTGTCTGCCAGCCACTCGGTCGTGACCAAAGCCTCAGGGCTTGAGTACTGGGAAATCTTCTCTTGTTCACTCATTGGTTGTATTTATCTCCATAAACTAGCGGTCTGGTGGTGATGTCTTTTGGGTGAACAGCGGTCTTCGGGACCTGATTCCCTCTGTAGCTATTCACCTAGCATCTCTGCTGAAGAGCTTATGCGACAGTTGGTGCCACCTCCAGAGTTTGAGGCCGCAACCTTCGAAAGTTATCGACCAGACCCACTCTTTCCAAGTCAAGAGGCGGCAACCAAGGCTGCTAAACAATTTGTAACGGGTGAGAGTGGAAGGCTCTTTAGTAGGAGAGAAAGTCCGCCCGGAGTTTACTTAGACGGTGGTTTTGGTGTCGGCAAGACACATCTCTTGGCAAGTATCTGGCATCAGTTCAAGGGAAAAAAGGCCTTTGGGACATTTCTTGAGTACACCTCGATTGTTGGCTTCCTTGGGTTTCAGGAAGCCGTGCGACGGCTCGGTCAGTTCTCGCTGATCTGCATTGATGAGTTTGAGCTTGATGATCCGGGAGACACGATGATCCTCTCGAGGCTTTTGAAGGAGCTGTCGGCTAAGGGAGTGAAGTTTGCTGCCACTTCCAACACCCCGCCAAATGCTCTGGGAGCGGGTAGGTTCGCAGCGGAGGACTTCGCTCGTGAAATTGCAGGGCTGGGGCAACGTTTTCAAGTTCTCCGGATAGACGGCGAGGACTATCGTCATCGAGACCCCGAGTCTCATGCTCCGATCCTCAGTGACGACGAGCTGAACAAATGGGTGGCTGCAAGAGACAATGGCTTCCTGGATGATTTTCAATCTCTTCTGGATCACCTTGCAACGCTGCACCCCACTAAATATCGCAAGCTACTCTCTAAGACTTCTGCGCTTGCAATTAGTGGCGCATTCGAGTTGACCGATCAAGTTCCAGCTCTTCGCTTTGTTGTCTTTGTTGATCGCCTCTATGAGCTCCAAATCCCACTTCGAAGTTCTGGAACGGTGGCTATCACAGAGGTGTTCTCGAAGGGAATGATCGCTGGTGGTTACCGGAAGAAGTATCTGCGAGCCGTAAGCCGTCTAGGGGCTCTCTCAGAGCTCTAGCTGGCGTTTTCCTCGCGGTGCTTTTGCATGTAGTAGCGACCCCGTTTTTGCGAGAGCCAAGCTCCGAAGGCCATGGATAGCAGGGATCCAATGATCACAGCAAGTGTCGCCTCAGCCAAAATCTGGGTGTTGTCGAAGAACGCCAAGTTTGCCATGAGCAGCGAAACCGTAAATCCAACGCCCGCAAGCCCGGCCACCGCCGCGAAGTCCGGCAGCTGTAATTCCAGTCTTGCCTCTTCACTCGCAATTCTGTTGGCGACGAAGGCAAGCAAGGTGATTCCGACAATCTTGCCTATTGGCAGAGCGAGGGTGATCCCGGTAAACACACTCGAGAAGCTCCCGTCGAAAGAGGGAAGCGCGATTGCGACTGCAAAGAAGGCAAAAACTGGCAACGAGACCGTGTTGGTCCAAGGCTGGATTTTGCCAACGAGTGAATGAGTTTTCTTAGCGGGAATGATTAGCCCCAATGCCACACCAGCAATAGTCGCGTGAACGCCCGATTGGTAGACGGCGTACCAGACAAGAATGAACGTCAGAACCCTCACGTAGTTGATGGGTAGCTTGTTAAATCGTTCTGCAAGTGAGTGCCCTCCAAGCACAATCGCCGCAGCCAAGAGCCACTCGATTCTCACACCCTCGGTGTAAAAGATTGCGATGATGAGGATCGCAACTAGGTCATCGAAGATTGCAAGCGCGAGGAGGAAAACCCTGGCCGACTTGGGCAAGCCGCGGCCAAAGATTGCCAAGATTCCTAGAGCAAAGGCGATGTCAGTTGCAGTTGGTATTGGCCACCCGACCATGTACTCAGTGCCCCAGTTGAAGGCTGTGTAAATCAGTGCCGGAACAACAACGCCACCTACGCCAGCCAAGATAGGCACCAGCGCGGTTGATGGCTTGGACAGCACTCCTACCGTGAGCTCGTATTTGAGCTCTAAGCCAGCAACCAGAAAGAAGGTTGCGAGCAGCAGGTCCGAGACCCAGTGCTCGATGCTTAGTTTTAGACCGATTTCCTCAAACCCGACATACGAGAACTTGAAGTCAAGAAATGCCGGACCGAAGGGGCTGTTTGCGATGACGAGGCCGAGGATTGCAGCCCCCATAAGTAGCAAGGCTGCAGATCTGTCGCTCTTCATTGCTCTCCTTAGGTATCAGTAAAGGATAAGAGATTTTTCTAGCCTTTCATTTCCAGGAGAGACCAGAGGTCCAAATTCGTGTAACGCGAATTTAACAAAACGTGACTCCTTTTGAAACATGTGAGCCCAATCATTTCCTCATTGGCCATTCGGCCATCTTTAAGGAAGGTACTCAAATGTTGGACACAGGTTCACTTAGCTGGGCGGTAACTGCCACCGCCTTCGTCTTACTTATGACGCCGGGTCTGGCCTTTTTCTATGGGGGACTAGTAAAGGCAAAGAGCGTCGTAAGCATGATGATGATGAGCTTCGGCTCGCTCGCACTCATCGGAGTGCTCTGGATTCTTTACGGCTTTAGCATGTCTGCCGTTGAGAGCCCAACTGATTTCTCCGGCAATCCATTTGCCACATTTGCACTTGAAGGGCTCGGCAACGATGACCTGATCGGTGCTGCCTTTGGAGCAACCTTTGCAATCATCACGGTCGCTCTGATCTCAGGTTCCATTGCGGACCGTGCCAAGTTCGGCCCTTGGCTCGTATTCGCCGGCATCTGGGCCACGCTGGTTTACTTCCCCGTTGCCTCATGGGTCTGGGGCGGTGGCTGGATCATGGAACTAGGCACTTGGTTCGGCACCGCTGACGTTATCGACTATGCGGGCGGTACCGCCGTGCACATCAATGCTGGCGCAGCAGCTCTTGCTCTTGCGATCGTTTTGGGCAAGCGCTTCGGTTTTGCCAAGGGAATAATGCAGCCTCACAACGTGCCACTTGTACTTCTGGGAGCAGCATTGCTCTGGTTCGGATGGTTCGGATTCAACGTGGGTGCTGAGTTCTTGAACAACATGGAGAACGTCGGTCTGATTACCGTCAACACTCTTGGGGCAACCGCGGCTGCAATTCTCGGTTGGCTTGCAATTGAGAAGGTCAAGGAGGGTAAGGCCACTTCCATCGGTGCCGCTTCAGGCGCTGTTGCGGGTCTGGTAGCCATCACCCCGGCCTGTGCCAACGTGACCCCATTCTGGGCGCTCGTGCTGGGCGTGTTGGCTGGAGTTCTCTCCGCTCTGGCGGTCGACCTGAAGTTCAAGCTCGGCTACGACGATTCGCTTGACGTGGTTGGTATCCACCTCGTCGCAGGCCTCGTTGGAACTCTCTACCTCGGCTTCTTCGCTATCGATACTGGTTTGTTTACCGGTGGAGATGCGGGACAGCTACTGGTTCAGACAGTTGCCGCATTCGGAGTTCTCATCTACAGCTTCGTTCTAGCTCTTGTCATTGGCTTCGCAATCGAGAAGACCATTGGCTTCAGGGTGAAGAGCGAGGATGAGATCGCGGGAGTTGACCTTGTGGTTCACGGCGAGGCTGCCTACAGCTTCGGCCAGGACGCCGAGGCCAAGTCCTAACCAAGCCGCAAATAGCAAAAGGGGCGGGAGCTATCTCGCCCCTTTTGCTATGCCCACGAAAGAATCTTTTGTGGCATAATTCAACAAGTTCCATTGGAATGTGCGGATGTGGCGCAGTTGGTAGCGCACAACCTTGCCAAGGTTGGGGTCGCGAGTTCGAGTCTCGTCATCCGCTCGAAAGAGGTTTCACCCTGAAACGGTGGAGTGGCCGAGAGGCGAGGCAGCGGCCTGCAAAGCCGTATACACGGGTTCGAATCCCGTACCCACCTCGCATGGGCGATTGGCGCAGCGGTAGCGCGCTTCCCTGACACGGAAGAGGTCACTGGTTCGAACCCAGTATCGCCCACCATTTCCAACCTTCATCTATTAGTTGAACTGAGTTTTAACTAAGTTAACTTTCTCCAAGCCTTCGGTACTAGTTTGTGAGATGGGCCGGATCCAAGATGGTTGCGGCCCCATTCGAGCAACGGTCAGGAGTACGAAAAATGAAAACTAAATTTAGGGGGGTAGTTGCTGCTGGTTTGGCTGCAGTTGTGGCAATTGCACTTGCACCCGCAGCCGCTATTTCTGCAGGACACAGTGACGACGAAGTCACGTTGACTCTTCTGCACAACAATGATGGTGAATCAGCACTGTCCGCCGATGAGTATGAACTGCCATCCGGTTCCAATCTGACGATCGGTGGCATCGCGGCGTTCGCGTCGGTGATGGATAGAGAGATTATTGACGCTCGATCACAAGGCAACAGCGTGCTCGCTGTTTACGCGGGAGATAGCTTCCTGGCTAGCCCCGCGCTGAACTGCTCGGCTCCCTCGACGAAGGACAGCTCCCAAACTGTGTATGACGGCGTGGCACAGGGCCTAATGGAGTACGACGTTCACATCCTTGGGAACCATGAGTTTGACTTCGGTACTAACTTCCTGAAGCGATTTATCAACACCGTAACGGCCCAGACTGGCAAGTCGGACCACACCTTTATCTCGGGCAACATGGACTTTAGTAAAAACGCAGATCTGTCCGCCCTCGCCGCAGCGGGCACACTGGGTAAGAGCTACACCCACACAGACCCCGTCTCCGGTGAGGTTTTTGGAGTCGTAAGCGCTATGTACCCTGATCTTCCAACTGTCTCTAGCCCGGGCACCGCCACGGTCACAACCAGAAACATCGCGGACACAGCCGTTGTAGTTCAGGCTGAAATTGACGCGCTAACGGCAGCTGGCGTCAACAAGATCATTCTCGTTAGCCACCTGCAGAACTCCGCTAATGATCGTGAACTAGTTTCTCTCTTGGACGATGTGGACGTAGCCGTTGCCGGAGGTGGCGATGAACTGCTACAAGCACCGCTTGGTCGTTACGCCAAGTGGAAGATGCTCCCAGGTGATCGTGAAGACGTTCAAGGAACATACCCACTGATCGCCAGAAACAAGTCCGGCATGATCGTCCCGATGGTGACTGCTAAGGGCAATTACAACTACCTGGGCCGATTGGACGTCAAGTTTGACTCTGACGGACATGTAAAGGGCTGGGATGCGGACTCCTACCCACGAAGGGTGATTGTCAAGGATGCCGTTTCTGAGGCAGTTGGAGCAACCGATGCGGTAGTTGAGGATGCAGTCATAAAGGCGCTAGCGACAACTCCTGTTGCGACCTGCACCGATGCGTTGGCAACGACGATAATCGCTTCCACAACCCTTGATCTAGACCGGTCGAGACCTGCGATGAGAAACGGTGAATCCGCCATGGGAAACCTAGCTACCGATTCACAGCTGTACTCATACAACCTTGTCGCTGAGGAATTATCCTTACCCACCAAAAATGTTATCGCTGTACAGAACGGAGGTGGTCTGCGTCAGAACGGAGGGGATGCCTTCCCAGCAGCTGGCACCGACAACATCTCTATGCAGGACGTTTACAACTTCATGCCTTTTGCAAATAAGGAAGTTGTGTTCGTTGAGATGTCACCAGCGGACGTTCGATCACTGCTTGAGCGAAGCGCGGCGGTTGCAAACAGCAGCAATGGAGCCTTCCTCCAGATAGCAGGGGCAAAAGTCACCTTTGACGCTAGTTACACCGCCCAGGTCCTGTCCGATGATGATGACTCGATTGAGACAGAGGGTAACAGGGTTCGCACCTTCACCCTCAATGATGGGACAGAGATCATCAAGGACGGTGTCATTGTTAGCGGCGCCCCTGACATCACCGTGACGACTAACGCCTTCATTGGCGCGGGTGGTGACGGTTATCCAACCTTCGCAAAGTACACCCCAGTCCAGATTGGGCCGGACTACGCGGACGCATTGAAGCGATACCTTCAGAGCTTCCCTGTAGGCGCAAGTGGATACCCTGAAATACCTGCCTCTTCAATTTACGCAGGTACCGACGGGCGAGTCACGCTCATCGGGTACTAAATAGATAGCAGAAACCCCCAGTGCAGAACTGGGGGTTTCTCTATTTCTTGAGTTTTAGAACTTTTGCTGAAGAGGCCAGAAGTCTTCGGGCCACAGTCGGCTTTGAATTGATGCTGCCTCTGAAACCCTCGACACCCACGGAGAGTTGGCCATCTAAGAACATCGAAAACTGGCCTGGCGCAAGAATTTCAAGTACATCCAGCATTGCAGGAACTGAAACCGAAGCGCCTGGACTGGCACCGAGCAGACCTGCGATGCTTCCATCG
>CAYGJH010000008.1:0-48967 GCA_964350385.1 uncultured Aquiluna sp. | reverse complement strand
TAGCCTGCGCCGTCTCTGACGAGGGTAGCTGGAACGACAAGTCATTCAACGAGTCCGTCTACGACGGCCTTGTAATGGCGGAGACCCAGTTGGGCACCCAGATTGCCGAGGCAGAGTCAAACTCCGCCGAGGACTTCCAGCCAAACCTTCAGGCCATGGTTGACCAGTCTTGCGACATCACCTTTGCGGTCGGATTCAACCTGGTTGCTGACGTCAACGCAATTGCTGCGGCTAACCCAGACATGAGCTTTGTGACCATCGATGGTTGGTCCGAGGGCAACGCAAACCTAAAGCCAGTTGTCTACAACATGGCTGAGTCCAGCTACCTAGCTGGCTACGCATCCGCTGCTTACTCGACAACCAAGGTTGTTGGTACCTACGGTGGAGTTCAGATTCCTGCTGTTACCGACTTCATGGACGGCTTCTACTACGGAGCAATGGCATGGGGTAAGGACAACGGCGTTGAGGTAACTGTTGTCGGTTGGGACCCAGTCGCAATGACCGGTGACTTCATTGGTGACTTCGTTCCTAACTCCGGTACCTCCAAGGCAATCGCCGCAGCCCAGATCAACGCCGGTGCTGACGTCGTATTCCCAGTTGGTGGTGACCAGTTCGGTGCAGTCTCCGAGGCAATCAAGGAGGCCGGCATTGCTGGTGTCATGGTTGGTGTTGACAAGGACGTAGCACTTACCAGCCCAGAGTATGCAGACCTAGTGCTGACTTCAGCTGAGAAGCGCATGACCAACGCTGTCTACGACATCGTTGCTGAGCTCTCCGCTGGCGGAGCATTCAACGGTGACGCATACGTTGGAACCTTGGCAAACGGTGGAACCGGTCTAAGCCCGTTCTACGAGTTTGACTCAATGATTGATGACGCCACCAAGGCTCGTCTAGCCGAGCTAGAGGCTGGCATCATCGCAGGTGAGGTAGACCCTAAGGCCTAAATCACCTGGCAAACGAAGCGAAGGGGGCCGCAGGTAAAACTGCGGCCCTTTTCTTTGCCAAAATAGAGTGTTCGCACAAAGGAGTGCTCAATTGAAATTAGAACTGCGCGGAATTACAAAGCGCTTCGGCACACTCGTTGCCAACGACGCTATTGACCTTGTGGTTGAGCCCGGGGAGATCCACGCCCTGCTCGGCGAAAACGGTGCAGGCAAGTCCACCCTTATGAACGTTCTCTACGGCCTCTACGACGCCGACGAGGGTGAGGTCCTGTTAGATGACAAGCCTCAAAGCTTTGCAGGCCCTGGCGATGCCATGGAAGCCGGCATTGGAATGGTTCACCAGCACTTCATGCTGATTCCCGTTTTCACCGTTGCGGAAAACGTGGCCCTGGGTCAGGAGCCAACCAAGGCTTTGGGCGCTCTCGATATTGCTGAGGCGAAAAAACGAGTTGTAGATATTTCCGAGCGCTTTGGGTTCAACGTTGATCCCGATGCTCTCGTTGAAGATCTTCCTGTTGGGGTGCAGCAACGGGTGGAGATAATCAAGGCGCTATCCAGAGAGGCCAGAGTTTTGGTTCTCGATGAACCGACCGCTGTTTTGACTCCGCAAGAGACCGATGAGCTCATGGAGATCATGCGTCAGTTGGCTGCGAGTGGGACATCAATTGTTTTCATCACTCACAAGCTTCGTGAGGTGAAGGCGGTGGCAGACAAGATAACCGTCATTCGTCTGGGCAAGGTTGTCGGAAGTGCAAAGCCCGATGCCTCAACCTCTGAACTTGCCTCCATGATGGTTGGCCGTGAGGTCGGTCTTACTGTCGAGAAGAGTTCGAAGCAAGCTGGCGATGTTGTTCTCAGCGTTGAGAACCTGGCCGTGTTGGACGATAGGGGTCAACGCGCTGTAGACGGGGTGAGCTTCGAGGTTAGATCAGGAGAGATTCTGGCGATTGCCGGTGTGCAGGGCAATGGCCAGACGGAACTTGCAGAGGCGATCATGGGTCTAAGGTCGGCATTGACGGGCTTTGGAAAGATCAGTTTCAAGGGCGAGGACATCACCGATGATTCGGTGCGACGAGTGCTCGAGCATGGTGTGGGTTACATCCCAGAGGACCGCACCAGCGATGGGTTGGTTGCGGCCTTCACCATCGCGGAGAACATGATGATCAATTCCTCCTACAAGTCGCGATTTACAAGGGGCATCAATATCAACTTTTCAGCCAGAAAAGAAATTGCGGAGCAATTAGTGGAGGAATTTGACGTCAGAACACCTTCTGCAGATACTCCTGCAGGAAAGCTCTCCGGAGGAAATCAGCAGAAGGTGGTTGTCGCCCGGGAGCTTTCCCGCGACGTAGATCTGCTGGTTGCCTCTCAGCCCACCAGAGGAGTTGACGTCGGGTCAATCGAGTTCATTCACGAGCGAATTGTGACCGAGCGCGACAAGGGCAAGGCTGTGGTCCTGGTTTCAACCGAGCTTGATGAGGTTCTAGCTTTGGCAGATCGAATTGCGGTTATGTACAGGGGCAAAATTGTGGACATTGTTAGCCCGGAGACCTCCAGGGAACAGCTTGGAAAGCTAATGGCAGGAGTTGCAGCATGAGCGAAACACCAGATCGCTTCTCGCAAGCACTGAAAGAGATTCTCTCGGGCAGCTTCACGCGCACGGTGCTTTCCATAATCCTTGGATTTTTGGTTGGAGCCCTGTTCATGATCGGCTCAGACAAGGCCTTCATTGAGTCCTTGGGCTACTTCTTCTCTCGTCCCCAAGATGCCCTGGGCGCGGCCGTTGCAGTTGTAAGCGAGGGCTATGGCGCTCTCTTTAGAGGTGCGATCTTCAACGGCGATGCCGAAACTTTCGAAAAGGCCATCCGACCCCTCACTGAGACTCTTCGGCTGGGAGCTCCCCTAATTCTTGCCGGGCTTGGTATCGGCCTGACTTTCCGAGTTGGAATGTTCAACATTGGTGGAACGGGCCAGCTAATTTCGGGCATGATCTTTGCAACCTTTGTGGCAACCAGGCTTGAGCTTCCCTTCGTCATCCACACCATCGTCGCGATCATCGCGGGAGTTGTGGGCGCGACTCTATTGGGGGCTTTTGTGGGCTTTTTGAAAGCTCGAACGGGAGCGCATGAGGTGATTCTGACCATCATGTTCAACTACATAATGCTTTACTTCTTCACTTTCTTGATGCGTGACCCCGCCCTTCTTCAGGAGGAGCGGGCCACAGGAAATCCGAAGGCGGATCCAGCTGCAGAGACGGCGCTGCTTCCAAAGCTGCTTGGGGATGAATTCAACCTGCACTGGGGCATCATTCTCGCGCTAATTGCTGTCTTTGTATTCTGGTGGCTGATGGAGCGTTCCACCATCGGCTTCAGGCTCCGCATGGTTGGCCACAACCCTGATGCTGCTCGTTCTGCAGGCGTGAGCGTTGAGCACACTTACATTCTGGCCATGGGTCTTTCGGCTGCATTCGTGGGAGTTGCGGCTGCCAATCAATCACTTGGTACCCCCATTGGAGTTACCCCATCAGCACACGCTGGTATTGGGTTTGACGCGATCACCGTGGCGCTCCTAGGGGGTTCAAATGCCCCGGGCATTTTGTTAGCCGGGCTGCTCTTTGGTGCTTTCAAGGCCGGAGCTCCATCGATGCAGGTTCTCGGGGTTTCGCCCGAGGTGCTGGGGATTGTGCAGGGTGCCATTGTGTTGTTTATCGCAGCGCCACCCCTGATTCGGATGATTTTCAGGCTTCCGCCACCGCAAACAACCTCCGTGCTTTCAAACATGCGACAACGACTTTTTAGGAGAGGGGGTGCCAAATGAGCCAACTTCAGATAGCTAAGGAAGAGCGGGTTGGATTTAAGTCGCCAATCACTATGGCTGGCATTGGGGCCTTGGTGCTGGTCTTCTTTGGAATTCTTGGCCGAGAGGGCGAGACTGTTTTTGAGATTTCTCGCCGGGTTGACGTAATTCAGTTACCTGCTATCCCAGTGGGTTCATCGGCACTTGGCTGGGTCGCCGGAATCCTTATGCTGGCGATAGCCGGCTATTCGCTGAGCTTCGCTCTCAAGAACCGAAAGACACCACTTTGGGTGTCCGTGATCTATGGCGCAATAGGTGTGGTGGCGCTTCTCGGCTGGCTGGCAGCCGGCAACAGCGTTCCGCTCACCTTCATTATTGGCACAGCGCTAGTTTTGGCAGTGCCAATCATGCTCGGTGCCATGGGCGGATTGATGTGCGAGCGAGTGGGCGTCACCAACATCGCGATTGAGGCGCAGCTTCTTACCGGCGCGTTCATGGCTGCAGTGGTTTCCTCGATCACCGACAACTTCTTCTTTGGACTCGCTAGCGCAATGATTGGCGGGGCGCTTGTTTCCATGGTCCTGGCCGTTTTTGCAATCAAGTACCTAGCCCAGCAGATCATCGTTGGAGTAGTCCTGAACGTGCTGATGATTGGTATCACCAACTTCCTTTACCAACAGTGGCTCACGGAGGACGGCGAGAATGTAAATTTCCCCGGGACCCTGGACATCATCAAGATTCCATTCTTGAGTGACATTCCGGTAATTGGCCCGGTGATTTTTGAGAATCGAATCACAGTGTTCGCAGCTCTTATCTTTGTCCCGACGCTTTATTTCATCCTTTTCAAGACCAAGTTGGGACTGCGGGCACGGGCAGTCGGGGAGCACCCGCTAGCTGCCGACACCGTCGGTATCAACGTCGGAAGAACCAGGTTCTGGTGGGTGACTCTCGGAGGCATGTCGGCAGGACTGGGTGGCGCGGCGCTAACAATTGGAAATGCTGGGGCATTCGGCCGGGAGATGGCCGGCGGCTTCGGATTTATTGCTCTCGCGGTTGTTATCCTCGGCCGCTGGCATCCAATCTCTGCGGCACTTGCAGCACTGCTATTCGGCTTCTCAATCATTCTGAGGGTCTGGGCAAATCAGGTTAGCCCTGGAATCCCCACCGACTTCATCACGATGGTTCCGTATATCGTCACCATCATCGCCGTGGTTGGTTTTGTTGGCCAATCCAGACCGCCGAAGGCGCTCGCAATTCCATACACGAAGGGGTAATTGTGGAGATCGATTGGGCAGAGCTTACAGATGCGGCAAAGGCCGCAATGGCTAAGGCTTACGCCCCCTACTCCAAGTTTCCGGTTGGCGCTGCTGCTCTCACAACCGACGGGCGCATTATCAGCGGAGCAAACGTTGAGAATGCTTCCTATGGGCTTGGGCTATGCGCCGAGTGCTCGCTTGTCAGTGAGCTCTTTCGCACCGGTGGCGGAAAGCTCGCAGCCTTCGCCTGCGTCGATGGGCAGGGTGAACCGCTTATGCCGTGTGGAAGATGTAGGCAGCTGCTCTACGAGCACTCCGCGGAGGGAATGCTCCTGCAGACAACGGTTGGAATCAAAACAATTCAAGAGGTGCTGCCAGAGGCCTTCGGACCCGAGGACCTAAATCGATGAGTTTTTCCGCAGTCGAGCTAATCATCAAAAAGCGTGAGCACGAAGTGCTGACCACCGAGGAAATCAACTGGCTTGTCGATTCCTATACAAAGGGCGTGGTTGCTGACGAGCAGATGTCTGCTATGGCAATGGCCATTTTGCTCAATGGCATGGAACGCAGGGAGATCCTTGACCTAACCATGGCCATGATCGCATCGGGCGAGCGGCTGGATTTCTCCGGGCTTTCAAAGCCAACAGCTGACAAGCACTCAACAGGTGGTGTTGGGGACAAGATAACTCTGCCGCTAGCTCCACTGGTCGCCTCCTACGGAGTCGCAGTTCCCCAGCTCTCGGGTCGAGGCCTAGGTCACACCGGCGGCACGCTGGACAAGCTTGAGGCTATCTCTGGCTGGCAGGCGGGCCTTTCGAATACGGAGCTGTACAGCCAGCTGGCTGAGGTTGGAGCGGTGGTGTGTGCGGCGGGCAGCGGTCTGGCACCAGCTGACAAGAAACTCTATGCTCTGCGCGATGTCACGGGAACGGTTGAGGCGATTCCGCTAATCGCCTCATCGATCATGAGCAAGAAGATTGCCGAGGGAACTTCAGCTCTTGTCTTGGATGTCAAAGTTGGGTCGGGAGCTTTCATGAAGACTCTTGACAGAGCGGGCGAGCTTGCCAAGACCCTGGTTCAGATTGGCCAGGATGCAGGCGTGAAGACCTCGGCATTGCTAACCGATATGTCCACCCCGCTGGGCCTAAAGATTGGAAATGCCCTTGAGGTGGAGGAGTCCATCGAGGTGCTTACCGGCGGCGGCCCAGCGGATGTGATTGAGATAACAGTGGAGCTGGCAAAGGAAATGCTCGCCCATAGCGGCATTAGCGATGTTGACCCCGCAGAAAACCTTCAGAACGGGAAGGCCATGGACGTCTTCCGCAAGATGATCTCGGCCCAGGGTGGGGATTTAGATGCTGAGCTTCCCAAAGCAAAAGAATTCCACACCATCCGCGCCACAGGATCCGGCTTCATATCTCGCCTGGATGCGTTAGCTGTCGGAGTCGCATCCTGGCGCCTGGGTGCCGGAAGAGAGCGCAAGGAGGACGCGGTTCAGTTTGGTGCCGGTGTTGAGCTACATGCGCAATTGGGGGACAGTATCGAAGAGGGCGATGCCCTGATGACCCTCTACACTGACACTCCTGAGAAGTTCGAGCGGGCAATCGAGCTGGCCTCCAGCGCCGTTGATTTTTCTCAGCAAGCCCCACCGAAGCGCGAGATGATTCTCGGGCGAGTTAGTTAGGAACCCATTGGACATTCAGTCGCTACCCAAGATTTCTCTGCACGACCACCTAGATGGCGGACTTCGGCCTCAGACGATTGTTGAACTAGCAGATAGCGTGGGCCATAAGCTTCCGGCGGAGTCGGCCGTGGACCTGGCGAATTGGTTCTCTGAGGTCTGCAATTCGGGGTCTTTGGTGAAGTACCTTGAGGCCTTTGATCACACAGTTGCCGTCATGCAGACCCGCGAAGGTCTGGAGCGGGTCGCTTATGAGTCGGTCATGGACCTTGCAGAAGATGGCGTTATCTATGGTGAGCTGCGCTGGGCTCCAGAGCAGCACCTGGCAGGAGGACTCTCGCTCGATGAAACTGTCGAGGCTGTTCAAGATGGTCTCGAGCGAGCCATGGAGGAGATCAGCGACCGCGGGGGCTTCATCCGCACCGGACAGCTGGTTACCGCAATGCGCCATGCCGACAGGGGCCTTGAGATTGCAGAGCTCGCGGTTCGCCACCGCAACAACGGTGTCGTCGGCTTTGACATAGCGGGTGCGGAGAAGGGGTTTTTGCCATCGAGACACAAGGTGGCTTTTGACTACCTGGCCTCAGAGCTTTTCCCTGTGACAGTCCACGCTGGCGAGGCTGATGGAGTCGAGTCCATCAAGGACGCAATAGTTTCCGGACGAGCGCTCAGGTTGGGCCACGGTGTACGTCTTATTGAGGACATAATGTTCTCGCGAACTGAGGGCGACACCGATCTGGTTGTTTTGGGGCCTGTGGCCCAGTGGGTTCACGATCGCGAGATTGTTCTCGAGACCTCTCCTTCTTCAAACCTTCAGACCGGAGCTTTTGCAATGATGGGAGACACGATGGGGGACCACCCATTCGATGTTCTCTACGATCTCGGCTTCAAGGTGACTGTGAACACCGACAACCGTCTCATGAGCGGCACGAGCCTCACCAGGGAGCTCGAGATTCTGGTGGACACCTTTGGCTACACCATCGCAGACCTAGAGCAGTTCCAGCTCAATGCGGCTCAGGCAGCCTTCCAGGGTCTGCCCGAGCGCGAGGAACTTATGGACATGATCGAGTTGGGTTTCGCTCGCGCCTAGGTCCAAGATGAACACTGTGTTTAATCTTTAGAGCTCGGGCATAAAAATCGCATCTAGGTGTTTCTATTAGGTGTGCTTATCTATACAGTCTGCGGAGCAGGAATCGGTACGTCCGTCCTGCTCAAGGCCAACGTTGACAAGGTTCTCAGTCGTCTAGAGGTTGAGGCCGAGGTTCGCGCTGTGACTGTGGATCACGTTGTCAGCGGCGAGATCGAGGCCCAGGTAGTGCTTGCAACGCGTGACGTAGCGGAACTATTGGTTGGTGTGGCCAGCGAGGTAATCGTTGTGCAGAACATCTTTGATCTGGCCGAATTGGAAGAAAAGCTTTTCGTCTCCGTCGGCTAACATCTTGGGATGAGCCAGCCCGGACAAACCAGTCGAACCGAACTCAAAAGACTTCCCTACAAAGCCTCCTTCGAACGCTCAGATCTTCACTCGATAATCGATGAGAATCTCGTCGCCCATGTGGGGCTCGTGGAGAAGGGGCAGCCCCTTGTAATACCCATGACTTATGGCCGAGACGGCGACACTCTCTTTTTGCATGGCTCATCAGGTTCAAGGCTCATGCGGCTACTTGCAGATAATCCAAGCGTTTGCGTGAGCATCACCGAGCTCAACGCCCTAAAGGTCGCAAGGAGTAACTTCAACTCTGGAATGCACTACCGTTCCGCCGTAATCTTCGGTGAGGCGAGGCTCTTGGAGGATGATGAGAAGCTTTCAGCCTTAGATCTCATAAGCAACTCACTGATACCAGGACGCGTTGCTGAGGCCAGGCCAATGACCAAGAAGGAGGCGGCCGCGACAATCATCGTCGCGGTGAAGCTGGACGAGGCCTCCGTGAAGATCTCCGTAAATGAGGTTGACGACCCGGAGGAGGACATCGATCTTGGCTACTGGGCGGGAATTGTGCCGCTAACAAGAGGTGTTGGAGACATAATTCCAGCAGATGCTGAGTCCCGGAGTCTCCCGGTTCCCCAGAGCGTCAAGCGCTTTGTTGAGCGTCATCAAGCAAAGAACTAGCGAATTCGCGAAGTCTTTCAAGACCAATAGCTGCAGATGCTGCGCTAGCTGCCTCAAATTGCAAGTAGCACTTGAGCTTCGGCTCAGTGCCGCTTGGTCTAAATATCAGCTTTGCCCCACCGCCTGACACCACTAGCGCGTCAGTGGGGTTTTTAGCGCTGAGGAGGTCTTCGGTCTCTAGCTGAGCGCCCGAGAACTCCGTCGGCGGTTGCCGCCTGAGGTTTGCCATGGTCTTTGAGATGACTGATAGATCTGTGACCCTGATGGAAACCTGCGAGGTTGCGATGTGACCATAGCGATCGAAGAGCTCAGCGAGATACTCGGAAAGGTTTGAGCCTTGGGCCTTGAGCTCCACTGCGAGCTGGGCAATTAGAAGTGCTGCGGTGATGCCGTCTTTGTCGGGGGTGAATTTAGGGTCCACGCAGTAGCCGAGAGCCTCCTCATATCCGTAGACCAGATCCGGCACCTTCGAAATCCACTTGAAGCCAGTCAGTGTCTGCTGATACCCGAGCGAATGAGATTTTGCGAGATTAGAGATGTCTGCCGAAACTATGGAGTTCGCGAGGTTGCCGGCAGTTGCTTTCTTAGCGCAGAGCTCAGCAAGAATCAGGCCAACCTGATCGCCTGTGAGCATTCTCCAGCCATCACCTTGGGAAACCGCAACCGCCAAACGGTCAGCATCCGGGTCATTGGCAAGAATCAACTCGCTGGAAGTTGCGGTTGCATGTGCAAAGGCTAGGTCCATAGCACCCGGCTCTTCAGGGTTTGGAAAGCTCACGGTTGGAAACTTGGGGTCTGGATCCATCTGCTGGGCAACTGGAGTTAGCTCGAAGCCGAGCCTTGAGAAAAGTTCGTTGACGACCTTCCAACCCACTCCGTGGAGCGAGGTGTGGGCGATCTTGAGGTTCTTCCTGCGCTCGTCACTGGATTCAACCAGTGCGGACGCTCTTTCGATGTAGCTGTCAATGGCTTGACTGCCCGCAAGCTCGTAGTTTCCAAATTGGGGGATTGAGTCGAAGGTGTAGTTTGCTGCGACCTTGGCAATTTCCGTTGCAATCTCGGTGTCTTGCGGAGTCACTAGCTGAGAGCCACCATTTGGGCCGCCGAGGTAGACCTTGTAGCCGTTATCGCGCGGAGGGTTGTGGCTTGCAGTGACGATGATGGTCGCACTCGCATCTAAACGTTTGCCGGTGAAAGCAGCTACCGGTGTCGGAACCATGGAGTCAAAGAGCAAGACCCGAATCCCTTGAGCCGAAATGATTCCGGCACTATCTTTTGCAAAGACCTCGGAGTTCTCTCGCCCGTCGTAGCCGATCACAACCAGGAGCTCCGATTCTTTGGTTTGGTAAGTGGCCATGTTGTTTTTCAGGAAGTTTGCAATTGCCAGTGCGGCTCTTGCCACTACCACCCGATTCATGCGGTTGGGGCCAGCTCCGAGCTCGCCCCGAAGCCCGGCTGTTCCAAACTGCAAGGTGGTGGAGAACCTGTTTTCTAACTCAGTGTGGTTCTGCTCAGCAATGAGCGCCTCGAGCTCAGCCCGAGTCTTGGGGTCGGGATCCTGAGCTAGCCAAGACCTAGCAGCTTCGAGTTGATTCATTTAGAGCTTGGTGACTATCTCTGCTAGCAGTTTGGAGATTTTCGCCTCTGCCGCCTTACCTGCGGCAATTACCTCCTCGTGACTCAAAGGAGTCTTCTGGACACCTGCTGCGAGGTTGGTAATCAGTGACATGCCAAGGACCTCCATGCCTGACTCTCTGGCAGCTATTGCCTCGAGCGCTGTTGACATACCGACGATGTCACCGCCCATCTTCTTTGCCATTTGGACCTCTGCTGGAGTTTCGTAGTGGGGGCCCCGGAACTGAACATAAACACCCTCGTCCAGCGAGCCATCGACCTCTTTGGCGAGCCCTCGTAGCCTTGAGGAGTAGAGGTCCGTCAGGTCAACAAAGTTCGCGCCCTCCAGAGGGCTGGACGCTGTGAGGTTGATGTGGTCTGAGATCAAAACCGCTGCTCCACCATCCCACTCAGGACGGATGCCTCCGGCACCATTTGTGAGCACCATGATCTTTGCCCCGGTTTTGGCAGCGGTTCGGACGGAGTGGACCACTGCCCTAACACCATGGTTTTCATAAAAGTGAGTTCTTGCACCAATAACGAGTGCGTGCTTTCCACTTGGAAGCTTGATGGAGCGAATTGTGCCGATGTGGCCGGCGACGGCGGGCTTGTGGAAGCCGGCGATTTCATTGGCTGGAATTTCGGCGACAGTCTCGCCAATGAGGTCGGCGGCTTTTGACCAACCGGAACCGAGTGTCAGCGCAATGTCGTGATGCTCAACCGAGGTTTTCTGCGCTATTTGGTCTGCTGCCCGCTGGGCGAATTCAAAAGGGTCTACGCCCTCGACATTGAGTGGATGAACCATAACTTTCAAGTCTAGTTGTGCTGACGCCAGGCAAATTTGCGGGACAATGGAGCAGTGCTAAACAAACTCGGGTCAAAACATCGTGTCGTAATTATTGGTGGTGGCCCAGGAGGATACGAGGCCGCTCGCACCGCAGCCCAACTTGACGCAGAGGTAATCCTCATCGAGGAGAAAGGCGTTGGCGGTAATGCTGTGCTCACTGATGTCGTCCCCTCGAAGACTTTGATTGCAACCGCCGAGGCGGCTCAGCGGGTAGCGGTGGCCCAGAGCCTGGGACTGGAATTTTCGGTTGAAGGAAAGCGGGTCAACCCGCACGTCGAAGTAGATCTAAAGACCCTAAATAAGCGGCTTCTCGCCCTTGCCCAGGACCAATCTGAGGACATGAGAGAGGCACTTGTCGAGGATGGGGTCCGCATCATTGACGGTAGGGGACATCTAGATGGCAATCATCACGTGGTGGTGCAGCCTTCAGCTGGCGGTGAGAACGAACGTATCGAGGCCAAAACCATCATCGTTGCGGTAGGAGCTTCCCCGAGGGAACTTCCGGACGCGGCTACTGACGGCAAGAGAATTCTTAATTGGAAGCAGCTTTACAATCTCGAGGAGCTGCCTGAGCACATGATTGTGGTCGGATCGGGTGTCACTGGAGCAGAGTTTGCCTCCGCCTACCTGCAGCTGGGATCGAAGGTCACCCTGGTCTCATCAAGAGAAAAAGTGCTGCCGGGAAACGATTCTGATGCAGCTGAGCTAATTGAAAAGGTCTTCACTACAGGCGGAATGAACCTACTTAGGAACGCCCGTGCGAAGAGTGTGACGAACACAGGTGAAGCAGTTGAGGTTGAGCTTGCCGACGGCACTACCCTGACAGGCTCGCACTGTCTTATGGCGGTTGGGGCCATCCCAAACACCAAGGGCCTGAATTTAGAAGAGGCAGGCATCGTTCTCAACGAAACTGGCCATGTGGTTGTAAACAAAGTCGCAAGGACCTCAAGAGCCAATGTCTATGCCATCGGCGACTGCTCCACATCACTTCCCCTGGCATCGGTGTCAGCGATGATGGGACGGACTGCCGTCTACCACACCCTCGGTGACGTCGCTACGCCAACCAGACTCAGGAATGTCGCATCCAACGTCTTCACCTCCCCAGAAATTGCCCAGGTTGGCTGGTCTGAGCAGGAGATTAAGGACGGCCTGGTCCGTGGTGAGGTAGCGACAATTGAGCTTGAGACCAACCCCAGAGCAAAGATGGAGGGGATCTCCGATGGTTTCATAAAGCTATTTGCGTCAGTGGGGAGCGGAACGGTCATCGGCGGTGTTGTGGTTGCCCCAAGGGCATCAGATTTGATCTATCCGATTGCGGTCGCAATAGAGAACAGGCTCACGGTCGACCAGCTAGCCAAGACCTATACCGTCTACCCATCGCTCTCAGGTTCCATTGCCGAGGCGGCCAGCGAACTACACCCAGCTATCGACTAAAGAATGTCGAGAATCCGCGTCCCTGCGGAGATCGTGGCTCCTGCAGTTACACCAATATTCTTCACCGTTCCGGACTTGTGAGCCGCCAGCGGCTGCTCCATTTTCATTGCCTCTAGAACAACAACCAAGTCGCCCTGCTCAACTTTCTGACCCTCGCTCGCGGCGAGCTTCACGACTGTCGCCTGCATTGGGGCAACTAGCGAGTCGCCCTTGGCGCCGGTGCGGGAGGAGGTCTCAGCTCCTTTTTTGCGTCTTGGGGCGTGACCCTCTGGGGAGCCGATTTCTCCAACCAAGAGCCGCTTTGGAACGCTGACCTCGAGGCGCTTTCCCGAAACCTCAACGACAATTTCTCTCCTTGGCTCGGCCGCCATCTCCGGTTCTGCCTGACCCGTCCAAGGCTCTATCGGGTTATCCCACTCGGTCTCTATCCACCTGGTGAATACCTTGAAACCTTCTTGGGCGGTGAACGCTGGGTGATCAACCATCAGTCGGTGGAAGGGGAGAACGGTGGGCAGGCCGTTGACCTGCATCTCGGCCAGAGCACGTCGAGAGCGCTCAAGCGCTTCCTCGCGGCTGCTGCCGGTAACGATCAGCTTGGCCATCATCGAGTCAAAGTTGCCAGAGACCCTGTCTCCCGAGACGACACCTGAGTCCACTCGGACCCCAGGACCTGACGGAGCTAAGAACTGGTGGACTGGTCCGGGAGACGGCAGGAAGTTTTTGCCAGCATCCTCCCCGTTGATCCGGAACTCAAAGGAGTGGCCTCGAATCTCTGGGTCATCAAAGCCCAGCGCCTCGCCCTGAGCGATCCTGAACTGCTGTCGGACCAGGTCAATGCCGGTTACCTCTTCGGAGACCGGGTGTTCGACCTGGAGCCGGGTGTTTACCTCCAAAAAGGAGATGGTCCCGTCACCGGAAATAAGAAACTCGCAGGTCCCCGCACCGACATAACCAACCTCTTTGAGAATCGCCTTGGAGGACTCGTAGAGCTGATGTTCTTGCTCCTTAGTTAGAAATGGCGCGGGAGCCTCTTCAATGAGTTTTTGATGTCTGCGCTGCAGCGAGCAGTCCCTGGTTGAAACCACCACTACGTTGCCGTGGGTATCGGCTAGACACTGCGTCTCAACGTGGCGAGGCTTGTCTAGGTACTTCTCAATAAAACATTCCCCACGCCCGAAAGCCGCAACGGCCTCTCTAGTAGCAGACTCGAAGGCTTCAGTAATCTCACTCTTGTCGCGAACAATCTTTATTCCTCGACCACCACCACCGTAGGCCGCCTTGATGGCTACCGGCAGACCGTGCTCCTTCACAAATGACTCCACCTCGGAGACATCGGAGACTGGGTTGATGGTTCCCGGGGCAAGCGGCGCACCGACCTTCTGGGCCACTTTTCGAGCTGAAACCTTATCTCCAAGCTGTTCGATAGCCTCTGGGCCAGGCCCAATCCAGATAAGACCCGCCGCAATCACGGCCCTTGCAAAATCGGCATTCTCGGAGAGGAAGCCGTATCCGGGGTGCACAGCGTCGGCCCCTGATCTCGAGGCGATGCTTAGAAGTTTTTCGATTACAAGATAGGTCTCGGCAGCGGTCTCACCCTGCAGCGCGTATGCCTCATCGGCAAGCTTGGCATGCTGACTGTCGCGGTCAGAATCCGCATAGACGGCGACGGTAGAAATACCGCTGTCCTTGGCCGCTCGGATAACCCTGACCGCTATCTCACCTCTGTTGGCGATGAGGACTTTGGTTATCCGCTTCTGAGCCATAATCGGATAGCTTATTGCCACTTTCCAGCTGGGATTTATGACTACTCCACAAAAAAATTGCGGTTTTGTTGCGTTTATCTCCAGAGGCTGGTGATCTCGTGACCTAGCTCTCTGAGCATCCTGCGAAGCTCAACTAGGGAAAGACCCACGACCGTGTGGTAGTCACCTTCAATGCGCTCGATAAAGGGCCCACCTCGACCATCTATTGTGAAACTTCCGGCAACGTTTAGCGGCTCACCGCTTTCGACATACGCTTCGATTTCGCCGTCGCTGAGATCGGCGAAGAAAACCAAGGTCTTGGAGCAGACCGATCGTGACTCTCCGCTCTGTGTGTCAATCAGGTGATGGCCGGAATGCAGATAGCCAGACTTGCCGCGCATTTCTCTCCAGCGCTGTGAGGCCAAGTCTTTGGTCAGTGGTTTTCCAAGATTCTGGCCCTCAAACTCCAGGGCGCTGTCGCACCCGAGCACAAGTCGAGTGGTGGCACTCTCAGCTCCCGCAATTGCTTTAGCTCTTGCGAGCAGCAGGGTCATCTCGCAAACACCTACGGGCTTCTCCAGTTCAACAAGCGCCTCTTCGTCAACGCCAGGAGCAATAGTCAGAAAGTCCAGTCCTGCGTCCTCTAGGAGCTTTTTTCTCCCAGAGGAGGTAGAGGCAAGGGTAATTAGTGGCACGGTTCAAGGCTAGCTGTGGAACACTTAGCCGGTGACCATAACTCTCCGTATCGAAAAGGCCGCGCATGGCGGCGTCTTTGTTGCAAGGCCGGAAGGCAAGGTGGTTCTTGTCGAAGGGGCACTACCCGGGGAACTCGTTGAGGCGGAGATAACCGAGGAGGCAAAGAGCTTCCTAAGAGCGCGAGTCACCAGGGTTCTAGAACCCAGTGAACACCGCAGGGATCATTTCTGGGCGGAGGCAAATTCAGGGGCTGGAGGTGCCGACTTTGGTCACATCGAGCTTGGAGAGCAGCGCCGCATCAAGTCAGAGATACTCTCCGAGGCTCTTTCACGCATGGCAGGCCTTGACCTTTCACCCAAAGTTGCAGCGGTTGACGATTCAGATGGTCTTGGCTACCGAACCAGAGTTCAGCTTCACGTCGCACCCGACGGCACCGCTGGTGTGAAGGGCGCGCGCTCGAACGATGTGATCCCAGTCAGCTCCTTGCCGCTTGCAAACCAGGAGATAAATGACCTGGGACTTCATACCAGGCGATTTCCCGGCAAAAAGAAGATTTTCATCGCCTCTTCGCCTGACTCCCTGCAATGGTCTATCGATGGTGAACTAGGTGGCTCAAAGGTAGTTACCGAGGTAGTTGGTGGCCGCGTCTTCGATCTAAGGCCAGGGGTATTTTGGCAAGCACATAGTCTCGCCCCCAAGGTTTTACTCAGTGGCGTTCTTGAGCGCCTGGGTGAACTCGAACCTGGTTCTGAGGTTCTTGATCTCTATGCGGGAGCCGGGTTGTTCGCCGCAAATATCGCAGCGCGTTTTCCGGAGTCTAAGGTTCACGCCGTCGAGCTCTCCGAAGCCGCTGTCCAGTCGGGTAAGAGCTCTGCTAAGGGGATGAAGAATCTCAGTTTCGAGAAATCTGATGTCCTTCTCTACCTTCGCTCCAGGGAGAAAGAGATAACCACCGTTGTCCTAGATCCTCCTCGCTCGGGAGCGGCAACCAAGGTGATTAACCAGCTGGTTCGGCTGAAGGCAAAATACATTGTTTATGTGGCTTGTGATCCGGTGGCCCTGGCCAGGGATATTGGGCTGCTCCGAGAGGTCGGATATGAGCTTGAAGCTCTGGAGGCCTTCGATATCTTCCCCCACACCCACCACTTCGAAACTTTGGCAACACTGCGGCTCAGTAATCTAAGAACATGAGCGTCCAGGTTGCGATCGTTGACGACCACGAGGCAGTTCGCCTCGGATTCGCAGCAGCCTGCGACAAAAACGATTTTGAACTCATTGGCTCTGCCCCAACCGTTACTGAGCTTCTGGATCAGATTGGTACTCGGGAGTGCCAAGTTGTGGTTACCGACCTAAGCCTTGCCGATGGATCATTGGTCTCAGAAAACGTTGAGCGCATTGTCGAGACCGGCGCTGCGGTCCTGATCTTCTCGATTGCGGATAAGCCAAACCTGATGCGCGCAGCGGTCCGAGCCGGCGCCACGGCGATTGTTCCTAAGTCACAACCGGTCGAGGACCTGATGGAGGCCATTCGGCTAGCTGCCGACGGCGCAATTCTGAACAACGCCGAAACCAGCGCAACCATTGATGCCGACAGCCTCTTCAAAGAGGCAAACCTGTCGGCTCGCGAAACCGAGGTGCTCGCGCTCTACGCTTCGGGGATGAGCCTGAAGCAGGTTGCCTACCAACTGCAGATAAAGCCGAGCTCGGCAAAGGAGCACATTGATCGGGTGCGGGTCAAGTACGCAAAGCTGGGTCGGGAGGCCGCAACAAAAGTCGATCTGTTTAGGCGTGCTGTTGAAGACGGACTGATTTCGGGAGACTTGCTTTAGTGAAACCGCTGGCATCCATAGCTAGTAACCGTCTTGAGACGTGGATTCGCAGAATCTCTGCCGCAGCCCTCTTTGTTTCAGGCATTGAAGTGGTGGCAAATGCGCTAGGTCAGTCTGGCTTCACAAATCCAAGGAGTGACCTTGTTCTGGCGCTCGTAATTCTCAGTGCCGCTGCCTTTCTAATCTCGGCGGTCCTCTTTGATCGCTCTCGACCCTGGGGTCTGGTGCACGGACTGTTGGTCCTTGTTGCAATTTGGCTGGTTCCGCTAACTCACGACCACTTTCACGAGAGTGGGTTTGAGCGTCCATGGGTCTGGTGGAGTGTTGGAATGGCCATGATTCTTGTGGCGACCTCACACTCTCGAAGGGTCTGGCTTTGGTACCTTCCACTCACCGCAGGAAGCTGGGTTTGGGTGAGTCTTCAGAGTCCGGTCATGGCCGGGGAGCTCGAAGCTCTGCTTGATGGTTCCTACCTACTGGTATTCAGCCTTGCGATAGTTGGTCTGGTTGCTTTAGTTCGCGAAGGCTTTGCAGCTGTTGACAAAGCGAACTCTGATGCCATCAAGAGTGCTCTAACTCAGGCCAAAACCGATGCGGTTGAACGGGAACGACAGCGGCTGGATGCGTTGGTTCACGACCAGGTGCTCCACACGCTGATTCTTGCTTCAAGGGCCGATTCCAAAGCGGCCCAGGAGGATGCGGCCAAGAGTGCGAGAAATGCAATTACAGCTCTGCTCGAAGCCAAGGACCTAGATACAACTCAATCAGAGGTGAGCTCTCTTGGGCTTTTCAAGGCTCTTGAGAGCGCAGCTAGCAAACTGGATGGGCGAGTGCAGACACACAGCACCGGGGCGAGTGCCGCGAAGCTAAACTCCGAGGCTGCACAAGCCCTAACCGAGGCCAGCCTGCAGGCTATCGACAACGCCATTCAGCACTCTAGGTCCAAAGAAATCAGACTCACTCTTGAGGCACTGAAAAATGGTGGCCTCAAGTTCACTGTGGCAGACGATGGCACAGG
Organism: uncultured Aquiluna sp.; assembly: GCA_964350385.1. Classification (GTDB taxonomy): domain Bacteria; phylum Actinomycetota; class Actinomycetes; order Actinomycetales; family Microbacteriaceae; genus Aquiluna. The sequence goes on along the minus strand of CAYGJH010000008.1, from coordinate 31,000 downwards.
TTTCCGGACTGATCGGGTCTCAAGAAACCGCATCGGCATTAGCACCTCGATTATGGCTCGGGTTGAATCGGTTGGGGGCAAAGTGGAGATCAACTCGGCTCCAGGAAAAGGTACCCGGGTCGTTATGAGGTGGCCGCGTGATTAGGCTCCCGAGGCTGGCTCTTGCAGCAGTTGCCATTCTGTTTGGGCTTTACCATGCCCTCTTGGGTTTTCTGTTTCTAAATGAGTACCAAAACCCGGTTTTCGCAGTCATCGGACTATTTGCCTACCTCGCTGCGCTTTTCTTGGCCACCCTTGATAAAAGCGGTCTCAAGATGAGACCAGTTTCGGCCGCAATCGTACTAATCGTCTCGATTTCTCTGCCGCAGCTGATTTTTGTGGCTCTTGGCGAGGTCCGACAGGGAAGCTACACCACATGGCACATAGCCGGAATCGGAACTCTGCTTGCAATAGTTGCGATTCGCAAGTTTGAGCCGGTCGCCTGGATCGGGCTGGCCATCACCACCTTAGAAGTGATTTTGTGGGGTGGGCCGGATGTGATCTTCAACTCGGGGCTCGTTGGAGCGCTTCTTTTTGTCGCTGCCGCCCAGGCTGCATCCTGGGCTCTGGGCTCGAGTTCGAAAAGCGCAGAGGAGTTTCGAAGGAGGGCACTGGCAATTGATACCGCAACGGCTGCCTCAAGCGCCGCGCGAACTGAGCGAACTCAGCGACTAAACCAAACCCTAAAAGAAGTCCTACCCCTGCTAGAGAAAATCTCTGACTCACAAGGCAAACTAACCAAGGCTGAAAGACTCACGGCTCAGCTGACCGAGGCCGAGCTCCGCGATCAAATTAGAGGGAGAAACCTCTTGTCGTTAGATGTGGTCAGTGAGACCAGAAACGCAAGAATGCGCGGCATAGAAGTTCAGCTGTTAGATGATGGCGGTCTTGACGATCTGAGCCAAGAGGACCGCACGCCCTACCTCTGGGAGGTTGCATCAAGGCTAAAAGGGGTGAAGGCCGGCAAGGTCGTGATCAGAGCTGCGAAGGGCGACTCTTGGCGGGTCAGCATGGCTGCCATTCGCAAAGAATCGGACAGCCCCGATTTGTTTATCCGAATCTAGAAGATGGCGGACTCGGTCTAAAAACTGTAATGGGGCGACTGATGTCGCCCCATCTACCCCCGCACTAGGTGCGGAACCTCCGGCCCCTTGCTGCCGATTTAGGTTCGTGATCTAAGAAAACCACCAAATCATGTTCGCAAAAGACTTTGGGCCAAATTTGGCATCATCACTTTGGGGGACGAACCTAACGAAGCTTTTTGCCCCACTTGGCATTCACGCCTGATCTGAGGAGACCGGAGTCCTTATGCCAGGCGCTCTTCGGAGAGCCGAGGGCAACTCTTCCGAGCTTTCTGGACTCAATGATGGCCGCCTCAACAACTGCTAGCGCTGCAGCTTTTTCCTCCGGCGTTCCACCTTTGACTCTGATGAGCTGTTGGATTTCTTGAGGAGTGTATTGCTTCATTAGAGAGGAATATTTCCGTGTTTCTTAGGAGGAAGCGTTGAGCGCTTGGTCTTGAGCGCGCGAAGTGAACGAATGATTGCCCCTCTGGTGCCAGCTGGTTCGATGATGCCATCGAGTTCACCGCGCTCTGCGGCCAGGAATGGGCTCGCTACGTTATAGGTGTACTCCTTGGCCAGCTCATCTCTGACCTTGGCAATGTCGGCACCTGACGCCTCGGCCTCTTTGATCTTGTCTCTGAAGAGAATGTTTACAGCTCCCTGTCCGCCCATCACAGCAATCTCTGCGGTTGGCCACGCAAGGTTGATGTCTGCTCCGAGCTGCTTGGAGCCCATGACGATGTATGCGCCACCGTAGGCCTTGCGAGTTATGACAGTAATAAGCGGCACGGTTGCCTCCGCATACGCGTAGAGCAGCTTTGCACCGCGACGAATCACTCCTGCCCACTCCTGGTCGGTGCCGGGGAGATAGCCGGGCACGTCCACGAACGTGAGAATTGGAATTGAGAAAGCGTCACAAAAGCGCACAAACCTTGCTGCCTTTTCACCGGCATTGATGTTCAGCGTTCCCGCCATCTGCAGCGGTTGATTTGCGACTATGCCAACAGACTGTCCGTCTACCCTTGCAAACCCGACGATGATGTTTGGCGCGTACAGCGGCTGAATCTCAAGGAATTCTCCCTCGTCGACAACCGCCCTGATTACGGTCTGCATGTCGTAGGGCTGGTTTGGAGAGTCGGGTATCAGGGTGTTTAGCGCTTGGTCCTCGTCGGTGATTTCCAGCTCCGCCTCGGATTGGTAGGTAATTGTGTCGGAGAGATTGTTCTCCGGTAGGAAGCCAACTAAGGACTGAACATAGTCGATGGCATCATCCTCGTCGCTTGCGAGGTAGTGGGCAACGCCGCTGGTCTCGTTGTGGGCTCTGGCGCCACCGAGCTCCTCCATGCCAACATCCTCACCGGTGACGGTCTTAATGACATCTGGTCCGGTGACGAACATGTTCGAGGTCTTGTCGACCATGATCACAAAGTCGGTGAGAGCGGGTGAGTAGACGGCGCCTCCAGCGGCAGGGCCCATGATGATTGATATCTGCGGGATCACTCCCGAGGCGTGAGTATTGAGCCTGAAGATCTCCCCGTATTTACCAAGCGCAATGACGCCCTCTTGAATTCTCGCTCCGCCTGAGTCGAGCATTCCAATGATCGGAACGCCGGACTTGATGGCAAGCTCCATGATTTTGATGATCTTGTTTCCGGCAGCTTCACCGAGCGAGCCGCCAAAGATAGTGAAGTCTTGAGAGTAGACGGCCACCTGCCGGCCGTGAATGGTTCCGAAGCCTGTGACCACCGAGTCGCCGTAGGGACGCTTGGCATCCATGCCAAAGGAGTTGGCGCGGTGGCGAACGAACTCGTCAACCTCAACAAACGAGCCATCATCGAGCAGCATTTCAACGCGCTCACGCGCGGTCTTCTTGCCCTTTGCGTGCTGCTTTTCGGTCGCTGCCTCGCCGGCTGCGTGAACTGCTTCGTGATAGCGCTTTTTCAGGTCGGCTATTTTTCCCGCAGTGGTGCTTAGATCTGGCTCGCTCAACTTGCTCCTTACTAGCCCTCCTACTTTATTGCTGATATTTGGCCATTTCTTGCATGGATTCAACAAAGAGATTGGCCATTCGTCTTGAAAACCTACAACTTTCTGCCTTGCGATATCGTTTAGGTGTGAATCTCGAGAAATCGCTTGCAGTAAACCCGTCGCTTGTGTTTCTGGAAAGCGTCGACTCCACCAACCTTGAGCTAGCGAGGCTAATGACGACATCGGTGAAGCCAGATTTTTTCGCTGTGGTTGCGGCGGAGCAGACTGCCGGCAAAGGTCGCCTCGAAAGATCTTGGGTTTCTGAGCCGGGCACCTCGATAGCGCTCTCTGTGCTACTGAAGCCAACCGAGATTGTCGAACAGGGGCTTGTCCCGCTTTTTGTTGGCAGCTGTGTTGCAAAAGCCCTCTCGACAATTACCGGAACAGACGCCGGGGTCAAGTGGCCGAATGATGTGCAGATTGAGGGCAAGAAAGTCTGCGGTGTGCTCTCTGAACTGACCGACCAAGGGGTAATAGCAGGAATCGGAATTAACCTCGAGCAGCAGCAGGGTGCTCCCGATACCGCATGTGCGGTAAACGACTTCGCCAGTGCGGACTTTGATGACGTGCTTTCAATGGTTTTGACCGAGCTTCGAGCGGGTTGGTCGCAATGGCTATCGGAGGGTAGCGACTTTGCACTGGGCTTGATTCGCTCAACCTCGGTGACAGTTGGCAGGACTGTGAGGGCAATCATGCCCTCCGGCGAAGAGGTTGTCGGGACTGCGGTTTCGATCGAGTCTGATGGGCGGCTTCGCATTGAAGGTTCGGAAACGCACCTTGTCAGCGCGGCAGACGTTTGGCATCTGCGAAACTAGCGGTCGGAGGCTACATGCAAACAGTTGGGGTCATAGGCGGTGGCCAGCTCGCGCGCATGATGCAGCCTGCTGCAATTGCTCTTGGTATTAACCTGTCGGTTTTCGCGGAGTCCGAGGGCTCCTCAGCTCACGGTGCCGTGACCAAGGTGGGCGATTACACCGACCTTGCTCAGCTTCGTGAATTTGCCAAAGACGTCGATGTCATCACCTTTGATCACGAGCACGTGCCCACCGAGCTTCTTCGTCAATTAGAGGACGACGGCATCAGAGTGAGGCCGGGTCCAGCGGCGTTGATTCACGCACAAAACAAGCTCGTGATGCGCAAAAAGCTAGCCGAACTTGGCTTGCCGCAGCCGAATTGGGCTGAAATAACTTCACCTCAAGAGCTTGAGAACTTCATAGGAAGCCATGGACCTGAGGTTGTCGTCAAGACGCCGATTGGCGGGTATGACGGAAAAGGAGTGCGGGTCGTTTCCTCAGCATCCGAGGTGGGCGACTGGCTAGAAAACTTGTCCCGCTATGGCGGGAGCCTGCTGGCCGAGCAGAAGGTGGATTTTCTTTCCGAGGCAGCTCAGCTGATAGCAAGGCGACCCTCGGGTGAGGCAAAGACCTGGCCGCTGGTACAGACGATCCAGTCCGGCGGAGTCTGCTCCGAGGTAATCGCTCCCTACCCCTCGCTCTCGCTCAGCGATCCTGCAGCCGAGATTGCCCACTCGATTGCAAACGGCCTGGGAGTCACGGGAGTGATGGCGGTCGAGATGTTTGTTCTAGCCGATGGCTCGCTCTTGGTAAACGAGCTTGCAATGCGTCCCCATAACTCCGGCCACTTCTCCATTGAAGGATCTAATACTTCCCAGTTTGAGCAGCACCTGAGGGCTGTACTTGACCTACCTCTGGGCGATACAGGTATGCGGGGAGGCTTTGCGGTGATGGTGAACCTCCTGGGAGTAGATGACAAGAACTCCTTTTACGAGCACTACCCAACCGTGATGGCTAGGTATCCCTCGGTAAGTTTTCACCTCTACCAAAAACAGGCAAGGTTCGGCCGCAAAATGGGGCACCTAACTGTGCTGGGTAGTAATCACGAAGAGCTTTTGGAGACTGGCCGAAAGGCCAGAAGCCTGATTTACGGAGAGGCTTAGACTTAGAAAATGGCACTTGTTGCAATTGTTATGGGCTCCGACAGCGACTGGCGGATCATGGAGCAGGCCAAGACTGTTCTTGATGAATTCGGTGTTGAGTCCGAGGTCGAGGTCCTAAGTGCTCACCGAACCCCCGAGAAGATGCTGAGCTGGGGCAAAGCTGCAGCCGAAAAGGGCACGAAGGTAATCATCGCTGGAGCGGGCGGCGCAGCCCACCTTCCAGGCATGCTGGCTTCCATCACTTCGCTGCCAGTGATTGGAGTGCCAGTTGCACTGAATCACTTAGAGGGTATGGACTCACTGCTGTCGATTGTTCAAATGCCGGCCGGGGTCCCAGTGGCAACAGTTTCCATAGATGGGGCCAAAAACGCAGGACTATTGGCCCTCAAGATACTTGGCACCTCAGATTCCAAGCTGCTCGCCAAATTCGATGACTATCGGGCGCAGCTGGAAGTCCAAGTGGGCGTAAAGAACGAAAATCTGAAATCCAGCCTGTAATCAGGGCTTTCTCAGCCATTTCTCATTAGTTCAAAACACCAAAATGCATCAGCGTTTTTTCAGAATCTCAACCTAAGGTTGAAGGTGGCTGGAGGTGAGCTATGCCTAGGTTTCGCGCACTCGCGCTAGCTAGCGCTACCCTCCTGATCCTGTCGGGGTGCAGCGTTTTTTACCCGAACTGGGGAGCAACTGAGTTGCCCGAGGAACCGACCATGTCGGCTCTTCCCACCGAGACAGAAACCGTAACAGCTGAGCCAGAGCCGACGGATACCGAGGTGGAGGCTTCGCCAGAGCCTGAGCCCACCGAGACCGAAGAGCCCGAGATTGAGAAGGTCCAGACCGAAGTGACGATAATCATGGCGGTAGCCGAGCCTGACTTTGGTGTGCTCACGGTTGTGGCGCAGATTCCTGGACTCAGCGAAGCGGGCGGAATGTGCAAGATGCGATTTATTGGTTCGGATGTCGAGAAGGAGCTTGAGGTTCGAGCGGAACCCTCCTCGGACTACACCCAGTGTTTCCCCATCGAGTTCCCGCTTAGCGAGTTGCCGAGCGGAAATGGCGTGGTAACTGTGAGCTACGATTCTGAGTTTCACTTCGGAACTTCTCCCGCTACATCGGTGGTGCTTCCCTAGTGCGTAGGCTCTTTGCGATGTTCACCGCAGCCTTCATGGTTGCGGTCGGTTTTGTTGGCCTTGCGGCTCCTCAGCCTGCCGAGGCGGCCCCTCCAGGCAGCGCTTTTGATCCCGGGTTGATCATTAGTGACAGTGTGTTCTTTGACTTTGGCTCGATGACCGTCGAAGAAATTCAAGCATTTTTAGATTCGAGGGTTGAAACCTGTCGAGCAGAAGACCCGGCGATCGACTGCCTCAAGAACATCCGCATCGACATTCCTGAGACTCCTGCGACCACGCCTGAAGAGGTGGGTCCATGTGCAGCTATTCCTGCAAAGCCCCAGGCAACCGCTGCTGAGGTTATTTACGCGGTCGCAAACGCCTGCGGGATCAACCCCAAGGTCATAATCACCACGCTCCAAAAAGAGCAGGGTCTGGTTACCTCAACTAAGCCAACCGATTACATGTACCGGGCGGCAATGGGGTTCGGCTGTCCAGATTCGGACCCCGGAATCTGCGGCAAGGTCTACGTCGGACTGTTCAACCAGATTTATCGGGCTGCGAAGCAGCTGATCTGGTACGGAAATCCAGAGGGCTCCTTTACCTACTGGAAGCCAGGCAGAACCGTTGCGATGCGCTACAACCCCAAGTCGTCATGTGGCACCAAGAGCTTCCTGCTCCAGAACCAGGCCACCGCAAACCTCTACTACTACACCCCGTATACTCCCAATGCCGCGGCTCTGAATAACCTCTACGGCTCCGGGGATAGCTGCTCGGCATACGGCAATAGGAACTTCTGGCGCTTCTATCACGATTGGTTTGGCTCACCGGTCGCAGGCGGCTACCTGCTGAAGTCAGCTAGCAGCGAGACCTTCGTAATGGTCGACAACAAAAAATATCGCGTCACCGATGCGCGGGTTCTGGCATCCCTTGCGCCACTCGGCCCACTGGGCGAGATCTCTCAGCCCTACCTAGATAGCTTCGAGAGTTCGGGCGACATGGGGCAGATCGCAATCGATCTCAGTACCCAGCAGCGCTACCTTCTCGTTGACTCGTTCAAATATGCGATAAACGACTGCCAGATCGCTGCTCAGTATGGACAGGACTGCAACCTCGCAGTTGGCCTTACCTCACTTCAACTCACCCAGTTCCAAGATGGGGGAGTGCTCTCCAGGCTCATCGAGCAGCCAGATGGAACCAGGTATTGGATTGAAAACGCAAGCTCACGAGTGGTAGTTGACCCTCTGGCACTTAGCACTGTCGGAGCAGAAAACTCACCGACGGTCTCGATGACTATCGAGCAAATCACCACCGTTCAGCCAGGAAGCGCTCTAGCTTCTGAGCTAGTGATGTTTGGCCTCACTGGAACCAATGACATGCTCATCGCCTCCGGCGGCAAGACCTATCGCTTCGTGGCCAGCCTGTTGGGAGCCACTAACCTCTCTCGCTGGTTTACCCAGACCGGCGTAACCATGGAGTTACAGGCGGTTGCCTCGACCATGCATCCCGAGACAATTCGCGGCTTCGTCTCAAGTCCTGCCGGCGATACCTTCGTGATTACTGCAGATGGCAAGCTCAAGGTCACTGACCCCGCTGAGTGGACTGATTACGTGGTGCCGCTGCCACAGAGTTTGATTGATGCTTTTCCCACGGTAGAGGCTGAGCTTGCGACCCCAGCTGTCGTGAGCTCGGAGGGCAACAAACTTGCCTACTTCGTGGACGCTGCAGAGCGAAGAATCTCCACCACCGCCGACATGACCTCAAGATTCTTGGGTCTCATCGACCAGCCAAGCACTGTCATCCTGCCGCAAAGTGCGATTAACACAGTTGAGAGCGTTGGCCTAGCAATGGCGCCGGGCTCAATTGTCAAGGCTGCCGGTAGCGCGACCCTTTACCTAGTGGATGGCCTAGACAACAAGATTCAACTCGCCTCCTCCTCACAGGCAAAGAGCGTCTCAGACTCCAAGACCTTCACCTTTACAAAGAGCGAGCTTGACAAGCTGGAGACCAGAACCGGCTTCAGTTCAATCAAGGTTCAGTGCAATGCGGAGACCTACCTGCTTGATAGAGGTGTGCTCTACCCGATTTCAGCAGAGGCAGCCAGCCACTTCCCAGGCTCTGCCTACCCGCTGGCTAACTCAACCTGCAGCGCCCTGGAGCTTTCATCACGCGCTGTTGGGCAGTTCATCAGAGACTCACGTGGACTTCTCTACTTCATCCAAGATGGCAAGAAGCTGAGGATCTCGAACTGGACTCACTTCGCCTCGCTGAGGGGCGATGGACCAGGGTATGTCCAGGCGACAAGCTACTTCAGCTCAAAGATCCCACTCGGCTCTAAGGCTCCCGATGAGGTTCAGCTCGCGTCAACGACCCCGCTTCCAACCGGCGACTTTGGTCAGCTAACATTCGGCGGCAGTATTCCCGAGCCAACCCCGGAGCCGACCCCTGCACCGGCACCATCACCTGCACCAGCGCCGGCACCATCTCCTGAACCCGAGCCAACTCCCGAGCCTGAACCGGCACCAGCACCCGAGGTTCCAAGTGAATATCGTGTGGCTCCTGGCGACACCATGAACAAGATTGCAGCAAGGTTCTCGGTCAGTGTTTCAAGCCTGCAAGCCCTCAACGGCATTTCGAACCCAAACCTGATTAGAGTCGGGCAGCTTCTAAAGATTCCTGGTGGCCAACCAATCCAACCGGAACCTGAGCCTGAACCGGAACCCGAGCCTGAACCAACACCTGAGCCAGAACCGGAACCCCAGCCCTCAGTTGTCGAGTATCGGGTCCAGTCGGGAGACACAATGCTCCGCATTGGCTTCAAGTTTGGGGTTTCTCCAGCTGCCATTCAGGAGTACAACTCAATCTCTAACCCCAACTTCATCAGGGTGGGACAGCTGCTGAGGATCCCGCTGAGTGTGGACGCAGCTCCAGAACCCGAGCCAGAACCCGAACCGGAACCGGAGATTGTCACCTACCGCGTGCAATCCGGCGACACGTTGTGGGGGATCGCGAGAAAGTTCGGGGTCCGCTCCTCAGCTCTTGCGGAGCTTAATGACATCAACAATGCCAACTACATCAGGGTTGGGCAGCTGTTACAGATTCCAGGCTGAGTCGACGATATCGGCCAGTGAGTGCTTGGTCCTAAATCCAAGTGTCTCAGCAATCCGGTCAACGTTTGCAACCAGTCTTGGAGGATCCCCAGCTCGTCTGCTGGTGACTTCTGCTCTAAAGTCTTGGCCGCTAGCCGCCCTGAGTGCATCTAGCACCTCGAACACCGATGCGCCCTGGCCTGTCCCCACATTGAAGGTGCCAAAGGGTCTTTCACTTCGCTCAAGGTAGTCAACTGCGGCGATGTGTGCCTGGGCAAGGTCTGAGACGTGAACATAATCTCGAATGCAGCTGCCGTCTGGGGTCTGGTAGTCATCACCAAAGACCTTGGGAACCTCTCCGCGCTTGAGCTGTCCGATGGCAATTGGTATCAGGTTTAGCGCAGCAGTGTCACCCATACCCGCTTTGCCAGTACCAGCAACGTTGAAATAGCGAAGGTTTACCCCTCTCAGGCCCCAATTAGCCGCGTTCTCGACCATCCACTCCCCAATTAGCTTGGTTTGGCCATAGGGGTTAATTGGTGAGGTGGGGTCATCCTCTTTTACCTGCTTGGCATCTGGCATCCCGTAGGTGGCAGCCGATGATGAGAACACTAGAGAGTCGTGGTTGGTCTCTCGCATCGCAAGAAGAAGGTTTGCCATTCCGCCGATGTTGTCTAAAAAGTAGCGCTCGGGTATTTCCACCGATTCGCCTACCTGTTTCCTTGCTGCCAGGTGAATTACGGAATCAAATTTTTGGCTTGAGAGCAGTTTGGTGAGTTTTTCGGCAGCATCCGGAGCAGCAATGTCAAGCTCCACGATCTCTGCTTCGATGCGCTCCTTGATGCCAGTGGAGAGGTTGTCGACTACGACACATTCATGGCCTGCGGCCTGTGCAGCGTGTACGACGTGGGCACCTATGTAGCCAGCACCGCCTGTTACGAGGATTTTCACAGCTAAAGGCTACCTTGAAGGTTTGTAAACAATTTGAAGGATTCGTCAATCTCTCAACTTGACAGGTGCATACTTACACCAGTGTAATTACAGCAGCAGAATTCTTTTTGAGGGGAAGCAGCATGGAACAGCGTGGTCAAGTGCCTGCTAATTGGTTTGTCGATGTGCTCAAGCTTGGGGTAGCTCGGGCCTATGGAGACGACACAGAGGCAGACCCACTTGCATGGCAGGAAGATGCGCTGTGTGCTCAGACTGACCCGGAGGCCTTCTTCCCTGAAAAGGGAGGCTCCACGAGAGATGCCAAGAAGATTTGCTCCCAGTGCAGTGTTCGTTCAGAGTGCCTCGAATACGCTTTGAAGAATGATGAGCGTTTTGGTATCTGGGGCGGTCTCTCAGAGCGCGAGCGTCGCAGACTTCGCAGGCGCGCCTAATAAATCGTGAGCTCGCTCTCGGTAGCGGCCATTGTTGTTTCTCATGCCGCAGGCGAATACCTAGAGAAGACGCTCCAGGATCTTGCTAATCAAACCCACAAGCTGCAGCAAGTTGTCGTAGTTGATACCGCCGGCGACGAGAAGGCGGTTTCCCTCGCTTCAAGTCACGGTTTCTCTCTTATTCAGCCTGGTGACATAAAGCTTGGTGCGGCAGTAGATGCCGGCATCATGGCACTTGGAAGCTCGCCAAGTTGGATTTGGATTCTTCATGACGATTCGGCCCCAGAGCCTCGAGCACTCGAGCACTTGGCCCGTGCCGCAGAGATCTCCCCTTCTGTTGCAGTGATTGGGCCGAAGCTGCTCAGCTGGGAGAAGCCCATTGAGATTCAGCAGATGGGCCTCACGCTCACTCAGACTGGAAAACCTTTCTTGTTGGTCAGCCGAGAGTATGACCAGGGTCAACACGACTCGACCGGAGACACCCTCGCGGTCTCTACCGCGGGAATGCTGGTGTCACTTGGGCTGTGGCAAAAGCTCGGGGGCCTAAACGATGCGTCTCCAGTGTTTGCCCAGGACCTCGAGTTCTGCCTGAAGGCAAGAGCAAGTGGGTTCCGAGTCATTGTTGAGGCGAGTGCAAGGGTGCATCACGCGGGGCTGTCCATGGTGGCCAAGCGTCGCAAGTCTTGGGTTGGTGGCAACAGGCGACAGGGTCTTGCTAAGGCCCACATCCACCTTGCCACTGCAACGCTGCCGCTGGCGCTCGTGATACCTCTCTACCTGCTCTTGCCGCTTGCTTTTCTAGTTTCAATACCAAAACACCTGGTCGCAAAAGACCCAGGTCGCATCTATGGCCAGCTCACCGGCTGGCTTTGGGCATGGATTACAGCTCCCAAGCGCTTTGCTGCTCGAAGGCAACTGAGGTCTAGTGGCAGTCTTTCGCCAACCAGGTCGCTTTATGCCACTAGGGCCCAGCTAGCAAGGCGACGCTCGCTCCGGTTTGAGTATGAAACGGTATCTAGCCAAGATGAGGCGAAGGGCATCCTGGCATCCGGAGCTCTTTGGTTTGCCCTACTTCCGCTGGTTGCGTCAATACCGCTGTTCCCTTCGGGCCCCGTAGGCAGCGAGAATCTCAGAGCTCTAGGTCGGAGTTTTGAGTCGATTTGGATCTCAACAGCGGGATCCCTTCAGCCTTATCTTGGCGGGGTAGCGCTTCCATCGGAGCCGTTTAATTGGTTCTACTTGCTGCTTGCTTTCTTCTCACCAGCAGCGCCCTCGCTGGCACTGGCTAGCTACCTATTCATTGCGCCCACGCTTGTCTATCTCTCAGCATGGTTCCTATTGGGAACTGTGAGTCAAAAGCCGTTGGTGCGAATCCTGCCCGCACTTGTCCTTGCACTTTCTCCACTTGTCATGCAGCTTCAGCACAGAGGCGGTGTGGTTGAGCTGACAGCTCTGGTTTCCGCTATGCTCACCGCTCGCCTATTGGTCAGCTCGGCCAACGCCTTTTCTCCAGCTCGCAGCTGGCGCTGGGTCGCTTTGGCAGGCCTCACCGGGGCTGTGCTGGCTGTCTCATCGCCCCTTCTATTTCTGCTGGCGTTGCTGGGGTCTGTGGTGCTGATCGCCCTGCGTCCGTCGCGGGCGCTTGCACTAGTTTGGTTCGGCATTCCTGGCATCGCACTGCTGCTCCCGTGGCTGGTTGCAACAGCTGAAATTGACATTCAGCTTGCCCTTGTCACTTCATCAGCGAGGCTTCAATCCCCAGCACTAGACACAGCGTCTCTCGCGTTGCTGGGATTAACTGCTGTAGCTGCGGCGCTCGCGATCGTCTTTGCGAGGACCTGGCTCGCTGCAGGGGTTTGGGTTGTGGCGGGTTTGATCGTAATCGGGCAGAGCCTGCTGCCGATTTCCGGCCTAGCCGAGCTGCCAACTGTGCTACTCATCCTCGGGCTAATCGCAACCGCTGATCTTGCGAGCAAAATCACTGGCAAGGTAGCGGTTTCGCTTGCCACCATCGGGGCCATGGGAATCGGTGCGTTTGGTGGCTATGTTTATGGATTTGCAAGTCAGCCCATCGTTTCGGCGGTGCAGGATCGCCAGCTTCCGGCGCTAGTCGTGGCATTTGCCGATGTCGATCAAATGACCAGAACCCTCAAACTCGAGGTCCGCGAGAGCATTGCAGCAGAGCTGGTTTGGGGCGACGGAATCTCACAGGATGAGGTGAACCTTCTTTACGAGCGCACCCTGCCAGAAAGTGAGTTGTCGGTGAAGCTCGCTCAGCTTGCTGGATCGCTGGTGGCGGGTAATTCGGCCGGTGTTGCAGAGCTCATGCGGGCCACATCGGTCGACTTCATCTTGCTCACACCGACCACCCATCCAGCTCGCGCAGAGGCAGAGGTTTCACTCTCTACGCTTTCCTTACTTCAGAGCTCCGGAGAAAGCGAGTTCGGAGTGCTGTATCGGCTCGATGAGCTGCAAACGAGCTCTAGCAACTTATCCACCTCAGGCTTCGTGAATATCCAACTGGCCCTGTTGGTGGCCTACCTGCTGCTCGCAATCCCCACGCCGGCGACCATTCGAGGCTATCGAAGGGTGCGGAGTCGATGAAGATTTTTGCGAGAGCTCTGCTGGCACTTTTGCTACCGGCCCTAATAATTTCTGGCTATGTTTTTCTGCCTGCTGCACAGGTCCCATCTCAAGAGGCAATCGCCCCTGAGTTTCAGGTATCGGTTGATCCCGCAGATCTTGAAATTGTTTGTGCTGGCGCGCTGATTGAGGTCGGCGGTGAGGACGGCACCGAGCTTGATCGCATTGAACGGGTGGGTGAGGCTGGTGTGAAGGCTTTATCCGCTGAGGAGATTGCTGTGCCACCCACCTCAGTTGGATCGATTCCGATTGAGGTCAGGGGTTCGGAGCAATCCACCGAGCTACTCTCGGCCATCCAGACCCAAGCCGTCTCGAGAGAGCGGGCAAGCGGCCTAGCGGCTTCTTTCTGCGAGCAGCCCATAACCGCCGGGTGGTTCATCTCGGGAGCTAGTGGTGTTGGAAACGAGAGCGTTTTGAGCGTGGCCAACTGGAATGACGTCGACACCCAGCTGATTGTTGAGCTTCATAGCCCAGGTGGCATGGTTTCCGAGCGCTATGCCCTTGCAGCCGGCCAAGAACGCCTCATCACGCTCGCTCCGCTAGCTGCTCTGGCAGGCGTTTATGCGATCCGGGTTGAGTCAACGGGTCCAGGTATTGCAGTCGCACTCCAGAACAGATGGTCGAGAGGGCTTACTCCTCTCGGTGTAGAACTCACCAGCACAACCCAAATCCCCGCGCTACAACACTGGATTCAGCCGGTCAGTGTTTTGGCAGAGGGCTATCAGCCACCGGTGCTCCGCCTTTTTTCACCCGGTGGAGCAGCTGAGGTAGTCATTACCGCATTCGGAGAACAAGGACCCGAACTGTTTAGAACGGTTGTTCCTGAGGCTGGGTTTATTGAGTTGGACCTTGAGCTAGCTGCTGGTACCTACCTGATTAGGGTGGAATCCGATGTCGAGGTTCTGGCGGGAGTCAGAAACCCAGCACTAGATCCCCTTGACTATGCCTGGATATATCCGCAACAGCTATTTACATCGCTGGCATTGCCGGTGCCCAGCTATAGCACCAACCTTTGGCTCGCCAACCCAGGGGCGCTTGCAATTTCATTGACCGTAACAACTACGACCAACGACCGTCCCAGCTACCAGACCCTAGAGCTTGGCCCCTTTGAATCTGCTGGTATTCCGGTCAGCTCCGATACATTGCTCGTCCAGTCGGCCAGTGAGTTTCTGGCAGCGCTTGAGATCTTGGACGGGGCAGGCTACGCGGTGATAGGGCCGAGCGAGAATAAGAACCTGGGCGAAGACCTGGTGGTGAGCGTTCGCTAGTTGTCCGGGTGGACTAGCTCCCAAGGATCTTTGTCAATCAGGGCTGCAGCTGCAGCAAGAACCGCCTGCTCGATGTGGATTCGGGGGTCTGGGATGCGTCTTTTGCCAAGCCGTTCAATAGGGAGCCGATAGAGGGTAATAGTCATGGTTGACCGCCTCGTGCTGAAGCGTTTCAGGCTCTCTCCCGGCTCAATTAGCGGCACGTCCTCAATCCGGTAGTTGAGGTCCTCGAGTTCGCTAAAAGTCTCTCTGAGGTACTCGCAGGTCTCAGAGACAACGGCATCGAAAAAGCTGGTTCTGGTTCCATGCTTGAAAAGCTTTGAGGGGAGTGGACGGCGCATCCCGCGGCCGTGCCTATCCCTCTTCACTGACCCCCGGCTCATAGTGGCATTGTATTCTTTTCCTCGCTCCCATCGAGGAAGAAGTAAAGCCGTGGATTTTGACAAGTTTGTAAAGACGTATGACGTGCGAGGGTTGGTTGGAAGCGAGCTGACCCCAGAACTCATCGAGTGCTTCGGCGCCGGCTTTGCAGATGAGCTGGAGCTATTGGGCAAGAGCCTGGTCGTGGGTCACGACATGCGGGATTCATCCCCTGAGTTTGCAAATGCCTTTGCGCAAGGGGCAATCAAGCGCGGTGCTTCGGTCGTGATGATCGGGCTCTGCTCCACGGACATGACCTACTTTGCCTCAGGAAAGTTAGATCTTCCTGCGGCAATGTTTACCGCCTCCCACAATCCCGCAAGTTATAACGGCATCAAGTTCTCGAGGGCCGGCGCTCGCGGTATAAGCCTCGATACGGGGCTCGCAAACATCCGCGATAGAGCAAAAAGGTATTTTGAAGAGGGCATAGACGCTTTAGCCACTTTGGGAAACTCCCATGAACAAAGCGTTTTGGACGACTACGCCGACTACCTGCACTCCCTTGTTGACCTGAGCGGAACTCGCAAACTCAAGATTGTTGTGGATGTGGCGAACGGCATGGGAGGGCTCACGGTTCCGGCGGTGCTGTCGAGACTCTCACAGCTTGAGGTTGTCCCGATGTACTTCGAGCTTGACGGCAACTTCCCAAACCACGAGGCGAATCCGCTTGATGCGAAGAATCTAGTGGACCTCCAAAAAAAGGTTGTCGAGGTTGGTGCAGACCTCGGGCTTGCATTTGATGGCGACGCGGATCGCTGCTTTGCAGTGGATGAAAAGGGCATGGCAGTCAGCCCATCTGCCGTTGCGGCAATTGTGTCAAGACGAGAGGTAGAAAGGGTCAGCGCCCTCGGTGAAAGAGATGTTGTTGTGATTCACAATGCCCTCACCTCCAACTTCGTTGCTGAAACCATAGAGCTAGCTGGCGCAAGACCCCACCGCACCAAGGTAGGTCACTCGCTAATCAAGGACCAGATGGCTATGACGGGTGCGGTGTTTGGGGGCGAGCACTCAGCCCACTACTACTTCCGCGACTTCTGGGGAGCGGACAACGGAATGCTTGCGGCCATGCACCTCATCAGCGAGCTGGGAGAGTCTGCCACCACCATGAGTGAGATTGCGATGCGCAATACCCCTTACTTCGCCTCAGGTGAGATCAATTCTCGAGTCGATGACAAGCAGGCAGCCTTGGACAGGGTGCGACGAGAGCTGGAATTTGACAGTGAGGAAGAATTTGACGGGAATACCTTCCACGGAAAAAGTGCTGAAAAATGGTGGTGGTGCAATATTCGCCCCTCAAACACCGAACCATTGCTTAGACTTAATGTCGAATCAAATCACGAGGCCTTGATGATTGAGATTCGAGACAAAGCAATCAGACAAATTAGAAACAGCTAGTTTCGAAACGAAAGGCCTCAATAATGAGCAAAACCCTGACCGCTGAACAGTTCAGAGTCAAAGACCTATCCCTTGCCGAGTACGGCAGACACCAGATTCGACTTGCCGAGGCCGAGATGCCTGGCCTCATGGCCCTGCGCGAGGAATTTGGCCCTCACCAGCCACTTCGTGGAGCTCGCATTGCCGGCTCCCTGCACATGACCGTGCAAACTGCAGTGTTGATCGAGACTCTAGTCTCGCTGGGCGCTTCCGTGCGCTGGGCAAGCTGCAACATTTTCTCCACCCAGGATGAGGCGGCTGCCGCGGTTGTCGTCGGAGACGGCACTCCAGAGAGTCCAAATGGCACCCCAGTCTTTGCCTGGAAAGGCGAAACCCTGGAGGAGTACTGGTGGTGCACCGAGCAGATCCTGGACTTTTCCAGCGAGGGTGCCGAGGGACCAAACCTCATTCTTGATGATGGCGGAGACGCGACACTCTTGGTTCACAAGGGCGTTGAGTTTGAAGCCGCAGGCAGTGTGCCGCAGCCAACCGAGGATGACTCTGAGGAGTACCACGTCGTTCTAAGCGTTCTCAGGAAAAACCTCGAGATCGACAACCAGCTCTACACCCGCATGGCTGCAGAGATCAAGGGTGTCTCCGAGGAGACCACCACCGGAGTACACAGACTCTACGACTTCCACAAAAATGGAAAACTGCTGTTCCCGGCAATAAATGTGAACGATGCCGTCACCAAGAGCAAGTTCGACAACAAATACGGAATTCGCCACTCACTGCCAGATGGCATCAATCGTGCAACTGACGTCCTGATGGGCGGCAAGGTTGCATTTGTTGCCGGTTACGGTGATGTGGGCAAGGGTTCTGCTGAGGCACTGCGAGGCCAGGGAGCGCGGGTCATCATCAGTGAGGTCGACCCAATCTGTGCACTGCAGGCGGCGATGGACGGCTACCAGGTAGCAAGGCTCGAGTCGGTTATTGACCAGGTCGACATCTTCGTTACCTCGACCGGTAATGAGAACATCATTCGCGCCGAGCACGTTTTGCAGATGAAGAATCTCGCAATTCTTGCAAACGTCGGACACTTCGACAACGAGATCGATATGGTCGGAATCGCCAAGATTCCAGGAATCGAAAAGGTAGAAATCAAGCCTCAGGTTCACGAGTGGAGACTGCCAAACGGGCGTTCGATCTTGGTGCTATCCGAGGGCCGCTTGATGAACCTTGGCAACGCCACCGGTCACCCAAGCTTTGTAATGTCAACCTCTTTCTCAAACCAGGTCCTGGCCCAGATTGAGCTGTTCCAAAACCTTGAGAGCTACCCGCTTGGCGTCCACATCATGCCAAAGGATCTCGATGAGAAGGTGGCAAGGTTGCATCTAGATGCGTTAGGTGTTGAACTAACTTCGCTAAGCGACCGTCAAGCCCGCTACATTGGTGTTGACGTAGCTGGACCTTACAAGGTGGACCACTACCGCTACTAAGAGGGAGGGCGCAGTGACTCACAAAATCCTCGTTGTCGACGACGATGATGCACTGCGCGAGATGGTCGGCCTCGTACTCTCCTCAAATGGCTACCAGCCTGTCTTTGCGAGCGATGGTATTTCTGCGGTAGAGGTCTTTAGACAAAGCTCTCCTGACCTGGTGTTGTTGGACATCATGCTGCCTGGACAAAGTGGCATCGATGTCTGCAACCAGATCAGGGCAGTTTCCGGCGTGCCAATCATCATGCTCACCGCCAAGGGCGACACCGAGGATGTGGTCGTTGGCCTCGAGGCCGGAGCCGATGACTATGTGGTCAAGCCCCACAACGGTGCTGAGCTTGTTGCTCGAGTGAGGGCCAGGCTAAGACCACTAACTGATGATGCAGCGGTGGTTGCAATCGGACCGCTGAGCTTGGATCCAAAGTCGTTTGAGGTAAAGCGCGGAGAGGAGCCGGTTTCACTCACGCCGCTTGAATTCAAACTGCTTCACACGCTGGCATCAAAGCCCCAGCAGGTCTTTAGCCGCGAAATGCTGCTCGAGCAGGTTTGGGGTTACCAGTACAAGGCAGATACCCGGTTGGTAAACGTTCACGTTCAGAGACTTCGCTCCAAGGTAGAGGACGATCCTGAGAATCCAAAGATTGTCATGACAGTGCGCGGTCACGGTTACAGAGCCGGCTCCGATTCTCAGTGACCTCGCTTCTCAGACGCTCCCTCACCGCTAGAACTGTCCTGGTGACGGTGCTGTTGGCGTCACTCTCAGTGATTGCAATCGGCGGCTTCCTGAGCTACTCACTTGCCAACAGTTTTTACCAGAACCGGCTTTCGCAAGTGCTCGGGGAGACTGAGCGAGCGGTTTCATCGGTCCAGACCACGGTTGCTGCCGCCTCTTTGAATGACGAGGCTGCGCTTCAGAACCTTCTGAACTCAATTGTGCCAAGCCTTGAAATTGCAGGTGGCTCCAGCACGAGACAGGTGGCTCTTCTGCGGTCGCCGGATCAGCCGCAGCTCCAGTTATTTCAGTCTCCTATTTCGCAGGATCTTGATCTTGCCTCGATTCCAGAGGACCTTCGAACCGAGGTCCGCCAAAGTGCGGGATCGCTTACCTTCACGCCTGTGCAGCTTGTGAGAGAGGAGATCCTGGTCCCGGGCATCACCGTGGGAGCAAACCTGGTGATCCCAGTCGCGGGTAACTTCGAGCTTTATCTGGTGTTTGACCTCTCTGCAGAACAGCAGGCCCTTGAGCTGGTGCAGAGTGCCTTGGCCGCCGGTGGCATTGTTCTAATTCTGCTGATCTCCGGGGTTAGCTATTTGGTCACCCGGCGCCTCGTTGGCCCCGTGGAGCGGGCGGCGGGAGCTGCTCAAAACATCTCTGAGGGCAAGTTGGATGAAAGACTTCCAGAGCGCGGTGAGGACGTGATGGCAGTGCTTGCTAAGTCCTTCAACAAGATGGCCGGTTCTTTGCAGCAACAAATTGAGCAGCTCGACTCGCTCTCGAGAATGCAGCGCCGGTTTGTCTCCGATGTCTCTCATGAACTGAGAACGCCACTAACAACCATCAAACTCGCCGGAGAGGTCATCTTTGGCAATCGCGCCAAGCTCGACCCCGCCCTTACTCGCTCAGCCGAGCTATTGCAGGACCAGATTGACCGCTTCGAAAAACTTCTCGGTGACTTGCTGGAAATCTCTCGTTACGACGCTGGGGCCGTGGTCGCCGACTTCGAGTCGCACGACCTAAATGCGGTTGTGGGAGCTGCCATTGAGTCCATAGAGCCGCTTGCAAAGAGCAAGGGTTGTCAGATCAACGTCGAGCTGCCAGGTAAGCCTGCGATGGCTGAGCTTGACGCGAAGCGCATAGAGAGACTCCTTCGAAACCTGCTTTCGAACGCCATTGAGCATGGTGAATCCAAGCCGATTCACGTGCAGGTCGGTCAGAACACTCAGGCGGTGGCGGTGTGCGTATCTGACAGTGGAGTTGGAATGTCCAGGGCTCAACTCGAGCGCGTCTTTGATCGGTTTTGGCGAGCCGACCCCGCCCGTCAGAGATCCGTTGGCGGAACGGGTCTTGGGCTTGCGATTGCTAGGGAGGACTCCTCGCTTCACCGCGGTTGGCTTCAGGTTTGGTCCAAACCAAAGCGCGGTACCAGCTTCCGCCTAACGCTTCCAAAGCAGCGCGACTCGGTGATTGCTAACTCGCCTCTTCCACTACCGCCAAGGTCGATGGAGGCATGATGCGAAGACTATTTGTTTTATTTCTGACGCTGACTTTGGTCGGTTGCGCAAGTCTGCCCACCGAGATTGATGTTCAATCGGGTCCCGAGCTGATTCCACTCGAGCAGCAGGAGTTTGCCTATTACTCGCCGGCGTCACCTGAAGAGGGCGCTTCACCCCAGGAAATAGTTTCGGGCTTTTTGGCAGCTGGCACTGGTCCGCAGAACGATTACTCGGTAGCGAGAGAGTACCTGTCAGAGGCTTTTGCGACGCGCTGGAAGCCCGATGCCCAGACCCTGATCAGGGTGGGAGTTCCGCTCTACCAGTCCGCGGGTGAGAACCTGCAGGTGGTCGACATCGCAGTCGGTGCCAGGGTTGACGAGAACGGAAAATATGAAGACCTTGTTCCGGACCAGGTAAGCCTGCGCTTTCAGCTAGCGCGGGAAGATGGCGAGTGGCGAATTACAAGTGCTCCAAACCTCACGGTTGTAACACTTCCCGTGTTTACTGTCGTCTTCAGCGCGCTTCCGATCTACTTCCTCGATACCAACAGCACCCAGCTTGTTCCAGATCTGCGCTGGTTCCCATCGAGAGCCTCCACAGCTACCCGACTGGTGAATGCCGTGTTGGCAGGGCCGGCAGATTGGCTAAAGGAGACCGTGGTTTCTGCCATACCTACGGGTACGGCCCTAACGGTCAATGCAGTTCGCATCGTGGAGGGTGTTGCAAGGGTGGATTTTGATGCCAATGCTCTCGAGGCCAATGCCCGACAGCGCGGACTGATGCTGTCTCAACTTCGCTCAACACTCCTGCAGCTTCCAGGCGTTCTGGACGTGGCGCTGTCGGTCAACAACTCAACCCAGGACATTCGCCCTGCCACAATTCCCTCGCCCCTTGGGCCTACAACTACATTTGCGCTCACTGCGGACGAAGTGCTGAGGCTTTCCGGTTCGGAGGCCGGCGTAGTGGCCGGAACTGACAGCTCAGTATCAGCCAACCAACCAACTAGCTTTGCCGCCGTTGGGGACGGATCCAACATCGCTCTCGTCGGTGAGTCTGGCCTATTCCGATTGCAGAGGCAGGGTCTTGGTTACGTCGAGCGCCAGCTCTCAGACTCCGTATACAGGGAAATTGAGTTTGATCGTGATGGAAATCTTTGGGCCTACAACTCAAACGCCACCTCAGTGACCATCTATGACAGGGGAGATTCCGCCAGGTTCCTTGATACGGGACTGGAAGGCGAATTGGTGGCTGGTGCGGTATCGCCCGAGGGCGCGCGGGTGGCTCTGCTGGTCGCATCGGGTGAGGAGGTTTCACTGCACCTGATGGGTGTCCTCAGAGACTCCTCTGGAAAGCCTTTCAGACTGCAGCAGGGGTTGGAGTTCACTCCAGTCTTGGGTGACGCGATGTCGGTCGCATGGCAGGGGCTGACGAGCTTGAGGATTCTCGAGCGCACAGCCTCCGGGCTTACCGCTCTCAGTGAATACCCGCTCACCGGTCCCAGGGAGCAGCTAAACATGCCACCGGCAATCGGAAAACGTCTGGAGAGCGGCTCAACCTTGATTTCTAGCTACCTACTCACCGAAAACGCAGAGGTCTGGGCATTCAGTTCCAACGCTTGGAGAAGGGTTAGCACCGCGGTCCTGGACAT
The DNA here is from genome assembly GCA_964350385.1 of uncultured Aquiluna sp. Taxonomy (GTDB): domain Bacteria; phylum Actinomycetota; class Actinomycetes; order Actinomycetales; family Microbacteriaceae; genus Aquiluna. The sequence continues at coordinate 9,266 of CAYGJH010000008.1, read as the reverse complement.
TTCAACAGGTCGCTAGCTAGCCTCTGTTCTCACAAATTTTGTAAGTGTCGGTGAGCGTGCAACCGATTGCGAAAGCATCTAGCCATGAGTGCGCTCTTGGACCTGCTGTTTCCTTCAAAATGCGTGGTGTGCGAAAGACCCCCGCAGCTGGTCTGTGCCGGTTGCCTTCCAACCCCCACTCCTAACAGTGAGCTTCTCAGTGGCCACCGGCTCAGTTACGCGCTCGATTTAGAGGGCGCCGCCGAGAAGCTGATCACTGGCTACAAAGATCAATCAAAGCTCGCACTCGCAAGTTATTTGGCCGGTTTTCTAGATGAGGCCTTGGAGCTGCTGCCAGGCAGGCCAACGCAGATCCTGGTACCACCATCGTCAAGACAAAACTTTGCCCGTAGGGGGTATAACCCGGTCGAGCTAATGTGCGCGAGAAGTCCGAAGTTGCGCTCACTTGGGAGGGTGAGAGTTCGCAGCATTAAGTCGACCCTCGACCAGAGGGGGCTAGGCGCAAGGGAGCGAAGGGAAAATCTTGAGGGGGCATTTGAGGTTGAGTCCGGCACTGGACCGCTGTTGATTGTTGATGACGTGGTTACGACTGGAGCAACGTCTCTTTCACTTGCCAGCGCAGCACTGACGGCTGGGTTTGAGGTAGCAGGAATCTGTGTAGTTGCTAGGAGAATTTCCTCTGGTCAAACGAGGGAGTGTAAAAAGGCGTAGTTTGTAGTTAGGCAATGAAGCCTGTTATGGAGGTAATCATGGAACTAAGAATCACAGCCAAAAACCTCACAGTCTCGGACCGCTTCCGAGATTACGTCTCCGAAAAATCTGGAAAGGTTGAGCAGTTTGCTCACCGCCCACAGGAGCTAAACATCAAGGTCACAAGACACGACCATTCAAAAAATGCGGGCCAAGAGGATCAGGTAGAGCTCACGGTTTATGAGCCGGGGCATGTAGTTCGAGCCGAGGCAAAGTCCAACGACAAGTTTTCAGCCTTTGACCTCGCATTTGGAAAACTGCTGGAGCGACTGCGCCGATATGCAGATAAGCAAAAGGTTCACAGGGGTGGTCGCCACAAAAACCTGGGCGCGAGTGAGCTTTCCGCTTCCGATTTTGCCTCGCTGGACATCACTCCAATTGATCACGACAAGCTGACCGGAGAAATTCCGATAATCAGCGAGGAGGAGTCAAACCCTGTTGTGATCCGGGCCAAAGAGTTTGAGAAGGTTCCGATGACTCAGCAAGAGGCTGTGGATCACATGGAGCTGGTGGGACACGACTTTTACCTGTTTCACAACTCTGAGACGAATCGGGAGTCTGTGGTTTACAGGCGAAAGGGTTATAGCTACGGGGTAATCAGCCTCACCAGCTAGAAAATGGCCCGTTAGAATTGCACGGGTCTTACTTAGGAGCTTTATTTGGCAAACGTCCTAGACAGCCTCTTGCGCGTTGGAGAGGGTCGTGTCCTCAAGAAACTTGAGAGCATCGCACGCGAGGTCAATGCACTCGAATCTGACTACCAGCAGCTCAGCGATGAGGAGCTGAAGGACGAGACCAGAGCGCTGAGAGAGCGCTACGGAGCCGGAGAGTCACTAGACGACCTGCTCCCAGAGGCATTTGCTGCCGTCCGAGAGGCCTCTGTCAGGACCTTGGGCCTTCGTCACTTTGATGTTCAGATCATGGGTGGTGCAGCACTCCACATGGGCAACATTGCCGAAATGAAGACCGGTGAAGGTAAGACGCTTGTTGCCACCTTGGCCGCTTACCTCAATGCCATCCCAGGTAGGGGAGTTCACGTCGTTACCGTGAACGACTTCCTCGCGAGCTACCAGTCCGATCTCATGGGCCGCATTTACAGGGCTCTAGGAATGACCATTGGCTGCATCACCGGAGGGCAGGAACCCCCGGTACGACGCGAGCAGTACAACTGCGACATTACCTACGGCACTAACAATGAGTTCGGTTTTGATTACCTTCGTGACAACATGGCGCTAGCCAAGCAGGACCTAGTTCAGCGTGGCCACTTCTTTGCCGTCGTGGATGAGGTCGACTCGATTTTGATCGACGAGGCCCGTACACCACTCATTATTTCTGGCCCAGCAGCGCAGGATGTGAACCGTTGGTTTGGGGTCTTCGCAAAGCTTGTTCTAACCCTCAAGGAGGGGGAGGACTACGAGGTTGATGAGAAAAAGCGCACCATTGGCGTGCTGGAGTCCGGCATTGACAAGGTCGAGGATTACCTAGGCATCGAAAATCTTTACGAGACCGCCAACACTCCTCTTATCTCGTTCCTCAATAACTCCATCAGGGCAAAAGAGCTCTTCCGCAAGGACCGCGATTATGTAGTTGTGAACGGTGAGGTGCAGATCGTTGATGAGCACACCGGCCGAATTTTGCCCGGTCGTCGCTACAACGAGGGCATGCACCAGGCCATCGAGGCCAAAGAGGGCGTGCAGATCAAGGCCGAAAACCAGACCCTGGCATCGGTTACCCTGCAGAACTACTTCAGGCTCTACTCGAAACTCTCGGGTATGACCGGTACTGCGGAGACCGAAGCGGCCGAGTTCATGTCGACCTACAAGCTCGGCGTCGTGCCGATACCAACCAACAGGCCAATGATTCGCAAGGATCAGTCAGACCTCATTTACAAAAACGAAGAGGCCAAGTTCAACATGGTGGTTGCGGATATCGCCGAGCGCCACAAAAAGGGCCAGCCGGTCCTGGTTGGTACGACCTCTGTCGAGAAGAGCGAATATCTATCCAAGCTGCTGGCGAAGGCGGGCATTCGCCACGAGGTCCTAAACGCTAAGAACAACGCCCGTGAGGCGGTAATTGTGGCTCAGGCGGGTCGCTTTGGTGCAGTCACAGTTGCCACCAACATGGCCGGCCGAGGCACCGACATCATGCTCGGCGGCAACGCTGAGTTCTTGGCTGTGCAGGAGATGCAGCGCCTGAAGCTAGATCCGGAAGAGAACCAGGTCGAATATGAGGCTAAGTGGGACGGGGTTTTTGAGTCCATCCGGGAGGAAGTAGCCAAGGAGGCCGAGAAGGTTCTCGAGGTTGGAGGGCTTTATGTCCTCGGCACCGAGCGCCACGAGTCTCGCCGCATCGACAACCAGCTTCGTGGTCGTTCAGGTCGCCAGGGTGACCCCGGTGAATCCCGCTTCTACCTCTCACTGACAGACGATCTGATGCGCCTGTTCAACTCTCAGGCAGCAGCAAGTTTGATGAACAGGGCATCGGTTCCCGATGACCAGGCGATCGAATCCAAGGTTGTGTCCAGGGCTATTGCCTCGGCTCAGTCCCAGGTTGAGGGTCGAAACGCGGAGATTCGCAAGAACATCCTCAAGTACGACGATGTCATGAATCGCCAGCGTGAGGCTATCTATGCCGACAGGCTACAGATTCTTGAGGGTGAGGACATCTCAGGAACGTTTGCGGCATTCCTAGACGAGGTGATCGCGGCGAATGTTAGAAGCTACCTGTCCGATGAGAACAGCGCTGATTGGGATCTGGAAGGACTCTGGACCCAGCTCAAGACGATCTACCCAATTGGGCTTGAAGTCTCAGAGGTACTAGAGGAGGCCGGCTCCAGGGCCAAGGTGAAGACCGAGTGGCTAATCGAGGAGATTCTTAGTGACGCCAGGCTTGCCTACCAAAAGCGCACGGATGAAATTGGCGAGCAGCTCATGCGCGAACTTGAGCGCCGAGTCATGCTTTCCGTTATCGACAGGAAGTGGCGTGACCACCTCTACGAGATGGATTACCTCAAAGAGGGAATTGGTCTGAGGGCAATGGCCCAGCGTGACCCGTTGGTTGAGTATCAGCGCGAGGGATATGTCATGTTCCAGGACATGATGGCCGGCATTCGCGAAGAGGCAGTCCAGTTCCTTTTCAACGTTGAAATTAAGAAGTCAGTCCCAGACATTGCCCAGGAGCAGCCGCAGCAGCTCACCTACTCAGCACCAAGTGAGCAGGGTGGAGTGCAGGTGAAGAATCAGAATGGCCAGCAGGTTCCCAAGCAGACTCGGCCAACCCCACCACCTCAGCCCCCAAAGACAGGTGGCGCGGGTTCTTCCTTCTTCAAAAACTAGATAAGAACGATGTCGGTGATGCGGTATCGCTCGTAGATCAGCTCCGCACGGATTGAGACCGCCCTCATGACACCCGAGATCTGCAGCACAACCACACCCTGGTAGGCGCTGTCTGAGGTGAGGAAGGTCCGGGTCCTTCGAAGGACTATGTCCGGCCTCTCGTTCAATCCTGTCACCTGCCTTGCTCTTGCCTCGCGGCGATAGCGCTGACAAATGTCGTAGTAGGCGGTGTCGCTGAGCCACCTAGCCAGCTGCTCTGGCCTCCTTAGTCCAGCAAGGACTTCAACATAGGCTGCACATATTTCTGCAAAGAACTCAGCCGGGTCTGGCGGGCTGATTGCTATTTGTTGCGCGGTAGACATTTGATCCCCCTTTTTCGTTTGTGGAGGGCAAAAGTATGCCCAGCAAACTGAAACTTTGGATTTCGGCACCGATTTGCTGTGGATAACTCAAGTCACGACCAAATAGCTGGTGAGATTTACGGCCATGGAACTATTAGCTAGAACAGCAGAATCTCCAAGCGACAGGACCGACAATCTCGGGTTGGAGCTGATTACTCTGAACGTAAGTGGGCGTGAGATTGAGTTGCGATGCGCCAATCAGGGTCACGACTTTGTATTTGGACTCTCTCAAGGTTGTCTAGTAGCAGTCCCAGTTCAACGCGTAACTCTCATGCGGACAGCTGCGCTCCCTGCTCTCAGGGAAATCAGCCTTTTGCAGTTTCTTTCGCTTCAGCGGAAGCCTGTTGAGCTGGAGTTTGAAATCGATGGCTCAATTCGCAGCTCATGGCTTCTGAACGTTGTAGATAGCTGGCTCAGGATATCCTCCCGCCATGGGGTTGAGTGGGTCCCCACCACCGCTCTGGTCGTGGCAAGGGTCAGGTCTGTGGATAACTAGAAACTGTGATGTTTCAGTTGATTTACCCTGTGGCTCATGGCTATTCGACTCCGGCGCAGACCCAGGGCTTGGGTGGTAATTGCGGGTGTCATGTCAGTGGCGATGCTGGCGGTGTTGATGCTGGGACTCTCGCGGCCACTGCCCAGTTACTTGGTGGCAGCGGGAAATTTGCAGCCCGGGGTTGTCTTAGGTCCCGAAGACTTCGAAATGGTTGAGTTGGACTTGGGGCCGCTTGCCTCAGACTACGCAAGCTCCATCCCCGCCGGACAAACGGTAACTACATTGATCAGGGCTGGTGAGCTTTTGCCCAAGTCACGCCTTGGTCAATTTGCGCCCTCAGGGCTTACCTCGATCCGATTTGTCCCTGAGAGCCGCCCCGCCTCCGCAACGGAGGTTGGGACTCATGTTGCTATCTGGCAGGTGGTCGAGGTCGAGGAGGTTTCTGCTGCCCAGCTTCTGGTGCCGAGGGCCCTGGTGACGGCAATCGATGAGCCAGAGGGGCTCTTTGCCGATGCATCTCCCGAGGTTGAGCTACAACTCTTTGCCGAGCAGGCCACCCTGGTCATCGCAGCTCTCGCTGCAAAATACCCGCTTTTTGTTTTACCAACGCCATGACGCTCATTGACTTCAGGGTTCCCCGGAGCGTAATCAGCGACGTCGCTGAAATAGGTAAGCACATTGTTTGCTGGGGTAGCAGCGGTAGCGGTAAGTCATCAATTGCCACAAACCTCGCCTTTGAGCTGGCCCTCATGGGCAAAAAGGTCTTTCTTGTGGACGCCGACAGTTATCACCCCTCAATCGCTGCCCTCCTAGGTCTCGTTGATTCCGGCGCAGGCATAGCGGCATGCCTCAGGCTTTGCCGGAAGGGCCGCTTGACGGAAGAAGACCTGAGTCGACTTAGTCAACAAATCAAATTTGACGATCGCAGCATAGGAGTTGTCACCGGAATACCGTCGCTATCGCGCTGGCCAGAGCTTGATGCCGAAGTGCTATCTGACTTCGCCAGTTTCTTGACTAAAACCTGCGACATCGTGGTTTGGGATGTCGCTAGCTATTTGGAGCTATCTCTTTATGGGTCAGACAGTTCCACCGGGCGAAACGAGGCAACGAACACCCTATTAGAGCTTGCCGATCTGACCATAGGTCTGTTCTTGGCAGATCCTGTTGGCGTCAATCGATTTCTCTTTGACTGCAAGGTGGTAGCTGGAGAGTTTTGGCCGGTGGCAAACAGGGTGCGGAATTCAGTCTTAGGTAGAAAACCAGAAAGCGAGGTCTCCAAGGTTCTAATGGAGGTCGCCGGAATCAGCCCGGTCGAGTCAATAAGAGAGGACCCGGGCTTCGACACCATGCTGGCAAACGCCAAGCCGCTTAGGTTTCAAGGCAGAGGATCAAAGGCCCAGGATGCGATCGCCAGGCTTGCCAAAAAAGCATGCGAATACCTCGAAGAGTAAACTCGCGGCGTGGTGGAAAACGAGCTCCAAGGACTTCCTTGGATTAGAACGCTGATGGCGGACTGGCAGTTGATTGCTGATGCTGCTTTTTCGGATCTTGTGCTCTGGGTTCCAAAACGGACCAAGCTACACGTCTACGCGCACGCGCGACCCTCGACAGCTGCCACTCTCTTCTACCGCGACATCACTGGAACCGCCGCCCGAACCGACTGGCGCAAAGCCATTGACGAGGCCTGGGAGACCGGCAAACCAGTGCTTGCAAGTGAGGTATCCGAGTACAGCGGCACTGCCAGCAGGCTGTCGGCCTACCCAGTATTTGAGCCAAAAAAGACCTCGAAATCCAAGCCAGTTGCCGTCATGACTCGCCACACCAACCTTGGAGAATCCCGCTACCCAAACAAGCTCCAGCTCAATTTTGTGGCATGTGCCGAGCAGTTACTTGAGATGGTGAGCGCTGGCGAGTTTCCAATTCCGGATGCGGGAACTGACTCGCGCAGGGGAGCCCCACGCGTTACAGATGGGCTTATAAGGCTCGACAAGAGTGGAAGGGTGCTCTTCGCCTCACCGAATGCGCTGTCGATGTTCAACCGCTCCGGTCTCGAGGGTGAGCTTGAGGGGAGGCTGTTCTCGGACTCAGTCAAGGGGCTTAGTCCCCACTCGGGCATTGTGGACGAGGGCCTGCCTCTCGTGCTCACAGGCAAGGGTGCGTGGAAGACCGACATCGAGTTTGATTCCATGGTCTTGTCCGTCAGATCTATTCCAATTACCGCATCGGGTGAGCGCAGTGGAGCGGCTATTCTCTGTCGCGATGTCACCGAACTTCGAGTTAGGGAGCGGGAGCTACTAACCAAGGACCTCACGATTCGGGAGATCCATCACCGCGTCAAAAACAACCTGCAGACCGTTGCAAGTCTGCTCCGGATTCAGTCGCGTCAGTCAAAGTCCGAAGAGGTCAAGGACTCTCTGGCTCAAGCCATGAGAAGAGTTACCTCAATTGCGGTTGTGCACGATGTCCTCTCGGAAGGAATTGATCAAGAGATCTCCTTTGATCAGATCTTTGACCGAATTTTGCAGCTGATTCCCGAGATTGCGAGTGGCTTCCACAGCAAGGTTAAGACAAACTTTGCCGGGAGTTTTGGTGAACTATCTACCGAGCGGGCAACCACTTTGGCCCTTGTGCTCACCGAGCTGGTTGCCAACGCTGTCCAGCACGGACTCGCTGACGCGCAAGGAGAGATTAGCGTTGAGGCCGAAAGAGACAATCATTTGCTCAGGGTTGAGGTAACCGATAATGGCGCGGGGCTTGCGGAGGGCAAGATTGGCACCGGCCTTGGCACTCAGATAGTAAGGACCCTTGTGGAATCAGAGCTCAGGGGAAAGATTGCCTGGACCTCGCCAATTCGCGGCGGCACGAAAGTCTCGGTAGAGATACCTATTTAGCCTGCGCGACGTGCACGAGCGTAGCGGCGCTTGAGCGAACGACGCTCGTCCTCGCTCAGGCCACCCCAAACACCGGTGTCCTGATTTTCTTTGATCGCGTACTCCAGGCACTGAGCGGAGACATCACATTGACGGCAGATTGACTTGGCTTGCTCGATTTGCTCCAGAGCCGGTCCTGTGTTCCCAACGGGGAAAAAGAGCTCGGGATCTTCGTTGAGGCATCGGGCCTGATTTAGCCAGGTCATATCCATAGTTTTCTGTTATTCCTAAGGTCAATGGCGTCTTGTTTTGCAGGTAAAGTCCTACTGACAACCCCAAAATCGTTTCACAGGGAGGCCGAGAAATCAATACCCAATCTGCTGGGAGGCCACTGCGTTTGCTGATAGCGATAGCTATTGTGTCAATGCAAGCCCTAGTGCTATGGGCCTTGGGAGTTCAGGCAATCGTGGCCTTTGTGGCAGGTTCAGTGACTTCCATCACCAGCTCACTGTTCCTGATTGGCTTGATTCTGGGCGCTGCCATTTGGTCAACAAATGTTGGGGTCGGCCTGTGGAAACTTCGGCGTTGGGCTCACACGCCCGCCCTGATGTTGCAGCTACTTGGTGCCGCGATTGGAACAGCATCCTTCTCAGGCGAGTTTGCCGAGCCTCTGATTGGTATTTCACTGCTTGCCTCATCGGCCTTGGCCTTTGTGCTGTTATTTGGAGGCGGAATCCGTAGCCTCTTTCACGGCGCTACTGACTAATCAGTTTCAACAGCTTGGGGATATGACCGGTGGCCCTCACGTTATACATAGCTTCTTTCACGCTCCCACCCGCCTCAATCACAATCGTCGAGCGCAGCACACCCCTATAGAGGCGGCCAAAGATAGTTTTGTCGCCAAAGGCGCCAAAGGCCTTGTGGGCAACCAGATCTGGATCAGATAGCAGCGTGAATGTGAGCTCGTGGGAATCCTCAAAGCTCTTCAGGCGCTCAACAGAGTCTGGCGAAACCCCAACTATTTGATAGCCGTGGCTCGCAAACTCGGCAACGTGATCTTGGAAATCCGCAGCCTCTTTGGTGCAGCCAGGGGTCCCGGCTGAGGGGAAGAAGTAGAGCACTGTGTTAGTGGCAAAAAGCTCCCCACCTGAAATTAGCTCCCCATTCTGATTGCGGAGACTAAGTTCAGGCGCGTTCCCGCCAGGCAGCAACTGCGCGCTCCCCGGAGCCTGAGCATCATCCAACATGCCAAAAGACTAATTCTTCAAGACGCTCTGTTTCTGAGATTTCGCCAAAAGCGTGCCTGCCAATTGCTTGGCAGGCCGCCCTCGATGGGTGGTAAGCTTTTGCGCTGATGCGCCTCTAGCTCAATTGGCAGAGCAACTGACTCTTAATCAGTGGGTTCCGGGTTCAA
>CAYGJH010000007.1:47177-49552 GCA_964350385.1 uncultured Aquiluna sp. | reverse complement strand
ATGTCAACCTCGCCCAGGATGCCAAATGGGAAGGTGAAAAGAGAGTGAATGGTGACCCCGGCAACATTGAGTGCCGCTACACCCGTCGGAGCACAGACCGCAAAGCTCTTCTCGCTGTTTGCGGTTAGGTAACTCAGAAGGGTTGATTTTCCCGTCCCGGCACGACCGGTAACAAAAACGTGCGATTCCGACTGCTCGATGTATTCAAAGAGTGCGCGCTGCTCATCGCTCAGCTCAATGATCACCTGGAGTCCCTTGTTTTGCTCAGGCTCTCAAGCATGGCGTTGTAGTCCTGGAGATCCTTGTTGCCACTTCGGTCAGAGGCGCGATCCAGTCGCCTGCGCTCTCTATCGTCGGAGCGCGACCACTGCCAGACCACGATTGTCGTGATGACAATCGTGGGTATCTCGCCAACCCCCCAGGCAAATGCCCCGCCAATTGCCTGATCTGTGAGCGGGTCATCGCCCCAGGTCCGACCCATTGAGCCAAACCAGTCAGCTAGCAACAGGCTTTTCTCATTCATGAGGCTGAGCCCAAAGAACGCATGAAAAGCCATGGTTCCGATCAGCAGTATCAGCTTCAGCGGATAGCCGGGTCGATGCGGCTGAGGATCAACGCCTATTAGGGCCTGAACGAAGAGGTAGCCGGTAATCAGGAAGTGGACAAGCATCCACTGGTGACCAAGGTGCTCCTCCGTTGACCACCTAAACAGAGGGGTGTAGTAGAACATCACCAGAGAAAGCGCGAAATTCAATCCGGCAAAAAGCGGGTGCGAAATAAACCAGGCATAAGGGGTATGAACAGCCCAAAGCACCCACTCTCTCAGGCCCCAAGAGCCGTCTTTGCGAGCAGCCTGGGCCCTGGAAAGCAGAGTCACCGGAGCACCTGGAACCAACAGCACTGGGACCATCATGGAAAGAATCATGTGGCCGACCATGTGGGTTGAAAACATGAACTCCTGATAGGCATTAGGTGCTCCATTTGTGACATAGATCAGCACCAACATCCCCGCGACCCAGGAAATTGTCCTTCCAACTGGCCAGCTATCACCGCGTGCTCTCAGTCGAAGCACGCCGAAGACATAGAGTGCTACAGCCCCAAGGGCAATCGATAGCCAAAGAATGTCGATGTCCCAAACCGTGAACCAGGCACTGGTCGTCAACTCCGGTGGTAGCGGGTCCCCGGTTAGTAGCTCGGCGGGTGTGGGCGGAACAAACTCATTTGGATTCTGGGGAAGTGCGGTTGTGGCCAAAGCGGTACCAAGCCCAATTGCCGACCCCATAATGAACAGCTCAACGGCCACAAGCCTCCAAAAACCAGATCCAGAGGCAGAAATCTTCGAAGCCGACCGGAGGCGATAGCGGGCGCCGAAGCTGCCAAGCAAGACCAACAGAACGGCCTTACCAATCAAAAGCTGCCCGTAAGGGCTGAAGATGTCTTCAGGGCTGTAGAGCCTGATGAACCCAGAGGTAAGCCCTGATGCCCCAACGGCAATAAACGAGACCAGAGCAAGTGTGGAATACCTGCTCACCAGAATCTCGGTCCGCTTGCTCCCTGCTGAAAAAACTGCATACAGTGCAATCAGCCCACCAACCCAAACGCTGATACCTATCAGGTGCATTAGCAAGGAGTTCACCGCAAGTGCGTGGCCAGCATCCGAGGAGGCGTGACCGGACTCGGCAAGTGGATAAAGCCCAGCAATTGCGATGGCAGCATTGACGGCAGTCATCCTCCTGCCGCCAAAGGCGATAGTGCTAAGACTCAATGCGAATGCGAAGCCGAGATTGAAAGCCAGCAGCGTGCCCAATTCGATCTGCGTAGCAAATAGCCACAGCCCCTCGCTGAATTGGGAGCCGTAGGAGACCTCGGAACCAGATGCCGAGAGGTAAGTGAATACGAAGTTGGCCGCAGCCGCAAAGAGCCAGATTGCGGCCGCCCAGCTTGCCACGGGCTGAAGCCGCGCTCTCTCTGCGTCATTTGCTGCAAATGAGGACAGCACTAGGGCCCCTACAGCCGTTGCCATAGAAAGATTGAGAATAAGTTTTGTGAGCGGCTGCCCAAAGCGCACGATGGGACCGGGGTCGGCAAGCGGAAGCGGCTGGGCAGCTCCCCCAACTACGAGCCCAACCCCTAAGACTGCTATTGCGCCCAGCGAGACTAGTAGTAGGCCTCTAAGCGCGAGTGGGTAGGGCTCCGTCTTCACCTACCGAGCCTCGGAAAGAACCTTGGGGTCTTGAGGGCATATTTGTCATAGGCAGGGTATTTCTTGCGCAGCAGGCTCTCCTCAAAGTCGGCCTTGGTGTTTAGAAGCGCAAAGAGCAGCATGTAGGCGATTACCTGCGGCCAGTAGCCGGCATCCAGCAAAACGCCGAAGC